>JBMOOM010000043.1:0-93811 GCA_049323275.1 Pseudomonadota bacterium
GTTATAAAGCCGCAAGTGCGGGAAGTATTGAAGCTTCGCTTTTGTTCTCTTGAAGCGCCGTCGTGAACTGAACCAACACCCTCATCCGCCCTATCGGGCACCTTCTCCCGCAAGCGGGAGAAGGGGAAATGAGAGTGAACGCCGAGCCTCGTCATAGAACCGAACCGATCTGCTACCCCTGCCTGATCGCCAGCTCGTTGCAGAAGACCATATAGGTCGGGTGCATGGCGAAGCCCACCACCTTCTTGTCGTAGAACGAGATCAGGTTGCGCCAATAGGTCTGGACGATCGGGCCTTCGCGCTGCATCAGCGCTTCGATATCGGCCATCCTGACGCTGCGCGCCTTGGGATCGGGGATCGCTTCCGCTTCGTCGAGCAGTTTGTCGAATTCGGGATTGGCGAAGGCGCTTTCGTTCCAGGCGGCATTTGAGCGATAGGCCAGCGCCAGGTTCATCACGCCGAGCGGACGATGCGCCCACACCGTCATGCCGAGCGGCGCCGTCATCCAGATGTCCCAATATTGCGGATTGGGCACGACCTTGATGGCGGCGCGGATGCCGGCCTCTTTCCACATCTCGGTGAGCGCCGTCGCATTGCGCAGATGATGCGGCGGGTTCTGCTGGATGACGAGCTCGACATCGACGCCGTCCTTGTAGCCGGCCTCGGCAAGCAGCGCCTTGGCCTTTTCGACATCGCGCACCGGCTCCGGCAGCTTGGCGTAATCGGGGTGAATCGGCGAGACATGATGATGCTCGGCCGGCGTGCTGAACTGACCGAAGGTGATCTGATTCGCTTTCACCGGGTCGACCGCCAGCCGGAAGGCCTGGCGCACCTTCGCGTCGTCGAACGGCTTGTGCTTGAGATTCATGCGTACCACCGAGCAGTCGGCGGTGGTGACCTGGTAATATTGCAGGTCGGCATTGTCCTTCAGCAGCGGATAGAAATCGGGCAGGATCTGGAAGGCGCCGTCGACCTGGCCCGAGATCAGCGCATTGACGATCGCCTGCTCGTTGCCGCCGACATCGATGAACTCGATGCGGTCGAGATAAGGCCCCTCGCCCCAATAGCCGGGCTTCGCTTCGAGGACCGCATTGCGCGAGACATTGAGCTCCTTCAGCGTGAAGGCGCCGGTGCCGATGGCGCCCGGTCCGAACACGCCCTTCTCCTCCGGATAGAGCATCACCGCCGGATAATGGAAGAGATGCTCCGGCACCGCCAGCTGCGGCGCCTTCAGATTGAGGCGCACGGTCCTGTCGTCGACCTTCTCGATCGCTTTCGGGTCCCACAATTCATGCCGGATGATCTTCTTGCCCTTGTCGTCGGTCTTTCCGGTGTCGATGCTGTTGAGCATGTAGCCTTCCATCAGCCCCAGCACCGAGGAGCCGACCTCGTCGCTCAGCAGCCGCGTCAGGTTCCACACGACATCGTCGGCGACAAAGGGACGGCCGCTGTGCCATTTGACGTCGTCGCGCAGATGGAGCGTCCAGGTCTTGAGATCGGCGGAAGGCTCCCAGGATCTGAGAAGATGCGGCCGGGTGACGTTGTCGGCGCCGGTCTTGGTGAGATATTCGACCACCTGCGCATAGATGAGCGGATGCGCGGTGGTCGACGCGATCGCCGGCGACTTGACGTCATAGACCGTGGTGCTGATGCGCAAGGTCCCACCCTTGGGCTTCGTCTCCTGCGCCTGCGCCTCGCTTGCGCCACCCGTCACCTTGTCGGCGAAGGCATAGGCCGCAGCGGCCGAGAGGCCGAGCAAGGTCGCGGTGCGCAGAAAGCCGCGCCGGCTCACTTTTCCATCGGCGAAATCACGCTTGAGGACGGGCAGGTAATCATGGTCGCGAGGACGGGTCATGGACGGGCTCCCTGGACGCTTCTTCTGTCGGCAAGTGGGCGATGGTCGATGAAGTGGTCTTGATCTTGCAAGCAAATTTTTCGAATAGTTGCTATCGGAAATCTCAATCGAGCAGGATCGCCATGAATGTCGACCAGTTGCGCAGCTTTGTCGAGGTGGTGGCGACCGGCAGCTTCAGCCTCGCCGCGAGCCGGCTGAATGTCACGCAGTCGACCGTCTCGGCCCGCATCAGGGCGCTCGAGGAACAGCTCGGCCAGCCGCTGTTTCTGCGCGGACGCGAAGGCGCCGATCTGACGCCGGCGGGAGTGCGGCTCGAAGCGCACGCGCTGGCGATCCTGAGCTCCTGGGAACAGGCGCGCCAGGAGATCGCCCTTCCGCAAGGCTACCAGACCATCTTCCGCCTGGGCGGCCCCGCCAGCCTGTGGAGCAGCCTGCTGCGCCCCTGGCTTTCCTCGATGCGCGAGCGGGCGCCCGACGTGGCGCTGCGCCTGGAGGGCAGCTATTCCGACAATGTGATCGAGCGCCTGTCGGAAGGTCTGCTCGATCTCGGCGTCGTGTATATTCCGCGCCGCCGCCCCGGTCTCATCGTCGAGACCTTGTTCGACGAGCGCCTGGTCCTCGTCTGCCACAAGGACAGCATCGACACGTGGAGCGACCATTACGTCAATCTCGATTGGGACGACGAATTGCGCTCGGCCCATAATGAGGCCTATCCCGGTCTGCCGACGCCGGCGATCACCATCGGCCCGGCGGTCCTGGGATTGAACTATCTGATCGACCAGCGCGCCTCGGGCTACCTGCCCTGGAGTCTCGCCGCGCCCTGGATCGCCGGCGGACATCTCTCAGCCGTCGAAGGCGCGCCCGAAATCCGGCGCGCCGTCTATGCCATGGCGCCCGACAACCACGCCCATGCCGATCTGCTCGATCTGGCGCTGCGCTGCCTGCGCTCGATCGGCAGCCTGCTGCAGGATATTCGCGATTAGATCATGATCCGGAAAAGTGCGAAGCGGCAACAGATAAATAAAGTGCGCTTCAGCGCTGCTTCAAGAACCGCCACACCCAGCTGGCGGCGAGAATGCCCAGCATCGGGCCCAGCGCATAGATCCAGTAGAATCGCCAGTCGCCGAGAAAGACCGTCGGGCCGAAAGCGCGCGCCGGATTCATCGCCGCGCCGGCGACAGGTCCCATCAGCATGACCTCGATGCCGACGACGAGGCCGATCGGCACCGACGCGAAAAGGCGAAGCGGCGGCTCGGCGGCGAAGGCGGCGCGAATGACCAGCATCATGATGAAGGACAGGAAGACCTCGATGGCGAAGGCGCCGGTGAGCGACAGCGGCAAGCCGGCATTGGGCACATTGGCGCCCATGCCGCCTTGCGCGCCGAGCGTATAATAAAGAAGAGCGGCTCCGGCGCAGGAGCCGGCCAGCTGCGCGGCGACATAGCCGGGCACCAGGCGCTTGGGGAAATCGCCGAGAACGGCGAGCCCCAGCGTCAAGGCCGGATTGAGATGCGCGCCCGAAATATCGAACAGCGCCCAGATCAGGATCATCAGAGCGAGGCCGGAGGCCGCGCCCGAGATCAGCGGCCCCGGCAGATTGCCGAGCATGGCGGCGACCATCACCGAGCCCGCCGCGAAGAACACGAGAATGGCCGTGCCGAGGAATTCCGCGGCATAAAGCCTGATGCTGCTCAAGGGATTGCCGTCCCGCATGATCAGATGGTGAGTCTGAAATAGAGCATCGGCAATTTTTCAGGAAGGGCCTCGACCCGGTTGATCATCATATAGTTGCGCGGACCGAAGATGCGCGGCAGGTAGCTTTCGCCGCCGCCATCGAGGCCGACGCAGAAGACGTCGACTCCCTGGCGGGCCAGCTCCTGCACCGCCTTGCGGGCATCCTCGACCAGATAGCGCCGGTCGGCGACGTCGATATCGGCGGGCTCGCCGTCGGTGATGACGAGCACCAGCTTGCGATGCGTGGCCTGGGCCGCGATCTCGGCGCCCGCCTGGCGCAGAGCGGCGCCGAGCCTGGTCGACAGCATGCCGCGCAAGCCCGCCAGCCGCGCCTTGACCAGCGCCGGATTGTCGTCGGAGAAATCCTTCACCCGGTAGTAGCGCACCTCCTCGCGGCCATTCGAGCAGAAGGCATGCAGCGCGAAGGGATCGCCGAGATCGGCCATGGCCTGGGCCAGCAGCGCCGCCGCCGCCCGCTCGAGCGCGATGACGGTGATCGTCGTGTCGCGCACCCGGTCACGGGTCGATTCCGATATGTCGAGCAGCGCCAGCACCGAAAGATCGCGCGCCCGCATCTCCTGCGTCTCATAGAGGCGGGTATCGGGCGGCAGGCCGGCGCGGTGGTCGATCATCGCCCGGATGGCGGCGTCGAGATCGAGCCGGTCGCCCTGCGGCTGCCGGCGCATGCGCACCGGCCGGCTGACCTTGGCCGCCTTCACCAGCCGGGCGATGCGGCGCTCGACATCGGCATGATCGGCGAGGATGGCGTCGATCGCTTCGGCCGCCGCCGGCTTCGGCGTGAATTCGACGATGGTCGTCCAGTCATGCCGCATCAGGCCGCCAACATGATCCCATTCGGAGCGCCGCGCGATCGGGATGCCGGCATCCTCCGGCAATGCCGTCAGCTTTCCGGCCCGGTTCGCCGAAATGTCGCTCGTGTCGTCGCGCTCGCGCCGTTCGCTTCCCTCTGGCGTCTCCTGCTCATTGAGGCGCACCGCCTCGAGCAGCATTTCGGCGGTCTCGGCCTGTTCCGGCGGCGTCTCGCCGAAATCCCACAGGCCCAGATTGTCGTCGCGATAGGACGGCTCGATCACATGGCTCTTGGCATTGAACTGGATGCGCATCTGGCCGATGTCGTTGCCGAGCAGGCCGCCGATGCGCCGGCTGATCGCCGGGTCCTCCCACTGATCGCGCGCATCGCGGAACATCCGGCGCGCCTTGACGATCCAGGGATCGCCATCGACATAAGCGGGATCGATGAGGGCGCGCGCCAGGCGCATCATCAGGAGCTCGGCGGTGAGCGCCGGGCCGGGCTCGGCGACATGGAAGCGCGACCACAAACGGCGCAGGCCCGGATATTCCTCGGCGGCGAGCGCCTCGACGCGCGCATCCTCGATCAGCCCGACGAGCGCCAGCTGCACCGGCCGCAGCGAGCCGACCGGAAATTTGGCCCTGCCATATCTGAGATGCGCGCCGATATGGGCGAAGACCGCATGATAATGCGCCGCCGCCGCCGCGCCGCGATAGCCGGCATAGATTTCCGGCACGCGGATGAAGGCGCCATCGAAGGAAGCCCGCCGCATCACCCGCCCGCCCGGCCTGACGCTGGCGGCGCGGATCACCGGGCGGATTTTCCACAGCGCGATGAGGAAGGCGCGCAGCGACGCCTCGATGTCGGTGAAGGCGACATCGTCCGGATCGCGCTCGAAGGCCTTGAGCGTCGCCATGTCGGTGACGGCGAAATAGAGCGCCGCCTTGGCGGCATCGCCGCCGCTCTGGCGGATGCCGTTGGCCGCCCAGGCGCGGAAGGCGAGCACGCTGAGCCGGCCGAGCACGAAGCCCGAGGCGCGGATGATGAGCGACGCGGCCGCGGGCGCCAGCGTCGCCGCCTCCTCGACCGTCCTGAGCCAGATGCGCAGAGCGGCGTTTTCCTTGAGCAGCGCGGCCACGGCCGGCAGCACGGCGAGGAACCGCAGCGCGGCTTCGGGCCCCGCCGCCTTGGCGATGCCGGTCGCCGTTTCGGCCGCGGCCAGCGCCAGGTCGGTGCCGTGCAGGCGCGCCACCTCGACGCTGCCGGTGGCGAAGGCGAAGGGCGCCGCGGCATCGCCGATCTTCGCCGCGACCCGCTCGAAGCCGTCGATCCACTGGTCGAAGGCGGGACCGGGAAAGACCTCGCGCACGCTCTGCCAGGTGCGCCGGTCGATGGCCTGGGCGAAGCGGACGCTGCGCAGCAAGCCGTCTATGAGACCGTCGTCGGTCATGTAACCTTCCCTTCTCCCGCTTGCGGGAGAAGGTGGCCGAAGGCCGGATGGGGGTGTTCTCTCAGCCGTCGCAAAGATGCAAGCGTGGTTTCGTGTCCTGGCTTTCCTGAAGCGCTCTTGCAAGCTGAACCAACACCCTCATCCGCCCTGACGGGCACCTTCTCCCGCAAGCGGGAGAAGGGGAAATGAAAGGAGGTTCTCGGCTTCGTCATGGACAACGTGTTCCCAATCACGCCCTACACGCAGGCGGCGATCGTTTCGGTGAGGGCGCGCCGCATGTCGGGATCATCGCTGATCGGCAGCACGATCGCCACCTCGCAGGCCTCGCGCAGCGGGATCGACCGGCTCATCAGCCGGCCGGCCTGGACCAGCATGCGGGTCGAGGCGCCTTCGTCGAGCCCGTGCCCTTTCAGATTGCGGGTGCGCCCGGCGATTCTGACCAGCACCGCCGCGTCCTCATGTGTAATCCCTGCTTCATGGACGACGATCTCGGTTTCGATCGACGCTTCCGGATAGGAGAAGTCGAGGGCGGCGAAACGCTGCTTGGTCGATTCCTTCAGGTCCTTGATGACGCTCTGGTAGCCGGGATTATAGGAGATCACGATCTGGAAATCGGGATGCGCCCGGACCAGCTCGTTCTTCTTCTCGAGCGGCAGGATGCGGCGGTCGTCGGTCAGGGGATGGATGACCACGGTCGTATCCTGGCGCGCCTCGACGATCTCGTCGAGATAGCAGATGGCGCCGTGGCGCACGGCGAGCGTCAGCGGCCCGTCATGCCAGACGGTGCCTTCGGCATCGAGCAGGAAGCGTCCGACCAGGTCCGACGCCGTCATGTCCTCATGGCAGGCGACGGTGATCAGCGGCTTGCCGAGCCGCCAGGCCATGTGCTCGATGAAGCGCGTCTTGCCGCAGCCCGTCGGTCCTTTGAGCATCATCGGCAGGCGCGCCGCATAGGCGGCTTCGAACAGCGCCACCTCATTGCCGACGGGATGATAATAAGGCTGTCCGGTGAGAAGATAGCTGCTCAGATCCATCGTGGCGATATCCATTCATGCAATGACCGGAGAGCGATCCCGTATCGCTCTCCGGTCCCCCGCTGCGCCTTTTTCCTGCATCGGCTTGTCCGAAAACCGCTTCGCACTTTTCGGGCCGATGCTCTAGCGATGGGCGCGCGTCTTCGGGTTGGGAATGCCGTCGATCGGCGATTCCTCGGTGCCGACGGTCGAGCGGGTGATGGCCTCCACCATCTCGCGCGTGCCTTCCGGATCGGTGATCCACTTCTTGTAGAAGTCATAGGGGCAGCTGGCGACGCCCTGGGCGCCTTCGCCGGAATTGATGATGCCGGTATAGCCGCGATGCACCAGCTTGAAGAGATGGTTGTTGGACTGGCTGTTCTTGCGCGCGTCGCGGATGAGCGACTTCGACAGCTGGGCATACTGGATGCCCATCTCCTCCTCGCCGCATTCGCCGAGGGTGCGGCCGTCGAAGCCGATGATCGCCGAATGGCCGAAATAGGAGTAGACGCCGTCGAAGCCGGTGGCGTTGGCGACCGCCACATAGCTGTTATTGGCCCAGGCCATCGCCTTGGCCATCAGCACCTGCTGGTCCTTGGCCGGGTACATATAGCCCTGGCAGCGCACGATGAGCTCGGCGCCCTTCATCGCGCAGTCGCGCCAGATCTCGGGATAGTTGCCGTCGTCGCAGATGATCAGGCTGACCTTCAGGCCCTTGGGCCCTTCCGACACATAGGTGCAGTTGCCGGGATACCAGCCCTCGATCGGCACCCAGGGCATGATCTTGCGGTATTTCTGCACGATCTCGCCCTTGTCGTTCATCAGGATCAGCGTGTTGTAGGGCGCCTTGTTGGGATGCTCCTCGTGGCGCTCGCCGGTGAGCGAGAACACGCCCCAGACCTTGGCCTTGCGGCAGGCCTGGGCGAAGATCTCGGTCTCCTCGCCCGGGATCTGCGAGGCGGTCTCGTACATCTCCTTCTGGTCGTACATGATGCCGTGGGTGCTGTATTCGGGAAAGATCACCAGGTCCATGCCGGGCAGGCCGACTTTCATGCCGACCAGCATCTCGGCGATCTTACGGGCATTGTCGAGCACCTCCTTCTTGGTGTGGAGGCGCGGCATCTTGTAGTTGACCACCGCAACGCCGATCGTGTCGTTGCTGCTACCGATATCGCCATGAATCATGTTCGTCTCCCAGATGGTTGCCTGATTTTGCGCACCGCCCGCATGGTCACACCGCCATGTGCTTGTGCATGAGATTGTCCGTCAGGTTCTTGACCGGACCCTCCGCCACGACGCGGCCCTTCTCCATGATCACGAAGGAGTCGGAGGCGCGCCGTGCGAATTCGATGTCCTGCTCGACCAGGATGATGGTGATGCCATGCACCTTGTTGAGCTTGATGATCGCATCCTCGATCTGCTCGACGATATTGGGCTGGATGCCTTCGGTCGGCTCGTCGAGCAGGATGATCTTGGGATTGGTCAGAAGCGCCCGGCCGATCGCCAGCTGCTGCTGCTGGCCGCCCGAGAGATTGCCGCCCTGCCGGTCGAGGAATTCGCCGAGCACCGGGAAGATCTCGAAGACGAGATCGTCATAGGACCGGCCGTCGGAAGCTTTTCGCGCGAAGGTGCCGAGCTTCAGATTCTCGCGCACCGTGAAGGTCGGGATGATGCCGCGGCCCTGCGGCACATAGCCCAGCCCCGCATGGGCGCGCCTGAAGGTCGGCAAGGGATCGAGACGTTTGCCCGACAGAGCGATCTCGCCGCCGCAGCGGTCCATGAGGCCGAGGATCGCCTTGAACAGAGTGGTCTTGCCCACGCCGTTGCGCCCCAGGACGGCCAGGAACTTGCCCGTCTCGAGGGTGAGATTGACGCCCTGAAGGGCGCGCGAATTGCCATAGAAGGCTTCCAGATTCCGGACCTCAAGCACCGCTGATCCCCACCGATCCCAGATAGACCTGTTTGACTTTCGGATTGTTCTCGATCTCGGCGACCGGGCCTTCGGCGAGCAGCTTGCCCTGATGCATCACCGAGATGATGTCGCCGATCGCCTTGACGAAGCCCATATCGTGCTCGACGACGATGATCGTGTGCTTGCCCTTGAGGCGGTTGCAGATATCGGCGGTCTTCTGCGTCTCCTGCGCCGTCATGCCGGCGGTCGGCTCGTCGAGCAGGATGAGCTCGGCGTCCTGGGCGAGCAGCAGCGCGATCTCCAGCCATTGCGTCTGGCCATGCGAGAGATGCGCCGCCGGCACGTTGAGATGCTCGCTGAGCCCCACGAACTCGGCCAGCTTGTCGAGGCCGTCGCTGTCGGCCGAATGCGCCCAGCGCAGCAGATTGGCGACGACGCCATTGCGCTTGCAATAGGCGACCTCCAGATTCTCGCGCACGGTGAGCTGGCGGAAGACACTCGGCACCTGGAATTTGCGCCCGACGCCGGAGCGCGCGATCTGGTAGTCGTCGAGCCGGCCGAGCTCGATGCCCTTGAAGCGGATCGAGCCGCCGCTCGGCACCGTCTTGCCGCAGATGAGGTCGAGGGCGGTCGTCTTGCCGGCGCCGTTCGGCCCGATGAGGCAGCGCAGCTCGCCCTTCTCCACCTTGAGCGACAGGCCGTTGACCGCCTTGAAGCCGTTGAAGCTGGCGCTCACTTCATTGAGCTCGAGATGCGCGGTCATTTGCCCTCGGCGAGTTTGGTGGACCGTGAGATGGAATTGCCGCGTTTGGCGGGCTCCGGGTCTGTGCGGCGGGCGCGGCCGATCTTCTCGGCGAGCTTCTCGCCGAGGCTCGCTATGCCATTGGGCAGGAACAGCACCACCAGCACGAAGAGCGCGCCCATGACCAGAGTCCAGGTGTCGAGGAAGACCTCCGATTCGGAGAGCGCCCCCTGCATGCCGGCGACGAGGATGGCGCCGAGCAATGCGCCGACGAGGCTCTGGCGGCCGCCGACCGCGCACCAGATGACGATCGACAGGCTGAGCTGCACGCCGAGAAAGGTCGGCGAGGCGAATTCCATGACGATCGTGTAGAGCATGCCGGCGAGACCGGCGATGCCGGCCGAGACGCAGAACACCATGGTCTTGAACAGCGCCACGTCGTAGCCGAAGAACCGCACGCGGTCTTCCTGGTCGCGGATCGCCTGCAGGATGAGCCCGGCCTTGCTCTTGGTCACGGCGAGCGCCAGGAAAAGGCAGGCGGTCAGGCAGATGGCGATCAGATAATAGGTGGTGGCGCTATAGGCGTCGAAGGTGACGCCGAACAGCTCGAGCTGGGCGAGATCGGTGATGCCGTTGAAGCCCCCCGTCGCCCATTGCTGGTCGATGATGACGAGATTGACCACCACCAGGGTGGCGAGCGTGATGATCGCCACATAGACGCCGGTGACCCTGCCGCGGAACATGAACCAGGCGAGGATCGCCGAGACGATCATCGGCGCCAGTATGCCGGCGGCGATGGCGAAGGGCATGGAATAGAACGGCTTCCAGAACCAGGGCAGCGCCTCGACATTGTTCCACACCATGAAGTCGGGCAGCCCTTCGGAGCCCGTATGGACGGGAATGGTGCGCAGCTTGAGCGCCATCGCCATGCAGTAGGAGCCGAGCCCGAAGCTCATCGCCTGGCCGAGATTGAGGATGCCGGCATAGCCCCAGGACAGCGCCAGCGCCATCGACACCATGGCGAGCACGAGATATCGGGCGAAGCGGTTGAGCAGGAAGTCGTCATTGATCAGCATCGGCAGCAGCAGGATGGCGAGGCACACCGCGCCATAGAGGAGAAACTGCCGGAAGGTCCGCTTCGACATCATGTGCGCACCTTGGTGACGAACAGGCCCTGCGGCCGGAACCTGATGAGAATGACGATGGCGATCAGCACCAGCGCCTTGGCGATCGTGTCGTTCTGCCAGTAGGCGAGGACGCCGGAGAGCTGGCCGAGCAGCACCGAGCTCGCCACCGTGCCGAACAGGCTGTTGACGCCGCCCAGCACCACGACGAAGAAGGCGTCGACCACATAGCCGGTGCCCATTTCCGGCGACACGCTCTTGAGCGGCGCCACCAGCGCGCCGGCGAGACCGGCAAGCCCCGCCCCATAAGCGAAAGTGCCGGTATAGATCGTGCTCGCATTGATGCCGAAAGCGGTGGCGATGCTGCGGTCCTGGATGACGGCGCGCAATTGCATGCCGACCGTCGTCTTGTTGACGAGCATCCAGGTCGCGGCGAACAGCACAGCGCCCGCGATGATGATGAAGACGCGATAGGCCGAGACGTCGACGCCGAGGATGTCGACGGTGGCGGCGAGGCTCGGCGGCATCTCGACATAGCGCAATTCGCCGCCGGCGGTGAGGCGCACGATCTGCTGCAGCATGACGCCTAAGCCCCAGGTGGCGAGGATGGTGTCGATCGGCCGGCGGTAGAGATAGCGGATGACGCCGCGCTCGATGAGGGCGCCGAGCAAGGCGGTGGCGATGAAGACGATGACGAGGCTCGCAAACAGGCCGATGCCGGCATAGGCCTTGAGCGCCCACGCGCCATAGGCGCCGAGCATGATGAACTCGCCATGCGCCATGTTGATGACGCCCATCGAGCCGTAGATGATCGACAGGCCGAGCGCGACGATGAGCAGGATCGAGCCGATGCTCAGGCCGGTGATGAATTGTTCGAACAGAAAGTCCATGGCCGAAAGCTCACAAGGCTAGAAGGCCGCGGTAGCGCAAAGCCACCGCGGCCGATGAGTCTCAGGCTTCCTTGAGCCCCGTCTCGGTGCATTTCTGGTTCGGATAGGCGGCATAGGGATCGGGCGCCTTCCATTCGGCCGAATCCTTCAGCACCTCGAACTGGCCGTCCGACTTGGCGACGGCGATTTTCGGCCACAGCCAGGTATGGAGGTTTTCCTTGTCCAGATGGATCTTGCCTTGCGGGGCCACATATTCCTGGCCCTTGATCGCTTCCCTTATGCCGTCCGGCGTGATGTCGCTGCCGGCCAGCTTCTCGACGGCCTGCTTGAACAGGAACATCTGGAAATAGCAGGCTTCCGACACGAAATGCGTGACCTTGTCGTCGCCCCAGCGCTTCTTGTAGGCGGCGACGAATTTCTCGTTCTCGGGCGATTTGTGCACCATGAAGTAGGGCGCCGAGGTGAAGTGGCCGGCGGCCGCGTCGCCGCCCATCGCCGCCACTTCGTTCTCCGATGTGGTGAGGCTCGCCATCGGCATCTTGGCCGGATCGAGGCCGGCGGCGCGATATTGCCGATGCAGCGCCACCACCGAATCGCCCACCACGGTCGAGAAGATCACATTGGGCTCGGTGCTCTTGATCTTGTTGATCACCGAGGAGAATTCGGAATGGCCGAGCGGCACATATTCCTCGTTCACCACTTCGCCGCCGAGCTTCTCAAGCAGCTTCTTGCAGTAATTGTTCTCCTCTTTCGGATAGATGTAGTTCGAGCCGATGAGGAAGAACTTCTTGCCGAATTTCTCGACCAGCCAGGGCACGAATTCGTCCTGCTGCTGATTGGGCACGGCGCCCGTATAGATCACGTTCTTCGAGCATTCGCGGCCCTCATAGAGGGTCGGATAGAAGTAGAGATTGTTGCGCTTTTCGACCACCGGCAGCACCGCCTTGCGGCTCGCCGAGGTGTAGGAACCGAAGACGCTCACGCATTTGTCGCCGACGACGAGCTTGCGCGCTTTCTCCGCGAAGGTGGCGGGATCGGAGGCCGGGTCTTCGACCACGGCGTTGATCTGCATGCCGTTGATGCCGCCCGCCGCGTTGATCTCCTCGATCGCCATGATCGTCGCCTTGTTGAGCGACTCCTCGATGATCGCCGTCGTGCCGGTGAGCGAGAACAGCACGCCGACCTTGATTTCACCGCCGGCGGCGCGCGCCAGCGAATAGTCCTTGATCCAGATATGCGGGAATCCACCCAATAATCCTGCGCCGAGCGCAGCCGTTCCCGTCAGGAACGATCGTCTCCTGATAGCCATCGTTTCCTCCATGACAACAACAAAAAACCCCCAAGTTGACCTGGACCGGTCAAACATGGAGGCGTTACTGCCTGATTATGTGAGCGGCGCTATTGCCGCTGGCCCGCATTTTTGCGGAGTGCGGATTTCTTATACGAGGCTGTCGGACGTGTCAACGAGTTTGGAGGCGAGCGACGCGACGGTGACGCGTTTTTTCATCGCCATATCGCGCAGTACACGGAAGGCTTCTGTTTCATTGATGCGATTGCGCCGCATGATCAGCTGCTTCGCCTTCTCGATGTCGCGCAAGGCGCGCGAATTCTCTTCCATGCGCGTGATGCGCGTCTTCTGCCGCCGGAAGAAGGCGAATTGATCATAGGCGACGAGCAGCGCCGCATCGATGAGATGCGGCTGATAGGGCCGGCTCAGCACCGCATTTGGACAGGCCACATGCAGCTCGTGGTAATCGATGCGCACATTCTGCGGCAGCAGCACGACGAGCGCGGCCTCCGCCTCGCCCGGCATCCAGGCGAGCCGGTTGCCGAGGCCCGGACCATATTCGCAGAACAGCACATCGGCATTCTCGCCGATGCGGTCGGGCGCCGGCCATTGATGCCGCACCTGCGCCCGGCTGCGCTGCAGGTGGCGCAGCAGGATCTGTCCGTCATCGTCGGGCTCGCAGACGACCAGCAGGCGCAGGCGCGAGAACTGGGCCAGGGGATTGATCGCCATGGGGTCAGGCGCTTTCCGCCAGTCGATAGGGGCTGATGAGATAGGGATCGGCGTCGATCTGCGACAGCGACTGGTGCAGGATGGCGAACTGTCCGGCGCGGTTGACCCGCCCGACGCGCGACCAGACATTGGCGTGGCTGCAGGCCGGATTGATCGACACCGTTCCCTGCGGGGCATCGATGGTCGAGCCGAGCACCAAAGGCCGCAATATGTCGGTGTCGAGCGTGTTCACCTGCGCCAGCGCCTTGGCCAGGAGATGGACCTGGAAATAGGCCGCTTCCACGCACATATTGGTGTTTTCGCTGTCGCCATACAGCTTGCGGTAGCGCCGCACGAAGGCCTCTTCCTTGGAACCGCCGATGCCCTGGAAATAGGGGGCCGCCGTGATGTGATGCTCGCCGACATCGGCGCCCATCGCCCGGATCTCGGCCTCGGTGGTGGTAAGGCTGGCGATCGGCAGCTTCTTGGCGTCGAAGCCGAAGTCGTTGAAGGCCTGGTAGAGAAACACGGTCGCCTCGCCGACGACCGTCGAGAAGATGACGTCCGGGCTCGCGGTCCGGATGTCGCGCATGATCGGATAGAACTCCTCGCGCCGGGCGTTGAGCGACACATACATCTCGCCCACCACCTCGCCGCCCGACTGGTTGACGAGCGCCCGCATGATGCGGTTCGATTCGCGCGGATAGACATAGTCGGAGCCGACGAAATAGAAGCGCGTGCCGTAATTCTGGGCGAGATAGGTGAACAGCGTCAGGCTGTTCTGGTTGGGCGCGGCACCCGTATAGATGATGTTGGGCGAGAATTCGAAGCCTTCATAGAGGGTCGGATACCACAGAAGGCCGTTGAGGCGCTCGACGATCGGCAGCACCGCCTTGCGGCTCGACGAGGTGTAGCAGCCGAAGATGGTGCGGATGCCGTCCTCGGCCAGCATCTTGCGCGTATAGGCGCGGAACTGCGCGTTGTCGGAGCCCGGATCGAAGACGGCGGGCACGAGCTCGCGGCCATTGATGCCGCCGGCCTCGTTGATCTCGTCGATCGCCAGCATCGTGCCGCGATATTGCGTCTCTTCGATGAGCGCCATGTAGCCGGTGCGCGAAAACAATACGCCCACCCGCCAGGGTTCCGACGTCTGCTCTCGTCCAATGCCAGGCATGTTCCAAAGCCTCAGCGCTTATCCGGAAAATAGCGAGGGAGCATGCTCGCTTTGATCGATCCGATCAACACTTCATTTTTCGATGGCCGAAATTCACGCAAGGCCGATCTCATGCGCCGCCGGATCTGGTCTTGAAATTTGATCCGTAGACTGATGAATTTGGCGCGCGCGGGGCGCGGAGCGGGCGGCGCGGACCCGATATCCGCAGGTGCTTCCGCATCGCCAGTTTGTAAAATTTTATCGTAATTTCATATATTTACCGCTCCCGAGCACGAAGCTTGCCTAACGCTTGCCTAACCGGATCATCTGCATTTAGCTTAACCCGGCCGCGGCCGCTTAGGGTCGTATTAACCCGAGACGGTCGTGAGCGGCTTGTGCAGGTGCAGCATGACGACTGCGACGGCGATTTCCTTTGCCGGGGCTCTTCTCGGCATTGCGGTATTCTCACGGCTTCCGATCTGGGCGCTGAAAGCCTGGACGGAAATGAGCTTTCGGCGGCTGCTCGCCGCCCATCTCCTGACTTTCGCGGCGGCCGTCATCACCGCGGCCTTCGCCCTTGCCCATGGCGGCAGGCCGCAATGGCAAGCGGCTCTCGCCGGTTTCTTCCTGCCATCCGCCTTTGTTTTCGCGCTCGATGCGCTCGGCATTTTCTTCAGGATGCGAGACGGGACCAGGCCAATTGTCTGGTTCACCCATGCCGGCGGCAAGCGGAATGGCCCGATAACGACGGACGCCGTCACGGCGGCGCTCGCCGACGGCACGCTCAAGCCGACCGACTGGATCTGGCGGGTGGGATTCAAGGAGTGGCAGCAGATTCGGAGCGTCGACGTCGCCGCGGCGGGGGAACCTCCGCCGGCCCCCGCAACGCCCAGGACCCCATATTTTCTGCGCCACTGGCAGGGCCTCCTGCCGCTGCGCAGGAGCTTCTGGCTCAGCGGTTTCCTGATCGTCTTTCTGTTCGCCGCCTTCTATTTCTCCCTCATGCGGCTCGATATCGCCGATTATCCGATCCTGGTCAGCGCCGGGATGATCGGCCTGTGGCTCGTGCTGCTCGCCGCCATGGCATGGTTCGCCGTCGGCGTGGTTCGCGCCGCCGAGCGCGACGAGACCGAGCACCCGAAACGCGCCTGGGGCGTGGCCGCCAAGGGCGCGACGGTCATTGTGGCGCTGGCGGTGCTTGCCGTCTTCGCCAGGCTCGGCATACCGCAGATCCAGCATTTCGCCGGCGCCATTTCCGAGATCAGCGCGCCGCGCTACAGCGTGGCGCTGCTGCGCGACGACACCGAGCTCGCCGTCACCGGCCCCATGGATCTCGGTCTGTCGCAAACGGTCGAGCAGAGCCTGCATGATCATCCGGCGATCATGACGATCTACCTGAACAGTCCGCAGGGCCGCCCGGCCGAAGCCGACAGGCTCAGCGAGATCATCCTCGCCAACGCTCTCAATACTTATGTGTCCGCCGTCTGCGCCGGGCCGTGCGTCAAGGCCTTCGCCGCCGGCAAGAACCGCTGGCTGTCGCGCAATGCCGTGCTGGCCCTGGGCCGGCCGGGCGGCGCGCAGAGTGCCGGTCCCGCGCGCCTCGACAGGCTGCGCGGCTTTCTGCGCGGCCGCGGCGTCGAGACGAGGTTCATTGCGCGCGCAATGGCCGCGACCGAAGACGACGCCTGGCGGCCGAGCCATGCCGAGCTTTTCGCCTCGGGCCTCGTGACCTCTTATGCGACCGACGCCGATGTGGCGCTGGCCGGCATCCCGCTCCAGGAGATCGACGACGCCGAACAGGCGCTCGACAGGATCGCCCTCTATCGCACCTTGCGCGAGAAGCACCCGAAGGAGCGCGAGCGGATCTTCGCCATCCTGCGCGAGGGAATGGTCAAGGGCGAAGCCCCCGCCGAAATGCGCCGGCGCATGTGGGCGGTCATCACGCCGATCATCGCCCAAAGCATGGCCTCCGCATCGGACGCCGCCCTCGCCTCCTTCTACCAGGTGGCGGCGGATGAGGCCGACCTCCTGGCGAAGAAGGACGCCAGGAGCTGCGAGGCCTATCTCAAGGGCGAGGCGACCGGCTTCGATCCGGCGCTGCTCTCCGCCGCCCTGCAGGAGCGCGAGCTCGCCGCCTCGGCGGAATTGATCCGCAGCGGCGGCAGTTACGTCGGACAACCGGTCGAACCGAGGGATGTCGAGGAGCCCTTGATGCAGCTTTTGCTCGCGGCGACCGCGGACGGCTTCACGGCCGCGGAGTTCCGCAACGCGATCGAGTTCAAGCTCGATGCGCAGCGCAACTGCAAGGGCATGCTCCTGTTCCTCAAATCGCTTCAGAGCCTGAGCGACCCCGGCCGCTCGCGGCTCCTGCGCTTCGTGGCGCAGCGCACGGCCGCACAGAAACTCAGTAGGCAGATTATATCCGGCGGTTGAGTCCGGCCGCCCGAACGCCTATCCTCGCCGCATGAAAGCTGCCTATTGCGACCGGCAAGGCCCGGCGCGACGTTCTTCTCTCAGGCGAACTGCCGGATCCCGAGCCGGGTCCCGGTGAAGTGCGCGTGCGCATCGAAGTCTCGGGGCTCAATCCCTCCGACACTTGCGCGCATCCCGGCGAAGCGAAATCGCTTCGCCGATAAGGATTCGCGCCAGATTATAATCTTGGAGCAATCCTTTTCGCCAAAGTCTGCAACTTTGGCGGGATTTGCTCTAAGACGCGCGGCGCCTTCGGCGGCCGGCCGATGGGTTTCCCCCGCATCGTGCCGCATCAGGATGGCTCAGGGATAATCGACAAGGTCGGACCGGGCGTGCCGGAGACACGGCTCGGCGAGCGCGTCTGGCTCTATGAGGCGCAGTTCGGCCGCGCTTTCGGGACGGAGGCGCAATTCACCGTCATTCCCGCCGCCAAGGCCGTGCCCTTGCCCGATGACATCTCCTTCGAGACCGGCGCCTGCCTGGGCGTGCCGGCGCTGACCGCGCATCGCTGCCTGTTCGCCGATGGCGGGATCAGGGCCGGCATGTGCTGGTGCAGGGCGGCGCCGGCGCGGTGGGCCGCCATCTTGCTCGCCAAATGGGCGGGCGCATTCGTCCTGACGACGGTCAGCCGGCCGGAGCAGGAAAAGGTCGCGCGCGACGCCGGCGCCGATCTCGTGATCAACCGGCAGACCGAGGATGTCGCCGCGCGCGTGAAGGAGGCGATCCGGGGCGAGAGTGTCGAACGCATCGTCGAAGCCCATGAGGCCCAAGGATTCGGGCAAGAAATCCTGCTCCATCCCGGCGCCTGACGGCCTTCCTCTTGACTCCGCAGTTAAGCTGCGCTCTGGTGGTCTGACAATATGACATGAGCGTCCCGTGGAATTCGTCCCCATCGTCAAGACGACATCGGCCCAGCAGGTCGCCCAGCAATTGCTGGGCATGATCCGCCGCGGCCTGCTCAAGCCGGGCGACCAGCTGCCGACCGAGCGCGAGCTGATCGAAAGCCTGGGCGTCGGCCGCTCCACTGTGCGCGAAGGCCTGCAGATCCTCTCGACGCTCAATATCGTCCAGGCGAGTCCCGGCCACGGCACCTTCATCAAGGAGCCGAAGACCGAGGACGTCCTGCGCGTCGAGCAGATCGGCTTCCTCATCAATAATGTCGTGGCCCTCGACCTGCTGGAGGCGCGCGAATTGATCGAGCCGCAATCGGTCCGGCTCGCCTGCATCAGGGCCACGCCCGAGGATCTGGCCCCGGTCGAGCGGCTGCTCGACGACCACCGCGCGGCGCTCGACCGCGGCCTGCCGACCGACGAGCATGCCGCGAAATTCCATGTGCTGCTGGCGGAAGCGACGCGCAATCAGGTCTTCGTCACCTTCATGGGCTCGATCCTCGATCTCCTGCGCGCCCGCGGCCGCACCGGACGCCTCAGCAACGAGCTGCACGAGACCGAGCTCGCCGAGCATCGCGAGATCCTGCGCCTGGTGCGCGCCCGCGACCAGCAGGGGGCCGCCGACTACGTCACCGGCCATATCGTGCGCTGGGCCGTGCATTACGACGTCGTTCTCGCCGACAAGGCCGAGACCAAATGAAGCCTCACAACAAGCAGGGAGCAGAAGAATGAAGAAGACGTCACGCCGCGAGGCACTGACCGCGATGACCGCGCTCATGGCGGCCGCCGCACTTCCGGCCGGCGCCGCCTTGGCCGATGAAGAGAAGATCAATGTCACCTTCATCATCTACACCGCCGCCGGCGATCCGTTCTGGAATCCGGTGATCCACGGCGCGCAGGAGGCCGCCAAGGATCGCGGCGTCTCGGTCGACATCCAATATGCCGACAGCGATCCGGTGAAGCAGAACAACCTGATCGAGACGGCGATCGCCAACAAGGTGCATGGCATCGCGCTCGCCAACTGGCTGCCCGACGCCTTCACCGCCAATATCGCCAAGGCGCGCGCCGCCGGCATCGCCGTCATCACCTTCGACACCGATGATCCGAAGCCCAACGCGACCGAAAGCCAGGCCTATGTCGGCCAGGACTTCTTCGCCGCCGGTCAGCGCATCGCCCGCAAGATGATCGAGGCGGGCGGCCTCAAGAAGGGCGACCATGTCGTCGCCCCGGTCGAGGATCCGGACGCCTTCTACGGCACCGAGCGTTATCGCGGCATCAAGGCGGCGCTCGACGAGGTGGGCATCACGTCGGAGCGTCTCGACGCCTCGCCGACCATGGCGACGGCGCTCACCCGCATCTCGCAATATCTCGTCGGCCGCCCCGACACCAAGGCGGTCATCGGCCTCGGCAGCGTGGTGACGGAAGTCGGCCCGCAGGCGGCGGCGGAAGCGAATGTGACGCCGGCGATCGGCGGCTTCGATCTGAGCCCCGGCATCATCGACTCGATCCTTTCGGGCAAGATGGTCGCGACCGTCGATTCGGGCGCCTATTACGAAGGCTATATGCCGGTCGTGATGCTTCATTACTTCGTCAAATACGGCGTGCCGCCCTCCAGCATTCCGATCGGCGGCACCGTGATCGACAAGAGCAATGCCGAGCTGGTCAAGAAATGGGCCGGCACCTACCGGTAACAAGAACCTGCATGCCGGCTCGCCTGAACCGCGGGCCGGCTCTTTCAGCGATGTGACATGACGCAAGACGCAAGCTCCGCTCTCAAGCCCACGACGCCCGCAATCCCGCATTGGCGCCGCCTCATGCGGCAGCCGATCGTCAATATATGCCTGTTCTTCCTGGTCCTGCAGGTGATCTGCATCGTGGCCTCGCTGCTCTACCCGAACGACTTCCGCTATGTGTCGGAAACCAATATCGGCCTCCTGCTGCGCGCCATCCCGGTGCTCGGCATCATTTCGCTGGGCGTCGGCGTGCTGATGATCACCGGCGAGTATGATCTGTCCGTCGGCTCGGTCTATACGCTCGCCGGCTACAGCCTCGCTTTGCTGTTCGGCATGGGCCTGCCGGTGTGGCTCGCGGTTCTCGCCACCCTCGCCATCGCCGTCGCCATCGGCGTCGTCAACGGGCTCGTCACCGTCAAATTCGCCATTCCCTCCTTCATCGCCACCATGGGCGCCATGCTGGTGGCGCGCGGCGTGGTGCGCTGGCTGTCGGAAGGCCGCACCGTCTCGTTCAAGCCGGACGAGAGTTTCGCCAAGCTCCTGACCGGCTCCTTCCACGGCATCGAGGCGCCCTTCATCTGGTTCATCGCTCTGGCGCTGCTCACCGGCCTGCTCGTGCACAAAAGCAAGCTCGGCAATCATTTCTATCTCGTCGGCGGCCATGAGAAGACCGCCATCGCGGTGGGCATCAACAGCCATCGCGTCAAGATCATCGCCTTCGCGCTGGCGAGCGTCGCCGCGGCGATCGCCGGCATCCTCAGCATCACCCGCGTCGGCACCGCGACCCCGGCGCAGGGCATCGGCCTCGAATTGAAGGCGATCGCAGTCTGTGTCATCGGCGGCCTGTTCCTGTCGGGCGGCCGCGGCACGGTGCTCGGCATCGCGGTCGGCGCCTGCCTCATGTACATGGTCGAGGACGTCCTGCTGCTTCTGCGCGCCCCCGGCTTCTATCTCGACGTCTTCGTCGGCGCGATCCTGGTCGTGGCCGTGATCCTCAACACCTGGCTCACGCGAAAGGCCGGCAAATGACCAGCGCTGCTTCCGCCCCGCTGCTCGCGCTCAAGGGCATCTCCAAGCAATATGGCCATGTCCAGGCGCTGAGCGGCGTCGATTTCCAGATCAACCGCAACGAGATCGTCGGCCTTCTCGGCGACAATGGCGCCGGCAAGTCGACCCTGGTGCGCATCATGTCGGGCGTCGAGTTCCCCGACAGCGGCCAGGTGTTCCGCGACGGGGCGCCCGCCGCCATCAGGTCCCGCAAGGATTCCGAGAAGCTCGGCATCGAGACGATCTACCAGGATTCAGCCCTCGTCGGCTCGGCCTCGATCATGCGCAACTTCTTCGCCGGCCGCGAATTGACGAAGGGCCTGGGCATTCTCGACACCCGCAGGATGAACGCCATCGTGATGGACATCCTCGTCAACATGGTGCGCATTTCCGGCATCAATTCGCCGGACATACTGGTCGAAGCCCTGTCCGGCGGCCAGCGCCAGGCGGTCGCGATTGCCCGCGCCGTCTATTTCAAGACGGCGATGCTGCTGCTCGACGAGCCGACCAGCGCGCTGTCGGTGCGTGAGACGGCCAAGTTGCTCGAGCATCTGGCCGAGCTCAAGCGCGAAGGCGTGTCGGCGGTGTTCATCACCCATAATCTCTACCACGCCTATGAGAGCTGCGACCGCTTCACCATTCTCTCGCGCGGCCAGGTGATCGGCTCGCTCGCCAAGGCCGAGACCAGCGTGCGCGAGCTCAACGACCTGATCGTCAAATATTGAGGACGGCCCCGTGAAGATCGAATGCATCTACGAGGCCCGCGCCGTGCTCGGCGAAGGCGCGCTGTGGTCGCCGCAGGAACGGGCGCTCTACTGGATCGACCAGATGCGCCCCGAGATCCATCGCCTCGACGTCGCGCGCGGCGCCGATACGCAATTCTACCTGCCGCTGCCCGAGCAGCTGGGCGCCGTGCTGCCGCGCGCCGGCGGCGGCTTCGTGCTCGCCGCGTCGGACGGCATATCTTTCATCGATACGGAATTCCGCACCCGTACCGCTTACGTCAATCCGATCGCCGACACGCCGCGCGCCAGCTTCAATGACGCGAAATGCGACCGGCAGGGCAGATTGTGGGCGGGCACGACCGACCGGCTCGAAACCGAGAAGGTCGGCGCCCTCTTCCGCATCGACCGCGGCAATGCGGCGGATCGCATCGTCGACGGCTTCATCTGCTCGAACGGACCGTCCTTCAGCCCGGACGGGCGCGTGATGTATCACAGCCGCACCCATGACCGCGCCATCTACGCGCATGACATCGACCCGGTGACCGGCGAGGCGGGAAAGGGCCGGGTCTTCGCGACGATCGAGCCCGAGGCCGGGGTTCCCGACGGCTCGACCGTCGACGCCGAAGGCTATCTGTGGTCCACCCATTGGGGCGGCGCCCGCATCACCCGTTATGCGCCGGATGGCAGCGTCGACCGCGTCATCGAGATGCCGGTCGCAAGCCCGACCAGCTGCGCCTTCGGCGGTCCCGATATGACGACCTTGTTCGTGACCTCGGCCTCGATCCGCTTCATCGACGGCAAATGGGTCTATCTCGACAAAGCGGGATTCGCCCGCACACCGATGGAAGGCGCCATCTTCGCCATCGCGACGGGAATCCGCGGGCTGCCGGAACCGGCCTTCCGCGCATGAGAACGGAAAAGAGAAGGAGCAGCTTCTATGCCGGGACGGTTTGACGGAAAAAGCGCCATCGTGACGGGCGCCGGGCGCGGCATCGGACTTGGCATTGCACGCTGCCTCGCGGGCCAGGGCGCGAAAGTGCTGCTCGTCGACCGCGACCGGGACCTCCTCGCCAAGGCGGTGCAGATCCTGCGCAGCGAAGGCGGCGAAGCCCATGAGCTTGCGGCCGATGTCAGCAAGGCGGCCGATATGCGCCGCGCCGCCGAGACCGCGCTCAAGACTTTCGGGCAGATCGACATCCTGTGCCCCAATGCGGCGGTGTTCGATTCATCGCCGCTCGCCACCATGTCGGAAGAACTGTGGGACCGTCTCCTCACCGTCAATCTCAAAGGCGTCTTCCTCGCCGTCCAGGCCTGCCTGCCATCTATGATGGCGCGCCGTTACGGCCGCATCGTCGTCACCTCCTCGATCACCGGCAACCGTACCGCCATCGGCAACATGGCGCATTACGCCGCGAGCAAGGGCGGCATAAACGGCTTCGTCAAGGCGGCGGCGATCGAGCTCGCCCGCCACGGCATCACCATCAACGCGGTCGAGCCCGGCCATGTGATGACCGAGGGCGCGGCGCCGCAATATGACGATGCGTTCAAGGCCGCCGTCGAAGCCTTCATCCCGATGGGACGTTTCGGCCTGCCGGAAGATATCGGCAAGGCCGTTCTCTATCTGGCGAGCGACGACGCCAACTATGTCACCGGCCAGTCGATCACGGTCGATGGCGGCGTCACCTTGCCCGAATATCCGCCGGGCTTCCCGCGCGCCGGCTGATGGCCTGGCCCAATTGCTCGATGGCGAGATTGATCAGGAAATAGAGCGCGCCGGCGAAACCATAGAATTCCAGCGTCATGAAATTGCGACCGATGATCTCTTGGGTGCGGAACAGGAGCTCGCCGGTGCCGATGACCGACAGCAGGGTCGAGGTCTTGACCAGCTCGGCGCCGATATTGACCCAGACCGGCATGATCATGCGGGCCGCTTGCGGCAGGAGCACCAGGAAGAAGATGCGATAGGCGTTGAGGCCCAGCGCTTTGCCGGCATCGATCTGCCCGGCGGGAATGGCGCTCAAGGCGCCGCGCACGATCTCGGCCATATGAGCGCCCGAGAACAGGCTGAGCGCGATGAGGCCCGATTCGACGGCGGTGAAATTGATGCCGGCGAAGGTGAGCAGATAGAAGACCGCGAGGATCAGCACCAGAACCGGAATGCCGCGCAGCGCGTCGACCAGAGCGCGCACCGGCCAGCGGACCGGCTTGCCGCCATAGGTGAGCGCGACACCGCCCAGGATGCCGAGGAGTGTCCCGGCGAGGATGGAGATCAGCGATATCCACAAGGTCAAGGCGAGGCCCTGCATGAGGGCGAAGCGCGCGATCCACAGCTGGTGCAGGAAGTCCGCCATGGTCAGAATTTCGGAAAGCGCCGCTCGGCGAGGCGAAGGCCGGCGGCAATGAGGAGGCAGGTGGCGAGATAGAGCACGCTTGCGGTGGCCCAGGCCTCGGCCACGCGGAAGGTCTCGGTATTGAGCTTGCGCGCTTCATAGGTGAGCTCCGGCACCGCGATCACCGCGGCGAGCGACGTGTCCTTGAAGAGCGAGATGAAGGTCGTGCCGAGCGCCGGCAGGCAGTTGCGCAGCATGATGGGCAGCACGATGAGCCACAGCAGCGGAAGACGGCCGAGGCCCATGGCGCGGCCGGCATCGACGACGCCTTTGGACACGCCGCTGAGACCCGCCCGGAAGACTTCCGTCAGATAGGCGCCGGAATAGACCGCGAGCGCCAGGACGAAGCTTTCGATCTTGCCGAGGCGCAGGCCCCATTGCGGCAGGCCGAAATAGACGAAGAGCACGATCACCAAAAGCGGCGTGTTGCGGAAGACCGAGACATAGACGGCGACGATCCTCCGCCGCAGACCGCCGGCCTCGGCGGCGAAGGCGGCGGCGAGACCGAGAGCCGTGCCGATGGCGAGGGCGGCGAGCGCGAGGGCAAGACCCAGTGCCAGGCCGAGGAGGAAGACATCGATCCTGGCCCAGATCACTCCGAAATTGAAGGAGTATCCCATTGCCCTCGCGCCTTCCCCGCTACCGATGCTCGGCCGGGAAACCGACTTGCGGCTCGGGCGGCTTGACGCCGAACCACTGCTCGAAGGACTTCGAGAAAGTGCCGAATTCGACGCCGGTCAGCGCCTCGCGCAAGGCGATATTGACGAAGTTCAGCCAGTCCTGCTCGCCGCGCTTGACGGCGCAGGAATAGGTCTGCGGGTTCCAGCCATAGCCACCATCGGCATATTTGCCGGGATTCTGCTTCATGAACCATTGCAGCGACGACATGTCGGTCGCCACCGCATCGGCACGGCCGGAATTGAGCGCCTGATAGGCGAGATCGACGCTTTCATATTGATCGACCTTGGCCTCGGGCAAAGCGTAATGCACCATGTCCTCGGCATAGACATTCTGCAGCACCGAGATGGTGACGGCATTGCCGGCCGCCTTCATGTCGTCGCGCGATTTGTATTTGCCGCCCGCCTGCAGCATCAGCCCGACACCTTCGCGATAATAGGGAATGGTGAAATTGACCTGCTGCGCCCGCTCGGCCGTCACCGTCATGAACTGGCAGGTGATGTCCACCTTGTCGGTGACGATATTGGGGATGCGCGCGTCCGACGCCTGGTTGACGAATTCGATCTTCGTGTCGTCGCCGAACAGGCCTTTGGCGACGATCTTGGCGATATCGACGTCATAGCCCGCCATGTTGCCGGCCTCGTCGCGGAAGTGCCAGGGCGGGTTGCCGACGCCGGTGCCGACGACGAGCTTGCCGCGCGCCAGCACATCGGCGAGCTTGTCCGCCTGGGCCCCACTGGTGAGAGCGGCGAGGCTCGCCGCCGTCATCAGGCAAAGCACGATCTTCTTCATATCCACTCCTCCCATTGCTCGCCTCGCCGCCATCCGGCGAAGTCGAAACCTTGGCATTTCAGCGCGCCAGCCAGCCGCCATCGACCGCGACCACCGTGCCCGTCACATAGGAGCTGGCGGGCGAGGCGAGGAACAAGGTGGCGGTCGTGATGTCGTCGGGCATGCCCCAGCGTCCCATCGGGATGCGGCCCAGTATCTCCCGCGAGCGTTGCGCGTCGGCGCGCAACGCTTCCGTATTGGCCGTCACCATGTAGCCGGGCGCGATCGCATTCACGGTGATGCCCGAGGGCGCCAGCTCATTGGCCATGGCGCGCGTCAGGCCGGCGACGCCATGCTTGGCCGCCGCATAGGCCGCCACACGGATACCGCCCTGAAAGGAAAGGAGCGAGGCGACATTGATGATGCGGCCCTGCCGCCGGTAGGCCGCCATGCCGCGCGCCGCCGCCTGGCTCAGCAGGAACAGGCTGCGCAGATTGACGTCGAGCACCTCGTCCCAGGCTTCGGCGGCATGGGCCAATATCTCGGCGCGCCGGATGATGCCGGCGCAATTGACCAGTATGTCGACCGGCCCCAGCTCATGCGTGACGCCGCAGACGACCTCGTCGGCATCGTCGAGCTGCGCCAGATCGCATTGGACCTCGCAGAAAGCCCGCCCCGCCTGCTCGACGAGCCGGCGCGTCTCGGGCATGGGCGACGAGCCGAGCCCCGCTATGTCGGCGCCCGCCGCGGCGAGCGCCAGCGCCATGGCCTGGCCGAGGCCGCTGCGCGCGCCGGTGACCAGGGCGATCTTGCCGGTCAGGTCGAACAGGCGGGCGATCCCGTCGCGCATCAGCGCACCTTGCCGCGCGCCGCCACCGGCCAGGTGAGCTCGACCATGCCATTGCGCACGCCATGCACCTCGTCGTTCATGTTGGAGACAGAGCAGCAGTGATTGGGGATCACCTCGACCACCTCGCCGATCTTCGGCCGCTTCGGCGCGTTGGTCAGGTCGACGATCGCATGCTCCTCGGACAGCGCCGAGATGACGGCGCCGGGATAGTGGGCGAGCCGGCCATAATGCTGGACGTAATACTGATCCGAGGTCAGCACCTTGGAGCCGCAGTCGAGCACCGCGCGCGCCGCGGTGGGACGGCTCACCACGGTGGCGCGCACCTGCAGCGCGCAGTCCTGCCAGGACGCGACGCCCGAATGCACCATCATCACGTCGTTATAGACATAGGTGCCGGCGCGGTGCTCGGTCATCATCGGGAATTCGGCGAGCCGGTTCAGCGCCGGCGTGCCGCCGCCCGACAGGATCGGCAGCGCGATGCCGGCCTCGCGGAAGAGCCTGAGCGCGCGGCCGAAGAATTCATGCGTATGGGGCGCGCTGTTGGGAAAGACCATCAGCCCCTCGAACGCGATGCGCGGCAATTTCAGCGCCAATCGCGCCAGATCGAGCGCCGCTTCCGGCGACTGCACGCCATTGCGGCCGAAGCCGGTGTCGCATTCGATGAGGAGCGGAATGTCGCGGCTGTGGCGCAGGCCCGCTTCGGAGAGGCCGCGCAGCACGACGTCGTTGTCGGCCACCACCGCCAGCCGCTTCACCCGGCTCGACAGCTGCATCAGCCGGTCGGTCTTGCGCGGGCCGACGATGTTGTAGGTGAGGAGATAGTCGTCGCAGACCTTGGCGTCGATGAACACCTCCAGCTCGCCGAGCTTCTGGCAGGTGAGGCCGACGGCCCCCGCCTCGATCTGCATCCGGCCGATGGCCGGGATCTTGTGCGTCTTGATATGCGGCCGGTTGCCGATCCCCTGCCGGGCGATCAGCCCCTGCACCCGTTCGATATTGCCGGCAAGCCGGTCAAGGAAGACGATGACCGCCGGCGTGTCGAGATCTTCAACGCGAAGCATGAGGGTACATCCGATAAATAATTTAATATGATAAATTTCAGAACAGCCCCCGGAGTGAGTGCCGGGGGCCGTCCGTCAGCGATCAGAATCCCTTGCCGAGGAACTGATCGACATTGCTGCCGTCGACCTGATGGGTGGGAAGCACGATCTCCTTGTCGAGCTTCTCGCCCTTGGCGATCTTGTAGCCATATTGGATGCCTTCCGGCGCCACGAAGTGATAGGTGAAGGTGGCCACCATCTTCCCGGCCTTGATCGCGTCATAGGCGGCGTTCTCGCCGTCGATGCCGACGACCATCACGCCCTTCTGCCGGTTGGCCGCCTCGAGCGCCGTTACCGCGCCGAGCGCCATGTCGTCATTATGGGCATAGACGAGCTGGATCTCGCCGTCCTTGAAGCGCTGCAGCGTGTCCTCCATGAATTTGATGGCGGGCTCGCGCACGTAATTGGCGACCTGGCTGGCGACGATCTTCACATCCGGGCATTCCTTGCCGATCGTCTCGACGAAGAGATCATGCCGGTCGACGGTGGCGGAAGCGCCCGCGGTGCCCTGGATCTCGACCACATTGCCCTTGCCGCCGAGCGCCTTGCACACATAGGAGCCGGCCGACTTGCCGATCAGCTTGTTGTCGGCGCCGATATGCAAGGTGACGTCGGTATTGACCTTGCGGTCGAGCGTCACCACCGGAATGCCGGCATCCATCGCCTGCTTCACCACCGGGGTGAGCGCGTCGGCGGTGACCGGGCTGATGATCAGGGTCTTGACGCCCTGGGCCAGCAGGCTTTCGACATCGGCCACCTGTTTCGAGGCGTTGTTCTCGCCATTGGTGATCACGAGCTCGACATCCGGCAGATTGGCTTCCGCGTATTTGCGGTTGCCTTCGACCATATTGACGCGCCATGAGCTCTCCATCGTTCCTTGCGAGAAGCCGATCTTGAGCTTGTCGCCGCCGGCCTGCGCCCCTGCCGCCACCCCCATGGCGAGCACGCCGGCGAAGCATAGGCTACTCATCCTCAACGCTCTCTGCATGACTACCTCCCGTTAATCGCCCCGGCCGGCAGGATTGCCGCCGATGGTCGTTCATCCGCGTCTGGACGCGGAAGCCTTGCGTCTGCGCATGATCTCGAACAGCACGGCGGCGACGATGATGGCGCCCTTGACGATCTGCTGGGTGAAGGGCGAGACGCCGAACAGATTGAGGATATTGGCGAGCACCGCGACGATCGCGGCGCCGAGTATGGTGCCGCCGATGCGGCCCTCGCCGCCGAACAGGCTGGTGCCGCCGATGACGGTGATGGCGATCGCCTCGAGCTCGAGGCCGGTGCCGGCGACCGGCTCGCCGACGGTGAGACGCGAAATGAAGATGAGCGCCGTAAGTCCGGAGAGGAAGCCGCTGATCAGATAGACCAGGAAGATGGTGCGCTTGACGTCGATGCCGGCGAGACGCGCCGCTTCCGGATTGCTGCCGACCGCATAGATGTTGCGGCCGAAGGCGGTGAAGCGCAGGAGTCCGGCCGCCAGCGCCGCGACGAGAGCGAAGACCCAGACCGGGACCGGCAGGCCGAGCAGATGCCCCTGCCCCAGCCAGGCGAACTGGTCGGCGACGGCGCGGAAATGGATCGGATGGCCGTCGGACAGGGTCATGGCGAGGCCGCGCCCCATCACCATCGTGCCGAGCGTCATGATGAAGGGCGGAATGCCGCCGAGCGTGATGCCGGCGCCGTTGACCGCTCCCATGACGGAGCCGATGGCGAGCCCGGCGATGATGACGAGCGGAATGGGCGCCGCGGCGTCGAGCAGCATCGCCGCCGTCACCGCGACCACGGCGACGATCGAGCCGACCGACAGATCGATGCCGGCGGTGAGGATGACGAAGGACATGCCGACCGAGACGATGCCGAACAGCGCCACCTGGCGCAGCACATTGATGAGGTTGAACGGATTGAGGAAGGCGTCCGACATGAGAGCGGCGACGGCGCACATGATGACGAGCACCCAGATCAGGCCGGAGGCGCGGAAAGAGCGCAGCCGCCGGAGCTGGGTGGCGCCGAAGGCGGTCAGGTTGAGGGCGAACTGCCGCCGCTCGAGCTTCTCGTCGATCATGCCGCCGCTCCTTCCGCGCGCCGGTCGAGACCGAGCGCGGCACGCATCAGGATTTCTTCAGTCGCCTCCGGGCGGTCGAGGGTTGCCGCCACCCGGCCTTCGCGCATTACCAGGATGCGGTCGCTCAAGCCCAGTATTTCGGGAAGCTCCGAGGACACCATGACGATGGCGACGCCCTCCTCGTCGGCGAGCCTCGCCATCAGCTGATAGATCTCGCGCTTGGCGCCGACATCGACGCCGCGCGTCGGCTCATCGATCAGGAGCACCCGGCATCTGGCATGAAGGCTGCGGGCGATGAGGCATTTCTGCTGATTGCCGCCGGAAAGCTGGCTGATCTTCTCGGCCGGTCCCCGCGTGCGGATGCGCAGGCGCTCGATCAGCGCCGTGACCGCCGCTGCCTCGCAACGCCGGTCGAGCATGCCCTTGCGGCGGATATGCGCGAGGCCTGCGATGCTGACATTGAAGGCGACATCCTGCGGCAGGAAGCAGCCTTCCGATTTGCGGTCCTCCGGCAAAAGGCACAGGCCGCGCGCGATCGCCTGTTTCGGGCTCGCCGGCCGCTTGCCGCCGAGCAAGGAGAAGGACGACATCTCGGCGCGATCGGCGCCGGCCAGGGCGCGCAGCAATTCGGAACGGCCGGCGCCGGCGAGGCCGCAAATGCCGAGGATCTCGCCGGCCCGCGCTTCGATGCCGACATCGCGCAGCGCCGTTCCGCGCGAAAGGCCCTTTGCCGCGAGCGCGATGGCGCCCGGCCGGCGCCGGCGCTTCGGATAGATGTCCTCGATCTTGCGTCCGACCATCAGGCCGATGAGGTCCTGGCTGTCGAGATCGGCGGTTCTGCCGCCGCCGACGACACGCCCGTCGCGCAGCACGGTGACGCGGTGGCAGATCTCGAAGACTTCGGCGAGGCGATGCGAGATGTAAATGAAGCTCACGCCTTCGCCCGCCAGGCGGCGGATGATCTCGAACAGCTTTTCGAGCTCCGCCGCGCCAAGCACCGCCGAAGGCTCGTCCAGCACCACGAGCCGCGCCTTGCGCGACAAAGCGCCGGCGATCTCGGTCATCTGCCGCTGCGCGACGCTCAAATCGCCGGTGATCGCCCGGGGATCGAGATTGAAGCCGAGGCGCGCCAGCACCTCCAGGCTCGCGCGCCGGGCTTCCGGCCAGTCGATGAGGCCGGCGCGGGTTTTCGGCATCCGCCCCACCCACATATTCTCCGCGACGCTCAGATGCGGCGCCAGCATGATCTCCTGATAGATGACGGCGATGCCGCGCTCGATCATGTCGAGCGGCGTCGGTCGCTCGATCTTCTCGCCGGCGATGATGATATCGCCCTGATCGGCATGATGGGCGCCGGACAGAATCTTGATGAGGGTGGATTTGCCGGCGCCATTCTCGCCGACCAGACCCAGCACTTCCCCGGGGGCTACCTCCAGATCGACATTCTCGAGAGCGACGACGCCGGGAAAGCTCTTGCTGACGCCGCGCATCGCGAGGATGGGCAGGGCTGCGCCGGTTCTTTCGGCACCCGCGCCATCGTATTGTCCTGCCTGCCCGAAACCGCCCATTCTCATCTGCCGCTTTATTTTATCATATTATCAGATAATATGCGAATGAGAGTCAAGCGGTCTCGTCAGGACGTTCGGATGGCCCAGCAAATCTCACCTCCCCTCGGGCGCGTCCCGAAGCGCAATCTTTTCGCCCATGTGGTGGCGAGCCTCGGTTTGCGCATCATCAGGGGCGAGCTCAGCCCGCTGCTGCCCTTCCCCAAGGAGGCCGATCTCGGCGCCGAATTCGGCGCCAGCCGGTCGGTGATCCGCGAAGCGGTCAAATCCCTCGAGGCGCGCGGCCTCATCGCGTCGCAGACGCGCACCGGCATTCGCGTGCTCGAGCCGATCAACTGGAACCTGCTCGACGCCGAGGTGCTGAACTGGCGCTACAGCGCCATGCCCCGCGCCGAATTCTATGGCGAGCTGTTCGAGATCCGCCTGCTCATCGAGCCCGAAGCGGCGCGCCTCGCCGCTCTGCGCGGCAGCGAAACCGAGATCGCCATCATCGCCAGCGCTTTCGCGGCGATGAGCGAAGCTGCGCGCCGCGAGACATCAGGCGTCACCGCCGATCTCGCCTTTCACCGCGCCATCCTCGCCGCCGCGCATAATGCGCTGCTGCTGCAGATGGGCAACCTGATCGCCGTCGGCCTCGACATCGCGCACCGGCTGTCGAGCGAATCCTTCGTCGTTTTCCTGCCGATGCACAAAGCGGTGCTCGACGCCATCGCAGCACGTGAAGGTGAAGCCGCCGGAACAGCCATGCGCCATCTCCTGTCGGAGACCCAGGAATTCATGAACCGCCTGATCAGGGCTTGAGCACCATCTCGGCGAGCCTGACCCAGTAGCTAACGCCGACCGGGATGGCCTCGTCATTGAAGTCGTAAGCGGGATTATGGCACCAGGCCGAATCGCCATTGCCGAGGAAGATCATGGCGCCCGGCCGGGCTTCCAGCATGAAGGCGAAATCCTCGGCCCCCATGATCGGCCGCGCCTCCGTCTCGATCGCGTCATGGCCCATGACGTCGCGCGCCGCGGCGATGGCGAGCTGCGTCTCGGCCGCATGATTGACGGTGACCGGATATTTTCGGAGATAGGACAGCGTCGCCTGTCCGCCCAGGGCCCTGGCGACGCCTTCGACCGTCTCGCGGATGCGCGTCTCGGCCGCATCGCGCACCTCCTTCGACAAGGTGCGCACCGTGCCGGCGAGCTCGGCCGAGGGCGGGATCACATTCATCGCATCGCCAGCATGGAATTTGGTGATCGAGACAACGAGGGAATCGATCGGATCGGTGTTGCGCGCCACGATGCCCTGCAGCGCCGAGACGATCTGGGCGCCGATGAAGATCGGATCGATCGTCTGATGCGGCATGGCGGCATGGCCGCCGCGTCCGGTGACGGTGATGGCGATCTCGTCGAAGGCGGCCATGAAGGCGCCGGCGCGGATGGTGAACCGGCCGACCGGCACGCCCGGCTCGTTATGGAGGCCGAAGACCTGGGAGATGGCGAAGCGCTCCATCATGCCGTCTTCCACCATTTCACGCCCGCCGCCGCCACCTTCCTCGGCAGGCTGGAAGATGACCGCCACGGCGCCCTTGAAATTGCGCGTCTCGCAGAGATGGCGGGCGGCGCCGAGCAGCATGGCGGTATGGCCGTCATGGCCGCAGGCATGCATGACGCCCGTGACTTGCGAGGCGTAAGCGAGCCCTGTCGTTTCGGTGATCGGCAACGCATCCATGTCGGACCGCAATCCGATCACCGGCCCTTCGCCATGGCGGCCGCGGATCAGGCCGACGACACCGGTACGGCCGATGCCCGTCACCACCTCGTCGCAGCCGAATTCGCGCAGCTTGCCCGCGACGAATTTCGCCGTCTCATGGACGTCGAACATGAGCTCCGGCCGGCTGTGCAGCTGGCGGCGCCAGCCGGTGATCTCGGAATGGGTTTCGGAAGCATTGTTGAGAACAGGCATCGGACCTTGCCGCGTGAAAGGAGGGAAGGAGCCGACTTAAGCCGATTGATTACGGTTTGGCAATGTGAAGGCAGGGAATAGCCCCATGCGGGTGGCGTAAAGGAAATCAGGAACGGCATCCCAAGGAGAAACCCCATGAGCAAACTGGCTATCTCGGCGGCGGCCCTCGCCGCATTCCTGTCGGCGACGGCGGCTTATGCCGCCGGCATGCTGACCGACTCCAAGGGCATGACCCTTTACACTTTCGACAAGGACAAGGGCAAAATGTCCACCTGCTACGGCGACTGCGCCAAGCACTGGCCGCCTTATCTCGTCCATAAGGGCGACAAGATGGGCAAGGACTGGACCAAGTCGAAGCGCAAGGACGGCGCCATGCAATGGGCCTATGACGGCCATCCGCTTTATTATTACGTGGACGACAAGAAGGCCGGTGATGCCACCGGCGACGGCAAGGGCGGCATCTGGCACGTCGTCAAGGAATAGAGCATCGGCCCGAAAAGTGTGCGCGGTTTTCGGGCAAGCCGATGCGCAAAAAAAAGATGTATAGAGCGTCGAGCGATTCCAATGGAACGCCCGACGCTCTAGGCCGGCTTCAGTCGCCGATGAGCTGAGCCGCCTTCTCGGCGATCATCACCGCGGGCGCATGGGTATTGCCGGAGACGATGGTCGGCATGATCGAGGCGTCGGCGACGCGCAAGGCGCCGATGCCGTGGACGCGCAGCGCCGGATCGACGACGCTTTGCGCATCGGTTCCCATTTTCGCCGTGCCGACGGGGTGGAAGATCGTCGTCGCGATATCGCCCGCGGCGCGCGCCAGATCGTCCGGCGCCTGGATGTCGATTCCCGGCTTGAACTCGACCGGCCGATAGCGGGCGAGCCGTTTCGTCTGCATCAGGCGCCGCGCGATGGTGATCGACTGCGCCGCGACATCGCGGTCGCCTGCGGTCGAAAGATAATTGGGCGCGATCTCCGGGTGAGCTGCGGGATCGGCCGAGGCGATGCGCACCGAGCCGCGCGATTCCGGACGCAGATTGCACACCGATACCGTGATCGCCGGGAAGCCATGCAAAGGCTCGCCGAAGCGCTCGAGCGACAATGGCTGGACATGGAATTCGATATTGGGCGTCGCGAAGCGCGGATCCGAGCGCATGAAGATGCCGAGCTGGCTCGGCGCCATCGCCATCGGTCCTGAGCGCCGGAAAGCATATTCGAGCGCGATGCCGAGCTTGCCGCGCAACCGCGCCTGTCTTTCGTTCAAGGTGGCGGCGCCCGAGATCCTGAAGGCGGTGCGGATCTGCAGATGGTCCTGCAGATTCTCGCCGACGCCGGAAAGCTCGTGCAGCACCGGAATGCCGTGCCGGCCGAGCAAGCCCGACGGCCCGACACCGGAAAGCTGCAGAAGCTGCGGCGAGCCGATGGCGCCCGCCGACAGAATGAGCTCCTTGCCGACGCCGAGACGGACGCTTTCGCCCGTGAGCTTCAGCTCGAGCCCGCTGGCCCGCTTGCCGTCGAACAGGATGCGCTCGGCCTGCGCGTGGCTGAGCACGGTGAGATTGGAACGGTGCCGCACCGGCTTGAGGAAGGCGCGCACCGCATTGAAACGGAAGCCGGCCTTCTGGTTGACCTCGAAATAGGACGATCCGAAATTGTCGCCGGCGTTAAAATCGTCGATCTTCGGCACGCCCAGTTCTTCGGCGGCCTCGCGCACCGCATCGAGGATGGGCCAGGAAAGCCGCTGCCGCTCGACCCGCAATTCGCCGTCCTGGCCATGATAAGGACCATCGAGCGCGTGATGATGCTCCGACTTGCGGAACAGCGGCAGCACATCGTCCCAGCTCCAGCCGGGATTGCCGAGCTGCTGCCAGTGATCGTAATCGGCGGCCTGGCCGCGCATATAGATCATGCCGTTGATGGACGAGCAGCCGCCCATCACCTTGCCGCGCGGATAGGCGAGCGCGCGTCCGTTGAGCCCGGCTTCCGCCACCGTCTTGTAGCCCCAGTCGGTGCGCGGATTGCCCATGCAATAGAGATAGCCGATCGGAATATGGATCCAGTGGTAGTTGTCGGAACCGCCGGCTTCGAGAAGCAGCACGCGGTTGCCGGACCGGGCGCTCAGCCGGTTGGCGAGCACGCAGCCCGCCGAGCCGGCGCCGACGATCACATAGTCCCAGGTTCCGATATGCCGCCGTTCCGTCACGCGATCTCCGATCGATAGGCCTTCCAGCGCCGCGGCAGCATGTCGGCCAGATCAAGATAGAGACTATAACGCGCCTCGCTCAGGCCGCCAGCGGCGGAACGCGGCGTGAAGCGCTTTTTCGGCCGCACCATGGCGGCGACGCCGTCTTCCAGGCTCTCGAACAGGCCGGCCGCGACGCCCGCCGCGATGGCGGCGCCGAGCGCGCCCGTCTCCTCGCATTCGGCCACGGTGACCGGCACGCCGAGACGATCGGCGAACATCTGGCACCAGACGGCACTGCGGGACCCGCCGCCGGACAAGGTCGCTTCATCGAAGCGCGCGCCGGCCGCGCGCAGGCGGTCGATATGGCGGCGATGCTCGAGGACGACGCCTTCGTAAAGCGCATAAAGCAGATGCGCCTTGCCGTGCCAGCCGCTCAGGCCCAGAAAGGCGCCCCTGGCGTCGGGCGCCGTCGCCGAGCCATAGAGGAAGGGATGGAACAGCGGCAGATCCGGGCCGGCCTCGACCTCCGCCACCATGTCGTTGCAGCGCGCGAAGACCTCGGCGTCACGGCCGCCCATGATCTCGCGCGCGAACCATTCGAGATTGACCGCCGATGTGGCGCTCGATTCGACCGCCGCAAACCGGTCGGGCCGCCAGGTCGCGGCATGGAAGATACGCGCATCGACCAGAGGCCGGTCGAGAATGATCTGATTGATGCCCCAGCTGCCGGCGACGATCGCCGCCTGCCCGGGCGTCGCGGCGCCGGCGCCGAGCGCGCTCGCGATGATGTCGAAGAAACCGGCGGCAACCGGCGTTCCCGCCGCGAGCTGCGTGAGGCGCGCGGCATCGGCGCTGACGCGCCCGGCGGTCCGGTCGGACTGCACCATCGGCGGCAGGAAGGCCATGGCGTCCGCGAGCCCATAGGCCGCGAGCAGCTCCTGATCATAGCGGCGCGCCGCGATATGCATCAGTCCGCTGCCGCTCATATCGGAGAAATCGCTGCTCCGCTCTCCCGTCAGCAGGAAAGCGAGAACATCCTTGCAGAGAAAGGCGGTTCCGATCGAACGATAGATATCGGGACGATGGCGCTTCACCCAGGCGAGCAAGGTCGCGGTCTGCGCCGGCCACGGCTTCTGCAGGCATAGCGGATAGGCCTTCTCCGCCACGCCATCGGCCTGGAGCTCCTCGGCGAGGCCGGCGGCGCGATTGTCCAGCGACTGGATGCCGAGCAGCGGCCGGTTCTCACCGTCGAGCAGGTAGAGACCATTGCCATGGCCGGAAAGACCGACCGCGGCGATATCTTTTCCCCCGGCCTTGGCCGTTGCGAGACATTCCGCGATGGCGCTCGCCGCATTCCGCCACAGCTCGGCGATGTCGCGCTCGACAAAGCCGGGCTCGGGCTCGCGCGACCGTCCGTCGCGCGCTGCCTTGGCCTGGACCTGGCCGCGGCGATCGAACAGGACCGCCTTGACGACCGTGTTGCCGGCATCGAGGCCGAGCAGCAGCTCGCTCATGCGACGGTCTCGTAGAGCCGCCAGGCCTCGGTGTCGCTGGCGCCGTCATGGATCATCGCCATCAGCGCCCGCACCACACGGCCCGGGGCGTCATGCTGATAGATGTTGCGGCCATAGACCATGCCATGCGCTCCCTGCTTCATCAGCTCATGGGAATTGGCGAAGACCTGGCGCAGATCGGCCTTGCCGCCGCCGCGCACCAGCACCGGACAGCGGGCCGCCTCGATGACCCGGTGAAAATCGCGCGGATCGCTGGTCGGATCGGCCTTGATGATATCAGCCCCCATCTCGCGGGCAAGCCGCACCAGGGTCACGATCTTCTCGGCATCGCCATCCACCAGATAGCCGCCGCGCTCGCTGTTGGGCTGCATCACCAGCGGCTCGATCATCAAAGGCATCGCATATTTCTCGCAATCGAGCCGCACCCTGGCGATGTTCTCGACGCATTGACGGAACAGGCCCGGCTCGTCCGGCAGCATGAAGAGATTGACGACGACGCAGGCGGCGTCGAGCTTCACCGCCGGCAACACTGGATCCTGCGCATTCTGCAGCACGGCCCACATCTCGCGATGGCGCAGCCGGTTATAGGGATTGCCCATGTCGATGCGCAGCACCAGCGCCGGCTTGGCCTTGCCCGGGATCTCCTGCAGGAGATCGGCCTGACCGTAATTCATCTGGATCGCATCGGGGCCCGCCGAAGCGAGCATCGCCACGACGCGCGCCATGTCCTCGAGTCCGCCGAGAAAGGACGGCTCGTTGCATACGCCGTGATCGATCGCCACATCGAGGCACTTACCGGCTCGAAACAGCCGGTTCATGCGCACTTTCTTGCTGTCGTACATCTGATATTCCTTCTTCCGGATTGCGTCGGCGGAGCATCTCCGCGGTGAGTCCATGATCGCGGGCCAGCAGACTGCGCAGCCCCGCCAGCTCGCTCGCGCGCCGCTGCCCGTCCCAGCCGAGCGCCGCGGCGGCTATGGCGGCGAGCTCTTCCAGCCCCGCCAGGGAAAGCTCAGCCGTCATCGCCACGGCCATGCGGCGAAGCACCAGATCGGCGAGCCGCGTCACCTGCTCGTTCTCGATCAGCCATTCGACCTCGCGCCGGCTGTAGCCCGGCAGCGCCTGCAGAGTAGCGTCGGGTGTCCCGCAAAGCGCTTCGGCGCGGGTGCCGTAACGTTCGAGCAGACGCGCCACCCGTTCCGGCGGCAAGCCGCTTGCCGCGGCGGCCCGCGCGATCCAGGCGCTTTCGTCCGCAGGAAAATTCCTGCCCCCGCCAATGGCGAGCGTCTGCGTCCCCTGGCGGCGCGGCAGGCCGAGCCGCGCCAGGACGGCATCCGCCGCTTCCGCCCCGAAAGCCCGGAACGTCGTCCATTTGCCGCCGATCAGATTGAGCACCGGCATGGAGGCGCCGGCATTCTCGGCGAGCCATTCGCAGCGATGGTCACGCGAGATCTCGGCATTCACCTGCGTGGCGCTCGCCGGCAAGGGCCGCACGCCGGCAAAACGGTAGATGATGTCGGCTTCACTGATCGCGATCGCGGGGAAGATTTCGCGCAACGCGGCAAGGATATAGGCGCTTTCCGCCTCATCACAGCGCACATTGTCGGGCGTGTCGACGCGGATATCGGTCGAGCCCGCCAGCACATGACCCAGATGGCGGAAGACGATGCACACCCGGCCGTCATGATTGGCGTAATAGACCATGGTGTCGCCGAGCGCGGCCTTGAGCGCGTCATTGTCGATGACCAGATGCGAGCCCTTGGTGCCGCCGATGAGACGCGGCGACCGCGCCGCGAGCGCGCCATTGGTCCTGTCGATCCACGCTCCGGTGGCGTTGACGATGATCCGGGGCGCCACCGCAAATTCCGCATCCGTCAGGCTGTCGCGAAGCACGACCCGGTCCTGGGCGCGCGCGGCAAGGCCGACATGATTGACGGCGAATGCCTGGGGCGCCGCCGCTTCCGTGTCGAGGATGAGCTCGATGCCGAGCCGTTCCGGGTAGGTGATGCGGGCATCGTGATAGACGGCGCCGCAGATCGCATCGGGGCGCAGCGCCGGCCAGCGCGCCCGCAAGGCGCGCCGGTCGAGGAAATGATGGCGTGGCAGGACGCGCCCCGCCCCGGCATAGAGATCATAAAGCGTCAGGCCGAGCCGCACGATCACCGACCCGCGTTTGCCCGGCTCGGCCTTGCCGCCGAGAAAGCGCCGGATGGCCGGAACGACGCCGGAGACATGATCGGTGAGCGGGATCAGCGTCGGGAGCGGCCGGACATAATGCGGCGCATTGGCAAGGAGTGCGTTGCGCTCGCGGAGCGATTCCCTGACGAGGCCGAACTCGCCATTCTCCATGTAACGCAAGCCGCCATGGATCATGCGCGATGGCGCGGCGCTCGCCCCGCTCATGAAGTCGCCGCGGTCGACCAGCACGACATCGACGCCCTGCAGCGCCAGCTCGCGGAAGATGCTGATGCCGTTGATGCCGGCGCCGAGGACGAGAACGTCCGGGCGCTCCTTGCGGCGCAGCCTCTCCAGCCTGCGAAGGCGGTCCTGGGTCATGATGATCGAGGGAAATGCGTCAGGCGGTGGCGGCGACCGGCGCCAGATGATGGGTGATCGCCGCATCGATGCGCTTGAGGTCGTCGGACGTGAGCGCGAGGGCCGAGGCTCCGGCGTTCTCGCCCGCCTGCGCCGCGTCGCGGGCGCCGCAGAGCGCATAGGTGATGCCGGGCTGGGCGATCGTCCAGGCGATCACCAGCTGCGCCAGGCTCGCCTGATGCGCTTTGGCGACAGGCTCGATCTCGGCCATGAAGGCGGCGACGCGCTTGAGATTGTCGGGCGCGAAGCGCGGATTGCCCTTGCGCTGGTCGTCGCCCTCGAAGACCCTGTCCGGTCCGATCTTGCCGGAAAGAAGACCGAGCGCCAGCGACGAATAGCTCAGCGTGGCGATGCCATTCTGACGGCAGATGGGCAGGAGCGTGCTTTCGATCTCGCGATCGATCATGCTGTAGCGCTCCTGGATGGCGTCGACCCGGCCCGCCGCCACATAGGCCTCGAGGTCCTCCGGGCTGACATTGCTGACGCCGATGGCGCGGATCTTGCCCGCCTTCTTGAGCTCGAGAAGTGTCGCCATCGTCTCGGCGACGGGCGTCGTCGGATCCTGCCAGTGGGTGATATAGAGGTCGATATGGTCGGTCCCGAGCCGGCGAAGACTCTGCTCGACCTCATGCAGGATCGAGTCGCGGCCCAGATGACGATGCACCCGCTGGCCCAGCTCGTCGAAGAAGTGATTGCCCTTGTCGGTATGCCAGACCAGGCCGCATTTGGTGGCGACGACAACCTGATCGCGCCGGCCGGCGATCGCCTTGCCGACGATCTCCTCCGCCTTGCCGAGACCATAAGCGGGCGCCGTGTCGATCAAGGTGACGCCGTTGTCGATCGAGGCGCGGATGGCCGCGATCGATTTCGCCTCATCGCTGCCGCCCCACATCCAGCCGCCCATCGCCCAGGTGCCGAGCCCGATGGCGCTGGCAGCGACGTCCGACTTGCCCATCGCGCGTGACGCATTGCTCTCTGCCATGTTTCTATCCTTTCAAGATGTCGATGATGAGACTGCCGGTCGCTTCGTCGGTGGCGAGCACGTCGAGGAAGCCGCCCTTGAGCACGCTGGCGATGGGCGCCGCCTTGCGGGCGCCCGCGGAGATGCCGATGGTGAGCGGCACCGCCTTGAATTCTTCGAGGGTGAGGCCGATCACGCAATCATTGAGCGCGTAGTCGCACAGCTTTCCCTGGCCGTTGATCAGATGGGCGACGAGCTCGCCTGCCGCCCCGATGCGCGCCAGACTGCTCTTGGCCTGCATGCCCTGCGGCATCAGGCTGCGATAGGTCGATTCCTCCGGCAGCACCGAGCCGATGCCGACCAGCGCGATCGCCGCGTCGCGCGCCCGCGCCAGCACCTCGCGCACCGTCTGGACCTGCAGCAGCACATCGCGCTCGGCGCGCGAGGCGGCGAAGACCGGCGCATGGATCTGGAAGGCGCGGCCCTGCAGCTTGCGCGCCAGTTGCGCCGCCAGATGATTGACGTCGGTGAAATATTTGCCCTGGACGCCGCCGGTCGCCGGCACCACGGTCACGTCATAGGCCCGCGAGGGCGCCAGCGCGGCGATCACCGCACCCACGCCCTGCCCGCCCGATACGCAGATCGTGTCGCCGTCCTTGAGCCTGGACAGCAGGAAATCGGCCGCGGCACGGCCGGCATTGGCGAGATTGACGTCCTCCTGGTCGGAAGCGGAGGGCGTGACGATCGCCTCGCTCAGGCTGCTTCTGGCGATGAGGCGCTGCTCGATCTCGAAGAGCGGCTGCAGCGGCGATGTGATCTTGATCTGCACATAGCCGCGCTCATGGCCTTCCTTGACCAGCCGGTTGACGGTCGGATGCGAGAGCCCGGTGCGCCTGGCGATCTCGGCCTGGCTCAGGCCTTCCACATAATGCATCACCAGCACCCGGTGGATCTTGCGCGCGCGGTCGAAATCGTCAGCCTGGTCGTTGCCTGCCATGAAACGTCCTATTGCCCGGCCGGGCGTGCGGACCGGCCCTTCTTGCGGTTGTGCAGCACATGGTCGAACGACACGGCGGCGAGCAGAATGAGGCCGCGTATCGTGTCCTGCCAGTAGGGCGAGACGTCGAGCAGAATGAGCGAGCTGGAGACGACGGACAAGAGCGCCATGCCCAATATGGCGCCGAGAATGGAGCCCGAGCCGCCTTTCAGGCTGGCGCCGCCGATGACCGCCGCGGCGATGATGTTGAGCTCCATGCCGAGGCCGAAAGTGGGCGTCGCGGCGCCGAAGCGGGCCATGTAGATGACGCCCGCGATCCCGGCCAGCGTCGAGCACAGAACGATGCAGAACAATTTGACCCGGTCGGTGCGGATGCCGGAATATCCGGCCGCCTTCTCATTGCTGCCCGTATAGAAGACCTTGCGGAAGACGGTCGCCTTGCGCAGCAGGAAGTCGAAGAGGGCGACCACCGCCGCGAAGATGAGGATGACCACCGGCACGCCGTAGATATTGCCCTGACCGATGAATTTGAAGCTTGCCGGCAGCGAGAACAGCGACAGCGGCGTGCCGCCGGTGATGGCGAGGCAGAGGCCCCGCACGATGACCATGAAGGCGAGCGAGACGATGAAGGAATGCAGCCCGATGCGGGTGACGCACAGCGCCATCATGACGCCGATGGCGGCGCTCGCCGCGACGGCGAGCAGGCTGGCGCTCCACGGATCGAGCCCGGCCAGGAAGAAGAAGCCGCCGACCACCATCGACAGGCAGACCACCGAGCCGACCGACAGGTCGATGGCGCCGACGATCAGCAGCACCGTCATGCCGACCACCACGATGCCCTCGATCGAGAAGGAGAGCAGCATGGCGCGGAAATTGGTCCAGGTCAGGAAATAGGGCGAGGCGAAGCTCATCACCACGCACAAAGCGAGGATGATCAGAACGAGCCCGAATTCCCGCATATTGCCGAGGCTGCGCCAGGACAGGCCGTGCCGTGCCTGAAGCCCGGGCTGACGCCGGTTCGTCTCTTCCATGACGCTCATGCCCTTCTCCCATCCTTTTGACTCACTCCGGACGCGAGACGGATGAGCTCTTCCTCATTCATGTCCGCGCCCGCGACCTCGCCGGCGATGCGGCCCTCGCGGATGACGATGGCCCGGTCACAGAGGCCGATCAGCTCGGGCAGCTCCGAGGAGATCACGATGACGCCGGTGCCGCGCGAAGCAAGATCGCGCAGGATGCGGTGGATCTCGGCCTTCGCCCCGACATCGACGCCGCGCGTCGGCTCGTCGAGCACGATCACCTTGGGACCGATGGACAATAGCTTGGCGAAAGCGACCTTCTGCTGATTGCCGCCGGATAGGGTGGAGACCGCGTCGTCGAGCGAGCCGCATTTGAGCTTGAGCGCCGCGCCGAGCCGTGCCGCCTGCGCCTGCTCGCGCGCCCGGCTGACGAGCCCCGGTCGGCGTGACACCTGCTCGATGGCCAGCGCCGAGACATTGGCGGCGATCGGCAGGTCGACGAAGACGCCGGCGCCCTTGCGGTCCTCGGACAGATAGACGACGCCGGCCGCGATGCTTTGCGAATAGGTCCGGGGCGTGATGGTTTCACCGTCGAGCTGGACCGCGCCGGACACGGTCGGCCGCAGGCCGCACAGGCCGAGCGCGATTTCGGTGCGCCCCGCGCCGATGAGCCCGGCGACGCCCAGGATCTCGCCCCTGCGCAAGGCGAAGCTCACATCGAAGAAACGCTCGCCGTCGCTGAGGTTTTCGACCGTGAACAGGTCTTCGGCGCCGGCGCTCGCCGGATTCTTGGCGGGATAGAGATCGCCCAGATGGCGGCCGACCATGCGGCGGACGATGTCCTCGGGATCGGTTTGGGCGACATCCTCGGTGCAGACGAAGCGCCCGTCGCGCAGCACCGTGATGCGGTCGCAATGGGCGAAGATCTCGGCCATGCGGTGGCTGATATAGATGATGCTGATGCCGCGCGCCTTGAGCCGCGCCATGATGCCGAAGAGCTTCGCCGCCTCGCGCTCGGTCAGAGCGGCGGTCGGCTCGTCGAGGATCAGGATGGAGCAGTCGAGCGTCAAAGCCTTGGCGATTTCGACGATCTGCTGTTCGGAGATCGACAGGTCGCCGGTTCTGGCCTGCGGATCGACGGCGCCCAGATCGGCCAGCGCAGCTGCGGCGCGCGCCCGGGTCTCGGCGTAATTCATGAGAAAGGCGCGGCGGCGATTGGTGGCCGCCATCGAGATATTCTCGGCCACCGAGATATCGGGGCACAAAGCGATTTCCTGATGGACGAACCCGATGCCGAGGCGCTGCGCTTTTTCCGGCGAGGCGATGTCGGCCTTCTCGCCATTGATCAGGATCTCGCCGGCGTCGGGCCTCAGAATGCCGTCGATGATGTTCATGAGCGTCGACTTGCCGGCGCCGTTTTCGCCGACCAGCGCATGGACCTCGCCCTTGCGCAGGTCGAAGGAGACCTCGCTCAGGGCCTGGACCGGGCCGAAGGCCTTGGAGATGTTACGGGCTTCGAGCGCGAGAGCGTGCGACATGGCGGTGCCGATCAATGGGGTTGCAGGCGGCGGGACGCCGAAGCGCCCCGCCCAATGCCCTCGCTATTCCTCGATGCCCTTGGTGCCGCGGCGCTTGAGATACGCGTCCCAATAGAAGTCGTCGGCATTGTCCTTGGTGACGACGGCGAAGCCGTTGTCGACCACCGGCAGGCTCATCGGGTTGTAGCTGGCGCGCTTATAGTCGTTCATCGGGTCGATCAGCTCCGGATGCGCGGCGAGGAACAGCAGCATGAAGCCCATATAGCCCTGCATGCCCTGATTGGGATTGATGGCGCCATAGACCTGGCCCTGCTTGATCATGTCGAGGATCTTGCCGTTCACATCGGCATTCATGACCTTGATCTTGCCGCCGAGCTCCTGGGCGGCCTGCGCCGCGCCGAGCGCCGAATTGGCTTCCGGCATGAACAGGGCGCCGAGATTGGGATGCGCCTGCGCCATGGTGAGCACGGCGTTATAGGCCTTGGTCGGGTCCTGGTTCGAGGCGGCGCGCGCCACCAGCTTGATATCGGGATACTTCTCTTCCATGCGGGCGATGAAGGCGGCGACGCGCCGGTCGTGATTGTCCTGGCCCGGATTTTCGAGGATGCCATACTCCCCCTTGCCGTCCAGCGCCTTGGCGATCACGTCGGCGGCATAGGCGCCTTCGCGGTTGTTGTCGGAGGTGACATAGGAGATGCGCTTGCTGTTGGGCGAATCCGCCGCGAAGGTCACGACCGGCACGCCCGAATCGACCGCGCGGTTGATCGGCTCGATGAAGGGATCGGAATTCATCGGATGGACGAGGATGCCGGCCGGCTTCTTGGCGAGGACCTGATCGAAGCTGGCGATCTGCTTGTTGACGTCATATTCGGGCGTGCCGGTATAGGCCGTCTTGCAGCCCATCGACTGCGCCGCCTGCTTGAACATCTCATAGACCGGGAACCAGTATTCGACGCCCGAGACCATGACATTCATGTAGTAGGTCTCGCCCTCCTTGCAGCGGAACGCGTCTCCTTCGGCCTTGACCGCCGTCGTCGACAGAACCATGCCGGCGGCGAGCGCTGCGATAAGCGACTTGATCTGCATTTTCTCCTCCCGAGAGATCGGCAAGACGCCAGGGCCTTGCGCTATGGTTGATATGAAATAAATTTCATATACTGATATTTATTTCTCAAGAGAAATAGAGTCGCTTTGGACGCGAGTCAAGCGCCTGCGACCGGCTTGGCGATCGGGACGACTTAAAGGCCTATCGCTCCAGCACGTCCTTCAGGACATGGGCATGGTTCTGGGTGATATTCGCCGCCGCGAAGAGCAGCGTCGCGGGCTGGCCGACGATCCTGGCGCGCAATCCGTCGAGCTCGGCGCGATGCGCCTTGAGCTCGGCGAGATAACGCGTGCGGAATTCGATCCAGCGGCTCGGATCGTGATGGAACCACTTGCGCAACTCGGTCGAGGGCGCCACGTCCTTGGCCCAGAAATCCAGCGCCGCTTTTTCCTTCGAGATGCCGCGCGGCCAGATGCGATCGACCAGGATGCGCAGACCGTCGCCGCGCGCCGGCGGCTCATAGATGCGCTTCACCTGGATTAAGGACATGGGCGCTCCCTCATCTGGAAGGAAGCATAATGCAACCGGCGCCGCGAAGCCAACCGGACTATTTGATGCGATTATAGGCGCCCGTGAATCCCGCCAGCGACATCGGCAGGACGACCGGCTTCTTGTTCAGGTTCTGAAACGAAATGTTGAGCTTGTTGCCGTTGAACATCGCCTTGAGCATTGCGTCCGGAATCGGGAAACCGACGAAGCAGCCGTTATTATTGCAGGTCTGAAACGGAAAAACCTGCGACAGGGCGCCGTCGACATCGACCGACAGCCCGGCCGGCAGGAACATGCCGAGCGGAACCTGGACCATGGTGACCGGCTTCTTGGTATCCTGGGGCACCCGGATGGTGATCTGGGCGATGGCCTGGCCGGTCTCGCTGGCGATGGCGCGCTGCTCCATGACGCAATCCTGCGCCTGGCCACGGGCGGGCGAGGTGCAGTTGGTCGCCCAGGCCTCGCGCGGCGGGGCGTTCTGAGCCTGCTTCTGCTGCGCCGGCTGCTCGGGCTGAGCGCCCGTTTCCTGGGATGTCGCGGCATGAGCGCTTGCCGCCAGAACACCCGCCGCCATCCCAGCCACCGTCACGAAACGCACCAGCCGATTCATCGAATTCCCCTTCAGATTCAAAGCACCCGAAAGCGCATATGAGCCCTTTTAGGGAATTGACGCAACGGTGATCTTATTGACCGCGCAACGGCGAGACCGCATTGGCATGCGCATCGAAACCCTCATAGCGGGCGAAACGATGCGTATGGGGCGCCATCTCGCGATAGCCCCTTTGCGTGATATGGCCGACGGACGCGCTTTTCATGAAATCATGCACGCCCAGGGGTGAGCTGAAGCGCGCCGCACCGCCGGTGGGCAGCACCGCATTGGGGCCCATCAGGTAATTGGCGATCGAGCCCGGCGCATATTCGCCCAGCAATATCTCGGAGGCATTGCGAATATGAGACAGATGCTCGAACGGCGCCTTGGACAGGATCTGCAGATGCTCGGGCGCATAGTCGTTGATGAAATCATAGGCCTCGGCGCGCGAGGACGCGAGCGCAATGCCGCCGCGGGCGCCGCCGAGCACCGTACCGGCATAGTCGACGCGCAACGGCCCCATCTGGCGCCAGAACTCCGGCAAGGCGGCCATCGCCTTCTCGGCCACCTCGCGCGACGGCGTAACCAGGAAGGCCGAACTGTCGGGCCCGTGCTCGGCTTCGATCAGCAGATCGAGCGCGGCGAGCCGCGGATCGGCCGTCTCGTCGGCGAAGACGATCACTTCGCTCGGGCCCGCCGCGACGCGCGAGCCGATGATGCCCTGGAGCTGCCGCTTGGCCGCCACCACCCATGGGCTTCCCGGCCCCTCGAACTTGCAGCAGCGCGGCACCGTTTCGGTGCCGAAGGCCGCCGCCGCCACCGCGACGGCGCCGCCGGCTTTATAAACACGCGTGATGCCGGCGAGCTTCGCGGCCACCAGCGTCGCCGCATCGATCTTGCCGTCGGGTCCCGCTGGGGTGAGCAGGATCGGCAGCGGCACGCCCGCCACCACCGCCGGAATGGCGGTCATCAGGGTCATCGAGGGGAAAGAGCCCTTGCCGCGCGGCGCATAGACGGCCACGCTGTCGATCGGCGTGTAGCGCTCGCCGACCAGCACACCCGGACGGATCTCCTTCATCCACATCTCGCCCGGCAGTTGCGCCTCGTGGTAGCGGCGGATATTGCCGGCAGCGTAATCGAGCGTCTCGATCATCGCCGGATCGAGCGCGGCGAAGGCCTCGTCGAAATCGGCCTCGGTCGCGGCGATGCCCTTCGCATCGATCTCGGCGCGGTCATACATCTTCGCATAACGCACCAGGGCCGCATCGCCCTCCTGCCGCACCGCCTCGATGATCGGCTTGACGCCCTCGATGAACGGATCGAGATCGGCATCGATGCGCAGCAGCAATTGCGCGCGTTGGGCGGGGGACAGTTTGGCCAGCTCGTGCAGAGTGACTTTCGGATATTCGGACATCGATACTCTCTTTGAATTACTTACGTTCGAGCGCCATGACCTTCAGAGTCTCCTCGCGGATATCGGCGAGGATCTCACGCTTGTAGACGGTGAATTGCGGATCGGTGACGAGCTCGAAGGAGCGGGGGCGCGGCAGCTTGATGGCGAGGTCCTTCTTCACCTTGCCGGGCCGGCTCGCCAGCACGATGACGCGGTCGGCCAGGAAGATCGCCTCATCGACGTCATGGGTGACGAACAGCACCGTGACCTTGTGGTCTTCCCAGACCTTGAGCAGCAGCTCCTGCATCATGCCGCGCGTCTGTGCGTCGAGCGCGCCGAAAGGCTCGTCCATCAGCAGGATGGACGGCTTGTAGACCAGCGCCCGGGCGATGGCGACGCGCTGGCGCATGCCGCCCGACAGCTGCTGCGGATAGGCGTTCTCGAAGCCCGAAAGCCCGACCGCCTGGATGAAATGGCTGACGAGCTCTTCCTTCTCACGCTTCCCGAGGGTGCTTTTCTCGAGCGCGAAGCGGATATTTCCCTTGACCGTCATCCATTCGAACAGACTGTAGGACTGGAACACGAAGCCGCGATTGCGGCCCGGTCCCAGGACCCGGGCGCCATCGATGCGGATCTCGCCCGAGCTCGGCTCGTCGAGCCCGCCGACGATATTGAGCAAGGTCGACTTGCCGCAGCCCGAGGTGCCGACGATGGAGACGAATTCATTCTCCTTGATGTCGAGATCGACGCGTTCGATGGCGGTGACGGGTTGACCGTCGACCTGGAAGATCTTGCCTACGCCGTCTATGGCGACTTTGGTTTTCACGAGCGTGCTCATCTTGTCTGATTGTTCCAGCGGAACAGCGCCCGGCCAGACTTCTTGAAGAGGTAATCGGTGAGGAGGCCCATGATGCCGATGAACAAGGTGCCGAACAGGATCGTGTCGGTGGCGAGATAGCGCTGCGCGTCCATGATGCGGCGCCCCAGGCCATCGCTGGCGGCGACGAGCTCGGCCACCACCAGATAGGTCCAGGTCCAGCCGATGGTGATGCGGAACGTGTCCCAGATGCCCGGCAGAGCGGCCGGCAGGATGATGCGGTAGAGAATCTCGAAATTGCTGAAGCCCAGCGTCTGGCCGGCGCGGATGAGATTGCGGTCGATGTTCTTCACATTGTCCATGATCATCAGGGACTGCTGGAAGAACGTGCCGAGGAAGAGGATCAGGACCTTCTGCAGGTCGCCGATGCCCGCCCACAGGATGGAAAGCGGAATGAGCGCGACGACGGGCATATAACGCACCGTCGAGATCAGCGGCTCGAGCGCGCCTTCGATGATGCGGAAATTGCCCATGAGGATGCCGACCGGCACCGCGACGACGGTGGCGGCGAGCCAGCCGATGAGGATGCGATAGATGCTGATGGCGGCGTCCGAGACCAGGATGCCTTCCGAGAGCTGGCGCCAGCCTTCCTCGAGCACGGCGCCGGGGCTCGGCAGGAAGAGCGGCTTGACCAGCCCTAAGCTGGTGATCAGCCACCACAGGACGAGAAGGGCGACGGGCACGACGAAGCCGGCGGCGGAGAAGATGCTGGCCGGGATTTCCTGCCGGAGGCGGAACAACCGCCCGATGCCTTGACGCGGCTTGTGAGCCACCTGTGTCTGGGACATGTCGTCCTCCATCATTTTGTTCACTTGTTCCGCCTCCCCCTTCTCCCGTTGCGAAGCAATGGGAGAAGGTGCCCGTCAGGGCGGATGAGGGCTCTTCTGAGATAGAGACAAGCCGCAACCAAAGAGCCCTCACCCGGCCCTCGGCCACCCTCTCCCATCCTGCGGACGGGAGAGGGGGAAAACCACGGAGTATTCGCCTTACTTCGCCGCGACCGCCTTGAGGTCGTCGAGCATCAGGAGGTCGTCCGCCGTCGGGACCTTGGTGATCTCCTTCGGATTGGTCGCCTTCATGATCTCGCCGATCTCCTGGATCGTCGCCTGGAAGTCACCCTTCAGGAAGTCCATGTTCTCGGCGACATTGTAGAAGCGCACGCCCTTGAAGGCGGGCTCGAACTCCGCCATCGGGCTGCCCACCGCCTTGGCGATGATCTCGCCGCCTTCCTTGGGATTGGCGCGGATGAAGTTGATCGCTTCGTCCCAGGCGCGGATCAGGCCCTGCACGTCCTTGGAGTGCTCCTTCACCCAGGTCGAGTTGGCGGTCAGCATGTCGGAGATGAGGCCGGGCTTCGTGGCCGCCGTGAAGATCACCTTGTAGCTCTTGTCCTGCGCCAGAGCGGTCGACACATAGGGCTCATAAGTGACGGCGGCGTCGACGCGGCCGGAGATCAAAGCGAGGCCCGCTTCCGAGGCGCCCATCGGCACATGCTCGATATCGGCGATCGAGAGACCGTTCTCCTTCAGCGCGTAGTTGATCAGGAGATCGCTGGTGGTGCCGGCCTCGAAGGCGACCTTCTTGCCCTTGAGCTCCGGAATGGTACCGATCGCCGAGCCGGCAACGACGGCGTCCGCCTCGAAGGACAGATCCATCACCAGGAAGCCCTTCTGATCGACGCCCTGGTTGAAATTGGTGATGAGGCCGTTGGTGGCGGCGGCGATGACATGGAGATTGCCGCTGGCGAGCGCCGCGGTCATGTCCTGGTCCCAGTTGAAGGTGGTGAGCTGCACCTCGACGCCATGCTTGGCGAAGAAGCCTTTCTGCTCGGCGACCCAGAGCGGGCCATAACCGAGCCAGGGCTGCAGGCCGAGCTTGACCGGCTCAGCCACCGCGGTGGTGATCGACGCCGCCATCAGCGCGGCGGCGAGAGCGAGTTTCTTCAGCATTCCGGGATCTCCTCTGTTGTTATTCCGGTTTTGGTTGCGAAAGGGACTGCAAAAGATTGAGCGTGATGCGGCCGACATCGTTCATCTGGCCGGGCATTGGCAGCGCGCCGCACCAGGCGACCGAGCTCGCCGAGAAGATGAGGCCGCCGGACTTGAGGAAGCGCAGGGTCATCTCGGCGACGCGGCGGCCGCGCATCTCGGCTTCGCCGCCCTCATACCAGCGGGTCGGGTCATGGAAGAAGCTCTCCGGAAAGCCGGTCGCCCTGGCCACCACGATCGTGCCGGGCGCCGTGCCCAGGGTCGGATCGGTGGCGTCGAGCTCATAACCCGCCGCCCCGCCGAGCACGAGACCATGGTCGCCGAATGTCTCATGGGCGACGCCGTCGAACAGCCAGGCGCATCTTTCATCGAAGCTTTCCGGCGTGCGCGTGAAGGGCCGCGCGCCCTCGAAGCCCATCAGCGAGATGGCGCCGCCGATGAGCGAGAACTCGCCGCGCCCGCGCGAGCGCAAATATCCGCCCGGCTCGTTGGTGAGCGCCAGCGTCTGCTCGGCGAGCTTGCCGTCCCAGGTGCGCCCCGCTTCCGTCGGCCCGCGGCGCAGCTCGAGGAGATCGCCGCGGAAGGCGACGGCGCCGGCAAACCCGTTGCCGCCGAGATAGGCGATCGAGCCGCCTGCGGCCGCGAAGCGCCGCACGGCGTCTTCCATCGTGACCGATATATATTCGGGATGGCTGCCGGTGACGACGGCGCGATAGCCCTGGAGCGCCGCGCTGCCCCGACTGTCGAGATTGTGATCAGTGATCAGATCGAAGGCGATGCCCTGGGCGTGGCAGAAGCGCAGGAGATGCAGGTCGACGGGAAGATTATGCGGCGCGCCGCACAGCGGATAGAGATAGTCGCTGCGCAAGGTCGTCTTCGGCCTGCGCGACGAGCAGATCGACACGCCGGAGAGATCGCCGTGATAGTCGTAGAGCGACTTCAGGTTGTTGGCGACGGCGAAGTCATGGCCGCGGTCGTCGCATTTCCACTCATAGAGATGCTTCGGCAGATATTCGTCGGCATAGGCCAGGTAGGTGGCGGTCGGCACCAGGAAGAGGAGCGGCGCTTTCGGCGCCGATGAGGTGACGAAAAAGACGATCTCCTCGCTGCCGCCGTCATAATCGACGTCGAAGGCGTAGATGCCGGCCGCCGCATCCGGGGGAAGACGCAGACGATGCGACGCCGGCCAGGCGAGCGGCGCCATATCGTCATCATGGCAGTGAACGGCGTCATAATGCGACGGCACGAGGCGCGGCTCATAGCTCGACCCGTCCCAGCGGCGCGACGTCATGCAGAAGGTCGGCAGATTGACCGCCTCGAGCTTCAGCCCGCTTGTCGATGCGATCGGACCGTCGGGAAGAAGCGTCGGGAAGGTCCAGGCGACCGGGCCTTCGACCGTGGTCAGCGCGATATTGGCGAATTTCGCGTTGAGCGTCTTTTCGTCATCCCTGCCGCTGCTGCCGAAACGAAGCTCGGCTGCGGGGTCCCGCCAAGCAGCGTCGATCTGCTGACGAAACTCGAAAGGCGCCAGGAGATCGTGGCCGCGGATGGAAAGCGAAAGACCTTTGCCCTCCTGGGCGAGGTCGATACTCAGCCAGACAAAGGATGGTAACGGCACCGAATCGATCAGCACCCGTCCGGCCCGCCGGAGGGAAAGGGCTCCATCCGTCAGGCGGAGATCGAAGGCATCGCAGGCGGCGATGCACCGCTCGCCGTCATTGCGGGTGAGATAAAGCTCGAAGGAAATGCCTGTGATGGCGGGCGCCCTGGCGAGTTCGGACGGCGCCACGCGCAGATAGGAGCCCTGCTCGAAGCGGCGGCGGTCCGGTTCGGCAAGCGTTTCGATCGGCCACGCCATTCGTTCCGGATCCGGAACATCCAGGCGGCGAATGGAGACGCGCGTGACCGGGCGGCCGCAGGAGAGATGCAGCTCCACACTGTCCCCGGCCGCGGCGGCCCAGGGTGCCGTATAACCGGCCACGGCCATGGCGCCGTGGTCCACGTCACGCTTCATTTCTCCGTCCTCGACATTTCAGGCGGGATGGAGAGGTCTCCCGGGCGGACGGTCTGCCGTCTTTTCCCATACCCCTCTCTATCTTGATTTTACCTTACATATGAGCAAAATGAGGGGTATATACCCCCATCGGGGTATGAGACGCGGACATTATATATGGACTCCGACCTCGACAGCCTGGGCGCGACGATCGGCGCCATCGGCAAGCCCGGCTTCTATCCCGCCATGGCGCATTTCCTCAGGCGCTGCATCGCCTATGACAATGTGATCGTCATCGTCTTCCAGGGCACCGCGACGCCGGCGGTGCTCTATCGCGAGATTCACGGGCCGGACGTGTTCAGCTATCTCGACGAGCAGTATCTGCCGGCCGCCTATCTGCTCGACCCGATCTATCACTATCATCTCAATCGCGGCGCCGCCGGGCTCTATCGCCTGCTCGACGTGGCGCCCGACCAGTTTCGCCGCAGCCGATATTACAAATGGTATTACGGCAAGATCGGCATCACCGACGAGATCTCCGTCATCTTGCCGATTGGCGACAAGACCACGCTCACCATCTCGATGGGCAAGGATATTTCATCCGACCGGATCTTCACGCCGAAGGCCGAGGAGAATCTGCGCCGCTATGAAAGCGTGATCATGGCGCTCCTGAACGCGCATCTGGCGGCGGCGCAGGAGACTCAGGCGCCGGCCAGGACGCCGGCGCAATCGATCACCGACAGCCTCATCGCCGCGCTCCGCTCGCTGCACAATGTGACTTTGAGCCGGCGGCAGGCGGAAGTGGCCCTCCTCATCCTGCAGGGCCATTCCTCGCCTTCGATCGGGCTTCATCTCGACATCAGCCCGCAGACGGTGAAGGTCTTCCGCAAGCAGCTCTATGGCAAATGCAATCTCTCATCGCAGGCCGAGCTTTTCGCCCTGATGATGCCGCTGCTCGAATATGCGCAGAAGGCGGCGCAGAAATCCGCTACATGAAGCGCAGCCAGGTGCCGAGGAATATCTCGAGACTGTCGTCTTCCACGGCCGTCACGCCGTCGTCATCGACGAAGGCATCGTCGAAATCGACATAGGTGGCGCCCGCGCCGACGGTGAGCTGGCTGACCGGATCCCAATAGACGGCGGCCCCGAAGCCGAGCGCCTTGCCCGCCACGTCATAATCCTCATAACCGACGCCGAGCTCGATGCGCGTCTCGTCGGTCAGATTGGCGAGGACGCCGGCGCTGGCGTCCCTGAATTCCTCATCCGCGGTGAGGGGCGCCAGATTGGCGGCATAGCTCGATGTGCCTTCGCCGATGACGGCCGCGGCGATGACATCGAAGCCTTTGGCGATGCCGAGCTTGGCGCCGGCGCCCACCGCCCAGTCGTCATGATCGCCGAGATCATCCGCCTGCCACAGGCCGACGATTTGACCGGTGAAGGGATCCGACATGTACATCGCATAGCCGCGCGGCGAAGGCACGTCGCTTGCCTCATCGTCCTGATCGAAATCGGGATCCTCGAGCGCCACCGCGAAGGAGAATGTGTCGCCGGAATATGTGACTCGCATCTGCTCGTTATAGATATAGGACGGCCCGAAAGTGCGCGTCGGCGCCGTGGCGCCGTAGAAATCCCAGCTCTGCAGGAGCGTCGCCGTGCTGTCTTCATAGCCGGCGAGGAGCCGCCAGCTGGGCGCGAAGTCCCACCAGCCATAGGCCTTGTTTATGTCGACGCTCTCGGCGTAGTCCGAAAAATCGCCGCCGCCATTGGCCTGGAAGCGGACATAGCCGCCGACCTCGCCGACCGCGGTATCGGCCTTGCCCTCGATCATGAGGCGGCCGCGCGTGACGACGTCGAGATTATCGCCGCTCTCGAAATCCGTATACATCAGGACCGTGCGGATCTCGCCCGACACCGAGACCTGCGCCGCCGGCGCCGCATCGGCGGACGGCAGCACCGAGATCGTGAAGCCCGCATCCTCCGGCACCTCGTCGTCGCGGCTGCGCGGCTGGAAGCGGCCGAAATCCGCCTGGCCGTCGCGGATCGCGAGAAGATCGTAGCCCGACCGCAACGATGCCCGCGGCTGCGCCTCAAGATCGGACACCCTCGTCTGCAACGCCTGGAGTTCGGCCTCGAGCGCCGTGAGATCATCGGCCCGCCCGCCGGCCGTCCCGAGCGCGATCGCCGTGCCCGCCAGGAGCATGCTGGTTATGGCTTTCATGGCGCCTCCCCGTAAAGCGAGGCCGCGCCGTACGGCCGTGATTCGTCCATAAGCGAATCATGAGCCGCACTGCATCAGGTTGCAATTATTCCGTAGGCGGAGCGATGATTTATATTTGCGGGCCGCGGCCCTGCCATTAAGGAACCGTTAAAACGAATCAGCGGAGCCTGCCGAAGCGGAAACTCCGCCGGGTCGTCGGCATCACCCCTGGGTCGTGCGGGTGATCGTCTCCTTCATGCGCGCATCCAGCACATCCCAATTGGGACCGAAGATCGTCCAGCCGTCGAGGCTGAAGAGATTGAACAAGCGCTTCATGTCGTCATTCGACCTGGGATAGTTCGGCCAATGCGCCGGCGCTTCGAGATCGGAGCGCGCCATGAAGTCGGTCGCCACATTGAGGAAGGCCTGCTGCGTGTCCTTCTCGAGCAGGTAGTTCATGAACAGATCGGCGAGATCGTCGTGCCTGGTGCCGCGCACTTTCATGAACCAGTTGGTGTAGGAGGCGGTACCCTCATTGGGAATCGCCGCATCGAAGTCGCCGCCATGGTCCTTCATGAAGCCATAGGCGTCGGAGGAATACATCATCGCCGCCTGCGCCTCGTCCTGCAGCATCAGATTGGAGAGCTCGGCGCCGTCCTTGTACCATTTCGCCATCTTGAGCTTTTCGAGCTCGAGGAAAAGCGGCTCCATGTCGGCGGGCTTCTGGAACACCTCGCCGATGCCCGGCATCTTGTCCGAGAGCAGCGCCGGAATGCACAGGTCCCAATAGAAGGCGGCGGCGTCCATCGTCGTCTTGCCGCGCAGTTTCTCGTCCCAGAAGGTCTTCCAGCTGTCGGGCTTGAAGCCGGTGCTCTTGGCGGTGAGCATCCACAGGGAGCCGCCGCCGAAGGGAATGCCGAATTTCCTGGCATCGCCGCGCAGGTCGTCGAACCATGGGAAGACGGCATCGAGCCCCTTGATCTTGCCGCGGTCGGTTTCGAGGAAGAGCTTTTCGGCGAGGCCGGCGGCGGTCGTATATTCGTCCGCAATGGTGAGGTCGAAGGGCGGATTGTCGGCGGGCGCGGCGACGATCTGCGCGACCATCTGGTCCCAGCCGCCGACCGTCTCGGCCTTGGTGCCGTATTTATCATTGAAGGGCTTGATCACCGCCTCGCGGAAATTGAGCTCATGATTGCCCGACCACGAGACGACGATCAGGCTCTCGTCCTTGAAAGCGTCCTGGGCCGAGGCAATGGACGCGCGCCCGATAATGGCCGGCGCGACGATTGCGGCTCCGAGCTTCAGGGCCGCACGGCGGTTCATCTTCTTCATCATTTCCTCCCGTCCTCTGGATCTAAGCCCCTTTATGGATCATTCCATCCGTCTTGTCGCCGCCCACCTCATTCGACCTCGAAGTGCCAGGCCGCCGGTTGATGAGCTGCATCAGCGCCAGGCAGAGAAGGCTGAACAGGAACAGCGCCACCGCCACGGCGGCGACCGTCGGGCTGATATTTTCGCGGATGCCGTCCCACATGCGGCGCGGAAGCGTGAAGATATCGCGGCTGGTGATGAACAGCGTCACCACCAATTCGTCCCACGACGTGACGAAGGCGAACAGCGCGCCGGCGAAGATGCCGGATTTGAGATTGGGCAGCACCGCCCGGCGCTGCGCCATGCCCCAGCCGGCGCCGAGGCTGCGCGCCGCCATCTCGATCGCGGGATCGAGCCGCGACAAGGCCGCCGAGACCGTGACGAACACATAAGGCACGGACAGGATGGCATGCGCGAGTATGGCGCCGCTCCAGCTGTCGAAGAGCCCGAGCATCACCCAGCCGCGATAAAGCGCCAGCGCCGAGACGACCGGCGGCACCAGCAAAGGGAGCAGCGCCAGCACCCGCGCCAGATTGGCGGGGCGGCCGCCGATCTTGCCGGCGCCGATCGCCGCCGCCGTGCCGAGCGCGGTGGCGAGCAAAGTCGAGACGACGGCAATGACGAAGCTCTGTCCGAGCGACCGGTACCAGTCGGGATTGGTCGCGAGTTCGGCATAATGCCGGAGCGACAGGCCGTCGGTCGGAAAGGCCAGATAACTCGTCGGCGTCAGCGACACCGGCACGACCACGAGGATGGGCGCCACCAGGAACAGGAGCGCGCCCCACACCAGGAGGTGAAACGGGATCGAATAGCGAAGCGGCATCATCCGGCGAGAAACTCCCGGCGATGGCCGAAGAAACGCGCGGCGACGCCCAGGGCCGCGAGCACGAGGACGAGCAGCAGCGAGGCGAGCGCGGTGCCGACACCCCAGCGTGCGATCTGCAGGATCTGGGTGCTGATATATTCACCGATCAGCACCACCTTGCCGCCGCCCAGGATGATCGGCGTCGCATAGAAGCCGAGCGACAGGACGAAGACGAGGATGGCGGCGGCGAAAACGCCGGGCAGCGTCAGCGGAAAATAGATGCGCCGGAAGACGGTGACCGGCCCGCCTCCCAGGCCCCGCGCCGCGAGCGTCAGGCGTTCGTCGATGCCCTGCATGCCGGCGAGGATGGTGAGCACCGCATAGGGAAGCAGATAATGCGTCATGCCGATGACGACGCCGATTTCGGAATGCATCAGCGGCAAGGGCTGCTGGACGAGCCCGCTCCAGACGAGGCCGGCATTGAGGGGACCGTTCTCGCCCAGCATCAGGAGCCAGGCGAAGGTGCGGATGAGCACAGAGGTCCATAAGGGAATGAGCACGCAGACGAACATGAGCTGGCGCGTCAGCCCGCGCGCGCGCACCAGCGCATAGGCGATGAGATAGCCGACGATGACCGCAAAGAGCGTGGTGAGGCCGCAGATGCGCAAGGTGGTCCAGGCGACGCGCCCGATCGCCGGCGAATTGAGGATCGTCGCGTAATTGCCCAGGCCGGGCTTCGGCTCGCTCACGCTGATGAGCAGGACGCCGCATAGCGGGACGATATAGGCGGCCAGCAGGATGAGGCACATCGGGGCGAGAAGACCCCAATAGAGTTTCCTGTCGGCCGCCCGTTCGATCATGCTGCGCTGATCCCTTCTCTTTTACCGTCATCCCGGCTTTCGCCGGGGTGACGGAGCTTGGCGCATCTACCCCGCGATCGTGTCGGTATATTCGGCGAGCGCCTGGTCGTAATTGTCGGCCCACCAATTGGCGTCCATCAGCGACTGGAGCTTCCAGTTGTCGGGATCGGTCGGATTGATCCGGCGCAGCTCCGCCGGTGTCGCCTTGGCGGCCTCTTCGGTGACGGGACCGGCGGCAAGGCTCGCCAGGAGATCGAGCTGCTTGTCGATCGCCTGCATCGAGGCGATGAAGGCCCAGATATCATCGCCCGCCGGATTGTCGGTCGGCACGCTCCACGTATCGCCGTAAGCGACCGCTTCGTTCCAGTGGAAGGTGATGCGGCCTTCGGTTTCCTTTTCGAGGAGATAGGCGCGGCTCGACCAGATGCAGGCCATGCTGACATCGCCATTGCGCAGCATCTGCTGGCTTTCCGCTCCCGAATCCCAGAACAGCAGATGCTCCTTGATGGCGGCGATCTTTTTCAAGGCCCGCGGCAGATCGAGCGGATAGATCTTGTCGGCGGCGACGCCGTCGGCGCGCAAGGCCGCGTCGAGCGCGCCCGTCACCCATTTATAGAGAGCGCGCTTGCCCGGGAACTTCTCGATGTCCCAGAAATCGGCCCAGCTCTGCGGCGCGCCATTCGGGAACTTCGATTTGTCATAGGCGATGACATAGGACATGAGGTAATTGGCGACGCCATGCTCGAAGGACGTGCCGGGCAGCGTGTTCCTGTTGACGACCGAATAGTCGATGGGCCGGAGATAGCCCTGCTTGCCGAGCTTGATCGCCGAGAAATTGTCGATGTCCATGACGTCCCAGATGGTCTTCTTGGAATCGACCATCGCCTTGATCTTGCCTTCGAGCGGGCTCGAATCGAAGACGACCGGAATGCCGGTGCTCTTGGTGTAAGGCACGCCGTAGATGCGCTCATGCTGCTTGGAGCTGTCGCCGCCCCAGTTGGAGACGACGATCTCCTTGGCGGCGGCTTCCGCTTTGTCGCTCGTGACGAGGCCGAGCAAGGTCGGCGCGATGCCGGCGGCGGCGCAGAGCGCCAGGAATTGCCGGCGGTTGCTTTCGTGGGCGAGTATTCGCGCGGCTATCTCGAGTCTGGCGTCACGCATTCCTTCCTTGGGCATTGTCGTTCCTCCTGATGTGATGCGGTTATGTTTGTTCAGTCGTCATTCACCCGCCAGAGCGCGGCGGCGGGACTTCGCACCGTCACCGCGAGACCCGGATGCAGGCGTTCGGCGATCGCATCGCTGGCGCGCAGACGTGCGATGAGGGAGCCGAGACCGGTCTCGAGGCGCACCCGGTAGTCGGTTCCGACAAAGGTGATGCCGCTGACGCGGCCGGAGAGAGCGAGACCGTCATCGGTCGCGGCATCGGCGCGGTCATCGAGCGTCACATGCTCGGGACGCAAGGCGATGAACGCGTCGCCGGCATCGCCGGCGCCGCCGACGCGCAGGCGTCGCCCGGCGAGCTCGACGATATTCGCTGCGCCGTCGCGCATCAGGCAGCGGCCTTTGAGGATATTGCTCTCGCCGAGGAAATTGGCGACGAAACGGCTGACCGGTCGGCGATAAATCTCGGCCGGCGCGCCCGTCTGAACGATGCGCCCGGCGCGCATGACGACGACGCGGTCCGACATCGACATGGCTTCCTCCTGGTCATGGGTGACGCAGATGAAAGTGGTGCCGAGGCGCTGATGCAGGACCTTCAGCTCCTCCTGGAGGCTCGCGCGCAATTGCCGGTCGAGCGCGCCCAGCGGCTCGTCGAGGAGCAGCACCTTGGGATCGAAGACGATGGCGCGCGCCAGCGCGACACGCTGCTGCTGGCCGCCCGACAGCATCTTGGGGAGACGGTCCGCCAGGCCCGTCATATCGACGAGATCGAGGGCGGCCTCGACCTTGCGGCGAATGACTTCCGTCCGCTCGCGCCGGACGCTCAGCGGAAAGGCGACATTGTCGAAGACGCTCAGATGCGGAAACAGCGCATAACCCTGGAAGACCATGCCGAAATTGCGCTTCTCGGGAAGCAGCGGGGCGATGTCGGCGCCATCGAGCAGGATCTCTCCGGCGCTGGCGGTGACGAAGCCGGCCAGCATCATCAGCAGGGTCGTCTTGCCCGAGCCCGAGGGCCCGAGAAGGGTCAGGAACTCGCCATTGCGGATGGCGAGCGAGACGTCGTCCACCGCGGCGACGGCCCCATAATGTTTCGCCACATGACGGAGGTGGAGAAGATCCGGCGCCGCCGGCGCGGCGCGAGGCTTTTCGGCCGGTGCCGCTTCGCCGCCGGGGCTCGCCTCATAATTTCTGGATGTCATGGCGGCCATTGCACTCCCGCTCCGGGCTGCAGGCGCCGGAAAGATGGGGAGGACTCTATTATCCAATATAAGATTGTCAATAATCTTGTATATAAGTTTGGTCGCTTGCTAATATTATTTCTCCGCCTAGAAAGTGTGCTCCATGGAGTCTTCAACCGGTATCGAAAAGGCTGATGTCGTCGTCATCGGCGCCGGGATCATCGGCCTCGCCGTGGCGCGGGCGCTGGCGCTGGCGGGGCGCGAGGTTCTGGTGCTGGAGGCGCGCAACGCCATCGGCACCGGGACCAGCTCGCGCAATTCCGAGGTCATCCATGCCGGCATCTATTATCCGCAAGGCTCGCTGAAGGCCGAGCTCTGCGTCCAGGGCCGCAAGCTGCTCTATCATTACTGCGCCGAACGCCGCATCGCTCATCGGCGGCTGGGCAAGCTGATCGTCGCGGCGCGATCCGAGATCGAGGCGCTCAGGCGGCTGCAGGATTTCGCCCGTCGGAACGGCGTCTTCGATCTCGTCTGGCTCGACGCGAAAGAGGCGCGCGCAAAAGAACCGGAGATCGAATGCGAGGCCGCCCTCTTCTCGCCCGCGACCGGCATCGTCGACGTGCATGAGCTGATGCTTTCCTACCGGGGCGATCTCGAGAATCACGGCGGCGTCGTCGCCTTCAATGCCGAGGTCCTGGCGGCGCGCGCGGTCGCCGACGGCTTCCGTCTCACTGTCGAGAGCGGCGGGCCTTTCGAGCTGCACTGCCGGAGCCTCGTCAATTGCGCCGGGCTCGGCGCGCAGGATCTCGCCCGCCGCATGGACGGCCTCGATCCCGATACAATTCCGCGGCTTCGTCTCGCCAAGGGCAATTATTTCCGACTGGCGACGAAGTCGCCATTCCGCCATCTGGTCTATCCGATGCCGGCGCAAGGCGGCCTCGGCGTCCATCTCACCCTCGATCTCGGCGGCCAGGCGCGTTTCGGTCCCGATGTCGAATGGGTCGAGACCATCGACTACAAGGTGAGCGAGGCCAAGCGGGCGGATTTCGAGGCGTCGATCCGGCAGTACTGGCCGTCCTTGCCCGACGGCGCGATCTTTCCCGATTATTGCGGCATCCGGCCCAAGCTGCATGGTCCCGGCGAGCCCGCCGCCGATTTCGTCATCCAGGGCGAGGCCGTCCATGGCGTGGCGGGCCTCGTCAATCTCTATGGCATCGAATCGCCCGGACTCACCTCCTCGCTCGCCATCGCCGCCCGGGCCGCAGGCTTGATCGCGGGGCGGACAACCGGTGCGGAATCGCCTAATCTGGCGCCATCATGACGCAAGCCCTTTCCGAAAAGCCGATGCCCGAGCTGGTCGAGAAGATCCGGGAGGCCATCATTTTCGGACGCCTGCGCCCGCGCGAGCGCCTGGTCGAGGACGATCTCATCGAGCTTTATGGCTCGACGCGCCATATCGTGCGCACGGCCATGGCGGCGCTGGAGCAGATGGGCCTCGTCACGCGGAGGCCCAATCGCGGCTATGTGGTGCGCGACTTCTCGGTCGAGGAGGTCAACGAGCTCTACGAGATGCGCGCCATCCTGCAGGCCGAGGCGGCGCGCCGGGTGCCGATGCCGGCGCCTCAGGCGCTGCTCGGCCGGCTCGAGGAGATCCACGCCGAATATTCGCGCTCCGTCGACGCGCTCGACCTCAAGCGCACCACCGAGCTCAACAACCTCTTCCACGAGGTGCTCTATGGCGCCTGCAACAACCGCTATCTCGCCGAGATGATCGATCATTTCTGGTCGCGCACCACCGCCATCCGCTGCTACGCGATCGGCGACCCGCAGATGCTCGACCAGTCGCGCCTCGAGCACCGCGCCATCATCGATGCGCTGTCCCGCGGCGACCGCGACGCCTTCGTGACGCTCTGCGTCAGCCACATCTATCCGGCGCTCGAAGCCTATAAGCGCGCCCATGGCGGCTGGCAGGCGACGGCGCGGCTGGCGGTGTAGAAGTCGCTACCTCAGACATTCCTCGAAAAACGCCGCCGCCGCGTCGAGGATCGGGCCCTGGCCGACATGGGCGACCCCCGGCACCACATCGAGCCGGGACCTGATCCCGTGATCGGCGAGATTGCCGCGCAGCGTCTCGAGCCGTTCGCGCCGGTTGCGTCCGGCGTCATTGGCGCCCGCCATCCAGCCGGGACTGTCTTCCGCCATGGCCATGCCTTGCGTGCCCGTGTCGTCCGCCCCGATGATCAGCTGTACCTTGACCTCGCGCAGGGCGGCGACATCGATGCCGCGGCCGAAGCGGCGCGCGACATCGGCGGTGCCGACCCACCAGGGCCGCGTGTCGTCCAGCAGCGTGATCCGTCCGGGCGCCCCGATCGACACCGCCCAGAGCCTTCCGGGATGCAGATAATAGAAGCGGTGGACGAACTGGCCGCCGCCCGAGAAGCCATGCATGACGGCGCGCCGGAAGCGGATCCGGTAGCGCGCCTCGATCTCCGCCATCATGGCGATGAGCAGCAGGTCGTAGCGCAGGCCGCGAAAGTCGATGAATTTGTAGTTGTCGACCTCTCCGGGCGTGATGATGCCGATCGGAAACAAGGGCGCCAGCACGAAACAGCGAAGCTTGCGGGCAAGCCCGGAGAAACCGTCGCGATAGGCCATCGCCGGCCGGTCCGAGCCATGCACCGCGATGATGACGTCGAATTCCTGCACCGCCTCGGCATCCGGACGATAGGCCTCGGGCACATGCAGCGCGTAGCTGAAACGCTGATCGGCCTGAAGGGCGATCAGCCCGGTATCATCGAGCTCAAAAACCGAAAGGCGAGGCATGGAAAGTCCGACCACGGCGAGGATGCCCCGCTCTATAGCATGTCGCCGAAATGTCAAAACGGCACATGGGCTTATCGCCATCCCACGTCTCGCGCATCCTGGTCCCTGCCCGCCGCCCTGATCCTGCCTGCTCGGAGAAAGGCTCATCTCACGCCCCAGCGCCGGAACGGGCCGAAGACCGGCTTCAGGCCGGCGCCTTTCTTGCAATTTTCCCAGTATTTACGCTCTATCCGATTTGAGGCCTGTCGGATGAGCGGGAGCCACCGCCGCCTCAACCGCGCAGTAAAGAATGAACGAAACCTTTCCCGGCGTTTGGCAATTTAAACAAAGCTTGCGGCGCTACAACTTATGCGCGCGTCGTATATTCGACTTGAACGTTCAACGCGCTTGATTGATGGGCAATCATTGAACTATTGTCACAGTATACCGGGGGCACTGACTAAGCCGGGGACGGCAACGCCGAGCTTGGGAGGTGTCGGCTTGCGCTTGACGCTCGAGACAATTGAGTCATTGAACGTCGTCCCGGAGGCAATCATCAGATTGCTGCGCTTCGTTCCTTTGGCTGCATTGCTGACGGCCGCGATCGCGCCCGCGGCATGGGCGATGGAAAGGCTGACGCCCGGCCCGCTTCTCCTCGCCGCCTGGCATACCACAGCCGGCAGTTTCCTGGTCATTCTTCTGATCGTCGCAGGCCTTTGCTATCTCGTCCTCAAATTCCATCGCGAGGTCAAAAGCCGGCGCAAGGCCGAACAGGCCGCCAATGACAGCCGCGACCAGATCGAGATATCGGTGGCCGCAGCCAATCTGGGACTATGGGACTGGGATCCGGTCACCGACACGGTGTGGACCTCCGAACATTGCCGCACCATGCTGGGGCTCACCGGCGGCGCGACGATGCCGCGCGAGCGATTTCTCGACTGCCTGCAGGGCGAGGAACGGGCTTTGGCGGAAACGCGAATGAGGGAGGCCATGGCCACCGGCCGGCAATGCGAGGCGGAATACAGCCTCCCGCAGCCGGACGGCTCGGTGCAGTGGATCGCCTCGCGGGCGACACCGCGCAGCCGGCGCGGCGGCAAGCCGGATCACCTGCTGGGCGTGCTCATGGACATCACGTCGCGCAAGCAGGTGGAGCAGGAGGCGATCGAGCAGCGCAAGCAGCTGACCCATCTCACCCGCGTGTCGGTTCTGGGCGCGCTTTCGGGCGCCCTCGCCCATGAGCTGAACCAGCCCCTGACCGCCATCCTCAGCAACGCCCAGGCGGCGCGCCGCATCCTTTCGCACAAGCGCTACGACATCGCCGAGATCCGCCAGATCCTCGAAGACATCATGGCCGACAATATGCGCGCCGGCGACATCATCAGCCATCTGCGCTCGCTGCTGCGCAAGGACGAGATGGCGCGCCGCCCGGTCGACATGAATCAGCTCATCGACACGGTGCTCGCCTTCTCCAAGAGCGATCTCGTCCTCAAGGGCGTGCGCGTCACCAAGGATTTCTGCACCGACTGCGCCCGGATCGAGGGCGACCCGGTGCAGCTGCAGCAGGTGCTGCTCAATCTCTTCGTCAATGCCGGCGAAGCGATGGGCCAGATGCCCGCCTCGGAGAAATCGCTGCATATCGTCACCGAGAAGACCGGTGACGGGCGCCTGCGCGTCTCCGTCACCGATACCGGCGAGGGCATTTCCGACAACAATCTGCAATTCCTGTTCGAGCCGTTCCATACGACCAAGGCGCTGGGCCTCGGCCTCGGCCTGCCGATCTGCAACTGGATCATCATGGCGCATGGCGGCCAGCTCTTCGCGCAGGGCAATCCCGGCGGCGGCGCGACCTTTTCCTTCGAACTCCCTATACCTGCAGTGGTGAAGAATGCGGACACCGAATCCTCTCGTGTATTTGGTTGACGACGACCCGTCGGTTCTGCGCGCGGTGAAGCGGCTGCTCACCGCCGACGGCTTCGATACCAGGGCCTATAGCGATCCGGCGCTGTTCCTCGCCGAGCACGACCCCGAGACGCCGGGCTGCATCCTGCTCGACATGGCCATGCCGGGCATCACCGGCATCGACATCCAGAGCAAGCTCGCCGGCGCGCCGCATGGCAAGCCGGTGATCTTCATCTCGGGGGAAAGAAATGTCCCGGCGACGATCACGGCGCTGAAAGGCGGCGCCGTGGACTTCCTGCTCAAGCCCTTCGATGAAACGGTGCTGCTCACCGCTGTGCGCGCCGCCATCGCGCGCGACGCGGCCAATCGCGAGGTGGAGGCCGAGGCCGGCGACATCACCGCGCGTCTCGCGGGCCTCACCCCGCGCGAGCGCGCCGTCTTCGCCCGCGTCATCGCCGGACGCCTCAACAAGCAGATCGCCGCCGATCTCCGGATCGTCGAGAAGACGGTCAAGGTCCATCGCGCCCGGGTGATGAAGAAGATGGGCGTGCGCTCGCTCGCCGAGCTGGTGCGGCTCGCCTATAAATATGGTCTGGCCGACGAGGCCGAAGGCATCTCAGAAGGAAAAGGCGGCGCCTAATATCGGGCCATGCTCGGTGACGTCGAACTTGAAATCGTCATTCTGATAGTCGACGCTCAGAGCGCGATAGCCGGCGATGATCGAAACGGTGTCGCTGATCTCATAGCCGATGCCCCCCATCGCGTCCCAGGCGAAGTCGGATGAGACGCCGAAACCGCCGATCATGCCCCAGCCGGTGAGAAAGAAATCGGGAGTCAGATTGGCCCTGCCCCGGAGCCCGACCATGGGATCGATCCAGTCCTCGCCATCGCTGCGCGAGAGATCGAGCTGCGCCCCCGACAGGTCGACATCGGTCGAGACCGCCCAGTAGCGACCGCCCGCCAGGATATCCAGGCTGCCGCCCTCCCCTTCCAAGAGGCGGTATTCCGCGGCGAGCAGCGCGCTGAAGGTTTCGCTGGTGAGCTCGACATCGGCATCGATGCGCCGCGTCTCGACGCCCTCATCCGCCGAGAGCTTCACATACATGATGTCGCCGAGCACGCCGAACGAGCCGTTGCGCGCCTCGACCACGCCCATCGCGCCGAAATCGAGATTGCGGAAGATATCACTGAAGCTGGCGTCGATCTCGACATCCGGCAGGCCGAACTGGCCGACCTCGCCGTCCATCCCGGCAGCCCAGAAATAGGGCGCGACCGTGAAGGTCCAGCCGCTTTCGGGCGTATAGTCCGGCACGACGATATCGGCCGCGAAAGCCGGGCTCGCGCCGGCGAGAAGCAGGGCGGTCAGGGCGGCAATGTGTTTTCTCATACGCTCTCCCTGGAATATATCGCCATGTCTCACTCCACGCCGAGCCTCAGGCGAAGGAGATCATGCCACATTTCCGGAACCAAATCGACCTGCTCAGAATCGAATGAATTCGCCGGGCTGAATAGTTGGACCAAGGGCCCGATGTTCCGGGCATCGACACGCTCGTTTGCCGACCATCTTCGGTGGAGACGCCTTCCACCTCTCCTTCGGAAAGGAATGACGGCTCTCGCGGATGCTCACGATGCATCTGGTTGGGCTTTGGTCCAACTATCACCGGTTTGATCACGTGCTTAAGCTTACGATACTGGGTGGGTAGCCGATGGGGGAAGGCATGAACCGGACGTCGCTTGCCGGTTTGACAGGTGTACTTGCGATAGGTTTGGTTTCTGCCGCTTCAGCGCAAGAAGCGCATGACAGCGCCGATCTCGCCAAGAAGCTCAACAATCCCGTCGCCGCCATGATCAGCGTGCCGTTCCAGTTCAATTATGATTCGGAGATCGGCCCCGAACGCGACGGCGAGCGCATCCAGATGAATCTCCAGCCGGTCGTTCCCATTGCGCTCAACGACGACTGGAACATGATCTCGCGCACCATCCTGCCGGTCATCGACCAGAAGGATATCTTCCCGGGCGCCGGCAGCCAGTTCGGGCTCGGCGACACGACCCAGAGCCTGTTTTTCTCGCCGGCGCATCCGGGCGAGAGCGGCATCGTCTGGGGCCTCGGACCCGCCTTCCTGGTGCCCACCGGCACCGATGAGCGGCTCTCCGCCGAGAAATGGGGCGCCGGCCCCACCCTCGTGGTGCTCAAGCAGTCGGGCGGCTGGACCTATGGCGCGCTGATGAACCACATCTGGTCCTTCGCCGGCGATTCCGATCGCGACGATGTCAGCGCGACCTTCCTGCAGCCGTTCCTCAGCTACACCACGCATGACGCCTGGACCTTCGGCATCAACAGCGAATCGTCCTATGACTGGGAAGCCGAGCAATGGAGCGTGCCGATCAATGTCACGGTCAGCAAGCTCGTCACCTTCGGCCATCAGCCGGTGAGCCTCGGCGGCGCGGTGCGTTATTGGGCCGACAGCACGGATGGCGGGCCGCATGGCTTCGGCGCCCGCGCCATCGTCACTTTCCTGTTTCCGAAATAGGCCCGGCCCGGATTGCCTTCGCCTGACACGCATTCTGGTCGTAGGGATCCCTCCCCCTGGGCGGGCCCGCTCAAGCTGCATCTGAGCCTGCTCATCATCCTGCTGCTGCTCGGCGTGGCGCTGCCCTTGATCTGGATGGCCTATCAGCGCGGCCAGGCCGCCGCCGAGATGGCCGCCAACGACAAGATGCGGCTTCTGACCGAGCGCACCGGCGATCGCTTCCGCATCGTCTTCGGCGACGCCGTGCCGCTCGTCGCCATGGCGGCGCTGTCGGAAGCCTTCGCCGAGCCGCCGCCGGCCGGTCTCGCCGCCAAGACTCGCCTCCTCGTCAAGGGACTGGCGAGCTCGCCGCATCTCGACGGGCTCTATATGGGTTATGGCGACGGATCTTTCATCCACGCCGTCAGTCTCGACAACGATAAGACCTGGCGCAAATTGCTGAGTGCTCCGGAAGCGGCCGCTTTCGCGCTGCGCATCATCAGCGGCCCATCGGCGGATGCCGCGCCGACATCGGTCTGGCGTTTCCTCGATCGCGACGGACAGGTGCTGGCCGAACATGCGCCGACGGAGGCCGGTTTCGATCCGAGATCTCGGCCCTGGTACCGCCAGGCGATGGCGGCGCCGGGCACGGTCTCGATCGGGCCTTATGTCACCGCAACGACGCGGGCGCTGGCGCTCACCCTTGCCGAACGCCATCGCAGCCAGAATGGCGCCGTCGCCGGCGCCGACATCCTGCTGGCGACCATCGCCCGTTTCCTCGGCGATGAGAAGGTGTCGCCCCGCGCCGGCGCCTTCATTCTCGACGACGCCGGCGGTCTCGTGATCCATTCCGATCCCGCTCTCATGGAGAAGCTGCTGCTCCTGCAGGCGCGCAAGCGGCGCGCCGGCGTCGACGATCCCAATATCCACGATGCCGCCATCGCGGCGGCGGCCGCCGCCCTTCCCGCATCCGACGGCGCATTTTCCTTTACGGCGGCAGGGGAAACCTATCTCGGACAGGTGACGGCCATCCGCTTCTCGCCGCTTCTCGCCGGCAACCGGCTGGTGGTTCTGGCGCCTTTGTCCGACTTCACCGCGGCCAATGACCAGCTGCTGCGCCGCGGGCTGATCGTCTCCGGCCTGCTGCTCGCGAGCGGCATCATCATCGCCATATTGATCGCCCGCCTCATCACCCGTTCGCTTTCCGCCCTGACCGAAGAGGCCGTGCATCTCGGCGACTTCGAGTTCGACCAGCCCGCATCGGGGCGGACTTACATCCGGGAGATCAACTCCCTCGCCCACGCGCTCGCCGCCGCGCGCGACGCCATCCGCAGCTTCGCGCTTTATGTGCCGCGCGAGCTGGTGCGCAAGATCGTGACCTCGCGCGGCGATGCGCAGGACGGCGCGGCGCGCCAGGAAGTGACCGTGATGTTCACCGACATCCGCGACTTCACCGCCATCAGCGAGCGCCATTCGCCCGAAGCCGTCGTGGCGATGCTGTCGTCCTATTTCGAGCTGATGAACAAAGGCGTCGAGCGGCGCAAGGGCGCGATCATCCAGTTCCTGGGCGATTCCGTCTTCGCCATGTGGAACGCGCCCGTGACCGATCCCGATCATGCCGACAATGCCTGCCGCGCCGCGCTCGATCTCGCCGCCGCTCTGCGCGATTTCAACACCCGCCAGCGCGCCGGCAACAAGCCGGAATTCGTGACCCGCTTCGGCCTCCATAGTGGACCCGCGGTCGTCGGCAGCGTCGGCGCCGAGCGCCGCCTCGTCTATACCGCGATGGGCGATACGGTGAATGTCGCCTCGCGCCTCGAGGGCATCAACAAGGAGTTCGGCACCACGATCCTGGCGAGCCGCGCCGTCAGGGACCGCTGCGAGCAGCGCTTCGTCTTCCGGGCGCTCGGCTTCCATCAGGCCAAAGGCCGCGCGGAAAAGGTCGAATTGTTCGAGCTCGTGGCGGCGAAATAGGCCTCATTCCTCGTTCGGCGGCACTTTGGACCACGGAATGCCGCTCTTGCCCATCCGGTAGCCGAGGCTGAAGAGGCTCTTCATATAGACCGGATCGAAGGGCTCCTTTTCCTTGAGCGCGAAGCTCCCCGGCACCCAGATGGCGTTATAGGCGATGCCGTCGCGCTCGGCATTGGCATACATCCGGTAGAGATCGCCTATGCCCTGCGTCTTGATCAGCGAGGCCAGCGACTTCGCGGCGATGGCGGTGATCTTGGGCTTCACCGCGCTCCATTCCGGCGCGACCTTGCCGTTGCGGATCACATAGAGCGTGCGCTTCGGCGAACGCCCGATCATCCGGTTGACATCGCGCGCCGTGAAGTTGGAGGGAAACAGAAAGACCTGGTTGGTGGTGCCGCCATCGACATGCATCTCGTCATATCGCCGGCCGTCGGCGGTGACCGTCAGGCGGGTCGGCGGAAAAACCCCGGGGATCGACGCCGAGGCGACCAGGATGTCGCAGAAGAGCTGCCGGCGGTTGGGCTCGCCGCTCGCCGCGATGGCGCCCATATCCCAGACGACCGGACGCTCGGCGTCGAGATTGGTGGTGCCGACCAGGAGGCGGCGTCCCTTGGCGTGCTCGCGCGCGATCGCCGCCAGGAGCTTCTCGTCGACATAATGCGCCACCAGGCGCCGCAGCGGCGTGTCGTCGACGGCCGAGTCGCCCCCGATGATGCTGAGCAGCCCTTTGCGGGTATAGATGTCCTTGCCCGAAATCTCGGTATAGACCTGACGCAATTGCGGGTCATAATCGGGGCCGAGAAAGGCGAAAGGCGCGATGAGCGAGCCGGTGCTCACCCCGGTCACCGCATCGAATTGCGGCCGCGTGCCCGCGGCCGTCCAGCCGACCAGGAGGCCGGCGCCAAAGGCGCCATTGCTGCCGCCACCGGAAATGGCGAGGAATTTGCGGTCGTAGAGATTGATCGATTTGTCCGCCTTGGCGGCGCGGACCACCTGGGTGGCCTGGCTGTGCAGGATGGCGGGATCCAGATTGCTGGCATTGTCGCCCCAGAAGCGGATATGGGAATAGCCGGGAACGCCCGCCACCGCCACCAGCGGCTCGGGCACCGGGTCGCGCAGTTCCGTGGTGGCGCAGCCGCTGAGCCAGAAAAGTGCCGCACAACCCAACGCACAGGACAAAAACCGACGCACTTTACGACCCCTCACCAGCCCATCACCCCATCCCGCATCTTCTCATAGCGGGTTCTACCCCGCAATGCCGGTTGGACCTTGGTCCAACTGCCCAACCGCGGGAAATTACCTCAATAAAACAGTATTATCCTGTCCCTTCCCTCGCTATGGGTGTGGGGCAATCGATGACGGCGGCAACCATGAAAAGCATCGCACACCGGCTGATCCAGGCAGGCATCTTCCTTGTCTTCTCGCTCACGCTCGCTTTAGGCAGCCCGCTGCGGGCCGAGGAGGCGGCGCCGCTCGGCCTCGATCTGGTCAAGCCCTGGACCGGCGATTTCGATGCCATGGAGAAACGCCGCATCGTCCGCATTCTCGTTCCCTACAGCAAGACCATCTATTTCATCGACAAGGGCGAGGAGCTCGGCACCGCGGTGGATATCGGACGCGCCTTCCAGAAGGTCCTGAACAAGGACAAGAAGAAGGCGACCGAGCAGGTGCATGTGGTCTTCGTGCCGACGCCGCGCGCCCAGCTTCTCCCCGCCCTCAATGAAGGCCTGGGCGATCTCGCCGCCGGAAGCCTGACCATCACCTCGCAGCGCCGCGATCTCGTCGATTTCAGCCAGCCCTTCGCCAACAATATCAAGGAAGTGCTGGTGACCGGTCCGGCGGCCCCCGCTCTCGCCCATGTCGAGGACCTTGCCGGGCGCCCGCTCTATCTCCGCAAATCAAGCAGCTATTACGAGCATCTGACGGCGCTGAACGCCAAGCTCAAATCGCCGATCGATCTCATCGCCGCCGAAGAAGCGCTCGAGGATGAGGATCTTCTCGAAATGGTGAGCGCCGGCCTCCTGCCCTATGCCGTCGTCGACGACTACAAGGGGCAGATCTGGGCGAATATCTTGCCCCACCTCACCGTGCGCAGCGACCTCGTCGTCAATGAGGGCGGCGAGATCGCCTGGGCCATGCGCAAGAACAGCCCGCAGCTCAAGGCCGAGGTCGATGCCTTCGTTGCGAAGCACAAACTCGGGACGACTTTCGGCAACATCCTGAAGAAGCGCTATTATACGAGCGACAAGATGGCGCGCCGCGCGCTCTCGACCGAGGCGCAGAAGCGCTTCGAGGAGTTTTCGGACGCGTTCCAGAAATATGGCGCGGAATTCGGCTTCGAGCATTTCCTCATCGCCGCGCAGGGCTATCAGGAATCGGAGCTCGACCAGGGCCGGCGTAGTCCGCGCGGCGCCGTCGGCGTCATGCAGCTCCTGCCGTCCACCGCCGCCGACAAGAGCATCGGCGTCAAGGACATCGTCGGCAGCGCCGACCGCAATATTTACGCGGGCACGAAATATCTGCGCTACCTGATCACGACCTATATCGCCGATGACGGCATCGACGACCTCAACCGCGTCCTCTTCGCTTTTGCCGCCTATAATGCGGGGCCGGGCAATCTGAAGAAGTTCCGCGCCAAGGCCAAAAGCATGGGGCTCGACGCCAATCTCTGGTTCGGCAATGTGGAAAACGGCGCCGCCGCCATCGTCGGCCGCGAGACCGTTCAATATGTAAGCAATATATATAAATATTATATCGCCTATACGCTTGCGGCGCGGATCGAGGCGAATCGCGACGCGGCGGTGAGCCGGACCGAGACGCAAAAGCAGTGAATATCCGCGCGCGTGGGCCCTAGGTCCAACTAGGACCGACTCGCATGTTGCGCTACGCCTAGACCGTCGGCTCCGGAAATGGGGGATGCGGATTTTCGGTCGGCCGGCTTTTTTGAAACCAGAGAGATGGCGTGCCTCTTCCACATATCGGGATCAACGGCGCGCCAGGACGACATGGGAAAGCTACGCATCCGCATCTCCGTCCTCGATGACGACGCCTCGGTCCGCAACGCGCTCAGCCGTTTGCTGCGGGCCTCCGGCTTCGATGTGCGGGCCTTTGGCACGGGGGAGGAATTCCTCGCCGCCATAGGTGACTTCCGGCCGCATTGCGCGATTATCGATCTGCATATGCCGGGCATGAACGGGCGCGACGTGCAGCGCCATATGGCGGCGACGGCATCGGATATCGCGGTGATCGTCATCACCGGCCATGACAGCCCGAAAAGCCGGACGGAATGCCTCGCCGACGGCGCCAGCGCCTATCTGACCAAGCCCGTCGATGAGATGCGTCTTCTCAACGCCATCGGCGACGCGACGGCCAAGCTGGCCGCGCCCCAGCGCAAGCAGGCGGCGCGCTGAGAGGACGAGGGGAGCTTCCGCCTCAGACGATGCTCACTGAATGATCACCTGCACATAGACGCCGCTGCTCTTCACATAATAGACGCCGCTGCAGTTGTAGTAATAGGCGCCGTAATAGAGCCCGTAGACGCAGCCGGCCGGGAGCGTGTTCAGTCTGATCGAGGTGCGGCGCGCGGTGCGCCTGGCGGTGCGGCGCGCCACGCCGGCATAGGACAGCGGTGTCAGCGGATGCCCGATCTTCGCTTCCGCCTTCGACACCAGCCCCAATCCGATGATCGGCGGAAACCCCCATTCCACGCCGGCCTCGCCTGTGAGGAATGCAAGAGCGATCGCAAAGGCGAAGAATTTCTTCCGCCTGATCATGGCGCACCTCCCTGATCCGCAGCCGCCGGCAGCTCATCGATGAGATCGAGCGCGCTGAGATCGACTTGTTTCGCCGAAGCCGGCTTGTCGAAGGTGAAGCTGGCGGTGCCCGCCTCGGCACCGCTCTTGAAGTCGCGGAGCTCGAATGTGTATTGCGGCGCCTGCACGACATGCTTGCTGGTGATCACATAGCGGCGCGGGATCGGCTTGTCGCCGGCCTGGATCCAGATCTGCCAGTCGCTGTCCGGCGTGCGGAAAGCGAGATATTCGCATTCGACCCCATCGACATAGGCGGATGCGATGTGCTTGGCGTCGGTCACGTCCGCCATCAGCGTGTCATAGACATTGGAGCCGAGAAGGTCGCCGCCCGGCGTCTCGACGCCCGCATCGGCGAGCCTGTCATCCAGATCCTCGAGCGAGCCTTTCGCTTCGACCTGTGCATAGGCACCGAGATTCTTGCCGTAGACGGTCAGCATCTTGCCGTCGAAGGTGACATCGAGATCGGCGAAGCCGCCGGTCCGCGTGACATGGATCTTGTCCGGCCGGCTGACACTGGCCTTGCCGGAGCTGACGAATTGCAGCTTCTGGAAGTCCGGCGTGACGGCTTCCATCGTCGATTCAAAGGCGAAGGAGAAATCCTTCTGCTGCGCCATGTAATCGGACATCGCCTTGAGCAAGGCCTTGGCGTCGTCGTCGGCGGATGCGCTTGTCTGCGGGCCGAGCCCGATGAGGAATGCCGCAGAGAGGAAAAGCAGGAAAGGCGGACGCATCATGATGGTCACCTCGCGAAAGCAGCCCCGGCAGAGGCTTGAGTATGACGCTTCGGTCGAGCCGGAGGTAGTTGGCCCAAGGGCCAACAGATCATGTCACGGCCCGGCTTTCGGCGTCAGCGCGAAGCTCAGCCAGACATTCCAGCCTTCCGAGCGGTTCTCGGCGCCGAATTCGTAGAAGCCTTTCAGATTGACATAGGCCTGCATCTCGCCGGCCGGAACGAAATAGCCGATCTGCGGCCCCACGCCGAAGACGCGCGACTTGAAATCGCCGAGCGTCGCGCCGTCACCGTCATCGCCGGTCAGCTGCTGATAATAATAGCCGCCGACACCGACATGAACCTGCTCGGACAGGAATTGCGACGCCGCCCAATCGATATGGCTGTCTATGCCATTCTGGTAATCGGTGTCTTCATTCTCGAAATTATAGGTGAGGCCGCCGGCGATCGAAAATTCATGTCCGGCGTGCGGATCGAAGTAGGTATATCCGGCGCCGCCATCGATGGCGCCATGGCCGATGCCGAGATTGGCGAGACGGTCGGGATCATAGTCGCCGACCGGTATATCGCCGGTCGCATAGAGCATGAAGTTGTTGACGCCGGAATTCCATTTGAGCGTCGCCATGGGATAGAGATCGCCAAAGCCGACCAGCGTGTCGGTGCGCTGCCCCTCGATCTCATTGCCATTGGGGCCGGTGAGCGTCGCTTCCGCCGAGGCCTCGACCCGGCCGGCGAGGCCCAGCACGCTGAAGGACGGCCTGCCGCCGAAGATGGTCGTGTCGAAATTATAGCCGGGGCCGAAGCCGATGACGTCCATATCCGCGTCGAGGCCGGCGCGGATCTGGCCGCCTTGCGGAAAGGCCTTGCCGCCGCCCGCATCCACCGACGCATGATAGGCGAGGCCGGTGGCGGTCCAGCCCGGCGCGCCGGGAATGGCGATGAGGCTGCCGAACTGGCCCGGCAGCCAGAAGCTGACACCGCCTTCATCGGCCTGGGCCGGTGACTCCAGTCCCACGACACAAAGCGCGGCGATGCCGAAAGCCGTGCTCACGCCCGGCAATATGCGTGCACTGGACATGCTTCCTCCCGCAATTCCCCATGCGACCCGACTGCAATATTATGCCGCCAGGGCGGCGGAGGAGCCAGTTGGACCAAGGTCCATCGGCAAAGCACCCAGCAAAATCAAGACGATGAAGGAAGCCTAGCCGCGCCCGACAAAGGGCATCTCATTGGCCATCACGGTCATGAACAGGACGTTGGCGTCGAGCGGGAGGGACGCCATATGCACCACCGCATTCACCACATGGCGCACATCCATGGTCGGCTCCGGCTTCAGCGTCCCGTCCGCCTGCAGCACGCCGCTTTTCATCCGCGCCGTCATGTCGGTCGCCGCATTGCCGATATCGATCTGGCCGCAGGCGATATTGTATTTGCGGCCGTCGAGCGAGGTGGACCGGGTCAGGCCGGTGATCGCGTGCTTGGTCGCCGTATAGGGCGCCGACAGGGGCCGCGGCACATGGGCGGAGATCGAGCCGTTATTGATGATGCGGCCGCCCTGCGGCGACTGCGCCTTCATCAGCCGGAAGGCCTCCTGCGTGCAGTAGAAAGGGCCCGACAGGTTGGTGTCGACAACCGCCTGCCATTGCGCGGGCGTGAGTTCTTCCAGAGGCACCGGCGGCGCGCCGATGCCGGCATTGTTGAACAGGACGTCGAGCCGGCCGAAGGTCTTGCGGGTTTCCTCGAAGAGATTGGCGACGGATCTGGGATCGCCCACATCGCTCGGCACGGCGAGGCAGGCGCCGCCGATCTCGGCCTTCACGGCCTCCAGCGTATCCTTCTTGCGGCCGGCGAGAACCACGGCATAACCAGCCTCGGCCAGCCCCTTCGCGACGGCGCGCCCGATTCCCGAACCGGCGCCGGTAACCAGGGCAACTTTGAGAGCAGTCAAATCGAGCCTCCTTATCGTGTCGAGCGCAATTGATATCACAATAGATTCAATATGAAAGGGAGGCCATCGGCCTCCGCGGGCAAGCCGCGCCGCCGCCGCGTGGCGCACAGGCGATTGCGAATTTCCAACGTCCAGTGTATAGTCCTATCAGAGGGCTCAGCGTCTGCTGATTTTCTGGGAAAGACAGAAAAGCAATTCACCGGTGCAATAACCGCTGGAGTGTTTCGTGTATTGTCCCATCGACGACCGCCCCGCGTCTCGTCCATCTCATCTTGCGCGGCTTCTGCGCCGCTCGCTGTGGGTCGCGGCCCTCATCGCGGCCATGCTCGTCCCGGCCAAGGCGCAGTCGAGCCTGAGCGAGGGCTATGCGCGTGAAATAGCACCGCTTTCCGACACGGCGCGCGCCGGCAGCGAGGTCTGGTTCAACGCCACCGCCTTCAACGACCGGTTTTTCACTTATGGTTTCCAGCAGCGCGTCGGCGGCCTCATCGACTGGTACGGCATTCTGGCCGCCGAGAAGAAGAAAGACATCTTCCAGGCCTGGGGCGGCATTCCCGATCCCGATTGCTGCGTGCCGGGCGAGCCCAACTGCCCGGCCAGGAGCCTCGCCGAGACCTATGGCTTCCAGTGGTGTCCAGGCGACGACGTCCTGCTGCAATTCATCGGCAAATATGGTTATCGCGATCCGGCCTGCGACCTGAAGGACGCTCCCGTCAGAGCCCCCGACCAGCGCCAGAGCGCCTGCGATCTGCAATTCGGCACGTCGACCGGCATTCTGGGCCTGCGCAAATTCCCCAATCCGCGCTTCGACCGCAGCGCCTGGCTCAAGCTCAATGGTGGCAAGCCCGAATCCTGGGAAGGCTACCGCGGCGCGCTCGACGTCTATCCGGGCGATGCCCAGAACCGCGCCAGCCGGCTGTTCGACGGCTCGGTCGAGCCGCCCTACCGTATCGGCATGGCCTGCGGTGCTTGCCATATAGGCTACAAGCCCGACAAGCCGCCGGCCGACCCCAATCATCCGGCCTGGGAGAATATCGACGGGCTGGTCGGCAACCAGTATAGCCGCGTGTCGAACATCCTGGGCTCGGGCTTCGGCAAGCATGCACTCGAATGGCAGCTCATCGCGCGCGCCCGGCCCGGCATCGTCGACACCTCGGCGCTGCCGATGGACTATGTCTCCAATCCCGGCACCATGAATGCGATCATCAATTTCCAGCGCCGTCCGCTGCATGAGCACGAGATTCTGAAATGGCGGCGCGCCGAAGCCTGTCCGGCAGGCGCATCCGCCGAGGTCTGCTGGTGCGAGCCCGGCAAGCCCGGCAAATGCTGGGAGCGCTCGACGAAGAAGGAGCTGGTGCCCAACATCCTCAAGGGGGGCGAGGATTCGATCGGCATCAAGGAAGCGATCCAGCGGGTCTATTTCAATATCGGCTCGTGCTCGGAGCAATGCTGGCTGAACCACATCCCCGATCTGCGCGCCGCCGATCCCAAGCAGCGCAATTACGGCCAGACGCCGTTCGATATCGGCCAATGCCGGCGCGACTGCGCCAGCTTCCGCGCCATCGAGGACCGCCTCGACGATATCGAGGCCTTCTTCTTCACCGCCCGCCCGACCGATCTGTGGAAGGCGCGCGGCCTCGCCTCGCCGGAGGCGCTCGAAGCGGAGCTCGATCGGCAGTTCTTCCCCGGCGCGGTCAAGCGCGGCCGCGACATCTATGCGCGGCAATGCGCCAGTTGCCATTCGAGCGCCAAGCCGCCCTTCGACACCACCGACTTCCGCGCCACCGTGCCGGGCGATCCGACCCTGCGCGCCGACTGGCTGGGCAATGACGAGCTGGAGCCGGCGAGCGAGATCGGCACCTATGCCGGCCGTTCATTGCATTCCAATCACATGCAGACGCGCGTCTGGGAGCAATATGCGGCTCTCGACATCCACGAAAGGCCGCGCGATCCGGCGCGGCCCGAGGTCATGGCCGGCGCCGGCCGCGGCTATTATCGCAACATCTCGCTGCTCTCCGCCTGGGCACATGCGCCTTTCATGCACAACAACGCCATCGGGCCCGAGATCTGCGGCAAGCCCGCCGACAAGCAGTTCGACTTCTACGACTCGCCCTATGTCGACGCGCAGGGCAAGCCCATCGCCTCGCCGCCCGCCTGCCTCGCCTATGACACCAGCGTCGAGGGACGCTACCAGCTCTATGTCGCCTCGATGCGCGACCTGCTCAATCCCGGCAAGCGCATCGACAAAATGCATCTTCTCGATGACGACATCATCGTCGACATCGCGCCCAAGCTGCAGAACCAGGAATTGAACAAGCTGCTGGGACTCGAGATCAGCGTGCGGATCCCGAAAGGCTATCCCGCGCTCGTTATCAACAGCCTGCGCTTCAAGGACCTGATCCAGGACACGGTGCTGCGCCGCACCGACCCCCGCAAGCTCGATGAAAAATATGCGGGCCTTCTCGACGGGAAACAGCTCGCCGACCTCAAGGACGGGCTACAGCGCCTGATCCTCGACGCCATCCTGAAAGACCGGCCCATCGTGCTCGAGCTCGCCGCCGACCGCGACCGTTTCGTGCAGCGCTTCTATTCCAACAATCTGGGGCGCGTCGAGAACAGCGGCCATCGCTTCGGCGAGACGCTCTCCGACCAGGACAAGGGCGCCCTCATCGCTTTCGTGGCCACGCTATGACGAAACAGAACCTCATGCGCCTCTGTGCGGTCATCGCCGTGGCGCTGTTCGGGACCGGCATCTTCTTCTGCGCGACCCGGGACCGGACGCCGGCGCGTCCCGCTATTCCTTTCGCGGCGCTCACCGACGGCGCGCTCAAGGATCCCGACAATCCGCTGAAGATCTTCCATGTCGACTTCGCCAGGCTCGAGCACGACATGCCGCTGAGCCGCGCCGACCGCGCCAAGCTCACGCCCGAGAATCTGACGGTGCTCAGCCAGGAAGAGATCGACCAGATCTATGCCCGCCTCACCGCCGGCCCGGTTCCGCAGGGCTTCATGCGCGGCGATCTCTTTTTCGAGAACGGCGTCGACGGCCTCAGGTCGAGGCTCGCGGAGATCCTGGGCGGCGGCCTCGGCACCGTCGCCGATGCAAAGATCGAAACGCTGGAAAAGCTCGGCCGGTCGATGTGGAAGGGCAAATATTTCTACCGCGACGAGCGCGTGCTGCGCAATGTGATCGAAGACTTCGAGCCGCTGGAGACCTTGATCGAAGCGCCGGACAAACTCCAGACCATCGAGATTCCCCGCCAGGGCCTCCTGTCCTATGTGAGCCCGAACAGCACAGCGTGGCTTCTCTTCCCCGCCAAGCTCTATTGCGGCCAAAGCCTCGTCGACGGCAGGCGTGAATCGATCATCATCGATTACGCCTATACCCATGACATACCGGGCTACATGGAAAGGCCCGATGCGCTGGCCGGTCGCGGCGGCCTCGCCATCCGCGACGAGATCCGCATGGTGCGGCCCGGCTTCTATCTCGGCCGCGCCTATGCCAACCGCATTTTTCTTCTGAACTTCACCATCTATGACGCGGAGACCGCCGAAAATGGCCTTCAGGCCTTTCTGGACGGCAAGCCCGTTGCCGAAGATTGCTGGGCGGGCGAACAGGGCATGGCGGCGGCGCCCTAGCGCGCGCGCATCAACCCTGCTGCTGTGTCTCGCGATAACGGCCGGCGCCGTCCGCGCCGAGACGGTATTCGATCGCCTCTACCCGGTGGGGCCAAACGGGCTCGCTCTGCCCTATCCCTTCGCGAAACTTGTCGAAGACGTGAGGCTGCGGACCGGGGCCGAGATCCAGCTGGGTTTCGTGCCGCTCGGCCGCTCGTTGCAGCGCTATGCCGCCGATCCCGATTATTTCGCCTCGCCGCGCATCCTGCTGGCGGTGATCGGCAATGGCACGACCGGCCCGACATTGCGCGACCGCCTGTTCATGGGTTATCAGCCGGCCGCCCGTGCGATCGAAATCATCGCCTTCGATGAAACGGAAGGTCGCTTCCGCTTCACCCAGATCGACGATTACGGTCCGCGGGGCCGCCCCGTCGCGGCCGAGCTCAGCGAGGATGTCTGCGCCACCTGCCACCAGTCGCGCGCGCCGATCTTCTCCGCCCCGCCCTGGGACGAGACCAACGCCAATCCGCGCATTGTCACGGCCCTGCCCGCGGAGATCGAAGGCTTCTCTATCCACCAGGATTTCGACGGCCTCGATCAATTCTCGCGCGCGGTGATGCGCGCCAACCGTCTCCTGGTCGCCAAGCAGCTCAAGAGCGTTGCGGGTCGAAGTGCGACGGATTTGACCAAAGCCTTCCCGCAGGGCCTTGCCGTCATCGATCCGAAGATCCCCAGCCGCGATCCCCTGGCCCTCATCGCTTCCGGCATGGCGCCCGACAAGACGCTCGAAACCTCCGGCGCCTTCGCGCCCGAGACTCCGCGTCCTCTACTGCAGCTATGGAAACCCGGCCTGACCGCCGCCGAAGACGCGGCCAGCCTGATCGAGGAGGCAGGACTGCCATGATCTTCGCCGACCGCCGATGGTGGTATGTCGTGGCGCTGATCGCCGTCGTGGCGGCGCTTTCCCTGGCCGAGCGTCTCAGCCGGGACGTGCCCGAGACCTTCGCCTCCGGCGAAATGCAGTTCAAATATGGCTCGACCGGCGGCGATAAGAATTTCGGAATTCCCTTTCCCGTCTGGGAAGTGCTGCCGATCCTTTTCGAGAAGAAGCTGCCCGCGAGCCGCCAGGAACAGGGCTGGGCCGCTTTCGGCTTCATCATGGAAGAGTTTCCGGAAGGGGCGGTGCAGCCGCGCCGCAAACGCCCGGTCGGCACCACCTTGCGCAACTATATGGGACTCGATCGCATCTTCCTGAATTGCGCCGCCTGCCATGCGGGCGTCGTGACCGGACCGGGGCCGGACCGCCGCCGCCTCGTCGTGACCGGCATGCCGTCCAATACCGTCGACCTCGAGGCCTTCCAGAATTTCCTGACCGCCATCGCCGATGATCCCGACTTCAACGCCAGCAAGATCCTGGAAGCCATCGACGACAACAATATCGAAATCGACTGGTTCAACCGCCTGGCGCTGCGCTTCATCGGTGTTCAGCAGATGAAGGACCTGATCAAGGGCATCAGCAAGCGCTTCGAATTCACCAGGGCCGAGCCCGCTTTCGGGCCTGGCCGCTTCGACACCTTCTCGCCCGCCAAGGCGCTGATGGCCTGGCCCTTCGAGAATATTCCCGCCCATGAGCGTATCGGCGTCGTCGATTTTCCTTCCGTCTGGCTGCAGGAAAAGAAGCGCCATATGTGGCTGCATTGGGACGGCAACAACAACAAGCTCGAGGAACGCAACCGCTCGGCTGCCTTCGGCACCGGCGCCAATTTTCCCAATCTCGACCGCGAGTCGGTGAAGCGGATCGAGACCTGGCTCCTGACGGCAAGACCACCCGATTTCGCCACGACACTCGGCAAGGAGATCGACCAGGCCAAGGCCGCGCATGGCAAGACGCTTTATTTGGGTCTTTGCGCCGATTGCCATGGCCTGTCCGGCACCGATTTCACCGGCGCGTCGGTGGGGCAAACGACGCCGATCGGCGACATCGGCACCGATCGCCACCGTTTCGACAACTACACCTATGACCTGATGCTCAATCAGAGCACGCTTTATGTGGGCAATGCCGAGGAACGCTTCCAGCATTTCCGCAAGAGCGACGGCTACGCCAACATGCCGCTCGACGGCCTATGGCTCAGGGCGCCCTATCTGCACAATGGCTCGGTGCCGACCTTGCGCGATCTGCTGAGCAAGCCGAAGGACCGGCCGAAAATGTTCTATCGCGGCATTACCGAATATGACGCGCAGAATTTGGGCTTCGTTTCACGCCCGGGCGAGAGCAACGGGAACAGGATGGATTCTCCGTTCTGCTACGCCACCGATCTGCAAGGTCTCGCTGATTGCGGCGCGGATGCGCCGGACAACCGCAATAGCTGCGACGCCACGACCTGCGCGGGCAACGGCAATGACGGCCACGACTACGGCACCGAGCTGTCCGATTCCGACAAGGACGCGCTCATCGAATATCTCAAGACGTTCTGAGGACGCGCCATGCTCAAAAAGCGGACCAGCCGACGTATCAAGCGAGGACTCCGCGCCTTTCTGCTCGGACCCTGGATGCTCGTCATCGCCGCCGGTCTCTTCCTCTATTACGCCAATTACAAATTCTTCAAGACCGAGCCGCAGGATGTCTGCGCCGATGTCGAGGCCTCGCGCCATGCCGACTGTCTCGACAACATCGCCGACGAGCAGTTCAAGTATGGTTCGCTCAATGCCGAGAATGACCGCGGCATTCCCTATCCGATCTTCTATGTGATGCCGCGCATCTTCCCGCAGTGCCTGCCCGGCAACCGGCTCGGCGGCTACCGCGCTTTCGGCCTGCCTTGGGAAGAAGGCCGCGAATTGCCGGTGGGCTTCTCGAAGCGCCGCCTCGGCTTCGAGCGCATCACCCAGACCTGCGCCATCTGCCACACCGCCACCTACCGCATGGATATCGCCGACAAGCCGGTCATCGTGCCGACCGGACCATCTCACACCACGACATCGCAGGAATTCCTGCGCTTCCTGCGCTGCGCCGCCAATGACCGCAATTTCAGCTTCGCCGGCATGTGGGACGAGATCAAGCGCAACTTCGAAATGGGTCTCGACGACTGGGCGATCTATCATCTGCTGATCCCCATAGTGCGCAGCCGCATTCGCGACCAGGTGGAGGGCTTCGCCTGGATGGATCAGGTCGAATTCCGGGACGGCATGAAACGCCCCGATTGGGGGCCCGGCCGCGACGATCCGATGAATCTCACCAAGTTCTTCCTGCTCAATGCCGACCGCAACAAGGACAAGACCACCGGCAATGCGGATTTCCCCGCGATCTGGGACCTCTCGGCGCGTGAAGGCAATTCGCTGAACTGGGGTGGCGAGACCCAGGATCCGCTGGCGGTGATCATGGATTCGGCCCTGGGCCTCGGCGCGCCGCCCGGGCCCCATTTCGAGCGGCAGATGCGCGATCTGCGCGCCTATCTGCAGCGCAAGGCGCCACCCAAATATCCTTTGGCGCCGAAAGACTCGGATCCCTCGGTCATCGAGGGCGGCAAGCTCTATAAGACCTATTGCGCCGCCTGCCACGACACGAAAGGCGAGTATTACGGCAAGGTCATTCCCATCGAGGACATCGGCACCGACCGCGAGCGTTTCGACACCTGGCAGCAGGAGGATGCCGATGGCGCCAACCGCGTGGCCGCCGAGATGGGCGTCACCCGCAAGAACATGGTCAAGGACAAAGGCTACGTGGCCGGGCCGCTTTCGGGCGTCTGGCTCACCGCGCCTTACCTCCATAATGGCGCGGTGGCCAATCTCGACCAATTGCTGACCGCGCCGGAAGATCGCCTCGACACATTCTATCGCGGCTGCGATCTCTACGATCAACTCAATATGGGCTTCGTCTCGGACCGGATCGAACCGTCCTGCCCCAGCAACTATCTGTTCGACACGCGCTTGCCCGGCAACGGCAAGCTCGGCCACGCCTATGGCACCGATCTGACGGACGAGCAGAAGATACAGCTGATCGAGTATCTGAAGACCTTGTGAGCGAAGGGAGGCCGAAATGACCGCCTTGCCTGAAGACGAGATGCTCAAGGAGGAGCTGAGGGCCATCAGGGACGTGCGCGGCCGCGCAAAGGAACTATTGGCGAATATCGAAGGCAAGGGCGAAGAGGGCCCCTACACGATCGGACTTGCTCTGTCGGGCGGCGGCATCCGGTCGGCCACCGTCTCGCTCGGCGTCATGCAGAAGCTTGCCGATACCGGCCTCTTGAAACATGTCGATTATCTGTCGACCGTGTCGGGCGGCGGCTATATCGGCTCCGCTCTCACCTGGTGGCTGCGCGGCAGCACGCCGGATGATCCCCGTCATCACAATCCTTACGATACAGGAAAGAATTTTCCCTTCACGACGCTCGATCCGCGCCTGCCCGAATCGACCCCGCATGCCGGCCCGGGACTCAAGGTGCTGCGCTTCCTGCGCAGCCAGGGAAATTATCTGATTCCCGGCAACGGCATCACCTTGTGGTCGAGTGTCGCCATCGTCCTGCGCGCCATTCTCCTGAATCTGATGATCTGGATTCCGGTCACTGCTCTGGTGATGGGTCTGCTCTACGCCTTGGGTTATCTTCCCGGCATAAGCGGCCTGCCCTATGCCGTCCAGATGGCGGCGCCGGGCACGCTGGAGACGACGGCGGAGATCGTCGGCACGAGCCGGAGCCTCGACGCCGACCAGACCATTCCTCCCATGTTCCTCCTGATGCTGGTCTTCGCCATCGGCCTCGCCGTCCTATTCGTCATGGGCAGCATCAATCATTCCTTGCTGTCATGGACGGGCCTCACGGAAACGGAGCTGCGCGCCGGCCGCGGCGCTGCTCCTCCGGCGGAGCAGTCTGCCTGGTACAGCTGGCCGGCGGTGGGAATCGCCGGTTTGCTGGACGTGCTTCTCGTCGTGATCGTCCTGGTGAGCTTCATGCCGGTCGTGAAGCGACTTTTCGCGGACAGCGACGCTGCGCAAGCCGTGCCGGGCGCCTTGTGGACGAGCCTGGTCACCGGTCTAATTCTATGGGCCGTCATTACGCTTTTCACGCTTCTGTGTTTCTGGTTCATGGGCAAGAGAATCCGCCCGAAGGCCATCTGGCACGACAAGACTCAGAAACCGGTATTTCTCGCCTTGGGAGGACTCGTCGGAATTGCCGTCGCCGGCTATGTCCTCGATTGCCTCCTCGCCGGCTCTTCCATCCCGGGCGCCGGCCGTCTCGGGCCTTTCCTGCTCTTCCTCTTCGCCGTCGCCTATCTCATTTTCGTCAACTATCTCATCGGCCTCCTGATCCGCCATCTGCTCAGAAATCAGAAGATGGACGACGACCGGCAGAGCCCGGCGCCCGCGACCCAGTCGCTCCTGCAATACCGCGCCCGGCGGACATTCGAGTGGTTCTACGGCCGGGCTTTGTCCGGCATGGTTGTTCTCATCATCATCGGCACCCTTCCGCTGGTCGGCCATTACATAGAATATGGACTCGGCGGCACCTGGACGGCCTTGGGCCTTGTCTTCACCCTGGGCGGACAGTTGTGGAGCCGCGTGCGCGGCAACAGCAAGCTCGCCGACATCTCCATCGTGGCCGGCGCGGCCGTGTTTGCCTATGGTGTTCTCCTGATCGGTCATCGGCTCGCCCTTACCTTCATGGACGGTGACGTGACGATTCGGGCGCTGATTGCCGGCGCCGTCATCGTCGCCGTGGTCGCCGGCTGGTTCGTCAACACGAACCAGATCGGCCTCCATCGTTTCTATCGCGACCGCCTGATGGAGGCTTTTCTCCCCGACGACGATGCTTTGACGAAAGACACCAATGCCGCGGCGACCCGCGCCAATGACTTCAAGCTCACCGATTGCTGGAACACCAAGGAGGCCAAGGGCCCCTACCATATCATCAACACGAATATGGTGCTGGCGAAGTCCCAGGACCGCCAATACCGGCAGCGCGGCGGCGATAATTTCATCCTCACGCCACAGTTCATCGGCTCGAACGCAACCGAATGGTATCGCACCGAGACATCGGCCAGCTCCGATATGACGCTCGCCTCGGCCATGGCGATCTCGGGTGCCGCCGCCAATCCGCGCGGGGGCGCCGGCGGCCGCGGCTTGACGCGCAACGCCACCGTATCGCTGGTCATGAGCTTGCTGAATATCCGCCTCGGCTTCTGGATCCCCAACCCCAAGCGCGGCGATCCGCGCATGCTCTTCCGCCGGCCCAATCACTTCTGGCCCGGCGGTCTCTATGCCCTGACGTCGCGCGGCTATCTCGAGACCTCCAAGTGGCTGGAGCTCGCCGATGGCGGTCATTTCGAAAATCTCGCGGTCTATGAGCTGGTCCGCCGCCGTTGCGGTCTGATCATCGTCTGCGACGGCGGTCAGGACAACGCGTCTTCTTATGCCGATCTCGTCACCGCGGTGCAGCGCGTCGGCCAGGACTTCGGTGCCACCGTGCATTTCGACATGGCGGTCAGGAACGGCCGCAAATTCGAAAGATGCGGGCCCGCTCAGATGATCGCCAAGCCGACGCTCACCGACTATCCGAAAGGCGCCGAATTCGCCGAGAAGGGCTATTTCGTCGCCCGGATCGACTATGGCACACGCGGCGGCAATGGCTGGCCCGAAGAGGGCATCGTGATCTATCTGAAGTCGGCCCTCATCCGGGAATTGGCCGTCGGCGCCAAGGGGTACCGCGGCGCCAATCCCGATTTCCCCAATGAGACGACCGGCGATCAGTTCTTCGACGAGGAGCAGTTCGAGGCCTATCGCGAGGTGGGTTTCCGGATCTGCGAACAGATGGTTTCCGAGCTGGGCCTTGCCAGGCTGTTCGGAAATGAACCACCCTCGCTGGGCGATCTCAGACAGAACTCCCGCTACCGCGAAGCCTGATTAATCGTTTGGTGATAACGGCCCACCATAGTGACGCCCGGAGCAGTCTTTCTCGTATCCAGGGGGAAACGGGTGCGGCCAATCTATGCCGTGCAGAGATCGAGGTTTATCGCCATCGGCGCCATGGCCTGGCTGGCGCTGCCCCACGCCGCCGCGGCCGATGAGCGTCAGGACTGCGAGAAGCTCAAAGGCCTGGCCAGTATCGAGGCCTGCACCGCGGTGATCGAAGCGGGCACGTACGGCGCCGATGATCTGGCTGTCGCCTATCTCAATCGCGGGCTCGAGAATTTCGCCAGGCGCGACTACGACCAGGCCGTCGCCGACTATAGCGCCGCGGTGGCGCTCGACGGCCGCAACGCCGACCTCTACAACAACCGCGGCAATGCCTATCACGCCAAGCGCGACTTTGCCCGGGCGCTGCGCGATTTCGACAAGGCCATCGCCCTCAATCCCGCCCATGCGCTGGCCTACAACAATCGCGGCATCGTCTATGGCGACATGGGCGATTTCGAGCGGGCCGTTCAGGATTACGACCAGGCGATCGCCATCAATCCCGCCTATGCCAGCGCCTATAACAACCGCGGCAATATCCGCGCCAAGCAGGGCGACTTCCGCATGGCGGTGCAGGATTACAGCCAGGCGATCGTGCTGAAGCCGTCCTATGTCGGCGCCTTCAACAACCGCGCCATGGCCTATGGCGCGCTCGGCCAGTATGCCGAGGCGGCCGATGATTTCCGCCGGTCGATGGCGCTGCATCCAAATGCGACGGCCAAGGCCGGTCTCGCGGCCCTCGAGGCGCGCATCGCCGCGAAGGCGGTCGACCTCACCGCCGCGCCGATGACCTTCCGGCGCATGCCCAATACCGACCTCGCCGGCGCCCTGCTCGCCACGGTCGCGGCCGACAGTCTCGAGGCCTGCGAGGCGGCTTGCGCCGGCAACGGTTCCTGCCGCGCCTATTCCTTCAACATGTGGAACGCACTGTGTTTCCTCAAGGGCGACCCGGCGATGCGCTATCTCGAGCCCAGCACCATGAGCGGTCTCAAGAGCGGAACCTATCCGCCGCCGATCTCCGATGCCGGCATATCCATGATCCGCTTCCGCAACAAGGCATTTCCGGGCGAGCCGGTCAGGGAAAGCCGGGAGAAACGCTTCGAGGACTGCGAGGCGACCTGCCAGATCAGCGACACCTGCATCGCCTTCTCCTTCGCCCGCACCGAGAAATCCTGTCGGATGTTCGAAAGACCGGGCGCCTATGTCGGCGATGCGGGGGTCGACAGCGGCGCCAAGCGGCAGATCATAAACTAGCTTTCTCGGCCAGTTCCAAGAGCCACAGCCTGGTCTGCTCGACCGAGAAGCGCCGTGGTCCCGGTCTGACGACGAGGAATTCGCGATAGGCGCTGTCGCGCGCCGCGATCGGCAGGCGCATGAGGTCGCCTTTCGCGATCGTCCGGCGCACATATTCATGCCAGCCGAGCGCCACGCCATGACCGAAGATCGCCGCCTCGAGCACCATCGCATAGGTCGTGAGGCGGCGGATGACGGCCTGATCGGCCTGTGCGGCGGGACCGAGCCAGGTTCTCCAGTCCATCAGCGGGCTGGTGAAGTGGGAGAGCTGCAGGAGCGGCACCTTCGCCAGATCGTCCATGCTTTCGATCCGGTGCGTGCGGCAGAAAGCGGGTGACGCTACGGGATAGATCTGCTCCGGCAGCAGCGGATAGCTTTCATAACCCGGCCACGAGCCGAGGCCGAAACGGATCTCGAGATCGAAATCACGCCCGGCGAATTCCGGCAGCTCGTCGACACAGACCAGATGCAGCCTGATGTCGGGATAGCGCTCGTAGAAATCGCCGAGCGCCGGCATGAGCCAGAGCGAGGCGGCGGCGACATTCACCCGGAGCGAGACGATGCCGTCGTCATTGCGCGGCAGCGTCTTGGACGACTGGTCGATGCTGTGGAAGGCGCTGGCCACGACGCTGTGAAACTCCTCGCCGGCGCGGGTGAGCTGGATGCGCGTGCCGTGGCGGGCAAAAAGGGGCGTGCCGAGCGAGGCCTCCAATTGCTGGATGCGCCGGCTGATCGCCGGCTGGGCCACCGCGAGCTCTTTCGCCGCCCGGCTGAAATTGCCATGCCGGGCCGCGGCCTCGAAAGCGATGAGATTGTCGAGCGAGCCGATCGTTTTGCGCAGGTCGGTCATGAACCATCAGCAGTCTGATAACGTACCGTTATAAGGCATATCATCTTTTTCGGCCTTCCCCCAGGCTCTTCCATTGCCCAGGGTCACGGCCTATCCATCTGTCAACAATAAGAATAAAGGGAAAACATTCATGCGGAGAATGGCTGCTCTGGTTGCCGCGCTGACGCTCGGCTTAATGCTCGCATTGACGTCCTGCGCCAGGGCTCAGGATGCCGATATACTGGCCCGCATCAAGGCCGCCGGCGTCCTCAAGGTCGGCATGGCCGACTCGATCCCGGCGCAGCAGAAGAACCCGGCGAGCGGCGAGTGGGAAGGCTTCAATGTCGATATGGCGAAGAATCTGGCCGCCGCCCTCGACGTGAAGCTCGAAATCGTCGACGCGACCTGGGCGACCCTCATTCCGTCCCTGATGCAGCAGCAATACGACATCGTGATGGTCGACATGTTCCGCACCCCGGCGCGGGCGCTGACCGTCGACTTCACCGACAGCTACATGACCACCGGCAACACCTGGCTGGTGCGCGGCGATCTCGATCTCACCGACTGGAAGCAGCTCGACGATCCCAAATATACCGCGGTGAGCATCGCCGGCATGGCCGCGGTGGCGCAGAGCGACCGGCTGCTGCCCAAGGCCAATAAGAAGACCATCGTGTCCGACAATGCGGTGGCGGGCCAGCTCGAGGTCGCCGCCGGGCGCGCCGATGCGCATCTCTCCGACTATCTGCAGAATGCGCTGTTCATGAAGGCCAATCCCAATGCCAAGGTGAAGATCCTGGGCGAGGACAATCCGATCGAGGCGACCGGCTATGCCTATGCGGTCAAGCCCGGCGACTATCACTTCCTCGCCTTCCTCAACACCTGGATCGCCTATAACACGACGACCGGATTCATCTCCGATCGCAAGCAGGCCTGGTACGGCATCAAGTAATCCGTAACCCGGCAGACTTGAGGAGCGTCATCGATATCCATGCAGTGGCAATTCTTACCCGCGCTGCTGAATGGGCTGTTGGTGACGCTCTTCTATTTCGCGCTCGGGGCCATCGGCTCGCTGATCCTGGCGCTCCCCGTCGCGCTCGCGGTGGCGAAAAAGAGCCGGCTGATCCGCCTCCCCGCCATCGCCTATGTCGAATTCTTCCGCAACACGCCTTTGCTGGTGCAGCTCTTCTGGCTCCATTTCGCGCTGCCGATGCTGACCGGCTTCACCACCACCGTGCAGCAGACCGCCGGCCTCGCCATCGTCCTGGTGATGGCCGCCTATATGGCCGAGGTCTATCGCTCGGGGCTGGGCGCCGTGGCCAAGGGCCAGCACGAGGCGGCTTTCGCCCTCGGGCTCAACTCCCTGCAGCGCTGGCGGCTCGTCGTTCTTCCGCAAGCCTTTCGCATCGCGCTGCCCGCCATCGGCAACACCCTCGTCAGCCTGTTGAAGGCGACCGCGATCCTCTCCATTCTGTCGGTGCCCGAATTGATGCGCACCACCACCCGCATCAGCGACTATACCGCCGATCCGATCCGCTTCTATTCGATCTCGGCAGTCATCTATATCGCGCTCGGTCTTCTGCTGGCGCAAGCCACGCGCCGTCTCGAACTGCGTCTCGCCCGCTGGGGAGCGCCCTGATGTTCGACGTCGATCTCCTCGTCAAGGCGGCGCCCAACCTGATTCAAGGCCTCGGCATCACCTTCCTGGTGACCCTCGCTTCCTTTCTGATCGCCTCTATGGGCGGCTTCCTGCTCGGCCTCGCCTCGCTGTCGGCGCGGAAAGGGCTGGCGCGCGGCGCCTCGGCCTTCACCCAGGTGGCCCGCGCGACGCCTGAGATCATCGCGATCTTCTGGGCCTATTACTGCCTGCCGATCCTCGTCGGCGCCAATCTCTCCGGCATCACATGCGGCATCCTGGCGCTCGGCCTGATCGGCGCCGGCTATATGGCCGAGATCGTCCGGGGCGGCGTGCAGGCGATCGCCAGGGGACAGTGGGAGGCTGCCAGAGCGCTGGCCTTGCCCGGCGGCGTCACCTGGGCCTTCGTCATCCTCCCGCAGGCGGTGAAGAAGATGCTGCCGCCGACGGTCAATTATCTTTCCGACCTCATCAAGGCCACCACCCTGCTTGCCGGCGTCGGCGTGGGTGAAACGGCCTATGCCGCCTATATGGAAGGCGCCGCGACCTATCGCTATCTCGAGCCTTTGACGGGCGTCGCCATTCTCTTCTTCCTCATGATCTTCCCCATCAGCCTCCTCGCCCGCCGCCTCGACGGCGGCAAGACGATCAACTGAATCATGCCCGAACATACGCTTTCCTTCATTCCTTTCGACAAAGTCTGGCGCATGCGGATCGATCATCCCTATTCGATGCTCGTGCGCGACGGCGACATGGTGTGGTCCTGCGGCCAATGCCCTCTCGATCAGGAGGGCGAAGTCCTCTATCCCGGCGATCTCCTGGCACAAGCCGTCGTCGTCTGCGATTTCATCAAGCGCTTCCTGCGCGAGATCGGTTGCCCAGCCTCGTCGCTCGGCCGCGTGGTCGCCTATTTCGTGAAGCGGACTCCCGGCGACGAGCAGATGCTGCTGCGGCTGCTGCACGACCGGCTGGGCGACGACCTGCAGATCATCCCGGTGTCGGTGCCGCATTTCTATTATGAAGGCATGCTGCTCGAGGTCGACATCTATGCCTCGACATCGCGCCGGCCGATGCGCCGGCGGCAGGACCAGTCGACCGGCATCGCTCTCGAGACCATCGATGCAGGGACGCTTGTCTGGGCGGCGCTGCGCGTGCCGAAGTCCTGTGCCGGGCCGGCGGAACCCGTCATCGACACGCTGATGGCGCAAGCCGGCCTCGCCAGGGACCGCCTGCTCGCCGAGCAGTGGTTCACCTCGAAAGACGTCCGACATCTTTCGTCCGGCGCCGATGTCGCGGTCGATCTCGACGCCGCCGCGATCGGCGAGCTGACTTTCGCAAAATCACCGGTACGGAGCGAAATCAGCGACGGGCCCGTAGCACTGACCATCCGGCGCAGCGCCGGCCATTTCCATATCGCCGCGCGCGACGTGACCGCGCAAGCCGGCCTCGTGGAGCAGACTCAGGCGATCATGCGGGCGATCGACGCCCATCTGCGGCTGCGGGGGTTGCGTTTCTCCGACGTGCGCAAATCGACGACCTATTACCGGGCCGGCAGTTCGGCCGAAGAGCTTCATCTCAACATGCAGGTCCGCAACGGCTATTACGCCAAGCCCGGCCCTGCCTCGACGGGCCTGCCGGTGGCGGGCTTCCCGTCCTCCGCCTCTCTCATCACCGTGCAGCTGCTGGGGCGGACGCGTCCCGCCTAGATCATTGAGCGGTTTCGAGGAAGAGGATGAGCAGCGAGGCGAGACCGATCGAGCGGTCGGCGAGCGCGCAGCGCGCCTTGCGGTAGATCGTGCGTCCGCCGGTGCGGAATCCCACCTGGAGCACCGGGATGCGCCGGGCGTCATCGATCAGGCGTTGCTGGATCTTGTTCATGGGCTCGCTCAGCGTGATCTCGAGGGCGCGCGAGGCCGCCGGTCCGGCGACGGGTTCCTTCGGCGGCATGATGGCGGTCGAGAAGGCCGGGTTGAAGGCGGCGATCCGCCGTTCCGGGGTGATGACCACCACCGGGTTCGGACAGGCGGCGATGAGCGCCAGCATGTCGAAGCGGGCCGGGTGCATCTGCAGCACGCTGGCATTCCGGCGCCAGCGGTCGAGGCAGTAGCAGCGCAGGAGCGCGGTGCGGTTGCGGGTCGGGCCCTTGTCCCAGATCCGGTAGATGAGCTCCGACAGGCTGACCTTGTCCTCGCGGGCGAAATCCTTGAGTTGTGACCAGAAGATAGCTTCGAGCTTGATCGCCGAGCGCTGACCGTCGCGCTGGATGATCTTGAGCCGGGTTTCAGCCATGCCTGCTGACGGTTTTTCCGGTTCCATGACCGATTAGCCTCGAAACTACATACTATAGCATATGGCTTGAATATGACTTGACGAAAGAAGCTGCCGTAACGGCGATTATCCTTACCGAATTTCATCGTAACTGCACAATATTTTATATGGTTTCGATCCTTCTGCTCCGGCAACTCAACCACAGATAGCATTCCTCGGCGGAAATTTTCCGCCATACTATCGTAAAGAAATTCTTAACGTCCCGCCCCAGGCCAGGACAGCGGAAGTGTGGAGTAGGAAATGATGGATCGCGGCGATTTTGACCGGTCGGACTACGAAGCGGCGCGGGACGACCGGCACAGCGGGGACGAGGCCCAGCTGGCCCAGAACGCCGCCCCTGATATCCAGGTCGCGCCCCAAGGTCAGGCGGCGCCGCAAGCGGCTCCCGCCACCCCATCGGCGAACGGCGCCGAGCCGTCCAAGGACGCCGCCAAGCCCGGTCCGTTCACGGTCGAGAAGGTCGATTCCTACAATTCCGCCGCCGTCGTCCTGGAAATCCCGGCCGAGAAGGGCAAGAAGATCGTCCTGCCCCCGGACAGCCAGGTCGAAGCCGTTCTCGTCAATGGCGACGATCTCATCCTGCGCGAGGCGGACGGGTCGCTCATCGTCATCAAGGGCGGTCTCAAGCAGATCGAGACTCTGGTGATCGGCGATATCGAGATTCCGGCCGACGCCATGGCCGCGAGCCTTCAGGCCGGCGGCGTCACCCTTCCCGCCGCCGGGCCGTCGGGGCCGGACGGCAACGCCCTGTCGAGCGGCGGCAATTTCGATTTCGACCCGGGCTCGATCGGCGACCCCTTCGCCATCCGCGACCTGCTGGGCTTCACTGAATTCGACCGTCAGTTCCCCGATCAGCGCGAATTCGACCCGCTGCGCGAGGAAGAGGCCCCCGACAATCCGGTCTCGATCACGGATCTGACGCCCGAGGTCGACGGCGGCGATGTCGTGGTGGACGAAGACGACCTCCTGGGCAGCCGCGGCCCGGGCGAAAGCGACGGCTCCGATCCCATGAAGGAAAGCGCCACCCAGGGTGGCAGCTTCACCATCTCGGCCCCCGACGGCGTCGCGACGCTGACCCTCAGCATCAACGGCACGACCGTCACCGTCATCCAGAACGGCGTGCTGACCAACAATCCGGTCACCACGAGCTTCGGCACCCTGACCGTCACCGGCTACGATCCGACGACCGGCCAGGTCACCTACGAATATACGCTCAATGACAACGCTCCGCATCCCACGGGCCAAGGTGAAAACAACCTCTTCGAGAATCTCGCGATCGTTCTGACCGATCCGGACGGCGACACGGCTACGGGCACGCTGACGGTCAGGATTGTGGATGATGTTCCGCAACTGGACATCGTCGATGCCGATGGCGGCAGCGACAGCACCGACAGCGTCGCCGAGGGCGGTCTGCTCAACACCGGCACCTGGTCGCTGGTCAAGGGCGCCGACGGCGTCACGCCGGCGAATTTCACCATCAGCATCAATGGCGGCCCCGCCGTGGCGGTGAGCCTCGATACCCCGATCGATACCGGCAAAGGTATCTTGACGATCAAGGCCGACCACACCTGGACCTTCCAGGCGGCCAATAACCTGGACAACAACACTGCGCAGTCGATCAGCTTCACATTGTCCGCCACCGACGGCGACGGCGACACCGACACCGACAGCCACACCATCACGGTGACCGACGGGGCCGATGCCACGGCCTCAGGCGCCGCCAACCTGACGGTTGAGGAGTCCGATCTCAACGGCACCGG
>JBMOOM010000043.1:93911-104500 GCA_049323275.1 Pseudomonadota bacterium
AAGGTCTCCATTGCCGGACAGCCCGACCAGACCGTCTCCCTGCCGGGCGGCAGCGCCGCTGTCTTCGCCCTCGCCGCAGGCACCCTAACCGTCAACGCCAATGGCACATGGGCCTTCCAGGCCAACAGCAACCTCGACACCACACCTCCCCCGACCGTGTCCTTCTCGATTGCCGCCACCGACGGCGACGGCGACACCGACACCGACAGCCACACCATCACGGTGACCGACGGGGCCGATGCCACGGCCTCAGGCGCCGCCAACCTGACGGTTGAGGAGTCCGATCTCAACGGCACCGGCTCGACGCCGCTCGGCAACGACGAGACCGACACCGATACCGGTCTGTCCTTCACCACAGGATCGGATGCCATCTCGCTGAGCTTTGCCGCAATCCAGGCGCCGACGGTGAACGGGCTGGAGAGCTCCGGCGTCACCCTCACCTGGGTGCTCGACGCCTCCGACGCCACCGGCCGCACCCTGCTCGGCCAGATCAACGGCGTCACCGCCATCACCGTGACGCTGACCGGCGATGTCACCGCCACCGGCGGCGGCGATGTCGCCACCCCGACGGTCACCGCGGTTCTCTCCGACAATTTCCCGCATGAGAACCTGCCCGATGCCGACACCATCACCATCACCGGCCTGGTGGTCAATGCGACCGACACCGACAACGAGATCACCACAGGCACCGTCAATGTCACCGTCATCGACGATCAGCCCGATGTCGAGATCCTCGATGCCGATGCCGGCACCGACGGCGCCGACAGCGTTGCCGAAGGCGGCACCATCAACGGCACATGGACCCTCAACGACGGCGCCGACGATGTCGCCTCCATAAAGGTCTCCATTGCCGGACAGCCCGACCAGACCGTCTCCCTGCCGGGCGGCAGCGCCGCTGTCTTCGCCCTCGCCGCAGGCACCCTAACCGTCAACGCCAATGGCACATGGGCCTTCCAGGCCAACACCGTTTCGGTTAACCAGAACGTCGCCTTCTCGATCGCAGCTATAGATGGCGACGGCGATACCGACACCGACAGTCACACGATTACCGTACTCAATGTCAACCAGGTGCCCTCGGGCGGCACTGTTCAGGCCATGGTGGACGACGAAGGGCTGCTGCACGGTATCACCGGCAATGGTGCCGGCGGCGCCGGCGACATCACGGTCACCCCCAATCCCGACAACAATGAAAGCACCTTCGCCGGCACCCTCACCGGCAGCGGCGGCGACGGCGCGCTCAATTTCAAGTTCGCCAGCGGCAGCGGCACGGTCGGGACGGAAAGCGTTACCTATACCTGGGATGCGACCAACAACATTCTTGTCGCCACGATCAATGGCGGCGCGCGCAACGGCCAGACACTGTTCACGGTCGATGTCGATCCCGCGACCGGTGCCTATAGCCTGATGCTGCACAGACCGGTGATGCACGCGTCGGGCGGCAACGAGACCAGCACAGTCGTCAACCTCTCCTATCTTGTCGGCGACGGCGACGCGGATACGAGCGCTGGCGACACCGGCACAGGCACGCTCCAGATCACTTTCAACGATGACTCCCCGGTGAATTTCACCGCGCAGCCGATGTATGTCGAGAACGGCGTGAACGCGGTGGGCAGCGGCCAGCTCAATTTCTACGAGAGCATCGGCGCCGACGGCGGCAGCGCCGTCTTCAATGTCGCCGACAATACGCTTCTGCAAACGACGGGCGGCACGACCATCAAGTCCGGCGGCCAGGATGTGAGGCTATATGGCTTCGGCACCGACACGCTGACGGCGAAGATCGGCGCCGACGCGAATGGCAATGGCGGAACGACGGTCTTCACCGTCAAGCTGTCGCCCGACGCCAATAGTGAGGTTCAGGACGTCTATACGGTTCAGTTCTTCCGGCCGCTGGACGATGGCTCGGGCAACACCATCACCTCCTCGAATTTCAGCGATCCAAGCGCCAAGGACTACAAGGTGGTCCAGGATACGACGCTCGCCAACCAGGACATTCTCATCTCGGCCTCGAGCGGAGGTTCCACCGATACGGTCAACGGCAGCAACAGCGGCAGCGTGACCAGCTTCGGCGTGCACAATCCGCGAATTGCTTCCGGAGAACTGCTAAGATTCGACTTTGCCACCAATGTCGTCAGTGACGGAAGCACCTTCAGCTATGGGCCGCATTACGACGTGAACGGCTATTCGTTCACCGTGCAGCCCCAAAGCGGCACGGCGAATGTGCAGATCGTCGTCTATGACGCGAACAACGACACCAATTTGACGAACGACAGCGGCCTCAAGGACACGATAACCGAAATATACAAGAACGGCGTGCTGGTGCCGCTCGGCACCCTGACGGCGGCGAATGGCGGATATATCGTACCGGCGGTCGACGGCGATGTCATCTCGGTATTCACCTCTAACGGCTATAACCGGGTGGAAATCAGCCACGCCGGCACCGGCTCGGAGTTCAGCATCTCCAAGGTCGGATATCTGCAGAACAATACCGGCGTCGACCTGGCGATGAGCTTCGGCATCACCGCAACGGACGCCGACGGGGATACCTCAACGGGAAGCATCAGCATCACCACGACCCCGATCAAAAATACCATCAACGGCACCACCGGCGCCGACTCGCTTGTTGCCGGCATCGGTGGCGATACGCTGAACGGCCAGGATGGCGACGACTGGCTCATCGGCGGCGCCGGTGCGGATGTTCTCAACGGCGGCAACCACGGAACGCTGGGCGACACCGCCGTCTATAAGAACTCCGCCACCGGCGTCACGGTCAATCTCCTGACCAATACCGGAACGGGCGGTGATGCCCAGGGCGACACCTATTCCGGCGTCGAGAATGTCATGGGATCCAATTCCATCGACACCCTGACCGGCAACAACAGCGCCAACATCCTCTCCGGCCTCGACGGCAATGACATCCTGACCGGCCTCGACGGCAACGACATCCTGATCGGCGGGGCGGGCAACGACACGCTCAGCGGTGGTGCCGGCAGCGATCTCCTCATGGGCGGCGCCGGCGCCAATACGCTGAGCGGCGGCAGCGAAAGCGACACGTTCTACTTCGACGCCAGCGCCCTCGATGCTGCCGACACCATCACCGACTATGTCGGCGGCGTAGGGGGCGACGTCGTGGACCTGACGGATCTCTTCACGGTCGACACGGCCGGTGGACAGAACCTGTCGAACTATGTCCAGATGACCGGCAACAATCTGGAGGTCGATGTCGACGGCGCCGCCAACGGTCAGGTGTGGACGACCATAGCGACGCTCACCGGCAACACATCGGCGAATATTCTCTACGACAACAACACCAGCTCGAGCGACCAGAACGGCACGGCGACCTGATCGCCTCTGCCCCTTACGGCAATTCCCGCGCCCAGCCCACCGGCTGGGCGTTTTTCTTCGGTGCCTGGAGCCGAGGGATGAGCCGCGCCGAGTGCATGACGGGGGCGCCCATCTCCGGCATGACGGCCGCCGCCGCAGCCTCCACCCCAGCGCCCTCTTCCGTCTCGACATCCGCCAGGCCGATACGCGCCACGCGCACCGTCTTCCGTGCCTTGGCCGGGCGCGCCAGCGCCGGGTCGCCGCGCTCCTCCGCCGCGATCGCATATTGGGCGCGGATCTTGCGGGTGGCTATGTTGATCCACCGGCCCTCGCGGTTGATCGAGAAGACCGGCGCGTAATAGTCGACGCTGTCATGCAGGAAGGGCCGCGCCTTCAGATTGTCGAGGACATAAAGTCCGCTCGCGGTCCTGACCGAAAGCACCGCATGGCCGATGCCGCGGCGCAGATCCTTCAGGACCACGATGCGCAGATCGTCCTCCGAAAAGCCGAGCGTCCGCAGGCTTTCATATTTGGCGATGACGTAATCTTCGCAATCGCCGCGCCCGCCGAGCGCCTGGCCGGGGCTCGCCCAGAAATCGGCGCGCCCGTAAAGGGTGGCGTCATCGCTATAGCGGATGCGGCCGTTCACATAGCTGTTGACGGCGGTGAGCTTGGCCAATTGACCGAGCGACGACCAGCTCTTGAGGATCGCCCGCCACTGCCGCAGATTTTCGGGACATGCCTTCGCCCCTTTGTCGCAGCCGGCATAGACGGCGCGCTCCGCATCGAGCTTCGCGGTGACGCGCTTCCATTCGCCCAGCCCCTTGGCGGCATTGGTGGCGAATTCGAGCGAGCCGAAGACGCCGAAAGGCAGCTTGTCGCGCTGGCTGCGTGCGGAGGCCTTATGCTCGCTGTCGTCGGGCGTCAGCGCCGAGGCGCCGCCCGTCAGCGGCAGGAAGGACAAAAGCGCAAGACTGAGAACGGCGAGGAGGCGAGCGGTCCGCGATGGTTGATGAAATGCAACCGCGGCGGGGAGAATTTTATCTTTCTGTGAGCGCTTCGAATCTGGCTTTGTTGATGGGCTTGAGCAGATAGTCCAGAACACTCTTTTTCCCCGTCAGAATGTCGACTGATGCGACCATTCCGGGGATGATAGGAAGCTCGCCTTCCTTTCCTTTTAACTGGCTCTGTAAAGTTTTAACGGTGACCGTATAATAGTTCTCGCGCGTGATCTCATCGAACGTGCTGTCGGGGGAAATCAGCTCGACCTCGCCTTCGAGACCGCCATAGATCGAAAAATCATAGGCCGTGATCTTCACCACCGCCGGCTGGCGGGGATGAACGAAGGCGATGTCGCTCGGACGGATCTTGGCTTCGACGAACAGCGCATCCTCGAGCGGCACGATCTCCATCAGTGTCTGCCCGGCCTGGACGACGCCGCCGACCGTGTTGGTGTTGAGCTTGTTAACGATACCTTCGACCGGCGAGCGGATGTCGGCGCGCACCACGCGGTCCTTCGCCGCGCGCAGCGATTCCTCGATGACGGTGAGCTCGGCCGCTTTCTCGGAGAGCTCGGCCCGGGCGTCCTGGCGGAATTTCTGCTCCTGCTCGTCGAGCTGCGCATTGGCCTCCCGGATCGAGGCTTCGATGCGCGCCTTGGTCTCGCGCTGGGTGGCGAGCTGGCCCGACGTGTCGGCGATATCGCGCTGGATCTTGATGATGTCGGTCTTGGGCACGATGCCGCGGTCGGCCAGCGGCTTCTTGATCTTCATGTCCTCCTTGGCGAGCCTGAGATTGTCGTCCAGCCGGTTCAGCGAGGCATTGACCTCCGACAGCTCGAGATTGCGCTGCTCCACCCGTTCCTTGAGGATGCGCAATTGCGTGTCGAGGCTGGTCCGGCGGGCGCGGTAGAGCTCGAGCTCATTGGCGATGATCGTCGAGGCCGCGCCGGCCGACGCCGCGGCGAAGGGCGGCTCCTCGTCGAGCTTGCCTTCCGCCTCATGGCGCAGACGCGTCACCTGGCTCTCGAGCGCCAGCTGCTTCGCTTTGAGCTCGCCCAGATTCGAGGAAAAGCCCGTGTCGTCTATGCGCGCCAGCACGTCGCCCTTGCCGACCTTGTCGCCGGGCCGCACCAGGATCTCCTTGACGATGCCGCCTTCGAGACTCTGGATGAGCTGGGTCTTGCTCGACGGGATGACCTGTCCGGTTCCGCGCGTGACCTCGTCGAGCTGCGCCCACGCCGCCCAGACCAGGGCCCCGCCGAAAATGCCGGCAAAGACGACGAGGCTCAGAATGGTGCCGCGCGGCGCGCCGCGGCGGGCGGCCGCGTCATATTCGGACAGGAAGTCCAGATCGGTGCGGTTCAAAGCATACATGGCGGCACATACCCTGCAGAAAGATCGACTTTTAGTAAATTGCCATCTCAATTTGCAGGAATTGTGCCGTACCGTAATTTATCGTATGGGTAAGGGCAAGAGGAGCGGGGTCGCGTAACAGCCACATGAAGCCCGCCGCGGGCACGGCGCTTGCAGGCGACGGGAAGGAGCCATGAGGCTGTCGGAGAGGTAAGGGCATGCGTATGGGCGACTTTTGGGCCGGAATTCCCGAGACGCGCTCTGTGCCGGCCCCCTTAAAATCCCGAGCTGCTAGGTCAGCTTTAATGGGGCTGTTTCTGGCCCTGCCGGCCTGCGCCATGCCCGCCCTTGAGGACAGCCCGCGCAATCTTCTGACCGCGCCGCCCGACTTCGCCGATCGTGCCGATATGAGCGTCTCGCAGGAACCCGCCATGGCGGTTCAGGCATCGGCGGAGTTGTCCCAAGCCACGCGGGACGACGTCCTCCTCGCCGGCAGCGGCCAGCCGGCGCTCGACGAGCGGCCGCAGCCGGAAATTCCCGCCGACGGCATGATGCATGGCGAATTCGCCGGCAGCAGCCTGGCCTTCGCCGATGCGGATGGACTCGTCTGCGCCGGACGGTTGATCGGCCGGACCGACCGGCTGGCCCGCGGCATGTCCGTCCCCATCAATTGCAGCGACGGCAGCACCGGCCGGGTGAAGATCACCGATTTCACGGCGGCGGGGGAAGTCCGCGGGCAGCTCAGCCTCGCCAATGATCGCCAGGCGCCGGTTGTTCTGGCGAAATCGGCGGAAGGCGAATAATATCCGATTAAATTTGTCGGATAACCGCTCCGGACCTGTGACCTTATTAACACTATTTTTAATTATATTTGCCGTGAAAATTCTCGCCCTTGTCCGTCAGGTCTCATTTAAGCTACGGTTTCTTACGTACCGGTAATTCCGGAACGACCAGGGGACGGGACTGCGATTATGCTTCGATCTTTTGCTTTGACGGCCGCGAGTCTGGCCGCTTTTCTGGCCACGGCGCCCAGCCTTTCAGCCATGTCGATGAAGGATGCAGTGGTGCGCGCCGTGCGCTCCAATCCCGAGATCGGCGAGGCGATCGCCAATCGTGAAGGGATCGAATTCGAGCTCGAGCAGGGCCGTGGCCTCTATCGTCCGCGCGTCGACCTTCAGGCCAGTGCCGGCGGCGAAATCCGCGACAGCAACGATACGCGCGAGCGCGACGACGATGATCATCTCTTCTTCCGGCGCGAGGCCAGCGTCGTGGTGCGGCAATTGCTGTTCGACGGTTTCGGCACCGACAGCGAGGTGGAGTTCCAGGCCGCCCGGGTCGACAGCGCCTCCTACCGCGTCAAGGAGCGTTCGGAGTTCATCGCCCTTGCCGTGATCCGCGAATATCTCGAAATGATGCGCCTGCAGCGTATCCTCGGCTATGCGCAGGACAATCTGAGATACCACCAGAAGATCACCGGCGACATTGCGCAAGGCACCACCGGCGGCTCGATGAGCGTCGCCGACGAGCAGCAGGCACGCGAACGCGTTCTGGCCGCAAGATCGCGGATCGTCGAGCTCGAAGAGGAACTGGAGACCTCCCGCACGACCTTCCGCAAGCTGGTCGGCGAGCCCGCCGGCAAGGTGGGCAATGTGATCAAGATCAACGGCAAGCTGCAGAACACCTTGCAGGCCGCCCTCAACACGGCGCGCGGCAATCATCCCTCGATCAAATTCGCCAGGGCCGATATCGACGCCGCCCAGGCCCGGGTCAAGACCGCCGAGTCCAAATTCTATCCGAAGCTGAGCCTCGAAGGCCGCGGCAGTGTCGGCGAGGATATCGGCGGCGATCCCGGCGCCACCAACGACCTGCAAGGCAACATGGTCGTCGAATGGAATATCTATAATGGCGGCATCGACAGCGCCAACAAGCAGGAGCAGATCCGTCACGTCGACGAGGCCTATCAGAAGCTCTATCGCATCACCCGCGAGGTCGAGGAAGGCGTCAGGCTGTCCTGGGACCGCCGGCAGAAGCAGGCCAAGCGGCTGCGCGTCCTTCTGCAGGAGCTGTCGGCGACCGACCAGCTGCGCGGCTCCTATACCGAGCAATACAAGATCGGCGAGCGCTCGCTGCTCGACCTGCTCGACACGCAGAACACGCGCTTCAATCTCCAGACCGCGATCGCGACATCGGATGCGGCGGTGAAATTCGCCGAATACCGCCTGCTCGCCTCGACCGGATCGCTGCTGCGCACCATCGGCATCGCGCCGGCGGCGCAGGCGCGCGCTTATGCCCGCAAGGATGCCAACAGCCCGGAGACGCTGCCGCCGGACGCCTATGACCGCGTGGATCCCCGCCCGCCCAAGGAGGACTGACCGCCGGACTTGGCGCGCTTCTTGAATACCACGCCGGAACAGGACGGTGACCGGCAATGAGACATGAGACTTCTCCCCAGGCCGTGACGCCTTTGAACGGCGGCGCAGAGATGGCGCATGCGTCCCTTGACGCAAGCGAAAGCGCCGCGCTCGACCGTCTGGCCTCCGGAAACGATCCTCTGACACGGGCCATCCAGGCGCTCGCTTCGCTGCGTGGTCATGCCGTCTCGGCCGATGTCCTCGTTGCCGGCCTGCCGCTGGTGAACGGCAAGCTGACGCCAGAGCTGGCGCTCAGGGCGCTGGGCCGGATCGGCTTCTCGGCCAAGCTGGTGCGCCGCAAGCTCTCCGACCTGCCGCAGCTGCTGTTGCCGGTGATCCTCCTGATGGAGGACGAGGACAGCTGCATCCTGCTGCGCCAGGACAAACACAATTGCCAGATCTACGATCCCCTGACCGGCACCACCGCCGAAATCTCCGCCGACGCCTTGGCCGAAAGCTATACCGGCTATGCCATTCTCGGCCGCCAGTTCACGACCGTCGATGAGAATCTCGACGCGCTGTCGACGGAAGCGGGCGAGCACTGGTTCTGGGGCGCCATCCGCAAATTGTGGAAGACCTATCTGCTCGTCGCCTTCGCCGCGGCGATGATCAGCGTCATTGCGCTCGCGACGCCGCTCTTCACCATGAATGTCTATGACCGCGTGCTGCCCAACAAGGCCATTCCGACGATGTGGGTGCTGGTCATCGGCATGGGCCTGGCGCTGCTCTTCGACCTTATCCTGCGCACCTTGCGCGCCTGGCTGATCGATTCGACCGGGCGGCGCGCCGACGTGCTCCTGGCCAGCCGCATCTTCGCCCATGTCCTGTCGATCCAGCTCGGCGCCAAGCCGCCGACCACGGGCAGCTTCGCCAGCCACCTGCGCGACTTCGAATCGGTGCGCGAATTCTTCACTTCGAACACCATCGCCACCATCACCGACATGCTGTTCTTCGTCGTCTTCCTGCTGGTGATCTTCCATATCGGCGGACCGATCGCCTATGTGCCGGCGGTGGCGGCGGTGCTCATCATCGGGCTCGGTCTCCTCTTTCAGATTCCCCTGCGCCGGGCGGCCGAACGCAACGCCAATGAATCGGCGCAGCGCCATTCGCTGCTCGTCGAGACGATCGCGGCGCTCGAGACCATCAAGGTGGTGCGGGCCGAAAGCCATCTGCAGGCGTCATGGGAAAAGCTCGTCGGCTCGACCTCGCGCACCGTCGAACGGGTGCGCCAGCTCACCTCGACCCTGACCCATTTCAGCTCGGCCATCCAGCAGATCGTCAGCGTCGCGGTGATCATCGTCGGCGTCTACCTGTTCCAGGAAGGCGAGATCTCGATGGGCGCCATCATCGCCTCGGTCATGCTGGCGAGCCGCTGCGTGGCGCCGCTCGGCCAGTTCGCCATCGTGCTGGCGCGCTCACAGCAGTCCTTCTCCTCGCTGCGGGCGCTGGACAAAATCATGCAGATGCCGAGCGAGCGGCCGGCCGGCAAGAACTTCCTCGCCCAGCCGATCAACAACTGCACCATCCAGTTCCAGAATGTCGGCTTCGCCTATCCGGGCTCCGCCACGCCGGCGCTCAACGATCTCACCCTCACCATAAGGCCGGGCGAGAAAGTGGGCATCATCGGCAAGATCGGCTCCGGCAAGACGACGATCGGCCGTCTCATGGTCAAGCTCTACGAGCCGCAGAAGGGCTCGATCCTGGTCGACGGCATCGACATGGGCCAGTATCATCCGCATCAGATCCGTCGCGCCATCGGCCTGCTCGGCCAGGACGCCGAGCTCTTCCATGGCAGCATCCGCAGCAACATCATCATGGGCAAGCCCGGCGCCACCGACAGCGAGCTGGTCGCGGCGGCAAGGCTCGCCGGCGTCGAGGAGTTCGTGCGGCGCTACCCGACCGGCTTCGACACGATGGTGGGCGAGCGCGGCTCGGCGCTCTCCGGCGGCCAGCGCCAGGCCGTCGCTCTGGCGCGCGTGCTCATCGCCGATCCGCAAGTCATCTTTCTCGACGAGCCGTCGAGCGCCATGGACCTCGCCAGCGAACGGGTGCTGATCGACCAGCTGCGCAAGGCGCTGCGTCCCGAGCAGACAGTCGTCGTCTCCACGCATCGTTATTCGATGCTGGAGCTGGTCGACCGTCTGATCGTCATCGCCAATGGCAAGGTGGCGGCCGACGGGCCCAAGGAGGACGTGCTCGAGGCCTTGCGCCAGCAGACCGCACCTGCAAGGCCTGCCCTCGCCCGCCAGCGCTAGAGCCCTTCCCGTTTTGATCGAATCGTTCCGATTCGATCAAAACGGGTAAAAGGGCTCGAAAACATATAATCTGGAGCGCTTCCTTATCGCCAAAGTCGAGCAACTTTGGCGGGAAGCGCTCTAGCAGGCTGTTGAAGAAGTCTTCCAAGGGCGTGCGATGAAGTTGGCCTCATCGCCGCCATGGAAGGAGATTCGACCTTTGAGGGAGCGGTCGGGCCGCAACTCGACCCACCCGTCGCCAGAGGCGC
>JBMOOM010000044.1:0-63390 GCA_049323275.1 Pseudomonadota bacterium
CGGCGACAACGTGACGATGGATGTCGAGCTGATCACGCCGATCGCGATGGAAGAGAAGCTGCGCTTCGCCATCCGTGAAGGCGGCCGTACCGTCGGCGCCGGCGTCGTCGCCAAAATCGTAGAGTAAGAGAAGATGCAAACGAACAACATCCGCATCCGTCTCAAGGCGTTCGACCATCGCATTCTCGATACGTCGACGCGCGAGATCGTGAATACGGCGAAGCGTACGGGCGCGCAGGTGCGCGGGCCCGTTCCGCTGCCGACCCGCATCGAGCGTTTCACCGTGAACCGCTCGCCGCATGTCGACAAGAAGAGCCGTGAGCAGTTCGAAATGCGGACGCACCGGCGTCTTCTGGATATCGTGGATTGGAATCCGCAGACGGTCGACGCGCTGATGAAGCTCGACCTGGCGGCGGGTGTTGATGTCGAGATCAAGCTCTAATCGAGCTATTAGGAGTGAAGCGATGCGTTCTGGCCTCATCGCACTGAAATTGGGCATGACCCGCATTTACACGGACGAAGGCACCCAGGTGCCGGTCACCGTGCTGAAGGTGGACAACTGCCAAGTGGTCGCCCACAAGACCGCCGACAAGCATGGCTACACCGCCCTGCAGCTCGGCGTGGGCACGCCCAAGATCAAGCGCCTCTCGGCGGCTCAGCGCGGTCACTTCGCCGCGCAGAAGGTCGAACCGAAGCGCAAAGTGCAGGAATTCCGTGTAACCCCGGACAATGTGATCGCGGTCGGTGCTGAAATCACCGTCGACCACTTCGTCCCCGGCCAGTTCGTCGATGTGACGGGCACGTCGATGGGCAAAGGCTTCGCCGGCGGCATGAAGCGCTGGAACTTCGGCGGCTTGCGCGCCACGCACGGCGTGTCGATCAGCCACCGTTCCATCGGCTCCACCGGTAACCGCCAGGACCCGGGCAAGGTCTTCAAGAACAAGAAGATGCCTGGCCATCTCGGCGCCGAGCGGGTGACCACGCAGAATATCGAAGTCGTCAAGACCGATAAGGATCGGGGCCTGATCATGGTTCGCGGCTCCGTGCCGGGCGTCAAGGGCGGCTGGGTTTCGGTGCGCGATGCGGTCAAGCGCAAGCTGCCGCAGCAGGCGCCCAAGCCGGGTGCGTTCAAGGCTCCGGTGCAACAGGCTGCCGCGGCTGAACCCGCGGCCAAGGAATAAGGATGCCAGTCATGAAAGCCGACATCCAAACCATCGAGGCCAAGAAGGCCGGATCGGTCGATCTCGCGGACCACATTTTCGGTCTCGAGCCGCGCGCCGACATCCTGCATCGCGTCGTCCAGTGGCAGCTCAACAAGCGCCAGGCCGGCACGCATCAGGCCAAGACCCGTGGCGAGATCAACCGCACCGGCAAGAAGTACGGCAACCAGAAGGGCGGCGGCGGCGCCCGTCACGGTTCGCGCCGGTCGGGCATCTTCGTCGGCGGCGGCAAGGCCTTCGGGCCGCGCTCGCGCAGCCATGAGACGGATCTGCCGAAGAAGGTCCGCGCGCTCGGCCTTCGCCATGCCCTCTCGGCCAAGGTGAAGTCGTCCGAGCTCGTCATCCTCGACAAGGCGGAGCTGACCGAAGCCAAGACCAAGGTCCTCAAGTCGGCCTTCGTCAAGCTCGGCCTCGACAATGCGCTGATCATCGACGGCGCGGAAGTGAACAAGGGCTTTGCCGCGGCGGCGCGCAACATCCCGCATATCGACGTCCTGCCGATCCAGGGCCTCAATGTGTACGACGTTCTCCGCCACAAGAAACTCGTGCTGACCAAGGCGGCCGTTGAAGCGCTGGAGGCGCGGTTCAAATGAGCAAAGAGCATTATTTCGACGTCATCCGGGGGCCGGCGATCACCGAAAAAGGCACGCTGGTCTCTGAAAAGAACCAGGTCGTTTTCAACGTCGCCTCGACCGCGACCAAGCCGCAGATCAAGGCCGCCGTCGAGGGCCTGTTCGGCGTCAAGGTCAAGGCCGTGAACACGCTGGTGCGCAAGGGCAAGCTCAAGAATTTCAAGGGCAAGGCCGCGCGTCTCAGCGATGTGAAGAAAGCCTTCGTGACACTGGCCGAAGGCCAGAAGCTCGATGTGACGACGGGTCTCTAAGGTTCAAGGATTGCTGAAACATGGCACTCAAGACATTTAACCCGACCAGCGCCGGCCAGCGCCATACCGTGATGGTCGACCGCAGCCACCTGTGGAAGGGCAAGCCGGTCAAGACCTTGACCGAAGGCCTGACCAAGAGCGGCGGACGCAGCAATTCCGGCCGCATCACGTCGCGCCGCAAGGGCGGCGGCCACAAGCAGGCCTATCGCCTGGTCGACTTCCAGCGCAGCAAGATCGACGTCGCGGCGACGGTCGAGCGCCTCGAATATGATCCGAACCGCACGGCCTATATCGCGCTGATCAAATACGCGGACGGCGAGCAGGCCTATATCCTGGCGCCGCAGCGCCTGGCGGTCGGCGACACGGTCATGTCCGGCGTTTCGGCCGACGTGAAGCCCGGCAACGCCATGCCGCTTTCGGCGATGCCGGTCGGCACGATCATCCACAATATCGAGACGAAGCCCGGCAAGGGCGGTCAGCTCGCGCGTGCCGCCGGCACCTATGCGATGCTCGCCGGCCGCGACCAGGGCTACGCGCTGCTCAAGCTCAAGTCGGGCGAGACCCGCATGGTGCGTGCCGAGTGCATGGCCACCGTCGGCGCCGTCTCCAACCCCGACCACGTCAACGAGATCGTCGGCAAGGCCGGCCGCACCCGCTGGAAGGGTGCACGTCCGGTTTCGCGCGGCATCGCCCGCAACCCGGTCGACCACCCGAATGGCGGTCGCACCAATGGCGGTAAGCACTGGGCTACGCCCTGGGGCAAGCCGACCAAGGGCAAGAAGACCCGTAACAACAAGGCCACGCAGAAGCTCATCCTGCGCAGCCGTCATGCCAAGAAAGCTTAAGAGGTAGCCCGGTGTCACGCTCGCTATGGAAAGGCCCGTTCATCGACGGGTATCTCTTGAAGAAGGCGGATGCGGCGCGTTCGAGCGGCCGCAACACTCCGGTGAAGACCTGGAGCCGCCGTTCGACCATTCTGCCGCAGTTCGTGGGCCTGACGTTCCAGGTCCATAACGGCAACAAGTTCGTGCCGGTCCTCGTGTCGGAAGACATGGTCGGTCACAAGCTCGGCGAGTTCGCGCCGACGCGCGTGTTCCACGGCCACAGCGTCTCCGACAAGAAGGCGGCGCCATCCAAGGATGCGAAGAAATGAGCAAGAAAGCCAGAAAGCGGTCTCTCGCCGATAACGAGGCGCGCTGCGTGACCTGCTCGATCCGGGTGTCACCGCGCAAGCTCAACGACGTCGCTGCCTCGATCCGCGGCATGAAGGTCGACAAGGCTCTTGCCGAGCTCACCTTCTCACGCCGCCGCATCGCCGGCACGATCAAGAAGACGCTCGAATCGGCGATCGCCAATGCCGAGAACAACCATGACCTCGACATCAATCAGCTGATCGTCGCCGAGGCCCATGTCGGCAAGAACCTCGTGATGAAGCGCTGGACGCCGCGTGCGCGCGGCCGCGTCGGTCACATCCACAAATTCTTCAGCCAGCTGACGATTGTCGTGCGTGAAGTGAAGGAGGCCGCCTAATGGGTCAGAAAGTCAATCCGGTCGGCTTCCGGCTCGGTATCAACCGCACCTGGGATTCGCGCTGGTTCGCCAATCGCCGCGAATACGGCAAGCTTCTTCATGAGGACATGAAGATCCGCAACTACCTGAAGGAGCAGCTGAAGCAGGCTGGCGTCTCCAAGGTGCTGATCGAGCGTCCGCACAAGAAGTGCCGCGTCACCATCTTCTCGGCGCGTCCGGGCGTGGTGATCGGCAAGAAGGGCGCCGACATCGAGAAGCTGCGCAAGAAGGTCGCCGAGATGACCGGCTCGGAAGTGCACCTCAACATCGTCGAAGTGCGCAAGCCCGAGACCGATGCGACGCTGGTGGCCGAGAACATCGCCCAGCAGCTCGAGCGCCGCGTGGCGTTCCGCCGGGCCATGAAACGCGCCGTCCAGTCGGCGCAGCGCATGGGCGCGGAAGGCATCAAGATCACCTGCGCCGGCCGCCTCGGCGGCGCCGAGATCGCGCGCACCGAATGGTACCGTGAAGGCCGCGTGCCGCTGCATACGCTGCGCGCCGACGTCGATTACGGCACCGCGACCGCGATCACGGCCTATGGCACCAACGGCGTCAAGGTGTGGATTTTCAAGGGCGAGATCCTCGAGCACGATCCGATGGCGCAGGATAAGCGCAATGCGGAGAGCCAAGAGGGTGGTGGTCAGCGTCCGCGCCGCGAGCGCGAAGCGACCGCGGCCTGAAGTTAAGGTAACGAACCATGCTGCAACCGAAACGTACTAAATTCCGCAAGGCCCATAAGGGCCGCATCCACGGCAAGGCGACGAGCTGCGCCAATCTGGATTTCGGCGCCTATGGCCTCAAGGCCCAGGAGCCGGAGCGGCTCACCGCCCGCCAGATCGAAGCGGCCCGCCGGGCGCTGACGCGCGGCATGAAGCGCGCCGGCCGCGTCTGGATCCGCGTCTTCCCGGACGTGCCGGTGTCCAAGAAGCCGGCCGAAGTGCGCATGGGTTCGGGCAAGGGTTCGACGGAATACTGGGCCTGCCGGGTCAAGCCGGGCCGGGTTCTGTTCGAGGTCGACGGCGTGAGCCGTCAGATTGCGGAAGAAGCGCTGTCGCTCGCGGCGGCGAAGCTTCCGATCAAGACGCGCTTCGTCGCGCGGCTTGGCGAGTAAGGGAGTAGGGCGCCATGAAAGCCAGTGATGTGAAGCACATGACCCCGGACCAGCTCAAGGACGAGCTGATCAAGCTGAAGAAGGAGCAGTTCAACCTGCGCTTCCAGAAAGCCACGGGACAGATCGAAAACACGGCTCGCGTCCGTCAGATCCGCCGCGATATCGCGCGGATCAAGACGTCGCAGCAGCAGCGCGCCCAGAGCGCGGCGAAGTAACGGAGAAGAGTGATGCCGAAACGCGTCCTTGAAGGCGTTGTGGTGAGCGACAAGAACGACAAGACCATCGTGGTCAAGGTCGAGCGGCGTCTGACCCATCCGGTTCTGAAGAAGACCGTGCGCCTGACCAAGAAGTACCATGCGCATGACGAGAAGAACACCGCCAAGGTCGGCGATGTCGTGTGGATCGAAGAGACCAAGCCGCTGTCCAAGCAGAAGCGTTGGCTTCTGATCGAGAAGACGGCTGAGGCCAAAGGTTGAGTTTGGATCGATAGGGAAATTTAGGCCAGGGCCCGCCCCGGCCGGAGAAGACAGGTGAAGCCATGATCCAGCAAGAAACAAATCTCGACGTCGCGGACAATTCCGGCGCCAAGCGCGTCCAGTGCATCAAGGTGCTTGGCGGGTCGAAGCGGAAATACGCCTATGTCGGCGACGTGATCGTCGTCTCCGTCAAGGATGCCATTCCGCGCGGCCGCGTGAAGAAGGGCAACGTGATGAAGGCGATCGTCGTCCGCACCGCGAAGGACATCCGCCGTCCGGACGGCTCGGTCATCCGTTTCGACCGCAATGCCGCGGTCCTGATCAACAACCAGGGCGAGCCGGTCGGCACCCGTATCTTCGGACCGGTGCCGCGCGAGCTGCGCGCCAAGAACCAGATGAAGATCATTTCGCTGGCACCGGAGGTGCTTTGATGGCGTTGAAACTCAAGATCCGCAAGGGCGACAAGGTCGTCGTCCGCACCGGCCGCGACAAGGGCAAGGTCGGCGAAGTGCTGCGCGTCTTCCCGGAAGACAACCGCGCGCTTGTCCAGGGCGTCAATGTGGTGCGCAAGCATCAGAAGCAGACCCCCGGCCAGGAAGGCGGCATCGTTTCCAAGGAGATGCCCATTCACATTTCGAACATCGCGCTGCGCGATCCCAAGGACGGCAAGCCGACCCGCGTCGGATTCAAGACCTTGAAGGATGGCAAGAAGGTGCGGTTCGCCAAGAGTTCCGGAGAAGTGATCGATGGCTGACAAATACACGCCGCGCCTGCGCCAGCAGTATGACGAGGAGATCGTCAAGAAGCTGACCGAGCAGTTCGGCTACAAGAACCCGATGGAAGTGCCGAAGCTCGACAAGATCGTGCTGAACATGGGCATCGGCGAAGCCACGGCCGATTCCAAGCTCGTCCAGGTCGCCGTCGCCGAGCTCGAGAAGATCGCCGGCCAGAAGGTCGTCGTCACCAAGGCCCGCAAGGCCATCGCGACCTTCAAGATCCGCGAGAACCTCGCCATCGGCGCCAAGGTCACGCTGCGCAAGACGCGCATGTACGAGTTCCTCGACCGGCTCATCACCATCGCGCTGCCGCGCGTGCGTGACTTCCGCGGCCTGTCGTCCACCAGCTTCGACGGCCATGGCAACTACGCCATGGGCATCAAGGAGCACATCATTTTCCCGGAGATCGATTACGACAAGATCGATCGCGTGTGGGGTCTCGATGTGATCGTCTGCACCACGGCCAAGACCGATGACGAGGCCCGTGCACTGCTCGAAGCGTTTAACTTCCCGTTCCGCAAGTCTGCCCGCAGGCAGGCGGCGTAATGGTCACGATGAACTGAAGGTAGCCCCATGGCGAAGAAGAGCTCGGTTGAGAAGAACGAAAAGCGGCGCAAGATGGCGAAGAAGTTCGCCGCCCGGCGCGCGCGTCTCAAGGCGATCACCAAGAACCAGGCGCTTTCGATGGAAGAGCGTTTCGCAGCGCAGCTCAAGCTGGCCGTGCTGCCGCGCAATTCGGCGCCGAATCGCATCCGCAACCGTTGCGAGCTGACGGGGCGTCCGCGCGCCTATTATCGCAAGATGAAGATGTCGCGCATGGCGCTGCGCGAACTCGGCAACAAGGGCCAGATTCCGGGCCTCGTTAAGTCGAGCTGGTAATAGACGCGGACGGAACAGGAGAACAGGCAAATGAGCTTTACCGATCCGATCGGCGATATGCTGGCACGCATCCGCAATGCGCAGGAGCGCGGCAAGTCCAAGGTGACGACGCCGGCATCGAAGCTGCGCGAGCGCGTGCTCGGCGTTCTGCAGCAGGAAGGTTTCATCCGCGGCTTCGCCACCGTCCAGCACGAGGGCGGCCAGGCCGAGATCGAAATCGAACTCAAGTATTTCGACGGTGCGCCGGTGATCCACGAGATCCAGCGCGTGTCGAAGCCGTCGCGCCGGGTCTATGCCTCGGTCGACAGCATTCCGACCGTTTACAACGGTCTCGGAATCTCCATTCTTTCGACGCCCAAGGGTGTCATGTCGGATGCAGAAGCGCGTGCCCAGAATGTGGGCGGCGAAGTGATCTGCACCGTATTCTGAGGACTGAACGATGTCGCGCATTGGCAAGAAACCTGTTCCGGTACCGACCGGCGTTACGGTCAACCTCGCGGGCCAGAATGTCTCGGTCAAGGGACCGAAGGGCGAGCTCAAATTCGTGCTGGTCGAGCATGTGCTGGCCAAGCTCGAGGATGGCAAGGTCGCGGTCAATCCGCGCGACACGTCGAAGCTCGCGCGCTCCTGCTGGGGCATGTCGCGCACCATGATCTCGAACATGATCAAGGGCGTGACCCAGGGCTATACCCGCTCGCTCGAGATCAACGGCGTCGGCTATCGCGCCGCCGTCCAGGGCAAGGTGCTGCAGCTCAATCTGGGCTACAGCCATGACGTGAACTACGCGATCCCGGAAGGCATCGAGATCAAGACGCCGAAGCCGACCGAGATCCAGATCAGCGGCATCGACAAGCAGCGCGTCGGCCAGGTCGCCGCCGAGATCCGCGGCTTCCGCGGTCCCGAACCCTACAAGGGCAAGGGCATCAAGTATTCAGACGAACGCATCTTCCGCAAGGAAGGCAAGAAGAAGTAACGGGTGTCATAATGTCGACCAAGCTCGCAAAAATGGAATTCCGGCGGTCGCGGGTGCGCAAGGCGCTCAAGGCAGCCGGCAAGCTCAGACCGCGCCTCTCGGTGTTCCGTTCGTCGAAGAACATCTATGCCCAGGTCATCGACGACCAGAAGGGCGTGACGCTCGCGGCCGCCTCGACCCTCGAGGAGGGTTTCAAGAAGGGCGGCAAGACCGGCGCCGACAAGGCGGCGGCGGAAGCGATCGGCAAGCTCGTCGCCGAACGGGCGGTGAAGGCCGGCGTCCAGGACGTCGTCTTCGACCGTGGCGCCTATCTTTATCATGGCCGCGTCAAAGCGCTGGCCGACGGAGCCCGCGAAGGCGGCCTCAAGTTCTAATTCGTTTCGAGGAAGGCAAGGATCATGGCACCAAGGGAACACGGCGGAGATCGCGGCAAGGATCGCGAAGAGCGCGATTCCGAGTTTCTTGACAAGCTCGTGCACATCAACCGCGTCGCCAAGGTGGTGAAGGGCGGCAAGCGCTTCGGTTTCGCGGCCCTCGTGGTCGTCGGCGACCAGAAGGGCCGCGTCGGCTTCGGTCATGGCAAGGCGCGCGAAGTGCCGGAAGCGGTGCGCAAGGCGACCGAAAGCGCCAAGCGCGGCCTGGTCCGCGTGCCGCTGCGCGAAGGCCGCACGCTGCATCATGACGTCGACGGACGCTGGGGCGCGGGCAAGGTCGTCCTGCGCTCGGCCCCTCCCGGCACCGGCATCATCGCCGGCGGCCCGATGCGCGCCGTGTTCGAATCGCTCGGCATGCAGGATGTCGTCGCCAAGTCGAAGGGGTCGTCCAACCCCTACAACATGGTGCGCGCCACCTTCGATGCTTTGAAGAAGCAGGCCAGCCCGCGCGCCGTTGCAGCGCGTCGCGGCAAGAAAGTCAGCGATATCCTTTCCCGCCGCCGCGATCAGGACGCGACGGTCGAGTAATCAGGTGTGACCATGGCGAAAGCGAAGACAGACAAGACCGTTACGGTCGAACAGATCTACAGCCCGGCGCGCCGTCCCGCCGACCAGCGCGCGACGCTGATCGGCCTCGGCCTCAACAAGCGCCATAAGCGCAGCACGCTGCAGGATTCGCCTGAAGTGCGCGGCATGATCGCCAAGGTTCAGCACCTTGTGCGCGTCGTCGAGTAAGGAACAGATGCGATGAGACTCAATCAGATTTCCGACAACGAGGGCGCCCGTCGCCCGCGCAAGCGGCTCGGCCGCGGTATCGGTTCGGGCCTCGGCAAGACCGCAGGCCGCGGCGGCAAGGGCCAGACGGCCCGTTCCGGCGGCGCCAAGGCGGGCTTCGAGGGCGGCCAGATGCCGATCTACCGGCGCTTGCCCAAGCGCGGCTTCAATGCGCCGTTCCCGGTCGAATACAATGAGATCAATCTCGGCCGCATCCAGCAGGCCGTCGACGCCAAGAAGATCGACATTTCCGCGCCGATCACCCAGGACGCCCTGGTCAAGGCCGGTGTCGTCTCCAAGCCGCGCGCCGGACTTCGTCTGCTCGGCACGGGCGAGCTCAAGGCGAAGCTCGCCTTCGAGGTGCATCATGCCTCCAAGGGCGCCATCGCCGCGGTCGAGAAGGCCGGCGGCAGCGTCAAGGTCCTGAAGCCGGCCAAGGTCGAGAACGAGCACGAGGCGAAAGCCAAGGCCGCCAAGACGGCCCGGCTGGAAGGCTTGCGTGCGGCCGCTCCGGAGGCCAAGGAAGCCAAGGCGCCCAAGCAGGACGAGAAGCCTGCCGCGAAAGCCAAGAAAGAAGAAAAGCCGGCGAAGGCGAAGTAAGGTTGCGGGCGCCGGCCCGGCACCCCATTTAGGGGATTTGGGTCGGGGCTTAGGGAAATAAAATGGCATCGGCAGCTGAACAACTTGCAGCCAATATCAACTTCTCGGCCTTGGCCAAGGCCGAGGATCTCAAGAAGCGTATCTGGTTCACGCTCGGCGCCCTGATCATCTACCGCCTCGGCACCTACATTCCGATCCCGGGCGTCGATACCGTCGAGCTCGCCCGTTTCGCGGCGCAGAACTCCTCGGGCATCCTGGGCTGGGTGAACGGGCTCGCCGGCGGCGCCCTGGGCCGCATGGCGATCTTCGCCCTCAACATCATGCCATATATCTCGGCATCGATCATCATCCAGCTTCTGACGACGGTTTCGCCGCAGCTCGAGCAGCTCAAGAAAGAGGGCGAGTCGGGCCGCAAGAAGATCAACCAGTATACCCGCTACCTCACCGTGGTGATCGCGGCGCTGCAGGCCTATGCCATTGCCGCCGGCCTCGAGGGACAGGGGAGCATCGTGCTCGATCCCGGGCTCTTCTTCCGGGCGAGCGCCGTCATCACATTGACGGGGGGCACCATCTTCCTGATGTGGCTCGGCGAGCAGATCACCGCGCGCGGGATCGGCAACGGCACGTCGCTCATCATCTTCGCCGGCATCGTCGCCGGCCTGCCGTCGGGCCTCGCGGCGCTCCTCGAGCTCGGCCGCACCGGCCAGATGTCCGTCTTCCTGATTTTCGGCATCTTCATCATGGCGCTCGCCGTGATCGCCTTCATCGTCTTCGTCGAGCGCGCCCAGCGGCGCCTCCTGATCCAGTATCCGAAGCGCCAGGTCGGCATGAAGATCACCCAGGGCGACAGCTCGCATCTGCCGCTCAAGCTCAACACGTCGGGCGTCATCCCGCCGATCTTCGCGTCCTCGCTGCTGCTGCTGCCGATCACGGTCGCCAACTTCACGCAGGGGCAGGGGCCGGAATGGCTGAACCGCGTCACGGCTCTTCTGGGCCATGGTCAGCCGCTGTTCCTGACCTTCTATGCGCTGCTGATCATCTTCTTCGCGTTCTTCTACACGTCGATCATGTTCAATCCGAAGGACACGGCCGACAATCTGAAGAAATATGGCGGCTTCATTCCGGGCATCCGGCCGGGCGAGCGCACGGCGGAATATATCGACTATGTGCTGACCCGCATCACGGTTCTCGGCGCCCTCTATCTGACCATCGTCTGTCTGCTGCCGGAATTCCTCATCGGCTATGCCGCCATGCCGTTCTATTTCGGCGGCACCTCGCTCCTCATCGTGGTGAGCGTGACCATGGACACGGTCGCCCAGGTGCAGGGCCATCTGCTGGCCCAGCAATATGAGGGGCTGGTCAAGAAGGCGAAGCTCAGGGGAGCCCGGCGGTGAATCTGATCCTGCTCGGACCGCCTGGCGCCGGCAAGGGCACCCAGGCGAAGCTGCTTGAGGACAAGAAGGGCTACAAGCAGCTCTCGACCGGCGACATGCTGAGGGGCGCCGTCGCCGCCGGCACGGAAATGGGCCGCAAGGCCAAAGAGGTGATGGACAAGGGGCAGCTGGTCTCCGACGACATCGTCATCTCGATCATCTCGGAGCGCCTGGACAAGCCGGACGTGAAGAAGGGTTTCATCCTGGACGGTTTTCCGCGCAATACGGCGCAGGCCGAGGCGCTCGACCGGATGCTCGAGGACAAGGGGCTCAAGCTCGACGCGGTCATCGAAATGAAGGTCGATGACGAGGAACTCGTGAAGCGGATCGCCGGGCGCTATACCTGCGCCAAATGCGGCAAGGGCTATCACGACGAGTTCGAGAAGCCGAAGGTCGCGGGTGTTTGCGATGTCTGCGGGTCGACCGAGTTCGTGCGGCGCGCCGACGACAATGAGAAGACGGTCCGCGACCGTCTGGTGGTCTACAACAAGCAGACCGCCCCGCTGGTCGATTATTACGGCCGGACCGGGGTGCTGCATAAGGTAAACGGTATGGCGGATATCGGAGTCGTTACCCGCCAGATCGAGGATGTGCTGGGACGAGCATGACGGTCGGGTGTGGCATCTAATGCGGTTGACGCGACAGCGATTCAGCCTTAGATACCCCCCAATAGACCGACATGAAGGCTGGCTTCAGGAGGGTTCTCCTCCGGAGGCACGGCCTTGTGCCATTTAGGCGCCCGGTACCGCGTTTCGAGTATTGACGGAGACTTTGGGCGTAAGCCCTTGTAAGGCTTAGGAGAAAATAAAGTGGCCCGCATCGCAGGCGTTAACATTCCGACCAACAAGCGCGTTGAAATCGCCCTTCGCTATATCCATGGCATCGGCCCGGTCAACGCCAAGGTGATCTGCAAGCAAGTGAACATTCCGACCGCCAAGCGCGTCAACGAGCTGTCGGATGCCGAAGTGCTGCAGATCCGTGAAATCATCGACCGCGACTATGTGGTCGAGGGCGACCTGCGCCGCGAAGTGTCGATGAACATCAAGCGTCTGATGGATCTCGGCACTTATCGCGGGCTTCGCCACCGCAAGGGCCTGCCGGTCCGCGGCCAGCGCACCCATACCAATGCCCGCACGCGCAAAGGCCCGGCCAAGGCCATCGCCGGCAAGAAGAAGTAAGAGAGAGCCCCCATGTCCAAAGAGCCTGTCCGTCCGCGCCGCAAAGAGCGCAAGAACATCACCTCCGGCGTCGTGCATGTGAATGCGTCGTTCAACAACACGATGATCACCATCACCGACGTCCAGGGCAACACGATCTCCTGGGCCTCGGCCGGCAAGCTCGGCTTCAAGGGCTCGCGCAAGTCGACGCCTTATGCCGCCCAGGTCGCCGCCGAACAGGCCGGCAAGTCGGCCATGGAGCACGGCATGAAGACCGTCGAGGTGGAAGTCAGCGGACCGGGCTCGGGCCGTGAATCGGCGCTGCGCGCGCTGCAGTCCTGCGGCCTTCAGGTCACCGCCATCCGCGACGTGACCCCGATCCCGCACAATGGCTGCCGCCCGCCGAAGCGCCGCCGCGTCTGACGAGATTTCCCGGAAGCGGCCATCCGCTTCCCCAGCACAGTGAATAGCGACCTCAACGCCGGTCCGCCGGCGACAGGGTTCTGAACAGGATGACACCATGCACGTGAATCAGAAGAACTGGCAGGAACTCATCCGTCCGAGCAAGCTCGAAGTCTCGGCCGGGCGTGACCGCAAGCGCGTGGCGACGCTCGTCGCCGAGCCGCTCGAGCGCGGCTTCGGCACGACGCTCGGCAATGCGCTGCGCCGCGTGCTTCTCTCCTCGCTGCAGGGTGCGGCGGTGAGCTCGGTGCAGATCGACGGCGTCCTGCACGAATTCTCCTCGATCGCGGGCGTGCGCGAGGATGTGACCGACATCGTCATCAACATCAAGGAAATCGCGCTCGCCATGCATGCGGAGGGCCCCAAGCGGCTCGTCCTGCGCAAGGAAGGCCCGGGCGTGGTCAAGGCCGGCGACATCCAGCAGACCGCCGATGTGCAGATCCTCAACCCCGAGCATGTCATCTGCACGCTCGACGAGGGCGCGGAAGTGCGCATGGAGTTCACCGTCAATACCGGCAAGGGCTATGTGCCCTCCGAGCGCAACCGTCCCGAGGACGCGCCGATCGGCCTGATCCCGGTCGACAGCATCTACAGCCCGGTCCGCCGCGTGTCCTACAAGATCGAGAACACCCGCGAGGGCCAAATCCTCGACTATGACAAGCTGATCATGACGGTCGAGACCAACGGCTCGATGAGCCCCGAGGACGCGGTCGCCTATGCGGCGCGCATCCTGCAGGACCAGCTCTCGGTCTTCATCAATTTCGACGAGCCGTCGAAGGTGGTCCACGAGGACACCCGTCCGGAGCTCGAATTCAATGCCGCTCTTCTCAAGAAGGTCGACGAGCTCGAACTCTCGGTGCGCTCGGCCAACTGCCTGAAGAACGACAACATCGTCTATATCGGCGACCTGATCCAGAAGAGCGAGGCGGAGATGCTCCGGACCCCGAACTTCGGCCGCAAGTCGCTGAACGAGATCAAGGAAGTGCTCGCGCAGATGGGGCTCCATCTCGGCATGGAAGTGCCGAACTGGCCGCCCGAGAACATCGACGAGCTCGCCAAGAAATACGAAACGCATTACTGAGATTTTTGAGGAGACGTCATCATGCGTCACGGATTTGCCGGCCGCCGTTTCAACCGCTCGGCCTCCCATCGCAAGGCGATGCTCGCCAATCTGGCGTCGTCGCTGATCAAGCATGAGCAGATCGTCACCACGCTGCCCAAGGCGAAGGACCTGCGTCCGGTCGTCGAGAAGCTGGTCACGCTCGGCAAGAAAGGCGGCCTCGCGGCGCGCCGTCAGGCCATCGCCGAGATCGGCGACGAGGCCCAGGTCAAGAAGCTCTTCGACGTGCTGGCCAAGCGCTATGCCGAGCGCAAGGGCGGCTATACCCGCGTGCTCAAGGCCGGCTTCCGCCATGGCGACTCGGCGCCGCGCGCGGTGATCGAATTCGTCGATCGCGACGTGAACGCCAAGGGCCAGGATTCGGGTCCGACCATGAAGACGGGTGAAGAAGCGAGCGAAAGCGCCGCTGCCTGATCAACGGCATCATCGCCGAGGTAATGAAGAGCGGGCTCCAGGGCCCGCTTTTCTATTGGGCGGGAAGGGACGTCAGGCGCTCGGCCAATTGCGATCCATATCGGCCGAGATCGCGCTTCTTCGCCTCGCGATAATCGAGGCGGGCCTGGCCGAGATTGCCGAGGGCGCGCACGGCATCACCGCGGAACATGAAGACGTCGGGGCCGACATAGGGCTCCATGAGCAAGGCCTCGTTGAAGCGTTCGACGGCTTCGCGCAGGTTGCCTTGAGCGAGCTCGATGCGGCCCATCAGGATCTGGCTATTGGCCGACGCGTTGTTCAGAGCCAACGCGCGTTTGATATCCGCCGCGGCGAGATCGTGTTGCCCGAGAAGGTGATAAGCGAGCGCGCGGCAGCGCCAGGCAAGGGCGGTTTCGGCCAGGTCGAGCGCGCGGTTGCATTGCGCCAAAGCGGCGGCGCCATCGCCCGTCTCCGCCAGCATGCGGCCCAGAGCCACGGCGGAAGCGGGGGAAGTCGGCGCCAGGGCAGCTGACAGTTTTGCGTCGGAGAGCGCCGCATCGAGCCGGCCCCAGGTCAAGTGGAAATAGCTGCGGACCTCGAGAGCATATGGGCGATCCGGCGATGTCCGGACGAAAAGCTCCATATCGGCAATGGCGGTTTCCGGCCGGTCGCTGAGCAGAAGGGCGAAGGCGCGTGTCACCAGCGCTTTGCTGTTGGTCGGCTCGCCGGCAAGCGCCAAAGTGGCATCGGCAATGGCACCTTCCGGATCGCCGAGCTCATATCTGGCATCGGCGCGTATCTGATAGAGCCATGAGGCCCGGCTGCCGAGCGCCACGGCCTTGTCGGCATTGGTGATCACGGAATCCCACTGATTCAGATGGGAATGCGCCTGCGCGCGCGCCTCGAACAGCCGCAGTTCAAAGCCGGTGGGTGCGGTCAGGGTCGCGAGTTCGGACAAAGCCTTTTCCGGCTGCCGTCGGTCGATGAGCAACCATGCCTTATCCAGGCGCGCCGGAAAATATTTGGGATCGAGCGAAATGGCGCGATCGATATCGGCAAGCGCCTCATCCCATTGACCAAGGCGCGCATGGCTGGACGACCTGTTGGCGAGGATGATGACGCTGTCGGGCGTCAGCTTCAGCGACCGGTCGAAATCGGCGAGGGCGGCGCGGTAGTCGCCGCGCGCGTGATGAACCAGGCCGCGCTCATTCAGGTTGTCGATGTGCTCGGGCTGCTGAAGGACCGCCTTGTCATAGTCGGCGAGGGCGCCGGCATAATTGCCGAGCTGAAAACGCGCCCAGCCGCGCTTGCCGCGCACTTCGGCGTTATTCTCGCCCTTGCGCATGGCGGTGGTGTAATTGTAGATGGCGTCGCCATATCGGCCAGCTTCAAGCTGGGCGTCGGCGAGATTCGACCAGTAGGTTCCGACCGCGGTGTTCATGAGACCGGCGGTGCGGAAGTCGTCGGCCGCCTTGTCGAATTTCCTCAGCGCATAATGGGCGTTGCCGCGATCGTTCCAATCCTCGGCATTGGCCACACCCAATCGAATGAGCAGGCTGAGCCGCTCGACGGTGGTCTCAGGCTTGCCGCCATCAACGATAACCAGTTGTCGCAGGGCTGCGGCGCGAATCGCGAGCGGGGCCTGTTCGGCGGCGGCGCGTTGGCATGCCGCAACCCTGCCTGCTCCAGTGCTGTTGCAAGCGAACGCATCCAGATAAGGGAAAACCAGGCTTCCATAGCGCCAGACGGCGAATGACGAACCGATGACGACCAGCGTCATGGCGGTCCACACCCAGATCCAGGCGATCTTCTCGCCGCGTGTCATGGCTTTCCCCCGCTAACCAGTCTGGTTTCGCAAAACTGTTAAATCTTTGCAACAGGCGTGCCGGGGGAAAGGAGCCGCCTTGAATCGAAAAGCGGACCAGAGGCCCGCTTTTCTCGCTTTTGCGGCGTCTGGCCGATATGGGCGGATCGCCCGGGCCGTCGCGCAAAACCTGATCCATATGTCCTTCACAGTTGCGCCGGAACGCAGACGGCGTTATGCAGCCAAATGACGGTTTTGCCGTCGATATGACCAGTTTTTCCGGCAAGGTGACGGCGCGTGACATTCACCCAGAAAGACGAGGATCTGCTGGCTTTGCTGCGTCTCAATGCGCGCGAGCCGGTGGCGTCGCTCGCTCGCAAGTTGAAACTTTCCCGTACGACAGTCCAGGATCGGATCAAGCGGCTGGAGGAGCAGGGGGTCATCGCCGGTTATGCCGTCAAGCTCGCCAGCACGGTCGACAAGGGCGGTATTCGCGCCTATGTGACCATAGCGGTGGAGCCGCGCCGGCAGGTGGATGTCGGGCGGGCGCTGAGCAGGCTGCCGCAAATCGAGGCCCTCCATACGGTGGCGGGAAAGTTCGATCTGGTGGCCCTGGCGCGCACCGCCACCGCCGAGGACATGGATCGGATGCTCGACGGCGTCGGTCTTATTCCGGGCGTAACGCGGACAGAATCCGCCATTATCCTGTCGACCAAGGTCGATCGGCGTTAGGATCTGAGGAATGAAGTCGAATATTCTTGCTGCCCTGCTTCTCACGGTCGTCGCGGCTCTGCCGGCAGCGGCCGAGCAGACGGTTCCCACGACGCGCAGCGAAATCCAGCTCACCTTCGCGCCGGTCGTCAAGGAGACGTCGCCGGCGGTCGTCAACGTCTATGCCAGGCGCATGGTGGCGCAGCAGCGCGACCAGGGGCTGTTCGCCGACCCGTTCTTCCGCCGCTTTTTCGGCGGCGACGGCGCTTTCGGGGCGCCGCGCGAGCGGGTGCAGAACTCCCTGGGCTCGGGCGTCATCGTCGACGGCAAGGGCCTGATCGTGACCAACAACCATGTCATCCTGGGCGGCAACGACATCCGCGTGGTGCTGGCCGACCGGCGCGAATTCGAGGCCAAGCTGCTCGTCGCCGATGAGCGCACCGACCTCGCGGTGCTCAAGATCGATCCGGAGGGCGAGGACCTGCCGGCCCTCAATATGGGCGATTCCGACAATCTCGAGGTCGGCGACCTGGTGCTCGCCATCGGCAATCCCTTCGGCGTCGGCCAGACGGTGACGAGCGGCATCGTCTCGGCCCTGGCGCGCACCCAGGTCGGCATCACCGATTACCAGTTCTTCATCCAGACCGACGCCGCCATCAATCCCGGCAATTCCGGCGGCGCCCTCATCGATCTCAAAGGCAATCTCGTCGGCATCAACACGGCGATCTTCTCGCGCTCCGGCGGCTCGATCGGCATCGGCTTCGCCATCCCCGCCAATATGGTGAAGACCGTCGTGCAGTCGGCCGAGACGGGCGGGCGCATCCAGCGGCCCTGGATCGGCGCCGAAACCCAGGACGTCACCGCCGAGATCGCCGAAACGCTCGGCTTCGCCAGGCCGGAAGGCGCGCTCATCGCCGGGCTCCATCCCAAAAGCCCGCTCGCGGTCGCCGGCCTCAGGCGCGGCGACGTCATTCTCGGCATCGACGGCAAGGCGGTCGAGAACGCCAAGGAGCTGACCTATCGCGTCGCCACGTCCCAGATCGGCTCGTCGGCCATCGTCGAATATCAGCGCGGCAGCGAAAAGCGCGAGACGCGCATCAAGCTGATCGCGGCGCCGGAAACCACCGCGCGCGACGAGACGCTGATGGAAGGCAACACGCCCTTTGCCGGTCTCGTCGTCGCCAATCTGTCTCCGGCGGTCGCCGACGAGCTCGGCCTGCCATCGGGCTCGACGGGCGTCGTCGCCTCCGATGTGAAGGGCGGACCGGCGCGGCGCATCTTCCGCAAAGGCGATGTCATCCTCGAAGTGAACGGGGTGATCATCGACAATGTCGACACGCTGAGCTCGGCGGTGAACACGGGTGACGGCTTCTGGCAGTTCGCGGTCAATCGCGGCGGCCGCGTCATCCGCATGCAGCTCGGCGGCTAGTTTTCAGACCCCAATGGCCAATCTCTTTCAAGCGGCCGGATTGGACAAGGAGGCGCCCCGGCCTTTGGCCGACCGGCTGCGGCCGCAGAAGCTCGCCGATGTCGTCGGCCAGGAACATATCACCGGGCCCGAGGGCGTGCTCACCCGCATGATCGCGGCGGGACGCGTCCCGTCGGTCATCTTCTGGGGCCCGCCCGGCACCGGCAAGACCACCATCGCGCGGCTGCTCGCCGGCGCCACCGGGCTGGTCTTCGAGCAGATGTCGGCGATCTTTTCGGGCGTCGCCGATCTCAAGAAGGCTTTCGAGGTGGCGCGCTCGCGGCGCGACCAGGGACGCGGCACGCTGCTCTTCGTCGACGAGATCCACCGCTTCAACCGCTCGCAGCAGGACAGCTTCCTGCCGGTGATGGAGGACGGCACCATCACACTGGTCGGCGCCACCACGGAAAATCCGTCCTTCGAGCTCAATGGAGCGCTCCTGTCGCGCGCGCAGGTGCTGGTGCTCAACCGGCTCGATGCGGAAGCGCTGGGCAAGCTCATCGCCAGGGCGGAGCTGCATGAGAAGCGGGCGCTGCCGCTCGACGACGAAGCGCGCGCGGTGCTGGCCGGTCTCGCCGACGGCGACGGGCGCTATCTGCTCAATCTGGTCGAGGACATCTTCGCGACGGTGCCCGAGGGTGGCGAGCCGCTCAACGCCGCCAGACTCGCCGAGGTGGTGCAGAAGCGCGTGCCGCTTTACGACAAATCGCAGGACGGCCACTACAATCTGATCTCGGCGCTGCACAAGACGGTGCGCGGCTCCGATCCCGATGCGGCGCTCTATTATCTGGCCCGCATGCTGACCGCCGGCGAGGACCCGCTCTATATCACGCGCCGCATGGTGCGCATGGCGGTTGAGGATATCGGCCTCGCCGATCCGCAGGCGCTGCAGCACGCGCTCGCCGCCAAGGAGGCCTATGACTTCCTCGGCAGCCCGGAGGGCGAGCTCGCCATGGCGCAGGCCGTCATCTATCTCGCCACCGCGCCCAAATCCAATGCCGGCTATGTCGCCTACAAGGCGGCGATGAAGCGGGCCAAGGAGACGGGCTCGCTGTCGCCGCCCAAGATCATCCTCAATGCGCCGACCAAGCTCATGAAGGAGCAGGAATACGGCTCGGGCTATCAATATGACCATGACGAGCCGGAAGCCTTTTCGGGACAGAACTACTTCCCCGAGCAGATGAAGCGCGAGCGCTATTACGATCCGCCGGAGCGCGGCTTCGAGCGCGAGATCCGCAAGCGGCTCGACTATTGGTCCAAGCTCAGGCGCGAGCGGGGCGAGGGCTAGGCTAGTCTCGCCTTGACGCGCCAGGGCGGTCGCCGTGCGGCGCTGGACGGAGAGCTACCAGGGGATCGCCTGACCGTCGCGGAAGAAGCCGCCGGTCGGTCCGTCGGGCGGCAGCGTCGCCGCCCAGACGATTCCGGCCGCACCTTCGGCCACCTCGCGGGTGGCGCCGGGGCCGCCCATATGGGTCTTCACCCAGCCGGGACAGACCGAATTGACCAGGATGCCGCGCGGCCGTAGCTCATAAGCGAGCGTGCGAGTGAAGACGTTGATGCCCGCCTTGGAGGCGCGATAGCCGTAGTAGCCGGGACCCATCTCGCCGAGCGAGGCCATGCTCGACGATACGTTGACGATGCGGGCGCCGCGCGCCAGATGCGGCGCCAGGGCCCGGGTCACGCTCCAGGTGCCGATCATGTTGATGGCGATCGTATCGGTGACGTTTCTTTCCGCGCTTCTGAGCACGCTCGCGGTCGAGCCATATTCCGTCTGCAGATCATCGCCGTTGCCGGTCTCATACATGACGCCGGCACAGTTGATCAGGATGTCGATGGGCACTTCCTTCTTCTTCACCTCGTCGACAAGGGTCTGGATCGAATTCTGATCCTGCATGTCGAAGGCATGGGCGGTGACGAGAAATCCCTCGGCGCGCAGGCCCTGCGCGGCCTGCTCGAGGCGCTGCGATGTCCGGCTGGCGATGAACAGACGATAGCCCAGCCGCCCCAGCTGGCGGGCTGTTTCAAGGCCGAGACCCCGCGAACCGCCGGTGATCAGGGCGAGAGGCAAGTTGGACATGTAAAACGACACCCTCGGGAGCTGGCTGCGCTCAGCGTTCGATGCGCTCCCGGCCTGTTGCTGAATCTGGAATGGTTTCTACTCAAAAATCGCTGAAAAGTTGCAAAGCTTTCGGAACAATTTTCTGTTAATTCGAAACGTCTGACAAATCAAGGAATCTTGTCTTGCTTAAATGATTTTAATCGTCCGCCCCCAGAAGGCCATGTTCAGCCCGGTTAATGGGCTCATGACAGTTATACGACAGGGAGATGTCAACCAAATGATCAAACCCACCCTTTGGGCAGGTTTGGCGTTGGCGATGGTCACGGGGTGGGCCGTTCTCGAATATCTCGTCTGGGGGATGCCGGTGCTTCCCAACAAGCCGCCGGGCCAGGATCTCTACGCCTTCCTGCGCTCGGCGGTGATGGCTCTCATCGGTTTTGCCGGGGTCATTGCGATGGCCAGGAGCGGCGCGCGCCCGAGACCCCAGAATGCCTTATCTTCACGGCAATGGGGGGCGGTCCTGATATCGTTCCTGATGCTGATGTTCTTCGTGATGGTCTTTGTCCTGTCTCCAGTCGCCTTCAACGCCTTCAGTCTCGAGGATAAATCAGTTGAATGGGCGTCGGCGATGCTGCCCATCGCGGCGAGCCTGCTTCTGGCCTGGCGCGGGGCAGCACTCCTCATCGGACAGGGACAAAAGGGTCTGCGGCCCGGCGTGGTTCTGCTTCTCTGCGCGACGGTTCTCTTCGTGCTCGGGATGGAGGAGATTTCCTGGATGCAGCGCGTCTTCGGCATCGCGACGCCGGACGCCCTCAAGAGCAATATCCAGGGCGAGATCAACTTCCACAATTTCGCGACCAATCAGATCGGCGCGGCGCACAAGCTGGTCGGCTTCATCGTGCTCGTCCTGCTGCCGTTCCTCATCATCGTGGTGCCGGAGCGCCTGCCTTTCAGGGAATTGGTGCCGAGCCGCGCCGTGGCGCTGGCGAGCGCGCCGCTCGCCGCCTTCAACTACAATGGCTGGGACTCGCTCTTCTTCCAGGCGACGACCTATCTCACTCTCGCCATCGTGCTCTATTTCGCGCTTCTGGGCGCACGGGAAAGACGGCACGGCGAAGCGATGTTCTGCCTCCTGCTGGCGGCGTCGATCGCCGGCGCGCAAGGTCTGTTCTTGGCCCAGGGCGACCGGTTCGTCCGCATCTGGGATGTCACCGAATACAAGGAACTCTTCATCGCCTTCGGTCTGTTCGTCTGGGCCGTTGAGACATTCAGGCGTCTGGCCGTCCCGGTTCCGGACGAGGCAACCGCGCTCAGCCGGTCCATCCGGGCGTGACGCATGGGGGTGGATCTTCGGCGAGGTCCATTCCGCGCTTTCCGCAACCGTAATTTTCGTCTCTTCGCCATCGGGCAGGTTCTGAGCCTGGCCGGGACCCGCGTCCATGAAGTGGCGGCAGGCTGGCTGATGTGGCAATTGACCGGATCGGCCGCCTGGCTTGGCGTGCTGGCCCTGGCCGAAATCCTGCCGCGCCTCGTGCTGTGGCCGGTAGCGGGACTCGTCGCCGATCGGATGGACCGGCGGCGGGTGGCGCTCATCTTCCAGTCGCTCGCGGCCATCGAAGCCGCCGCGCTCGCCGTCCTGCAGGTCTTCGGCTGGGTGAGCGCGGAGATCCTCGTGCTCGCCACCTTCCTGCTCGGATTGAACAGCGCCTTCTGGCAACCCGTGCGCCTGACGCTGATCCCGAAGCTCGCGCCGCCGGAAGATCTGCCCACGGTGATCGCGCTCACCTCCGTGCTGGCCAATGTCGCGCGTGTCGTCGGGCCGATGCTGGCCGGGCCGGCAATCGTCTGGGGCGGCATCAGCGCCGCCTTCGCCCTCAATGGCCTCAGCTTCATCGCCGTGGTCATCGCGCTGCTGATGATGCGGCCATCGCCCGAGGACACCACGCCGCGGCGACCGAAGAAACCCGGCGGCGTCTGGCAGGGGCTGACAGTCGTCGCCGCACATCCTGGCATGCGGCCGTTCTTCATCCTCATCGGCGTCTTCGCGCTCGCCGTCAGGCCTCTGGCCGATCTGCTGCCGGCTTTCGCGGAAGGCGTGTTCAACAAGGGGCCAGGCGGTTTCGCGGCGCTGATCTCGGCCATGGGAATCGGCGCCTTATGCGCCGGCCTGGTGCTCTCATGGCGCCAGCAATATTCCGGCCTGACGACGCTGCTCGCCGTTTTCGGCATGGTGGGCGCGACAGCGACCGGGCTCTTCGCGCTCACTTCCAATTCCACCATCGCGTTGATCTGCATGCTGGCGGTGGGGCTCGGCGTGACGGGCAAGAACATCGTCGCGCAAACCCTGGTCCAGTCGGGGCTCGACGACGAGGTGAGGGGCCGCGTCTTCGCCTTCTATTCGGTCGTCTTCAACGCGGCGCCGTCGGCCGGCGCTCTGCTGCTCGGCTATGTCGGAGACCTGGTCGGCATTAGGGGACCCGTGGCCGTCGCCGCGGCGATTGGCCTTGCAGCGTCGTTTCTCATCTTTCTCTGGCGCAAGCGCCTCGCGCCGCATCTGGAGGTGAGCGTCTGACTTACTCTGCCGCTTCGGTCTTGGCGCGGGGGCGGCGCAGCACGTCCTTCAGGAACTGGCCGGTATAGGATCGCTTCTCCCTGACGCAGTCCTCGGGCGTGCCGGCGAAGACGACCTCGCCGCCGCCGTCGCCGCCTTCGGGACCCATGTCGATGATCCAGTCGGCGGTCTTGATGACCTCGAGATTGTGCTCGATGACGACGACCGTATTGCCCTGGTCGACCAGCTCATGCAGCACTTCGAGAAGCTTGCGCACGTCATGGAAATGAAGACCCGTGGTGGGCTCGTCCAGGAGATAGATGGTGCGCCCGGTGGCGCGCTTCGACAGCTCCTTGGCGAGCTTGACGCGCTGCGCCTCGCCGCCCGACAGCGTCGTCGCCTGCTGGCCGATATGGATGTAGCCCAGGCCGACGCGCTCCAGCGTCTCCATCTTGTCGCGCACCGACGGTACGGCGCGGAAGAATTCGGCGCCTTCCGCCACCGTCATGTCGAGCACGTCGGCGATCGACTTGTCCTTGAACTTGATCTCCAGCGTCTCGCGGTTGTAGCGCTTGCCGTGGCAGGCGTCGCAGGTGACATAGACATCGGGCAGGAAGTGCATCTCGATCTTGATGACGCCGTCGCCCTGGCAGGTCTCGCAGCGCCCGCCCTTCACGTTGAAGGAGAAGCGGCCCGGCTCATAACCCCGCGCCTTGGCCTCGGGGAGGCCGGCGAACCAGTCGCGGATGGGGGTGAAGGCGCCGGTATAGGTCGCCGGGTTCGAGCGTGGCGTGCGGCCGATCGGCGACTGGTCGATATCGATGATCTTGTCGAGAAATTCGAGGCCTTCGATCTTGTCGTGCTCGAGCGGCGCCTCGCGCGTGCCCATCAGCTTGCGCGCGATGGCGCGGTAGATCGTGTCGATCAGCAAGGTGGACTTGCCGCCGCCCGACACGCCGGTGACACAGGTGAACAGACCGAGCGGAATCTCCGCCGTGACATTCTTGAGGTTGTTGGCGCGCGCCCCGGTGACCTTGATGCGGCGGCCTTTTTCCGGCTGGCGGCGGCGCTGCGGCACCGGCACCTGCTGCAGGCCGACGAGATACTGGCCGGTGAGCGAGCGGGGATTGGCCATGATCTGGTCGGGCGACCCTTGCGCCACGATCTCGCCGCCATGGACGCCGGCGCCGGGGCCGATGTCGACGACATAGTCGGCGAGCCTTATCGCATCCTCGTCATGCTCGACGACGATGACGGTGTTGCCGATGTCGCGCAAATGGACGAGGGTTTCGAGAAGGCGGGCATTGTCGCGCTGATGCAGGCCGATCGAAGGCTCGTCCAGCACATAGAGCACGCCGGTGAGGCCGGAGCCGATCTGCGAGGCGAGGCGGATGCGCTGGCTCTCGCCGCCCGATAGCGAGCCCGAGACGCGCGACAGATTGAGGTAATCGAGGCCGACATCGACCAGGAAGCGCAGGCGGGCGCGGATCTCCTTGAGGATACGCGCGGCGATCTCCCGGTCCTTGGGCTTGAGCTTGCCTTCAAGCTTCTCGAACCAGGCATTGGCGCCGTTGATCGACATGTCGGAAATCTCGCCGATATGCAGCTTGTCGATCTTGACGGCGAGCGCCTGGGGCTTCAGGCGATAGCCGCCGCAGGCATCGCAAGGATGGTCCGACTGGAAGCGCGACAGCTCCTCGCGCATCCATTGCGAGTCCGTTTCGCGCCAGCGCCGCTCGATATTGCCGATGACGCCCTCGAAAGCCTTCTTGGTCTTGTAGGTGCGCAACCCGTCGTCATAGACGAAGGTGACCTCGTCCTCGCCGGTGCCGAACAGGATGACGTCGCGCGCTTTCTTGGGCAGCTCCTTCCAGGCGGCGGTCATCGAGAATTTGTAGTGCTTGGCCAGCGCCTCGAGCGTCTGGGTGTAATAGGGCGAGGTATTGCCGGTCTTGGCCCAGGGCAATATGGCGCCGTCGCGCAAGGACAGCGTTCCGTCGGGCACCACGAGATCGGGCTCGAAACGCAGCTCGGTGCCGAGGCCGTCGCATTTCGGGCAGGCGCCGAAGGGGTTGTTGAAGGAGAAGAGGCGGGGCTCGATCTCCTCGATGGTGAAGCCCGAAACGGGGCAGGCGAATTTCTCCGAGAAGAGAATGCGCTCATGCGTCTCGTTCTTCGACTTGTTGGCGCTCTCCTCGGTGGTGCGCGAGGGCGGCAAGGGCTTGTCGGCATATTCGGCGATGGCGAGGCCTTCGGCGAGCTTCAGCGCCGTCTCGAAGCTGTCGGCGAGACGGTTGCCGAGATCGGGCTTCACCACGATGCGGTCGACCACCACGTCGATATCGTGCTTGTATTTCTTGTCGAGGGCCGGGACCGCGTCGATCTCATGGAACTTGCCGTCGACCTTGACGCGCTGAAAACCCTTCTTCTGGAGCTCGGCCAGCTCCTTTTTGTATTCGCCCTTGCGGCCGCGTACGATCGGGGCCAGCAGATAAAGGCGGGTGCCCTCGGGCAGCTCCATTACCCGGTCGACCATCTGGGTGACGGTCTGGCTCTCGATGGGCAGGCCGGTCGCCGGTGAATAGGCGACGCCGACACGGGCGAAGAGGAGCCGCATATAGTCATAGATCTCGGTGACGGTACCCACCGTCGAGCGCGGGTTGCGGCTGGTCGTCTTCTGCTCGATCGAGATGGCGGGCGACAGGCCGTCGATCTGGTCGACATCCGGCTTCTGCATCATCTCGAGGAACTGGCGGGCATAGGCCGACAGGCTCTCCACATAGCGGCGCTGGCCCTCGGCATAAATCGTGTCGAATGCGAGCGAGGACTTGCCGGAGCCCGACAGCCCGGTGAAGACGATGAGCTTGTCGCGCGGCAGGTCGAGCGAGACGTTCTTCAGATTGTGCTCGCGCGCACCCTGTATGGAGAGAGTTTTCTTGTGATCGGCCATGGCGGTTTGACTAGACCAAATAGAGAACGCGGGCAAGCTCGATGAGCGCCCGGAGGCGGCATGCTGCCCCCTTCAAGCGCCAGAACATGTCAGCAGCTTGACCGCTGTCCACAAGGGGGCAAATTCCCCTGTCCATGGGCGAAGAAATGGTGTCCAAGGCGCCTGAAGCAAAGGCCAATTCGCCGTGGATACCAGAAGGAACAATCCAGATGCCGCTGAACCGGATCATTCTCTACGCAAAGGACATGGAACAAATGGTGGCGTTCTACGAGAGGTTCTTCGGTTTCAAGGCGCGCCGGGAGGAGGGCGACCGAATCGTGGAACTCGTCGCGGCCGATGGCGGCGCTCGCCTGATGATCCATCAGGCCGGGCGGGCACAGAAGGCTGGGCAGTCCCAGGTCAAGCTGGTTTTCGATGTCGAGGATGTCGAAGCCTTCTGCGCCGACTGCGCGGCGAAAGGACTGGTGTTCAGCGCCCTCCATCAAGGGCAGGATTATGTGTTCGCCAATGCGCGCGATCCGGCCAAGAACTCCATCTCGGTCTCCAGCCGCGCTTATCGCAAATCATAAGGCGCCTGACGTCCCTTTTGACTTGACATCGCGGGGGAGAGGACCAAGATAAATCGCATCATCGGTCGCGAGATTGATGACGGAAAATCACCAGAAAAGGAGGGAGGCATGAATCCACCGGGCTACCTTCTTCGACTGCGGCAGGTCTCGCAGTCACGGCTCTGACAGAACGCTGCAGCACAATCGATACTGATCAGGCCGCTTATTCTACAATTCGAAACCTCATGCGAGGGCGGGGCGTCTAAGCTGGACGTTCCAGGGCCTCGAAAACATCCGGTATTGGTACCGGAACAGACTTCGAAAAATATCGAATGAAGAATCTCGGATGATCGAGTGCCCCGCCGGCGCCGGATGAGCGCGGCGGGGTTTCGAGTTTTCGAGGCAATATTGCAACGGGCGGCATCACCTCGCCGCATGACGGAAGCCCAGTGCGCAGAGAAAGAGGGCGGCGCCACAGGCTGCGCTGAGCGCCAGGACCGGCCTGAAGCCCGAGCCCTGGGCGTAGAGCACGCCCATGAGGGGAATGGCCGCCGCGCTGACGGCGGAACCGAGGAAATAGCTGACGCCATAAGCGCGCCCGCGCAGGCGCTCCGGTACATAACGCGCCACGAAGGCGTCATCGACGATGACCTGTCCGTAGATCGCCGCCATGGTCAGAGCGAGGCCGATCAGCACCCAATGACCATCGGCGAGCCAGGCCAAAGCAAGACCGATCAACTGAAGACCGGACAGAATGACGAATAGGGAAGCGAGCGGCAACCGGTCGATGAGCCTGCCGGCAGCGAGCTGCATGAGCGCACCGCAGACGAGAATGAGGGTCGCGAGCGCACCCGTGCCGATGAGCGGCAACGCGCCGGCGTAGCGTTCGTCGACGATCTTGGGCAGGGCCACGGTGACGATGTTGTAGGTCACGCCGCCGACGAGAAAGGCCAGCAGAATGGCGCAAACAGCGACAAAGGGACGGCGGACGGCGAGATTCTGCGAGGAACCGGCGGGCGCTTGCGCGGCACCGGCGGCTGGCCGGAGGCGACTCGTGGCGACGAAGAGCGCGGCAAGGAGCAGGGCGGCGAGGCCGGGACCGATGAAAGCCCAGCGCCACCCCAGAAAGGAGGTGAGAAGCGCGGTACCGGCGGCCGCCACTGCGGCACCGATATTCCCGCAGACGCCATTGACGGAGAGATCGCGCCCGAGTCTGGTGGAGACCGAGGTGAGGAGGGTGAGCCCGACGGGGTGGTAAATCGCGCCGGCGGCGCCGAGCAGCAGAAGCGCAAAGCCGAGCATGAGCCATGACCCCGCCGCGGCGACCAGAAAGCAGGCGAATCCTGTTAAGGCAAAGAAGGCCGTGAGAAGCCGCTCCGGGCCCGCGACATTGACGAGCCAGCCGGCGGGCAGGGAGAGCAGCCCATAGGCGACGAGACAACCGGTGGCGAGAGGGACCAGCTCACCATAGCCGAGCTGCCATTCGAGGCTGATGGCGATGACCGCGGTTGGAAAGATGAGGATCACATAATGCGTGAGAGCATGGGCGGCATTCACGAACAGGATGGTGCGGCGTGCGTCGGTCATGGCGGTCCGTGGTGGTGAGACGTTGCGCAACCTAGCTGGCCCGATATATTGCGTGGGGCCAAATTTTAGGGAATTCGGGCCAATCCATGGATGATTTCGAGCTCGGCACGCGCCTGGTCACGATCCATGCCCAGCTTTACGCGGATGGCGAGAATACCGGCTGGCATGGCCATGTCCGCGGTCAGATCCTGACCGCTTCCGCCGGGCTGATGGTGGCGACGACGGAGCGCGGCGCCTGGTATGTGCCGAGCGGCCATGCGCTGTGGATTCCGCCGGGCCTCGACCACGATGTCGGCATGCGTGGCGCAGTTGCGATGCGCAGCGCCTATGTCGAGGCCACCACGGCGGCGGGCCTGCCGCCAAGCTGCAAAGTCATCGTCGCCTCGGCGCTACTGATTGCCGCGATTGATGCCCTGGCGCGCGAGCCGACAGAATATGACGAGAGAGGGCGCGGCGGTCATCTCGCCGCGTTGATCGTTGATGAGATGGCGCGGGCGGAGGATGCCGCGCTCACTCTGCCGATGCCACGCGATGGCCGTCTCGTGCGCTTGTGCAGCACCATGATAACGAAGGGTGAGCGCCGCAGCCTCGATGACTGGGCCGAGTTGGCCGGCATGAGCCGGCGCAGCCTCACCCGCCATTTCCGCGCCGAGACGGGCTTGTCAGTGCTGGCGTGGCGCAAACGCGCCGCGGAGCTGGCCGGTCTTGGTTCTAGCTCCTGAGGAACTTGCGGCGCAGTTCCGACACCGCGTTGGCATGGGCGTCGAAGCCTTCGTAGTTGGCGATCACGCGGGCCTGGCGGGCGAGCGCGTCATAGCCCTCGCGGGTAACATGGCCGATCGAGGTGCGCTTCATGAAGTCGAACACCGACAGCGGCGACGCGGTCCTCGCCCAGCCGCCCGTCGGCAGCACGTGATTGGGGCCGAGCACGAAATTGCCGAGCGTCGAGGGTGTGTATTCGCCGAGCAGGATTTCCCCGGCGTTCTTGAAGGACGGCAGCCAGGTCCTGGGATCGTGGCTCAGGATCTGCAGGTGCTCGGGCGCGTAGTCATTGACGAAATCGATGGCGCTTGTCGCGTCTGGGCACAAAAGGATGCCGCCTTGCGGCCCCTGCAGCACCGCTCCGGCAAAGCCGGCGCGCTCGGGGCTCATCTCGTTCAGAAGATCGGGCAGGGCGGCGCGCGCAGCCTCGGCGACCGCCGGCACATGGGTGACGAGCCAGGCCGAGGAGTCGGCGCCATGCTCGGCTTCGATCAGGAGATCGAGGGCGGCGAGGCGGCCGTCGACCGTCTCATCGGCGAAGATGATACTTTCGCTTGGACCTGCCGGCGTGCCGGTGTCGATGAGATCGGCGACCAGGCGCTTGGCGGCGACCACCCATGGACTGCCGGGCCCGACGATCTTGGCGCAGCGGGGGATCGTCTGTGTGCCATGGGCGACGGCGGCGACGGCCTGGGCGCCGCCGCATTTGAACACGTCCGAGACGCCGGCCGCTTCCGCCGCGACCAGGGTGGCGGCATCGATCCCGCCGTCGGGGCCAGGTGGTGTGACGATGGCGATATTGTCCACGCCCGCCACCTTGGCCGGGATGCAGGTCATCATGACCGAGCTCGGAAACGAGCCCTTGCCGCGCGGCACGTAGCAGGCGACCGACGCGATGGGGCCGACACGGTCGCCGGCAAAGGCGCCGGGCGCGATCTCGGTCAGCCACATCTCCTCGGGCTTCTGCTGCCGATGGAACTTCGCGATGTTGCCGGCGGCGAAGGCGATCGCCTCGGCGATGTCGGCGCCGAGAGACTTCCGTGCCCGGACGAAATCATCGGGCGTCGCCGCGAGCGCGTCGGCGGTGACCGGCGCCTTGTCGAACTGGCGGGTGAAGCGGGCCACCGCCTCGTCGCCTTCGCGGGCGACGGCAGCGACGATCGGCGCCACTTTCTCGATATAGGGAGCGAGATCGCTTTCGGTCCGGGCCAGGCAACGGCGGCGCTCCTCCCCCGTCAGCCCGGCAAGTTTGACGAAATTGACGGAGACCGTCATCTTTCGTTGTGGGAGGTGGTCGACACGTAGTCGTCGTCCTCCTGGGCATTGCGCTCGAAGGCGAGGAAATCCCAATAGCCGCAATTGTCCTTGCCGGGATAGTCGCGGCAGGCCCAGGGGCGCGCCTCATAGATGGTGCAGCGGCGCGCCTCGGTGTCGAAGAACTGGCAGATGCGGCCGAAATACTTGTCTTTCTTGCGCCGCATCACCCGCTTATAGCCATATGAGGACTTGAAGTATTTCTTCTCGGCGACCTCCAGCGGAAGGTCGAAATGCTTGGCGATACGCGCCGCGTCGCGGTCCTTCACTTCGACGACCGGATAGGAGCAGCAATAGCCGGGGCACTTCAGGCAGTCATATTTCTTTCTGGGCATAGGTGGCCTATTTCTTCGTGGACGCGCTCTTGATGCTCGCGAACTTCCGCTGGGTTTCGACCATCTCGGCCTGCAGCCACTCGCGGAAGGCGCGCGCCGGGGCTGATTCCTTAGACCCTTTGGCGCGCACGATGAAGTAGCCGCCGTGATCCTTCATGTCGAGAGCGAAGGGACGCACGAGCCGGCCTTCGAGCATGGCGTCGGTGCACAGGATCATGTCGCCGAGCGCGAAGCCCTGGCCCGCCTCGGCGGCCTCGATGGCGAGATGGCCCTGGAACACCGTGCCGCGCCAATCCTCGACGCCGGTGACGCCGGAGGCCTGCAGCCAGTCGGTCCAATATTGCTTGCGGCTTTCATGCAGGAGATTGAAGTCGTCGAGGTCGGCCGGGGTGAGAGGGCCTCTGTCCTTGATGAGGCGTGGGCTGCAGACCGGGAAAATCTCGACATCCGAGATCAGCTTCTGGATCTCGACGTCAGTCCAGCGGCCGAGGCCATAGCGGATGCCGAGATCGGCATTGTCGGAGCGGAAATCGACGAGCCGGTTGTCGGGATCGATATTGAGCTCGATATCGGGATGGAGCTCGTTGAAACGGCCCAGCCTCGGCACCAGCCAGCGCGAGGCGATCGACGGCTCGACCGAGACGTTGAGAGTGCGCACGGTTCCTTGCGCCGCCGCCTCGCGCGTCGCTTCCGCCATATCGTCGAAGAGGGGAGTGAGGCGGGCGCCATAACGGCGTCCGGCATCGGTGAGCGTCACGCCGCGGCCGGTGCGGGTGAAGAGCTCGGTGCCGAGCCATTCCTCCAATTCCCGGATATGCCGGCTCACCGCCGCATGGGTCACGAACAGCTCGTCGGCCGCCGCCGTGAAGCTCTCATGCCGGCCGGCGGCCTCGAAGGCGCGGAGCGCATTGAGTGAGGGCAGGCGCCGGGCCATGGAGTGTCCTGTAAGTTTTTGTTACAGGCAGCGTAGGATAATGCCGTTTGTGGTGCAAGCGCGAATTGACTATTTTCCGCCCATACCGAGATTGCCTAGAACAAGAAAAGGAGATAAATCATGAACTGGATTTTTGAAGCTTATTCAAATGTTTACAACGCGGCTATGATGCAGGACCAGAAGCTTCAGGCTCATGTTGCAACTGCGAAGAGCGGCGCCGAGCCGAAGAGCTTCTCTCTGTTCAAGCCCTTCGCCCGCGGCTGATCTTCGTCCCGAATTTGGATGCGGCTCCGTCTAATCAGACCGGGGCCGCTGCTATGACGGTAACCTCGACGACCAGCCTGGGATCGGCCAGGCCCGCGACCACCAGCAAGGTCGCCGCCGCCTTGTGGCCCTTCAGAACCTCGTCCCGCACCTGCCGGTAAAGCGCGATCTGCGACCTGTCGGTGATGAAGACCCGCGCATCGACAATGGCGCGATGGTCCATGCCGGCCGCCTTCAGGATGCCAAGCGCATTGGCCCAGGCGAGACGGTGCTGCGCCTCCGCATTCTCAGGGATATTGCCCGTCGCCGGATCGGCCCCGACCTGGCCGGCGACAAACAGATGGCGGGCGCCCGGCGCCACCTCGATGGCCTGGGCATAGTTTGAGAAGGGCTTGGGAGCGGCGTCGGTCTCGATCTGCTTCAGCATGGGAACCTCCTATTTTAACGGACTGCCCTTATACCGCTTGCTTTTGGAACATAAAGAGAACATATTTGCCGGGGATAACATTCGATCCGCAGTGGAACGGAAAGCGGGTTTGGGTGACACCGTGCCTGAACAATCATGATGAGCGCACAAGCGCTGGTGCTCGGAAAGCAAGGAGAAGCGGATATGGCCGGATCGGTGAACAAAGTCATTCTGGTGGGGAATCTCGGCAAGGATCCGGAGGTGCGTCACACCCAGGACGGCCGTCCGATCGTCAATCTGTCCATCGCGACGTCGGAGAATTGGCGCGACAAGCAGTCGGGCGAGCGCAAGGAGCGCACCGAGTGGCACCGCGTCGTCATCTTCAATGAAAATCTGGCGAAGATCGCCGAGCAGTATCTGAAGAAGGGCGCCAAGGTCTATCTCGAGGGTCAGTTGCAGACCCGCAAATACACCGACAAAGACGGGGTCGAGAAATATTCGACGGAAGTGGTGCTGCAGCAGTATCGCGGCGAGCTTACGATGCTCGATGGCCGCAGTGGTGGCGGCGACAGCGCGGGCTATGGCGGTGGCGAGAGCTTCGGTCAGTCGAGCCCGATGGAGCGTCCGCGCAGCGGCGGCGGTGGCCGGCCGCAGCAGAATTTCGCCCGCGATCTTGATGACGAAGTGCCGTTCTGAGCGAGGCGGCTGTTATCGCAAGCTGCCCGAGCAGGACGATGAGCCGTTCGGCCATTTGATGGATAGTGAGGCGTCGTAGGATTCGCCGGGTTCTAGATCGAGGCTCACCGCCTTCACTTCCGAGGGCGTCGTGCTGTCGACCTTGAAGTCACCCGACTTGGAAACCACGGCGCCGCCGCTGCCCTTGCGCACATCGAGCGTATAGCTCCCGGCGACCGGACCGCTTGCCTTGACGATCGCTTCGAGCTTCGCCGCGTCGTTGTTGCGCGACGCGCGGATTTCGCAGCCGACCCGGGCTGCGGCCATGGCGATGCTGGTCATGTCTCTGGAGGCCTCCGCGATGGGAAAGACCGTCAGTCCGGCGAGGATCAACAGTCGATGACTCAGTTTCTGCATGATGCGTTCACCCGATAGGGCATGAGGGCCGGCTATGCCGAACCCTCATGCTGACTGGACTATGGAGTAGCGGGTCCAGCCGAGGTGCTCGATGTCGAGCTGCCGGACACCGAGGCGCCACTCTCGGCGGTCGCACCCGCCGTCGTGGTGTTGCCCGCGGCGCCGACGCCACCGGCGGCCCCCACGGCAGCCGCGCTGCTGGTTCCGGAGACGCTCGCGCTCGTCGCATTCGCCGATCCGGCGAAATTGCCGGTCGCGGTGGCGGCGGCGAAGTTATCCGGCACATCGACATTGATGTCGATCGAGAAGGTCTTGCCGCAGCCGGTCCAGTTGCAGCCTTCGGCCAATACCGGAGATGCGCCGGCAATTGCGAAGACCGCGGCCAATGCGGTGATTGTCATCCTATTCATCTCATTACTCCTTTTTGCCTGCGGCCTCGCCTCACCACGAGGCCGCCCTTACTTCGCCGTCCCTGCAAGTCCGCCGCGCAGGATGTAAGGCAAGGTTCCCGACGCCGGCGGATTCGTGATTTCCTCGTTACCGGTCGTGGCAGCTTGTCTTGTTCCAGGTAGAGCCTCCACCACAGGCGGAACGTGCCGAGGCAAGCTCGGTGCGTTCAGCGGACCGGCGATTTGCCTGTTTCGCGCGCCCGGTCGAGAAGGAGGCGGAGAAGCCGGCATCGGCCGAGCTGCCCGCGGTTCCATTGGTGTCGGCCCAGGCCGAGGCCTTGGCTCTCGTGCTCGCGGCGGAGACCGCGGCAGGCGCGGCGCCTTTGGCGTTGGTTTCGGCTTCGGCCCAGGCGCTGGCTTGCGTCCTGTTCGCGGTTGCGCCGACCCGGACGCTGTTGCGGACAATGGCTCTGGCGTCCTTTTTCGTCAGCGTCTCGCCCGTATAGACCCCGGAAGTGACCGATGCCGTATCGCCCCGATAGTAAGCGGCCGAATAGGCGCCGTCCTGATAGGAGATGGCATAGCCCTTGTACGGTCCCTGTTTGGAGAGGACGGTGCCGCCGCCGGCGACGGCGCTGGGATCATCCCCCGCGGTCGAGTTCGCCCATGTTCCGGCGCTGGTCGAGGTTTCGGCCGTGGGCGCGTCGCCGGAAGTCGCAGAAGCTTCAGCCGATATGCCAGGTCCGGAGGCCGAGGTGTCACCACCATCGGCGGATCCTCCGGTGCTTGCATTGGAATTCGCCGATACGCCGCCCTCATCGTTGGGGCCAGCCGAGGCGCCGGCGGATGAATTGGCGCCGGCATTGCTGCTGCCGTCGCCGCTCGATGCTCCGGCATTTGCCGAGGCGCCGGAGTCGGATGTCTGGCCATGGGTGATCGCGATGTTGCCGGCGGACAGGAACAGCGCGAGTCCTGCGATCTGCGTCCATTTCAGACATAGATCGAGCGTCTTATCGAGTGAGTGCATGAGCCTCCTCCCAGTTTCCGAGTTCAGATTTTCCGCCGTCTCGTCAGCCGGCGCGTGAAAGCTTCCCGAGCTGACATGCGCGTCAATGTTGCCTACGGACGACCGTTCCTAAATTTTTATGGGCATTTTTGTGGCGCTTTGCTCTCTCCAGGCGTCAGCTGGCGGCGCATCGCTCGCTATCGACGATGAAGTATCGTCTGCGCCATGGCCACCGCCCAAATACAGTGATCGCACCCTGCTTTCTCACGAGCCGCGGATAAATTGTCCGGGGGGAAAAATGGCTGCCCTGGTCCGGTCAAGGCTCGGACAGATAAGCAGCGGGATCGACAGGCGCCGAATGCTTGCGCACCTCGAAATGCAGCTGCGGACGCACCGCGGCACCCGTCTTTCCGGATATGCCGATCACGTCGCCGCGCCTGGCCTTCTGGCCGCGCTTTGACTTGAGCGCGCTGAGATGGCCATAGACGGTCACCAGGCCGTCCTCATGGCGCACCAGTACGGTGTTGCCGAAAGCCTTAAGGCCGTCGCCGGCATAGATGACGATGCCTTTCTCGACCACCTTTACATCGGTGCCCTCCGGCATCGCGATGTCGATGCCGTCATTGCCCTCGATTTTGAACGCCCGAAGAATCTCGCCGCGCGCCGGCCACGGCCATTTGCCGGTCCAGTCGATTTTCGCGGTGGCCGGCGCAACACCAGTCTCCGGCGAGGCCACAGCTTCGGAAGCAGGATCGTCCTGCGGCGGGGTGGGCGAGGCCTCAGCCGGCCTCACCTCATTGCATTCGACGGTGCGCGAAACGGTGGAGCCTTGCTGCGGCATCACAAGACTAGGATCGGTGGCAATGCCATCGCGGCGCAGTTCGAAATAGATCGGCGCCGTGTCCTGTTTCGGGGGCACCACGCTGCCGACCTGTTCGCCCCGGCGAACCTTCCGGCCGATCGTCAGCGATGGCTGCAGCGAGCCGGCGAGGATGCTGTGCAGGCCGCAGCCATGATCGAGGATGAGCAAGGAACCAAAACTGCGAAACGGCCCGACATAGAGCGCGGTCCCGTCCGCGGCCGCCCGAAGCGTGGTGTCCTTCTTCGCGGTGAAATAGACGCCTTTGACGATTCCACCATCGGGATCGGGCTGGCCGAAGCTGCGCTCGGCGGGCCCTTCGATCGGCCAGGCAAAAGTGATGGCGGGCGGTGGAGAAGACTCCGTCTCGGCCAGGAGAAGGGATGTCGAAAAAGCGAGGGCCATGATTGCGGCGGGAAGCGTTGTGGATCTGAGCTCAAAGCGGAGGGACATGGGAACCATTCGTCTTGTGGAAGGGGGTCGTGGAGCAGCCGGTCGTCATGGCGTAGCTGGCCTTTCGCCCGGGAGGCGCCGGTCGACGGCCGTTCCACCGCCCAGAAAGGCCTCGGGGTTTGCGAATACGGTCTCCGTGTCGGCGACAGCGGGCGGTGCCAGGCGATGTGCCGTACAGCCCGTCATCGCTGCGGAGACGGAGAGATCGTCGGCGATTGCGAGACTTTCGAGCGATCCTGTGCAGCCGGGCAGGGTGGCGAGATCGATGGTGTTGGACAGGAAGCGCCCATCCGAGGTCTGAAACAGGCGCAATGACGTGCCGCTGGCGATCGCCAGCATATTGCGTTGGGGCGATACGGCGAAGGTCACCGTTCCCTTCGGATCGAGACCCGTCTCGGAAACACTCCATGATGAGGCGATGAGGCTTTGGCCGGTATCCTTTCCCGTCAACCAGGCCGCCGGAGTCCTGATCCATGAAGGCAGTGGCGAGATGTCCTGCCTGGTGAGTGCCGTCAGCTGCTGGAAGGGTGTCGCCAGCACGACCGCGCCATCGGATTCGAACAAGGCGCTCTGTTCGACGGTGGCGCGCATCTGCTCCTCATCCAGGCCAAGGCCTTCCGGGGCAACAAAGATGCGCCGGGCCCGCAGCACCGGTGACCCGGCTGTTTCATAGGCCCAGACCTCGACACCGCCGGCCACGCCCCGTGCCGGCGAGACGGTCATCAAGGTATCTCCGGAATAGGCCGCGGCGATGGTCCGGCTGTTCGCCCAGACATCAGGATAGCGCACGATCATGCCGCCCAGCTCCATTTCGAGCCAGGCGGGCATGTCCCGCACACCACGTGCCGCAATGGCGAGACGGGATTTGTCGGCCGAGAGTATGAAATTCGAACGGGAGTCCCAGTTGAGGCCGGCGAAGCGGCATTTCTCGGCGGCGACCTGGTCCTTCAGCGAGCAGATCAGCCAGCTGAAATTCCATTGCCCGGAGACGACCATCGTCGCGATGAAGTGGCGGCCGCCGATGGCGACGAAATCGATGAAACAGCCGAAGTCATTCTGGTCGACGAAAGCGCGTTTCGCCTCGTCCGGGGTCACCTCGCCCGCGGCGGATGGAAGCGCCGAGAAATCGAGACGGTCGATATCGGTGCGCAATGTAAAGGCAAAGTTCGGGCGGATCGTCGGACAGGTCGGACCGTCCTCGGCAGGAGCGGTCTGGCGAGGCTCGCTTTTCCACAGAAGAGCCTCGGACCGGGCGCGGGGAAAGGCGAGAAATCGTACGGCCGTCTGGTCCGGCGGGATGGAAAGGAGGCATTCTTTCTCAACCTGCCGACGACGTTCTCCTTCGGCGCTGAGTTGCTGCTGCTCTTCCTGCGTCAGTGTTCTGTCGTCATCATTGGGATCGAGACTGGCCAGCTCGACGAACTGTGCGCAGTCTTCGGACGGCGTAAGCCCAGGCTTGGCAAGGTCGATGGTGTCGCGCGCGAGATCGAGGCTGAAGACCCATGCATTGTCTTCATCCTGGTTCGGGGCTTCGGTTCCGAAAGTCACGAGATATCGGTTCGGAGCATCTTTGAGCCGCTGAAACAGAACCGGCGAATTGATGTCGCCTTCCATGTCAGCGCGGTGCTGCTGCAGGATGCGTCCGGTACGCGAGTCGATGAACATGATGGCCGAGTTGCGGTCGACGACGACAAGCTTGCGCGCCGCATCGCCGCGAATGGCGGCGAGCGGATTTTCAACCGCGACCCGCAAGGGACCCCCGGCCTTGAGATAGGTGAAGTCGCCCCAACCGAAGAGGCTGCCTTCGGAGATGCCATCGAGGGCGGCGCCTGCCGGCGCCAGGCGCTGGAGCGAGAAGCGCCCCAGGGTCAGCGCGTTGTCACGGTCATTGCCGGGGGAGAGAAGGCCGCGCTGGAAGATCGACGCTATGGTGGCGAAGGCGTCGGGCAAGGTGCGATCGGAGGTCATCTGCGCGGCGGCGGCGAGATATTCCCGCCGCGCCTGCTCGAGGCGCGCTTCCGCCCGGGGCTCGAGATAGGCGTAGTTGATCAGAATGAAGGCGATGAGGCCGTAAAGCGCGAGCTTGATCGGATCGGCGATCCTGTAGAGCGCATATTCGATGCCTTTGAGCGTGCCGGCGACGGGGATCTCCAGGCCAGGCAGGGCCTCATCGCCCGCCGCCAGAACCGGCACCCAATAGCGCTTCATGAAGGCGTCGGGATCATCGCCCGGCGGCATGAAATAATGACTGTGGCCGCCGGGGAAGAAGCGGTTTACCAGGTCGGAACCGGTGAAACCGTAGAAGCCGACCCGTCCCGCCATGCCCGTGAACAGGACGCCGGCCTGGCTCAGGATCAGGACCGTGTCATTCAGCCCGCAATCATTGATGACGCGCCGGATGCCGGGCTTGCCCGCGGCGGGATTCATCAGCGAGGCCCAGTCGAAGGCCGATCTGAGGACGCTGCCCGAGAGGATGATGAGCTCGACATCCGGCCGCTCGCCGGGCTTCATGCCGCGCAGCGCATGGGCGACGAGATGCGTGCCGAAGGAATGCGCGACGAAGCTGAAGCTTGCGCCGGGATGAGCCTGCATCAATGTCTTGAGATTGTTCCGGAAGGAACGGACCGCAAGCCAGCGGAAGAGGGGGATGACGAAGGCGATGACGCTGAAATAGCCGTAGCCGTAATTTTCCACCAGGATGTCGGGGTTGGCCTTGAGCGTGAGGGTTCGAAGCCGGTTCTGCCACTGGCCGAACGTGCGTATGCCATGCACGGTGACGACGATCTTCGAGGGCGACCGAGCTGACGGGGCAGCCTGAGGAAGGGCGCTATTCGCTTCGGCCATCGGGAGACTCGGAAGGGGCTGGTTGACCTAACGTCGCATGGCCGCGGGGGACGGGCAAGCACGCGTTCATCGCAGCGCATCTCCCCCGGTGCAAAAAGCTCGGCCCGAGATTCTAGATCGCCCTCTTACGGGTTGCCTCGATGAGCGCGTCGGTGATGGTGTCGAGGGCGTTGAACTGCTTCTTGTAATCGAGGCCGTATTTGGCCTGCTGTCCGAGGCCGAAATTCGACGAGATGTGCCAGAAGCCGCCCGGGGAATTATACTCGAGCGCAAACAGCTTTCCGGTGTCATGCTCGCGGACAATGTCGATACCCATCGAGGGGAGATGGGGAAGCTTCGCGTGGATCGACCGCGCGAGATCGATGATCTCGCGATCATAGTTCAGCGTGACCTGACGCTCCACGTTGTTCGCGGCGACATCCATTTCGGGCGCATCCGACAAGTAGCGATCGGGCTGCTTTTCGACAGCGGTCGATAGCACAGAATAGATGGGGCGGCCGAGCACCGTCATCACGCGGTATGATTTCAGATAGGGGCCGGTGTCGATATAGCGCTGGGCGAGCAAAGCCTTGCCATGACGCGGATCTTCGGCCGGAAGCCGCGCGGTATCGGTCCAGCGAATGTCTTTCGTGCGCATCAGGCTCACGCCGTGACCCTTCATGCCCCGGATCGGCTTTACGACCGTGAAGGGGCCCCATTTCGCTTCATCGAGCTCGATGCCGGGCTCGATCATGACCGTTTCAGGAACGGAGGCCCCGGCCCGTTGCATGGTTTGAAGCTCTTCGAGCTTGTTGAGCCGAACGGACATGATCTGCGCTCCCCTGATGCGGCCGCGAGGGATGGGAAGCGCCTGCGGCGAAAAGATGAGGCTCGGGCGCTGCGCCGCGATCAGCCAGTAATCCGGCGGCAGGCGGACACCGTAAGAGACGATGCGCACCTCGATGTCGGGCGCCCGCACGACCATGTTCCGCTGCACGGCCTCGAAATCGGACCGGCTCTGCAGGCCCGGCACGTGCAGGATGATGAGGTTGTATTTCGGCATGGATACCCGACTCTGTCGCCCAACGGCGATAGTCCTAACATACCGCCCGCCGACATGCCTGAGGCAACTGTAGAGGCCGAAGTTTGATAAACCCGCAACCGGATCTATAGTCCGCCGCCCGCAATCTCACGGATATCGAGGAAATCTTAAGACCAATGAGCTTCATGACGCCGAAGATCTATGCCGATCCCGAGACCCTGGGCCGCGTCTTTGCCGGACGACTGCTTGACGAGATCGCCCAGGCCAGGGCGGCGGGACGGTCGTTCCTGCTCGGCTGTCCGGGCGGACGCTCGCCGAAGCCCGTCTATCAGGCGATGGGTGGCATGCTCACTGAAACCCCGCAGGATATGAGCCATGTGAGCATCGTGATGATGGACGATTATCTGGTCGAAACGTCATCCGGCCTCGATCATGTGCCGATCGAAAGCCACTTCTCCTGCCGCCGCTTCGCCCGCGACGATATCGCCGCCGTTCTCAATGATGGTCTGCCGGCGTCTTGGCGCATCCCCGAGGCGCAAATCTGGTTTCCGGATCCGCGCGATCCCGACGCCTATGACCGGCGGATCGAGCAGGCGGGCGGCATCGATCTCTTCATTCTCGCCTCGGGCGCCAGCGACGGCCATGTCGCCTTCAACCCGCGCGGCAGCGCCAAAGACAGCCGGTCGCGCATCGTGCCGCTCGCCGAGGAGACCCGGCGCGACAACATGCAGACTTTTCCGGATTTCCGCTCGCTCGACGATGTGCCCCGCTTCGGCGTCACCGTCGGCATCGATACGATCGCGCGACACTCCAGACAGGCGGTGATGATCGTCTGGGGCGAAGGCAAGCGGCTGGCCTTCGAACGCCTGAGCAAGGCGCAGGCTTATGACCCGGACTGGCCGGCGAGCGTCGTGTCGATCTGCCGCGGCAGGGACATGCTCGCCGACGAAGCGGCGGCGCGGGCCTGATGCGCGCCGCGATCGGCATCGATATCGGCGGCACCAAGATCGCCGCCGGGCTGGTCGGCCTGGCGGCCGGAAGGCTCATCGAACGGACGGAAATGCCGACGCCGCGCGGTCAGAGCGCCGAAGCGATGCTTGCCGCGATCGCCGAGATGGCGGAGCGGATGCGGGCGGCGGCCAAAGCCGCCCGGATCGCGCCACTGGGTATTGGCATCGGGCTGCCGGAGCTGGTGCGGCTCGACGGTGTTCCGGCCAGCGACTGGATCACCCGGTGGAACAAGCGCGACCTGACCCGAGATCTCGCCCGGTTCCATCCGGTGGCGGTCGACACCGATGTGCGCCTCGCGACCTTGGCCGAACTTCATTATGGCCATGGCAGAAGCCTGCCAAGTTTCGTCTTCGTCTCGATCGGGACGGGGCTGAGCTGTGCGGTATGCGAGAACGGCGTCATCCGGCGCGGCGCCCATGGTTTCGCCATCCATTTCGCGTCCGGCGACCTCGTCTCCTATGATGCGGCCAGTGGCCGGGAGACGGTATTCAATCTGGAGAGCTTCGCTTCGGGCCTTGGCATGAGCCGAGTCTATCGGCTGCGCACCGGACGCGAGGCCACGGCGCGCGACATGGTCGATGGACAAGCCGGGCGGGAAGGCGCGGCGCTGCTGGAGGAAGCGACGACGGCGCTCGCCAGCTATATCGGACAGATCGTCAACATGATCGATCCGCATGGGGTGGTGATCGGCGGCGGGCTCGGCACGGCGCCGCGGTTTTTCGACATGCTCAAGGCCAAGGTGCCGGCTTATATCTGGGCCGAGGACTGCCGCGATTTGCCGATCCTGCCCAGCGCGCTCAACGCCACGGCAGGCATTATCGGGGCCGCAGCTCTACATGGTGGACCGTCACGAGACAGGGAATGAGGGTGATGTCCGAGTCCAGAACCGAGGCGCGAATCAGGTCCTGCGGCGCGAACTTTTCGCGGTCCTCGGGCGGGCCTTCCGGACGCTCCGGCAGGCCCTCCCAAGGCCTTGATTTCAGAGGCCGATTCGGCACCTAAAAAACAACGTTTTCGGCCTGTTTTTCATGCGCTTGGCATTGCTTCGGGCTGGCTTGAGCGGCTATTATGTTCCGCCGCTCGAATCGTTTCCAGAAACGAGGCCTCCCAGGCCTTATCGGACGGTTTTTGAGAGCGCAATTCCTTCAGGATTCACGTGGCCGACAACGACGACAACAACGATCCGAATTCTTCCGGCAATCCGGGTGAAATCGCGCCCATCTCCATCGAAGAGGAGATGAAGAAGAGTTATCTCGACTACGCGATGAGCGTGATCGTGTCGCGCGCGCTTCCCGATGTGCGCGACGGCCTGAAGCCGGTGCATCGGCGCATCCTCTATACGATGCACGAAAACGGCTTCACGCCCGACAAGGCGCATAAGAAATCGGCGCGCGTCACCGGCGACGTGATGGGTAAATACCACCCGCATGGCAATCTCGCGATCTATGACGCGCTGGTGCGTCTGGCGCAGGACTTCTCGCTGCGCCTGCCGTTGATCGACGGGCAGGGCAATTTCGGCTCGGTCGACGGCGATCCGCCGGCGGCCGAACGTTACACCGAAGCGCGTCTCGCCAAGGCCGCCATGCCCTTGCTCGACGATCTCGACAAGGACACGGTCGACTTCGTCGCCAACTATTCGAACGAGTTCCACGAGCCGACGGTCCTGCCGGCGAAATATCCCAATCTGCTGGTCAACGGCGCGGGCGGCATCGCGGTCGGCATGGCCACCAACATGGCGCCGCATAATCTGGGTGAGGTCATCGACGGCACCATCGCCACCATCGACAATCCCGGCATCACCGTCGACGAACTGATGAACATCATCCCGGGTCCGGATTTCCCGACCGGGGCCATCATCCTGGGCCGTGCCGGCATCAAATCGGCGATGCATACCGGACGCGGCTCGATCGTCATGCGCGGCAAGGTGACCACTGAGGAGCTGCGCAAGGAGCGCGAGGCGCTCATCATCCACGAGATTCCCTATCAGGTGAACAAGGCGGCGATGATCGAAAAGATCGCCGAGCTGGTGCGCGAGAAGAAGATCGAGGGCATCTCCGACATCCGCGACGAGAGCGACCGGCACGGCATGCGCGTGGTGGTCGAGCTCAAGCGCGAGGCGATGGCGGATGTGGTGCTGAACCAGCTCTACCGCTTCTCGCCTTTGCAGACGACCTTCGGCGTCAACAATATCGCGCTGATCGGGGGCCGCCCCGAGCTTCTCAACGTCAAGGACCTGATCCAGGCCTTCATCGGCTTCCGCGAGGAAGTCGTCACCAGGCGCACGAAATATCTCCTCAACAAGGCGCGCGATCGCGCCCATATTTTGGTCGGCCTCGCCATCGCGGTCGCCAATATCGACGAAGTGATCGCGCTCATCCGCCGCTCCAAGGACACCGCCGAAGCCCGCGAGGCCCTGATGGCGAAGGCGTGGCCCGCCAAGGACATGGCGCCGCTCATCGCCCTCATCGCCGATCCCCGCCACACGCTCGGCGCCGACGACACCTACAGGCTGTCGGAAGAGCAGGCGCGCGCCATTCTCGATCTGCGCCTGCAGCGCCTCACTGCACTCGGCCGCGAGGAGATCGCCGAGGAGCTCGAGAAGCTCGCCAGGGAGATTTCCGACTATCTGGATATTCTCCGGTCGCGGGCGCGCGTCTTCAGCATCATCAAGGACGAGCTCACCGCCATCAAGGGCGAGTTCGCGACGCCGCGGCGCACCCAGATCGTCGACAATGAAGGCGAGGTCGAGGACGAAGACCTTATCCAGCGCGAGGACATGGTGGTGACGGTGAGCCATACCGGCTATGTGAAGCGCGTGCCGCTCTCGGCCTATCGCGCCCAGCGGCGCGGGGGCAAGGGCAGGGCCGGCATGCAGACGCGCGAGGAGGACTTCGTCACCAAGCTCTTCATCGCCAATACCCACACGCCGATCCTGTTCTTCTCCTCGGCCGGCATGGTCTACCGCATGAAAGTGTGGCGGCTGCCGGTGGGCAATCCGCAGGCGCGCGGCAAGGCGCTCATCAACCTCCTGCCGCTGGCGCAGGACGAGCGTATCACCACCGTGATGCCGATGCCCGAGGATGAGACGACCTGGGGCGCGCAGCAGCTGATGTTCGCCACCCGCTCCGGCAATGTCCGGCGCAACGAGCTGTCGGACTTCGAAAGCATCAACCGCAACGGCAAGATCGCCATGAAGCTCGAGCCGGGCGACCAGATCGCCGGCGTCGATATCTGCTCCGGCGCCGACGATGTGCTGCTGACGACGGCGCATGGCCAGTGCATCCGCTTCCCGGTCGAGGATGTGCGCATCTTCAAGGGGCGCGATTCCACCGGCGTGCGCGGCATCCGCCTCGAGGGCGACGACCATGTGATCTCGATGGCGCTGCTGCGCCATGTCGAGGCTTCCGCCGACGAGCGCCTCGCTTATCTCAAGATGGCGCGCGCCGTCTCGGGCGATGAGGTGGAAGAGAATGGCGGCGCCGAGGAAGAAACGGCGCAGGCTTCCGATGCGATGCTGAGCCAGGAGCGCTATGCGGAGATGGGGGCGGCCGAGCAGACCATCCTCACCGTTTCCTCCAACGGCTATGGCAAGCGCACCTCGAGCTATGAATACCGGATCACCGGGCGCGGCGGCAAAGGCATCACCGCCATGGCCGTCAATGAGCGCAACGGACCGCTGGTGGCGTCCTTCCCAGTCGAGAACGAGGACCAGATCATGCTGGTCACCGATGGCGGCCAGCTCATCCGCTGCCCGGTCCATGACATCCGCAAGGCGGGACGCTCGACGCAAGGCGTGATCGTGCTCGACACGGCCGATGACGAGCATGTCGTCTCGGTCGAGCGCATCAGCGAGGACGAGGAGAACGGCGAGGCTTAATCCCCGATCGTGCTGCCTCCTTCGGACTGGGCGGACGGGGGCTTGCATCCGTGTCGCGGAGCATGTGAAGTTGCTTGCATCATGACAACGATGCCCATCCGCCTGACCGCGACGCCGCTCAGGACAAAAGATATTGCGGCGATCGCGCGGCGCCGGGCGCGTGTCGAAGTCGCGCCCGAAATTCAGGCGCGGATCCGGGCGAGCCGCACGGTCGTGGAGCGCCATGCCGCCGAAAAGCGCAAGGTCTACGGGCTCACCACGGCGCTCGGCGCCGCGGTCGATACGCCGCTCGGCGAGGAGGATCTCATCGCCTATCAGCAGCGTATCGCCTTCGGCCATGCGGTGGGATTCGGGCCGGCGCTGCCCAGCGAGGCGGTGCGCGCGATGATGGCGGTCAGGATCGCCGGCATGGCGGCGGGCGGCACCGGCATCTCGCCCGGCGTCTTCGAAGGACTTGTCGCGGCGCTGAATGCCGGGCTGCATCCGGTGGTGCCGTCGCTGGGCTCGCTGGGCGCCGCCGATCTGTCGCCGCTGGCGCATATGACGCTCGGCCTCATCGGTCATGGCCAGGCGGAATATGCGGGCGAGACGCTGCCGGCGGCCGAGGCGCTGAGGCGCGCCGGCCTGCCGCCGCTCGAGATCCACGCCAAGGACGGCCATGCGCTCATCGTCGCCAACAGCCTATCGGTCGCGCAGGCGTGCCTCGCGCTCGAAGATATCGAGCGGGCGTTCCAATGGTCGCTGAAGGCCTATGCGCTCAATCTGGAAGCGTTCCGCGGCAATGTCTCAGCCCTCGATGACGGCGCCATGGCGGCGCGCCCGGCCTTCGGCCAGAGGGAGGTGGCGGCGCAGTTGCGCGCGCTTCTGGCCGGGAGCGCGCTGTTCGGCGATGGCGCGGCGCGGCGCATCCAGGATCCGCTCAGCTATCGCTGCGTGCCGCAGGTCTGGGGCGCGCTGCGCCACGCGATCGACGAGGCGCGCATGGCGACTGAAATCGAGCTCGCCAGCTCCGGCGACAATCCGGTGGTGCTGGCCGCCGAGGACCGGATCGTCTCGCACGGCAATTTCGACATGACCGCCTTCGTCCTCGCCTGGGAGCGGCTCGGGCAGGCGCTCGCCCACGCCGCCTCCGGAATCGCCAACCGCACGATCAAGCTCATGTCGCCAGTGGTGGCGGACCTGCCGCGCTTTCTCGCCGCCGAGGGCCAGAACCGCATCGGCCTCGCCATCCTGCAGAAGCCTGTCTCGGCGCTCGAAGCCGAGATCCGCTTTCTCGCCAACCCCATCTCGCTGACGCCGATCGCTGTGTCGGACTGGATCGAGGACCAGGCGTCGATGGCGCCCGGCGTGGTCGCTAAAACGAGCCAGATGGTCGACCGGCTGCGGCCGCTCATCGCCATGGAGCTCATCGCGTCGGCCTATGCGGCGGAAATCCGCGGCGTGACGGCCGAGCTCGGCCGCGGTACCGCCGAAGCCTATAAGGCGGTGCGCAGCCGGGTCACGCCGTTCGACGACAATCGCGAGCTCGGCGCCGATACGGTGCGGATCGCCGAGATGATTGCCTCCGGCTGAGCAACCTGGGATAAGGCCGCCATGCCGCTCGACCTCTTCTTCGCCTTTCTCGCCGCCAGCGCCCTGCTTTTCGTCAAGCCGGGGCCGGCGATGTCGGTGATCGTCGCCAACAGCATCGGGCAGGGCGTCAGAGGCGGGCTCGTCACCGTCGCCGGCAATGTCATCGGCTTCGTGCTGCTGATTTCTCTCGTGGCCTTCGGTCTCGCCTGGATCGCCGAGGCGATGAAGACCTGGTTCGACTGCGTCCGGCTCGGCGGCGCCGCCTTTCTTCTTTATCTGGGGCTGACGCGCCTGTGGTTCGCCGGCAGGGCCGGTCTCGCCGGACCGCAGCCGACGGGAAGGCTGTTTCGCGACGGCTTCCTGGTCGCTGTCGCCAATCCGGAAGTCATCCTGTTCCTCGCCGCCTTTCTGCCGCCCTTCGTCGATCCGAGCCGGCCTGCGGCGCCGCAATTGTCGATCCTCGGCGCCACTTTCGTGGCGGTGAGTGCCATCATCGGCGCGCTGCTGGCCATCTCTGCCGCGCAGGCCCGCAACTTCCTCTCCGGCGAACGCCTCGTCTGGCTCGACCGCATTAGCGGCGGTCTCCTGGTGATCGCCGCGCTGTGGCTTGCCTGGCCCAGATCATGATGACCGACCGCCGCGATCATTGGGACCATACCTACACCGTCAAATCCGATACCGCCGTCAGCTGGTATCAGGACGTGCCGGAGCGCTCGCTGGCCTTGATCCGGAAAGCCGGAAAGGGCTCCGTCATCGATGTCGGCGGCGGCGCCTCGCGGCTGGTCGACCGGCTTCTGGCCGAGGGCTATGGCGACCTCAGCGTACTCGATATTTCCGACGTGGCGCTCGGACGTTCGAAGGAGCGGCTCGCCGGACAGGCAGGCAAGGTCTCCTGGATCGTCGCCGACATCACCAGTTGGAGACCTGAGCGGTACTGGGACATCTGGCATGACCGCGCCGTGTTCCATTTCCTGACCGATCCTGCGGCGCAGGACGCCTATGTCGCAGCGCTTAAAACCGGCACCCGGCCTGGATCGTCCGTGGTGATCTCGACCTTCGCGCTCACCGGACCTGAAAAATGCAGCGGCCTGCCGGTGCAGCGCTACAGCGCCGAGACGCTGGCGGCGCAGCTGGGCGATGGTTTCGTGCTCCAGATCCAGCAGGTGGAAACCCATCCGACCCCCTTCGGCACCACCCAGGATTTCACCTACGCGGTCTTCAGGCGGATCTGACCAGCGCCTTGAGGTTGTCTTCGCCGGTTCCTCTCCAGCTTTCACTGGCGATGAGCTCGTCGAGCGGCAGGCGCTTGCGCCAGCCTTTGCTCTCCAGCTCCGGCTTCACGGCGAAATCCGAAACATAACCGAGGCAGAGATAGGCGACGGGCGTGACCTGCGGCGGAATGCCGAGCAGGGACTTCAGCTCCTGCTTGTCGAGGATGCTGACCCAGCCGACGCCGATGCCCTCGGCGCGCGCCGCGAGCCAGAGATTCTGCACCGCGCAGACCGTGCTGTAGAGATCCATCTCGGGATTGTGCCAGCGCCCGAGCGGGGAGGCCGCGGCGCGGCCGCGGTCGCAGGTGACGCAGAGATTGACCGGCGCCTCGATGATGCCGTCGAGCTTGAGCGACCGGTAGAGCGCCTGCCTTCCATCCTCGATGTGACGGACTTCCTCTGAACTCGCCCGGCGGACGAGATCGCGGATCCGGGCCTTGCGCGCGGCATCGCGGATGAGGATGAAGTTCCAGGGCTGCATGTAGCCGACCGAGGGCGCGTGATGGGCGGCGATGAGGAGGCGGGCCAGGATCTGGTCGGGTACCGGATAGGGCAGGAACTGGCCGCGTATGTCGCGGCGGGTGAAAATGGCGCGATAGACGGCGTCACGAGCCGCTCCGTCGAAATCGGTGGTTGAAAGAGCAATGGTCTCTGCCTGCATCGCTTTTCCCCTCGCGTTGCATCGCTGCCACCCCGCCTGACCAAACGGTGAGCTATCCTGCCTGGCCGGTCTTCTGGCTCGGATTCACTTTTCTCCAGCGCCTTCCCAGTTGAACCAGTGGCTTTGCACTTCGGCATAAAGGTCTGAAGTGGCTGGAGAAATCCTCCTTACAGCGTTGGGCACGTCACGGGTTCGCACCGTGTTTCCGATTCTCCCTCGGGGACGAGGGCACCGGGCAGTCGGGGCAAAGTAGGGGAGCGGACGACGGACGTCCAGAATCCTCTTGCAAGCCTCGGCGCGGCTATGGCTTGCTGAGCGACCTGCTTGGAGAGGGAAGTCATGACACTCGAAGCCTATATCGCCTTCTGCATCGCGGCGATCGCCATCGTCGTCGTGCCGGGACCGACCGTCACCATCGTCATCGCCAACAGCCTCAAACATGGCGCGCGCGCCGGCCTGCTCAATGTGGCGGGCACCCAGGCGGGCCTCGTGCTGTGGATGGCCGTCGCCATTGCCGGCCTCGCTTCCGCCATAACCTATATGGGCGTCTGGTTCGACGTGCTGCGCATCGCCGGCGCGGCCTATCTCATCTGGCTCGGCATCAAGCTCGTTCGGTCGAAGGGACAGCTGGCGGCGGCGGCCGCGACGGCGCCGCGGGGCGGGTTCTTCTTCCAGGGTTTCGTGGTCATCCTGTCCAATCCCAAGGTGTTGCTTGTTTTCGGCGCGCTGATCCCGCAATTCATCTCCAAGAACGGCGATTACATGAACCAGCTGATCCTGCTCGGCCTGAGCTTCATGGTCATCGCCACCGTATTCGACAGCCTCTATGCCTTCGCCGCCGGCAATGCCGGGTCGTGGCTGTCGCAGAAGCGGGTGCGCTTCGTCGAAGTGTCGAGCGGCCTTTGCCTCATCGGCGGTGGCGTCTGGCTGGCGCTCCGCGGGCGCTGATTTCCGTCCGGCGGGCGCATTCGAGCCATGTCATCTGAAAGGTTGACAGGCCCCGGATGCGCGCGCACGAAGGCATCCTCCTGATTAGGCTTAGGAAAAGACCGAGAACCCATGCCAAGCTATCGTTCCCGTACCACCACCCATGGCCGCAACATGGCCGGCGCGCGCGGCCTCTGGCGCGCCACCGGCATGAAGGACAGCGATTTCGGCAAGCCGATCATCGCGGTGGTGAATTCCTTCACCCAGTTCGTGCCGGGCCATGTGCATCTGAAGGACCTCGGCCAGCTGGTGGCGCGCGAGATCGAAGCGGCGGGCGGCGTCGCCAAGGAATTCAACACCATCGCCGTCGATGACGGCATCGCCATGGGCCATGACGGCATGCTCTATTCGCTGCCGTCGCGCGATCTCATCGCCGACTCCGTCGAATATATGGTCAATGCCCATTGCGCCGACGCGATGGTCTGCATCTCCAATTGCGACAAGATCACCCCCGGCATGCTGATGGCCGCCATGCGCCTCAATATCCCCGTCGTCTTCGTGTCCGGCGGCCCGATGGAAGCCGGCAAGGTCGTGCTCCGGGGCAAGGAAGTCGCCCTCGACCTCGTCGATGCGATGGTGGCCGCGGTCGACGACAAGGTCTCCGAGCAGGAGATCAAGGTCATCGAGCGCTCGGCCTGCCCGACCTGCGGCTCATGCTCCGGCATGTTCACCGCCAATTCGATGAACTGCCTCACCGAGGCGCTCGGCCTGTCGCTGCCCGGCAATGGCTCGACGCTCGCCACCCATGCCGACCGGCGCCGGCTCTTCGTCGAGGCCGGCCATCTGATCGTCGATCTGGCGCGACGCTATTACGAGCAGGACGATGCCAGCATCCTGCCGCGCTCGATCGCGACTTTCGCGGCCTTCGAAAATGCCATGACGCTCGATATCGCCATGGGCGGGTCGACCAACACGGTTCTGCATCTGCTTGCCGCCGCGCATGAGGCCGAGCTCGACTTCGGCATGGCCGATATCGACCGGCTGTCGCGCCGCGTGCCGGTGCTGTGCAAGGTGGCGCCGTCCAAGGCCGACGTCCATATGGAGGACGTGCATCGCGCCGGCGGCATCATGGCGATCCTCGGCGAGCTCGACCGCGGCGGTCTGATCGACACGTCGGTCAGCACCGTTCATGCGAAGACGATGGCTGCCGCGCTCGATCAGTGGGACATCGTGCGGACAAAAAGCGCCAAGGTCAGCGACTTCTTCCGCGCCGCGCCTGGCGGTGTGCCGACCCAGGTCGCCTTCAGCCAGGAACGCCGCTATGACGATCTCGATCTCGACCGCGAGAAGGGCGTGATCCGCTCAGCCGAGCACGCTTTCTCCAAGGATGGCGGCCTCGCGGTGCTCTACGGCAATCTCGCCGAGCTCGGCGCCATCGTGAAGACGGCGGGCGTCGATGAATCCATCCTGGTCTTCTCGGGCCCGGCGATCGTCTTCGAAAGCCAGGATTCGGCGGTGAACGGCATTCTCACCGGCAAGGTGAAAGCGGGCGACGTCGTCGTCATCCGCTATGAGGGACCGCGCGGCGGCCCCGGCATGCAGGAAATGCTCTATCCCACGAGCTATCTCAAATCGAAGGGGCTCGGCAAAGCCTGCGCGCTCGTCACCGACGGGCGTTTCTCGGGCGGCACGTCCGGCCTGTCGATCGGCCATGCCTCGCCGGAGGCGGCGGAGGGCGGGCTGATGGGCCTCGTCAGGACCGGCGATCGCGTCGAGATCGACATCCCGAAGCGCAAGCTGCATCTGGCCGTCGATGAAGCCGAAATCGCCCGGCGCCGCGCCGAGAAGACGGCGCGCGACGGCGCCGTGTGGAAGCCGGAAGAGAAGCGCAACCGCAAGGTTTCGACCGCGCTTCGCGCCTATGCCTCGATGGCGACCAGCGCCGCCAGAGGGGCGGTGCGTCACGTGCCGGAATAACCGGCGGCGATACCCAAGGGAGCCGCGGCTTCGACGATCATCTCCTTGAGAGCCGCATGAGGCGGCTCGTCAGGCAGCCCTGATGTGTCGAGCATCCGGAACGGCCTGACCACGCGCGGGTGAAACGGCGCCCGCGCCACGAGCGTCGCCCAATCGGCCGGGAAGGCCAGGCCGGGCACCACGGAGATGCCATGTCCGGCGCCGACCAGGGCGAATAGCGCGCCCATGTCATTCGCCGACAGGATGATACGCGGCCGGATGCGCGCCGCATCGAACAGGGCGGCAAGCAACGGGGCGCAGCCGCCCGTCGACATGATGAAGGCTTCACCGTCGAGATCCCGCAAGGAGAGCGGTCCGCGCCGCGCCTGCTTCAGGGATGAGACGACACAGAATTCGTCATCGAAGAGGGGAACTGTCCGGCAGTTTCCGGCCTCGAAGGACAGGCCGATATCCGCTGCCCCATGCTCAACCCATTCCGCCACTTGGCGGTCGGTGCCGAGCAGAATCTCGATGCGCAAGGCGGGATGACGCGCCGCCTTGGCGAGCACGGTCGGCGCGATCTTCACCGAGGCGCTGTTGGTGAGCGCGAGCGTCACCTTGCCTTTGACCGGCCGCTCGGCCACGCGACCGATCCGGGTGATCGCGTCGAGGGCAATTTGCGCCGAAACCAGCGCCTGCTCGCCGGCGGCGGTGAGCCTCGCTCCCTTGCGCTCGCGCAGCACGAGGGGCGCGCCGACGAGGGTCTCGAAGCCGCGCAGGGCATGGCTGACCGCGGATTGGGTGAGATTGAGCCGTTCGGCCGTGCGGCTGAAATTTCGCGTTTCGCTGAGGGAATCCAGCACCCTCAGCATTGTCACGCTGACATTAGGAATATTCATGAAATGAAGAATATCTTTCATTTCATTCATATTGAAGCGTGATCTAAGGTCACCGGATGAGCCATCTTCCGCACTTGATGACGATCGGCCTGGTTTTCCTGCTGGGAGCGATGAGCCCGGGACCGGATTTCGTGGCCGTGACCTCGCACTCTTTGGTCAGCCGGCGCGCCGGCTTTCAGGTGGCGGCTGGGGTAACGGCCGCCATCGCCGTCTGGGCGGCGCTCGCCATGTTCGGCCTCGGCGTCCTTCTGCTCCAGATCGGGTGGCTCTATATGGCTGTTCGCCTGACCGGCGCGGCCTATCTGGTCTATCTGGGCGTCCGCATCCTGCTTTCGGTGCGGCACAGGCCGGCGCCGATCGCGATCGATGCCGTGAAAGCCGGCGCGCCGGCCGCCTGGCGACACGGCTTTCTGGTCGGCATCACCAATCCCAAGACCGCGGCGTTCTTCGGCAGCCTGTTCATCACCGTGCTGCCGCTCGCCGCGCCGTTCTGGGTGCGAGCGGCAGCCCTTGTCGTCATCAGCCTCGTCGCTTTGGGCTGGTTCGGTCTCGTCGCGCTGATCTTCTCGACCGAGCGGGTCAGGACCGTCTATGGCCGGATCAGACGGCCGATCGACGCGCTGCTCGGCACGATCCTCGTCACGCTTGGATTGCGGCTCGCGCTGGATCAGCCCATGCCGAGCTTCCTGGCGAGTTCCTCATCCCAATAGGCGGCCTCGATCTTGTTGCCGTCTAGGTCGCGGATGAAGGCGCCGTAATAGGGGGCGCCATATTCCTCGCGCGGGCCGGGCTTGCCGTCGTCGCTGCCGCCGGCGGCGACCGCCGCCTGGTGGAAGGCGTCGACTTCGGCTTTGGACGTGGCCATGAAGCCGACATGGATGCCGTTGCCGACCTCGGCTTTCTTGCCGTCATGCGGCGTTCCGACCCAGAATTCCGGGAATTGCTTGCCGAAGGCGGCGACGCCCGGATGCTCCATGATGATCCGGCAGCCGAGAGGGGCCAGCGCTTTCTCGTAGAAGGCCTTGGCCTTCTCGAACTGGTTGGTGCCGAGCGAAACATGTGAAATGATGGACGGATGGTCGTTGGCCATGATGGTTACTCCCTCTGAATGGACGGACCATACTGCCGTCTGCTGACAGGTTGCGGCAGGAGCCTGATCGGGCTATGGCTGGCCCCATGGCGCGCACTGGCTTCTATCCCGGCAGTTTCGACCCCGTAACCTACGGCCATCTCGACATCATCGCGAGATCGGCGCGGCTCGTGGACAAGCTCGTTCTCGGGGTGGGAACGCATCACGGCAAAAAAGCGCTGATCGATGCCGAAACGCGCATAAAATTGCTGCAGACCGTGACGGCGCCGATCGCCGAGCATACCGGCATCAAGATCGCGGTCGAAACTTTCGACGATCTCGCGGTCGATGCGGCACGGCGCGCCCAGGCGGGCCTCATCATCAGGGGCCTGCGCGATGCGAGCGATTTCGATTACGAGGTGCAGATGGGCCAGATGAACGGCTCCATGGCGCCCGATATCGAGACGGTCTTCCTCGCCGCCAGCCCGGCGACGCGAATGATTGCATCCTCGCTCGTCAAGCAGATCGCCGCAATGGGCGGCGACGTCACTTTGTTCATTCCCAAGGAAGCGCTGGCTGCCGTGAAGGCCGCCCTGAAAAAGCCTGCCTGAGGGGGAAAACCCCGTCATTCAAACCCAAGGAGACCCGCATGAAATTCAAACTGGGCCTTGCCGGCCTGATCGCCGCCGTGGCGCTGGGCAGCCTGCCGCTGGCGGCGCAGGAGCTCGACCCCGAAAACACGCTGGTGATCAAGACCACCGACAAATGCTCGATCATCGTCAAGCTCAGGCCGGACCTCGCGCCCAATCACGTGGCGCAGATCAAGAAGCTGGCGCGCGCCAAATATTATGACGGCGTGCCGTTCCACCGGGTGATCGACGGCTTCATGGCGCAGACCGGCGACGGCCAGAATGGCGACGGCACCGGCGGCTCGAACGAGCCCGATCTCAAGGCCGAATTCACCAATACGCATTTTGCCCGCGGCGTCGTCGGCATGGCGCGCACCTCCGACCCGAACTCGGCCAACAGCCAGTTCTTCATCATGCTCGCCGCCGGCGGCTTCCTCGACGGCCAATATACGGTGTTCGGCGAAGTGGCCCAGGGCATGCCCTGCGTCGACAAGATCGCCAAGGGCGAGCCGCCGTCGGAGCCCGATAAAATGGTAACTGTCAGAGTCATGAAGGATGTAAAGTGATGGCTAGCGATCTCGAAAACACGATCTATATGGACCTCGAAAAGGGCCGGGTGACCATCGCGCTCAGGCCCGATCTCGCGCCCAACCACGTGGCGCGCATCAAGGAGCTGGCGCGCGAAGGCTTCTACGACAATGTGGTGTTCCACCGCGTCATCGAAGGTTTCATGGCGCAGGGCGGCGATCCGACCGGCACCGGCATGGGCGGCTCGAAGAAGCCCAATCTCAAGGCGGAGTTCTCGAAGGAGCCGCATGTGCGCGGCGTCTGCTCGATGGCGCGCTCGTCCAATCCGGATTCGGCCAACAGCCAGTTCTTCATCTGCTTCGGCGACGCCACCTTCCTCGACAAGCAATATACGGTGTGGGGCAAGGTGACCTCCGGCATGGAGCTTGTCGATGCGCTGAAGCGCGGCGAGCCGGTGCGCGATCCGGACCGCATCGTCAAGATGCAGGTCGCGGCCGACGCGAAGGCCTGATCATCATGCCGACCGGAAAGCAGGGGGCGATCCTGGGTGCGATGCTGCTGGTGATCTCGGCGGGCGAGGCTCTCGCCACCGACAACATCACCTGCACCGCGCCCGATTACGACACGTCCTTCAGTTTTCTGGTCGGCACGACTCCGGGCCTCAGGCCTTTAAGCCTCAGCATGGAGTCGAAAGGCAAGAAATGGTCGACGGCGGCCGAAACCGGCGTCACCCCCATCCTCGTCGCGCAATCCTTCTCCGACGACGAGGGGATGAAGATCGATGTCACCGACGGCAATGCCGAGGCGATCATCGCGAAGCTGCGCGTGAGCTATGCGCATGAGGAGGGTACCGAAGGCATATTCTCCGGCACTCTCCATATTGTCGGCTTGGGCGCCTGGCCGGTAACCTGCCTGGGAGAGTAGTCTCCCATGCGCGTTTCCGATTTCGATTTCGAGCTGCCGGACGAGCGCGTCGCGCTCAGGCCCGTCAATCCGCGCGATGCGGCGAAGCTGCTGGTCGTGCGCCCCGATAGTCTCGAAGACCGCATCTTCCACGATTTGCCGTCGCTGCTGCGTCCGGGCGACGTCCTGGTGTTCAACAAGACAAAGGTCATCCCCGCGGCGCTGACCGGCAACCGGATAGGGCGTGGCGACGCGCGGCCGCGGATCGAGGCGCTGCTGCATCAGCGTCTCGACGGATCGCGCTGGAAGGCTTTCGCCAAACCCGGCAAGCGGCTCGCGGTCGGCGACAAGATCCGCTTCGGCGCCGAGGGCCGCGTCTGCCTCCTGGGCGTGCTCGACGCCACGGTCGAGGAGAAGGGCGAAGGCGGCGAGATCACGCTCGCTTTCGATTTCCACGGCCCTATCCTCGATGAAGCCATTGCCGCTTTGGGCGACATGCCCTTGCCGCCCTATATCGCCGGCAAGCGCGAGCGCGACGAGCAGGATCGCGCCGACTATCAGACGATCTATGCCGAGGAAGAAGGCGCGGTCGCGGCCCCGACGGCCGGCCTGCACTTCACATCTGGTCTGATGAAGTCGTTGCAAAATGCTGGGATCAAAGAGGAATTCGTCACGCTTCATGTCGGCGCCGGCACTTTCCTGCCGGTCAAGGTGGAGGATACGGCCGAGCACAGGATGCATTCCGAATGGGGTGAGGTGCCGGCCGATGTCGTCGAGCGCCTGAAGGCGGCCAAAGTCCAAGGCGGGCGGATCATCCCCGTGGGTACGACATCGCTCAGGCTTCTCGAAAGCGCTGCCCGTTCGGGCGAGCTCAAGGCCTTCCGCGACACGACCGATATCTTCATCACTCCCGGCTACCGCTTCAATGTGGCCGATCTGCTGATCACCAATTTCCACCTGCCGCGCTCGACGCTGTTCATGCTGGTTTCGGCCTTTGCCGGTCTCGAACGGATGAAGTCGGCCTATGCCCATGCCATCCGGGAAAACTATCGGTTCTATTCCTATGGCGATGCGAGCCTGCTATTCCCCGCGCCATCATGAGCGAAGGTTTCTCTTTCACACTCCACAGGACCGACGGCGCGGCACGGCGCGGCGCCATCGCCACCGGACGGGGCGAGATCCGCACCCCGGCCTTCATGCCGGTCGGCACCGCCGGCACGGTCAAGGGGCTTTATCCCGAGCAGGTGCGCGAGACGGGCGCCGACATCATCCTCGGCAATGTTTACCATCTGATGTTGCGTCCCGGTCCGGAGGAAGTGGCGAAGCTGGGCGGTTTGCATAAATTCGCCAACTGGCCGCGGCCGATCCTCACCGATTCCGGCGGCTTCCAGATCATGTCGCTCGCCAAGTTGCGCAAGATCTCGGAGAAGGGCGCCGTCTTCCAGTCGCATATCGACGGGCGCAAATACGAGCTCACGCCTGAGCGCTCGATGGAGATACAGCGGCTGCTCGGCTCCGACATCCAGATGCAGCTCGACGAATGCCTGATGTATCCCCATACCGACAAGGATGCCGAGCGCGCCATGCAGCTGTCGCTGCGCTGGGCCGAGCGCTCGCGCCAGGCCTTCGGCAAGCAGCCGGGGAAAGGCAATTTCGGCATCGTCCAGGGCGGCGTGAATGAAAGGCTGCGGCGCATCTCGGCCGAGGGACTGACCGCCATCGGCTTCGAGGGTTATGCGATCGGCGGCCTCGCGGTGGGCGAGGGTCAGGCGCTGATGCTGCAGACGATCGAGAAGACCGTGCCGCATCTGCCGGCCGACCGGCCGCGCTACCTGATGGGCGTCGGTACGCCCGAGGACATTCTCGAGGCGGTGGCGCGCGGCGTCGACATGTTCGACTGCGTGATGCCGACGCGCTCCGGCCGCCACGGCCAAGCCTTCACCCGCTTCGGCAAGATCAATCTGCGCAATGCGCGCCATGCCGACGATCCGCGCCCGCTCGACCCCAAAAGCCCGTGCCCGGCGCTGTCGGTCTATTCCAGGGCCTATCTGCATCACCTGATCCGCTCGGGCGAGCTTCTCGGCATGATGCTGCTCTCCTGGGCCAATATCGCCTATTACCAGTCGCTCATGCAGGGCATCCGCGACGCCATCGACCAGGGCCGGTTCGAGGAGTTCCGGCTTGCGACCAAGGCACAGTGGCAGCGGGGCGATATTTCCGCCTAGACTCTGGGCGGATCACCCCGACGGAGGCACATCCGATGAAAATGAGTGGCGAAGAGATCATCCCGGCATCGCGCGACGCGGTCTGGAAGGCGTTGAACGATCCCGATATCCTCAAACGGGCGATCCCCGGCTGCGAAGAGATCACCAAGCACTCCGATACCGAGCTCGAAGCCAAGGTCACCGTCAAAGTGGGGCCGGTCAAGGCGAATTTCACCGGCAACGTCAAGCTCACCGACCTCAATCCGCCGGCGAGCTACCGGATTTCGGGCGAGGGCAAGGGCATTGCCGGCCTCGCCAATGGCGGCGCCGATGTGCGCCTCGAGGAGGTCGAGGGCGGCACGAAGCTCTCCTATGACGTCGATGCGCAAGTGGGCGGCAAGCTCGCCATGCTGGGCTCGCGCCTCATCGATTCCAGCGCGCGCTCGCTCGCCACCCAGTTCTTCGACAAATTCGCCAAGATCGTCGGTGGTGCGCCGGAAGACGAAGATCCCAAGGCGAAGAAGAAAAAGCGCTGATCAGAGCTGGTAGCCGAAAAGATGCAGGCCGAGAAAGATCGCGGTGAAGATCGCCGCATAGGCCAGCGCGACAAGGAAAATAGCCTGATGCAGGAGGCGCAGCCAGGGCGGCGCGATCTTGAGGCGCCGGTGCAGCCCGAACAGCAGTGACACCAGGAGCACGGCGACGGCGAGGATCATCAATCTGATCAGCATCTGCGTCTATTTTCCGCCGCCGGCCACATGTTCGCCGTCGCGCGTCAGATAATAGGCGAAGAGAATGGGGATGAAGGTCACGGCGATCACGAAGATGGCGACGACATTGGTCACCGGGCGCTGGCGCGGCCGGATGAGCTCGGTCAGCATCCAGATCGGCAAGGTCGCCTGCTGGCCGGCGGTGAAGGTGGTGACGATCACCTCGTCGAAGGAGAGCGCGAAAGCCAGCATGCCGCCGGCGAGAAGGGCCGAGCCGATATTGGGCAGCACCACGTAACGGAAGGTCTGGAAGCCGTCGGCGCCCAGATCCATCGAGGCCTCGATCAGGCTGCCGGCGGTGCGCCGGAACCGGGCCAGCGCGTTGTTGTAGACGACGACGATGCAGAAGGTGGCGTGGCCGAGCACGATCGTCCAGAAGGAGAAGTCGAAATCCATGATGTTGAAGGCAGAGCGCAGCGCGATGCCGGTGATGATGCCGGGAAGTGCGATCGGCAGGATGAAGAGCAGCGAGATGTAATCGCGGCCGAAGAAGCGGGCGCGCGCCACTGCCGCCGCCGCGCAGGTGCCGAGCACCAATGCGATGGCGGTGGCGATCGAGGCCACCTTCACCGACAGCCAGAGCGCGTTCCAGATGTCCTGGCGCTCCCACACGGCGCCGAACCATTTGAGCGTCAGGCCCGGCGGCGGGAACTGGTAGCTCTTCTCCTCGGTGGTGAAGGCATAGAGAAAGATCAAGAGCAGCGGCACGTGCAGGAACAGGAGGCCGGCAATGGCGGCGAAGCTCAAGGCGCGAGGGGCGCGCTGGCCGCGTTCAGAGCGCATCGAACGCCCCCATGCGCTTGGCGATGGTGAGATAGATGCCCATGATCACGATCGGCACCACGGTGAAGGCGGCGGCGAGCGGAATGTTGCCGGCGGTGCCCTGCAGCGTATAGACGACCTGGCCGAGGAAATAGCTCGACGTGCCGACGATCTGCGGGATGATGTAGTCGCCGAGCGTCAGCGAGAAGGTGAAGATCGAGCCGGCGATGAGGCCCGGCAGCGCCAGCGGGAAAATCACCGTCCAGAAGGTCTGGCGCGGCACGGCGCCGAGATCGGCGGAAGCCTCCAGCAGATTGGCCGGCACGCGTTCGAGGGCCGCCTGCGTCGGCAGGATCATGTAAGGCAGCCAGACATAGAGAAAGACGAGGAAGGTGCCGATATAGGAGATGCTGAGCGAGGGGCCGCCGATCACCGGAATGGCCAGGATCGCGTCGAGCAGCCAGGTGAGATGGAGCTTGCCGGCGAGCCAGGTGATGATGCCCTCCTTGGCGAGGATGAGCTTCCAGGCATAGACGCGCACCAGATAGCTCGACCACAGCGGCAGCATCACGGCGAGATAGAAGAAGGCTTTCCAGCGTCCGCGCGCATAACGCGCCGCGTAATAGGCGATGGGGAATGCGATGAGCGCCGCCGCCAGGGTCACCGCCACCGCCATGGCGAGGCTGCGCAGGATGACGTCGACATTGGCGAGGTTGAGGAGCTCGCCATAGGTCGACAGCGTGAATTCGCGGTTCACCATGCCGGAGAATTCGTCGATCGAGAAGAAGCTCTGCGCCAGGAGCGCCAGCAGCGCGCCCAGATAGACGATGCCGAGCCACAGAAGCGGCGGCAGGATCAGCAGCAACAGGAGAAGATGCGGATGGCGGAACAGCGTATCCGATATCCGCCGCAGGAGGCCGCCGCGCCGGTCGTGAACCGTGCCGGCTGCGAGGCCGGTCACGTTTCGTCCTCCATGGCGTGGAGTGCCTCGGCCGGCCACTGCAAGGTGACGGTGTCGCCGATATTGACGGCGCCCAAGGAGGAGGGGGCGGAGACGGCGATCGTCTGGCCCGCCGCCTCGGTATTCACCCGTGTGACCGCACCCTGATAGTGGATGGAGCTGACGACGGCCTCGACGGCGTGGTCCCCGGACCTCGCGCCGCCTGCCGCGATGGTGATCTTCTCCGGCCTGAGGCTCACCCATTTGCCCGGACCGCCGGTCCGTTGGGTGAAGTCCGGCGGCAGCACATTGGAGGAGCCGACGAAATCGGCGACGAAGCGGGTGCGCGGCCGCTCATAGATATCTTTCGGCGCGCCGACCTGGACGATCCTGCCCTGGTTGAAGATGGCGACGCGGTCGGCCATCGACAAGGCCTCGCCCTGGTCATGGGTGACGAAGACGAAGGTGATGCCGAGATTGCGCTGCAGGGTCTTGAGCTCGACCTGCATCTGCTCGCGCAGCTTGAGGTCGAGGGCGCCGAGCGGCTCATCGAGGAGCAGCACCTTGGGCTCGTTCACCAGCGCCCGGGCGAGCGCCACGCGCTGGCGCTGGCCGCCCGAGAGCTGCGAGGGCCGGCGCGCCTCGAAGCCCTCGAGCTCGACGAGATCGAGCGCCTCGAGCGCCTTCGCCTCGCGGGCCTGGCGCGCGACACCCTTGACCATCAGCCCATAGGCGACATTGTCCAGGATGTTCATATGCGGGAAGAGCGCATAGTCCTGAAAGACGGTGTTCACGTTGCGCCGGTAGGGCGGCAGCCCTTCGGCGGTCTCGCCGAAGATCTCGATATGGCCGCTGGTCGGCTGCTCGAAGCCGGCGATGAGCCGCAGGCAGGTGGTCTTGCCCGAGCCCGACGGGCCGAGCATGGCGAAAAATTCGCCCGGCGCAATGTCGAGCACGACATCGTCGACCGCGCGAACCGAGCCGAAATGGCGCGAGACGTTCTGGAAGGAAACTGCGCTTGTCATGAGAGGAGCTCCCGCCGGCAGACCAGCGGGAGCCTTCGTCGCTCAGCGGCCGCCGAGCACGGCGATATAGTCGGACACCCAGCGGTAATAGGGCACGCAGCCGGCGCTCTGGCTGGCGCATTTGGAGACCGGGGTGCGCCAGAAATGGATCTTCTCGAAATTGCCGAAGCCGTTGGTGTCGCAGCCCTGGTCGGTCAGCAGCGCATTGCCCTTGCAGGCGGCGGGGACCGCCGGCACGGAGCCGAACCAGGCGGCGAGGTCACCCTGCACCTTGGGGCTCAGCGAATGCTCGAGCCACATATAGGCGCAGTTCGGGTTGGCGGCTTCCGAATGCATCATCGTCGTGTCGGCCCACCCGGTGGCGCCTTCTTCCGGGAAGGTCGAGGCGACCGGCTGCTTGTCGGCCACCAGCAGGTTCACCTGGAACGGCCAGGCGGAGGAGGCCGCGACGCCTTCATTCTTGAAGTCGTCGATCTGGATGAAGGCATCATGCCAGTAGCGGCCGACCAGCTTGCGCTGGGCGCGCAGCAATTCGAGCGCCGCCTTGTATTGATCCTCATTGAGCTCATAGGGGTCCTTGATGCCGAGCTCGGGCTTGTGCTTCATCAAATAGAGTGCCGCATCGGCGATATAGATAGGGCCGTCGAAAGCCTGAACGCGGCCCTTGTTCGACTTGCCGTCGGGAAGATTCTGCTCCTCGAAGACGACGCTCCAGCTCTTCGGCGCCTCCTTGAACACATTGGTGTTGTAAGCGAGCACATTCGGGCCCCATTGGTAGGGCACGCCATAATGAACGCCGTCGACGGTGAACCAGGGCGCGTTCTGCAGGCGCTCATCGACCGTCTTGTAGGAGGGGACCAGGTCGGTATTGATCGGCTGCACGCGCTTGCCGGAGACGAGGCGGAGCGAAGCGTCGCCGGAAGCCGTCACCAGATCGAAGCCGCCCTCGTTCATCAGGGCGACCATTTCGTCCGACGTTCCGGCGGTCTTAACATTGACCTTGCAGCCGGTCTTCTTCTCGAAATCCGTCACCCAGTCGTAATTCTTGTCGCTTTCGCCGCGTTCGATATAGCCGGGCCAGGCGACGATGTTGACCTGGCCTTCGCCGGGGCCGATTTCCTTCTTCATCTCGGCCGCGCCGGCGATGCCCGAGAGCGCGGCGATCGCTATCACGGAAACGAAAGTACGCTTCAACGAATTCATGATGACCTTCCTCCACCGAGCCAATATGATTTTAACACGCACTGAATGGCTCTCTTCAGTGTGCCGCGCGGTCCTCAGTATGCTGCTGATATTGCAGCAAACTGGGCTATGGTTGCGGCAACGTTAGCTTGTCTGCCCGGGGAAGGGAAGTGGCATAAAGTGTTAAGGAGAACGGGTGATCGATGGTCCTGTGGGTGAAGGATCCGCTGGCGATCCTGGCCGAAAATGCCGAGCGCGGCGTCGTCATCGACGGTGCGCGCATCGTGGAGCTGGTGGCGAAAGGACGGGAGCCGGCGTCGTCGATCGACGAGACCTTCGAGGCCGGGCGCCATGTCGTCCTGCCGGGACTCGTCAACACGCATCATCATTTCTATCAGACGCTCACCCGCGCCCATCCGCGGGCGATCAACAAGGAGTTGTTCGCCTGGCTCCAGACTCTCTACCCGGTCTGGGCGCGGCTGCGGCCCGAGGATCTCGCCGTCGCCACGCGGCTCGCTTTGACCGAGCTCCTGATGTCCGGCGTGACCACGACATCCGACCATCATTATGTCTTTCCCGCCGGGCTCGACGAGGCCGTCGACATCCAGGTCGCGGAGGCGCGCCGCGCCGGCCTGCGCATGACGGTCACGCGCGGCTCGATGAATCTGTCGGTCAAGGACGGTGGACTGCCGCCCGATTCGGTGGTGCAGGACGAAGATGCGATCCTCGCCGATTGCGCGCGTGTCATCGGGCGTCACCACGAGCGCGGCGAGGGGGCGATGATCCAGATCGCGCTGGCGCCATGCTCGCCCTTCTCGGTCACCAGGGGGCTCATGCGGGCGACCGCCGAGCTCGCCGAGACGCATGATTGCCGCCTCCATACACATCTGGCCGAAACCCGGGACGAGGACGCCTATTGCCGCGAGGTCTTCGGCATGTCGCCGCTCGACTATCTCGAGGATACGGGCTGGCTCACGGGGCGCAGCTGGCTCGCCCATGGCATCCATTTCACCGACAGCGATATTGCGCGGCTCGGCCGCCATGGCGTCGGCGTGTGCCATTGTCCGACCTCCAACATGCTGCTGGCCTCCGGACGCTGCCGGAGCTGCGAACTCGAGGCGGCCGGCGCGGCGCTCGGCCTCGGCGTCGACGGCTCCGCCTCCAATGACAGTTCCAATCTCATGGAAGGCGTCCGCCACGCTCTGCTCGTCAACCGGCTGACCTATGGGACGGAGGTGACCCATCTCGACGCCTTGCGCTGGGCGACGCAGGGTTCGGCGCGCTGCCTGGGGCGGGACGATGTCGGGATCATCGGCGTCGGCAAACAGGCGGATCTGGCACTCTTCGCCTTGGATGAACTGCGTTTTTCGGGCGCCGGCGATCCGCTGGCGGCGCTCGTTCTGTGTGGGGCGCACCGGGCCGACCGGGTCATGGTCGCCGGGCGCTGGAAAGTGACCGAGGGAATACCGGTCGGCGTCGATCTGGAGCGGCTCCGGGCCGATCACGGAGCGGCAGCCGGCAGGCTCATCATGTTGGATTGACCAAATTTTTAATTGCGTGATAAGC
>JBMOOM010000044.1:63400-102272 GCA_049323275.1 Pseudomonadota bacterium
AGAAACATAAACCGTGGGAACGTTAAGGGGTGATCATGGGCAGTTCTAACGGACAGCCGGCGGTCGTTGTTGAGGGGTTGCATAAGAGTTTCGGAGACCTCGAGGTTCTCAAAGGCGTATCGCTGACGGCCCATGAAGGCGATGTCGTGTCGATGATCGGCGCCTCCGGCTCAGGCAAGAGCACGTTTCTGCGCTGCATCAATTTTCTCGAAATGCCGACCCAGGGCCGCATCCAGGTCACCGGCGAAGAGATCAGCCTGAAGACGGGCCATGACGGCAATCTCCATCCCACAGACCGGCGTCAGCTGGAGCGAATCCGCACCCGTCTCGGCATGGTGTTCCAGTCGTTCAACCTCTGGCCGCATCTCAATGTGCTGGAGAATGTGATCGAGGCGCCGGTGCATGTGCTCAAGGTGCCGAAGGCGGAGGCTATCGAGCGGGCGGAGGCGCTGCTCCAGAAGGTCGGTCTCTACGAGAAGCGCACGCAATATCCGGCCTTCCTGTCGGGCGGCCAGCAGCAGCGCGCCGCCATCGCCCGCGCGCTGGCGATGAACCCCAAGGTGATGCTGTTCGACGAGCCGACCTCGGCGCTCGATCCCGAGCTCGTCGGCGAGGTGCTGAAGGTCATCCGCGATCTGGCGCTCGAAGGGCGCACGATGATTCTCGTCACCCACGAGATGAAGTTCGCGCGCGACGTGTCGTCCCACGTGATCTATCTGCATAAGGGACTCATCGAGGAGGAGGGGCCGCCGGGCCAGGTCTTTGGGTCGCCGAAGAGCGACAGATGCAGGCAATTCGTATCGGGCATTCACTAGCGCGGAATTGTGGGCCGGATTGATTCGATCCAGACCCGCCGCGATCCACTTGTCTCTGCAACTTTCGGACCCGTTTGCAACCTTTCGACAACGTGCTTTAGTTTGGCGGCGCACCTGAAGACAGGGCGCCTGGGCTTTAACAAGAACCGGATCGAATGATCCAATACTAGGGAGAACAAAGACGATGACATTCACCCGCCGCCTGATGATGGCCGTAGCGGTAACCGCGATCTGCGGTTTTGCCGCCGAGGCCAAGGCCGACCTGAAATTCGGCGTCGCCGCCGAGCCCTATCCGCCCTTCACCTCGAAGGACGCCTCCGGCAAATGGGTCGGCTGGGAGGTCGATCTGATGGACGCGGTCTGCGCCCAGATGAAGGAGAAATGCGAGCTGGTCGAAGTGGCCTGGGACGGCATCATCCCGGCGCTCACCGCCAAGCAGATCGATGTGATCTGGTCGTCGATGTCGATCACCGCCGACCGCAAGAAGTCGATCGAATTCACCCGCATGTATTATAACACGCCGACCGTCATCATCGGCGCCAAGAACGGCGACAAGGACATCTCGCCAGAGCATCTCAAGGGCAAGACAATCGGTGTCCAGGTGTCGACCATCCACCAGAAATACGTGGAGAAGTATTTCGGCGCCGGCTCGACGATCAAGACCTATCAGACCCAGGACGAAGCGAACAACGATCTTGCCGCCGGCCGCCTCGATTATGTGCAGGCCGATGGCAGCGCGCTCGACACCTATCTCAAGACGGACCAGGGCGCGGCCTGCTGCGAGCTGAAGGGCGCCGTGCCCGAGGATGCCGAAATTCTCGGCGAAGGCGTCGGCGGCGGCATCCGCAAGGAAGATACCGAGCTCAAGGCGAAGCTCGACGCCGCGATCGGCGAGCTCGCCAAGTCGGGCGAGATCAACAAGATCACCGAAAAATATCCCGAACTCGTCGGAAAGATGATACTTCCGCAATGATCGACCGTGGCTGCTTCCGAGCGTCGGAGGCAGCCGCACTTTCAATGGCGAGGTGCTAGATGAGCGGGCTGGATCTTCTGGCGTGGAGTCCGCCGGGCTGGGGGCGCAACCTCTTCAACGGCGCCGTCAGCACGCTGCAGATTTCCGCTCTCGCTTATCTCCTCGGCCTGGTGATCGGGCTGTTCGGCGCGGTCGGCAAGCTTACCGGCGGCAAGCTCACCCGCCGCCTGCTCGACGGCTACACAACGATCGTGCGCTCGGTGCCGGAGCTGCTGCTCATCGTCATTCTCTATTACACGGGCACGCAGGCCATCAACAATGTGCTGGTCGGCATGGGCTACGAGCCGGTCCGGATCAATGGATTCATTGCCGCGGTGGCCGTGCTCGGCATCGTCCAGGGCGCTTATTCGACCGAAGTGCTGCGCGGGGCCATCCAGGCCATTCCCATTGGCCAGATCGAGGCGGCAAAAGCCTTTGGCATGCCGCCCCTGCTGCTGTTCCGGCGCATCACCTTGCCGGCGATGCTGCCCTTCGCCATTCCGGGCCTTTCCAATCTGTGGCTCAACGCCACCAAGGATTCGGCGCTGATTTCCGTCGTCGGCTATCTCGAACTGACCAAGATCACCCAGCAGGCGGCGGGCGGAACCAAGTGGTACTTCATGTTCTACACGGTCGCCGGGGCGATCTATCTGGTGATCTCGCTGGTGTCGCTTAAAGCTTTCGGCATGCTGGACAACTATGTCCGCCGCGGCCAGCCGAAGGTGAGGTGAGAGCCGCCATGGATTTCACCGTCCTCCTTAAATTCCTGCCGCTCATTCTCACCGGGCTCTGGTACACGATCATCCTGCTCATCCTGTCGGTCGCCTTCGGCATGATCCTCGCCATACCGATCGGGCTCGTGCAGGTGACGGGGCCAAGGCCGCTGGCGTGGCTCGCTTCCGCCTTCTGCACGACCATTCGCGGGACGCCGCTGCTGATCCAGCTCTACATCCTCTATTACGGCCTCGGCTCGCTGTTTCCGCAGATTCCGTGGATCCGCGAGAGCTTCCTGTGGCCGGTGCTCCGGGAGGGCTTCTTCTATGCCGTGCTCGCCTTCACCCTGAGCTTCGCCGGCTATGAAGGGGCGATCATGAAAGGCGCCTTCGCCAGCGTGCCCAAGGGCGAGCTCGAAGCGGCCCGCGCCTTCGGCATGCCGCCCTTCACGGTGCTGCGGCGGATCTGGTTTCCGCGCGCCTTCCGCATCGTGCTGCCGACCCTCGGCGGCGAGACGATCCTCCAGCTCAAGGCGACGCCGATCGCGGCGCTGGTGACCGTGATCGAGCTTTATGGTGCCGCCGGGCAGATATTCCGCAGCACGCTGGACTTCTTTCCGCCGATGATCATGGTCGCCGTGATCTATATCCTGCTCACCTTCATCATCACCCGGCTGTTCAACATGATCGAGCGCCAGGTTCCGCAGAGGCGGTGATATTCTTTAAAAACATGTTCTTACCTGGGATTAATGAAGCGCCATGTCAGCGTCGTGCTGTTTCGGATCGCGCTTTTCCCGGCGATGCTCTAAAGCTGGCGCAACATTTCGATCATCAATGGGATAGAGACTTGAAGACTTCGACCGCGCCTGACCGGCTGGCCGCCCATGCCGGTGAACTTCGCGCCATAAGGCACGATTTGCATCAGCATCCCGAACTCGCTTTCGAGGAAACACGCACCGCCGGGATCGTGGCGCGCGAGCTCACCCGGCTCGGCTTTCAGGTGGCGAGCGGCCTCGGCGGCACCGGCGTCGTCGGCACCCTGTCGTCCGGCCACGGCCGCAAGAGCATTGGCCTGCGGGCCGACATGGATGCGCTGCCCATCGTCGAGACGACCGGGCTCGCTTATGCCAGCAAGACGCCCGGCAGGATGCATGCCTGCGGCCATGACGGCCACACAACGGCGCTGCTCGGCGCGGCGCGCTATCTGGCCGAGACGCGCGACTTCGACGGCACGGTGCATCTGATTTTCCAGCCGGCCGAAGAGAATATCGGCGGCGCCCAGCGCATGATCGAGGAGGGGCTGTTCAAGCGTTTCCCATGCGATGCGGTGTTCGCTTTCCACAATTGGCCGGGCATGCCGCTCGGCCAGTTCGCGGTCAGGCCCGGCACCATCATGGCGGCGGTCGACACGCCGACGGTGGTCATCTCGGGGCCTGGCGGCCATGGCGCCATCCCGCATAAGAGCGCCGATCCTATCGTCGCGGCCGCGGCGGTGGTGACGGCGCTGCAGACGATCGTGGCGCGCAATGTCGACCCGACCGAGCCCGCGGTGGTGACGGTGGGGACCTTCAACGCCGGCACCGCCTGCAACGTCATTCCCGAAAGCGCCAAGCTCGAGATCAGCGTGCGCAGCTGCTCGCCCTCGGTGCGCAAGCTCCTGGCCGAACGTATCCAGGCGATCGTCAAAGGCGTCGCCGAGGCGCATGGCTGCAAGGCCGCCATCGATTATGAGATGGGCTATCCGGCCACCATCAATACCGTTGATGAGACCGCCTTCGCCCGTACCGTCGCCGCTGAGCTCCAAGGTGATCACCCGATCATCGACCTTCCGGTGCCGACCATGATCTCGGAAGACTTCGCCTATATGCTGGAAGCGCGGCCCGGCTGCTATTTCATGCTTGGCAATGGCGACGGGCCGGAACGCAAGATGCTGCACACGCCGGATTACGACTTCAATGACGAGCTCCTGGTGATCGCCGGGGCGCAGTTCAGCCGGATGGCCGAGAGCTTCCTGGCCAAAGCCTAGCGCGGGATGCGAAAAAGTGGACGACGGTTTTTTCGCGAGAATCCCGCGCCAATATGAAAATCGATCACGTCTGTGAATTTGGATCGTGACGATCCGAATTCATAGAGGCCCGATTGTCCCGCGGTCCGGGACAGGGTAGGAAGCGGACGTCACATCCCGAGGTTGCCATGCCGCTCGAGACATTCCTGCTGTTCGCGCCGGCCTGCTTCGCCATCAACATGGCGTTCGGGCCGAACAACCTGCTGTCGCTGACCAATGCGGCGCGCATCGGCGTCGCCCCGGCTATCCTCGCCGCGGCCGGCCGGATCGTCTCCTTCGCCGCCATGATCACCATTGCCGGGGTAGGGCTCGGCGCCGTTCTGGCGGCCTCCGAGACGGTATTCACCCTCGTCAAATATGCGGGTGCCGCCTATCTCGTCTGGATCGGCATCAATCTCATCCGCGCCGGGGCGCCCTTGCGCGACGAGGCGAATATGCCCCGCTCGTCGCTGCGCAAGCTCACGCTGCAGGAATTGTGGGTGGCGGCCGGCAATCCCAAGGCCATCCTGGTGTTTACCGCCTTCTTCCCGCAATTCGTCGATCCCGCGTCCTATGCCTTGAGCTTCTCCATACTCGGGGCCACCTTCCTCGCTTTCGAGACCATCGCCATCGTCGTCTATTCCTTCATCGGCGCGAAGCTCGGCCGCTATATCCGCGACGGGCGCACGCTCAAATGGTTCAACCGGACGAGCGGCGGCATGATGATCGGCTTCGGGCTCCTGCTGATGTTCACCCGCCGGCCCGCGACCTGATCACGGATCTTTCCTGACCACCGGGTTGAGGCGCTCGGCGAGCCGGGCCACGAAAGCCTGGAGCTGACCCAGTCCGAATTCGCTCAAGGGCGCCGTCGCCTTGGTCGGCAGCTCGACCTCGTCGATCTCGAGGGACGCCTGCTTAACGTCCTCGCCGTCGAGCTCGGATACCGTCAGCGAGGCCGGCCCCATCTGGATGCGGTCGCCCATGCCGATGCGGTCCTCGCAGCGCAGCCGGAAGGCCTCGGTGATGGTGAGGCCTCTGATATCGTCGGGGACAGCGAGGCCATAGGCGCCGGCGAGCTCGTTCAGCGAGATGTCACCGGTGAAATTGAAGGCGGCGACCGGATGATGCGACTGGATCGCGTCGGAGGCGGCGAACAGGCGGTCGAGGCGCTGGGCCCGCTCGGTCGGCACCAGGAAATAGGCATAGTCGCCCGGCACCAGCGCTTTGGCCTCGGCCCAGGTGAAGACCTTCTCGTCGCGCGCCACCATGATGGGCTGGACCCAGGAAGGCAGGTCGGTGCGGGTGAGAATGGGGCTGTCGGCGATGATCGGAAAGCCGACCATCTCGCGGTTGGTCTGCCCGGGCAGGTCGATCTCGACACGCTGCGTTTCGGGGGCCGTCTCGGTCAGGGCGACGCCGAGCCCGCGCGCCACCGCGGTCAGCGTCCAGCCCTGGACGAGTAGTGAAATGAACACCGCGACGAAAGCGACATTGAAATAGAGCTCGGCATTGGCGACGCCCGACAGGGTCGGAATGGCGGCAAGGAAGATCGACACGGCGCCGCGCAGGCCGACCCAGGAGATGAAGGCCTTTTCGCGGGCGGTGAAGGTGAAGGGCCACAGGCACAGCCAGACCGCCACCGGCCGGGCGATGACGATCAGGAACACCGCGATGAGGATGGCGGGCAGGAGATAGCCGAGGAGCTTCGAGGGCGTGACGAGCAGGCCCAATACCAGGAACATGAGGATCTGGCAGAGCCAGGTCGCGGCGTCATGGAAGGTCAGGATCGAGGGAAAGGCGCGGGCCGGGCGGTTGCCGAGGACGAGGCCGGCCAGATAGACGGCGAGGAAGCCGGAGCCTTCCACAGAAGCGGCGGCGGCATAGATGGCGAGCGCCGCCGTGATGGCGAAGAGCGGGTGGAGTCCGGAGGGCAGCGCCATGCGGTTCAGCCCCTGGACCAGCAGATAGCCGCCGACGACGCCCGCCACGGTGCCGATGGCGACCTGGCGGACAAGCAGGATGACGACATCCATGCTGGAACCATGCGGCCCGAGCAGGATCAGCTCGACCAGCACGATGGTGAGGAAGACGGCGAAAGGGTCGTTGGTGCCCGATTCGATCTCGAGCGCGGCGGCGACGCGGCGGCGCAATTGCAGGCCGCCGGCGCGCATCAGGAAGAAAACGGCGGCGGCGTCGGTGGAGCTGACGATGGCGCCCAGCAGCAGGCCCTCGAGCCAGGACAGGCCGAGCACCAGGCAGGCGAGCGCCCCGGTCAGGGCGGCGGTGATGACGACGCCGATCGTCGCCAGCAGGCTCGCCGGCAGGAGACTGCCGCGGAAGACGGCGAGCCTGGTCCGCAAGCCGCCGTCGAAGAGGATGATCGCCAGCGCGACGGTGCCGACCATGTAGGTCAGCCGGTAATCGTTGAAGACGATGCCGCCGGGTCCGTCCTCGCCGGCCAGCATGCCGATGATGAGGAAGACGAGCAGCAAGGGGGCGCCGAAACGGGTGGCGATCAAGCTCGAGGCGATGCCGACCAGGATGAGGAGGGCGAGAAACAACAATCCGAGATTGATAAGGCCGATCTGCTCCATCCGCGTGCCTTAGCAGAGGCCCTCACGATTGACCAAGCGGTCTGTGCAGAAAAAATCCGACTGCGGAACGAAGCGGATTCGGTTCGTCCGGCAGTTGAGTTGTTCGCCTTAATTATTTGCTCTTGCTTGTGTTTTCGAAGCGAATGCCGCAGTTCTTCTTGATCGAGGCTTCCTCGATGGCCTTTTTCTGGCCTTTGAGCTGCGCCAGCTCCGCGGCGGTCTGGCCGTCACCTTCATTGGCGAACAGTATCGGCCAGAACAGGATGACGCCGACCGTGGTTTTGATCGTGTCGTTCTGGCGGTTCTTGTCCTGAACGCCGGCCACTTCAGCGGCGCGGGCCGATACTCGGTGTCCCTCCTGGGCGAGCTGGTCGCATGTGTAGGATTCGTAGAGCATGGGCGACATGTAGGTCGCCTGGATATTCTCAGACTTGGATGCGCATCCCGCAACCAGGATCATGGCTGCAAGCGCCACATAAGGTTTCATCGCCGTCCTCCCAACCGCCGGTCGCCCGGAATGCTGTTGCGTATCACGAACAAAGTGAAGCGGGAAAGACCTCTCTGATTTTCGTTGAATCTGAGTGACTTAGCGGTGTGATGGGCGGCGGCTGCGTTCGATTGTTTCGCGTAGAGGCTACTTTCTGAGGACGGGACGCCGGTGCCCATGCCCGAATCGCGCGTTGCGATGCGGGGGCGACATCAACAGCTTTGGAAGGCTTCTATTGACCCGCCCTTCGGGCGCCACTATGGTCCGCCCGCCTTTCGATGTGGGCCCGTAGCTCAGTGGTAGAGCATCTGACTTTTAATCAGAGGGTCGATGGTTCGAACCCATCCGGGCTCACCAATGAAATCAAGCAGTTGCGAAATCCCAGCCGACCTTAATCTCGGCTTTATTTCGCGCTAACACGCAAGGCAACGGGAAAATATCCCAGAAAATCAACATTTTCGACCAGTCCCAGAGGCTGCGTTCGAGGGATTCGCGATTGCGAGAGGGCTCAGGTCAGTAATGGAATCACTCCGGCAAGCCGGCCCGCGATTTGGCGCGGCCATCGCAGTTTTATTGCTTGGGCTGGCTTCCCCGCCGGCTTTCGGGCAGACGACCCAAGATGGCGGGTCGACGGCGTCGGCGGCGCCCGGCGGTCTGGCCACCCGGACCCAGATCGTCGCCAATAATGACGAGCTGGCGATGCTGACCGCGGGCACCGAAGAGGCGCTCGGCAAGGCGGTCACGCTCTATAAGCTGATCGTCAAGAGTGGCGGCTGGCCCCAGATATCCAGCAAGAAACTGTCCAAAGGCGCCAAAGGCGAGCAGGTGCTTCTGCTTCGACAGCGGCTGATCTTCGAGAATTATCTGCCCTTCGAAACCCTGGGCGGCCCCAACGGCTCGCTGTTCGACGACGAGATGGTCCAGGCGGTCAAGGCATTCCAGGTCAATCATGGCGTGGCGCCGACCGGCACGGTGGGCGGCCGCACGCTGACCGAGCTCAATATCCCCGCCGAGGCCCGCCTCGCCACGCTCATCGAGAACCAGCCGCGGGTCGCCGCCTATGCGCAGGATCTCGGGCGGCGCGCCATCCTGGTCAATATCCCGTCGCTCCAGCTCGAGACCGTCGAAGACGGCCGGGTCTTCTCGCGCCATAATATCGTGGCGGGAAAGCTCGACCGCCCGTCGCCGACCCTGGTGAGCACGGTTAGCGACGTGACCTTCAATCCCTATTGGAAAATCCCGGCCTCGATCGTCGAGCGCGACATCGTTCCGCATTATCTCAAGGACCGCACCTATCTTTCGAGGATGCAGATCCGGGTGTTCGACGGGGTCGGTGGCCCGGAAATCGACCCGGCGACCGTCGACTGGCCGAATACGCCGCCCGAGCGCTATTTCTTCCGGCAGGATCCCGGCGAGAACAATGCGCTCGCCACGGTGAAGATCAACTTCCCCAACAAGTTCATGGTCTATATGCACGACACGCCGCATCGCGAATTGTTCGGCAGCAACGCCCGCTTCGAAAGCTCGGGCTGCATCCGGGTCGATCAGGTGCAGACGGTCATCGACTGGGTGCTCAGGGACCAGGGCGATTATGCGCCTGAGCAGTACAACCAGATCATCGAAACGCGGCAGCCCTATGAGCTCAAGGTGCAGGAGCCGACGAGCGTCCGCTTCATGTATCTGACCGCCTGGGCGACGCCCGAGGGTGCGATCAACTTCCGGCCCGATATCTATCACCTCGACGGCAAGGGCTTCGTCCTCGGCCAGCCGGAGCCGCGGGGCCCCCAATCGACGAACTGACGCGCGATCGATCCGGAAGAGCGGGCAGCTGACCGCCGCTGCGTAATATCTGCAAGGCCTTGCGCAACGTCGTCCCATGGCGATAGTCATGCGAAGGGACGGCTTGACGATTGGCTTCATTCGGTGGCGCTTCATGTCGGCCAAGGACTTCGCGCGGACGGTTCGCGACCGTCTCTACCGTGTTGCATATCAGCGCGTCGGCGGGAGGAACGTGGTTGAGCAGGTCGGCGTGACGCTGGCGGTCGACCATCCTGAAGTCTCCGACCGCATGTACTATGTGATGAGCAAGGATTACGAATCGCGCGACGCCTTGCTCGCCGCGACGGTGCTGACCGCCGACAGCCAGGTCCTCGAACTCGGCTCATCCTCCGGTTTCATGGCCATCTATTGCCGGAAGGTCCTGGGCGTCCGTTCATATGCCATGGTCGAAGCCAATCCGGCGCTCGATTCATTGATCGCCAAGAACTTCCGCCTCAATGGCCTGGATCTGAAGGACACGCCGCTGATCGGTGCGGCCGCCGCCGCTGAAGACGGCGCTGTGGATCTCCATGTTCACGAGAATATCTGGTCGAGCGGCATCGTGAACCGCGGCGGGAAGACGCTGAGGGTTCCCACGCGCTCGATACCCTCGATCCTGTCGGAGCTGCCCTTCGCGCCCGACACGCTCATCATGGACATAGAAGGCAGCGAGCTGGCGATTCCGCCCAGCCACTTCGCACCCTTCCGTCACCTGGTCATCGAGATGCATCCGAAACTGTTTCACGATGGCCGCGAGCGCACGGCGCGGCTGCTCGGCGACCTTGAAAGCCTTGGATTCGGCGTTAAGGAGAAGGCCGGGGACAGCTATGTGATGGCGCGGGGCACCATCTGGTCCGGGGATCCGGTGGATCCGAATATCCAGAGGTAATCAATCAGATAGACTGAATTCTCAACGTCAGGAGTCAACCTTGTCGAAAGCACCGTGTCGTCTCAGATTAGACTAGCGCCTGGTCAGTAAAAGCGGATGCCGGTTTTCCGTCCGATCACGTTGGTCACTTTAGGTCGACTCGACCGGAAGTGATCGTGATCTAGGGGAAAGGCTGTTGTTTTTCCTCCCGGAGCCGGCGCCGTCCTTGTAAGAAACTGTTCAACCTTGGTGCCTAACTTGCCGGGCCCGCTAGATCACGTCACTTTAGGTCGAATCGACCTAAAGTGACGTGATCGGAATCTTATATTTAGCGCGTGATCGGACGGAAAACCGGCATCCACTTTTACTGACCACGCGCTAGTGGAGAGCTCGATCGACCATGCCAAAATCCCAACCCATCGCCGTAGTCGTCCTCGCCGCCGGGAAGGGCACGCGGATGCGCTCCGACTTCCCGAAGGTGCTGCACAAGGCGGCGGGGCGGACCTTGCTCGGCCATGTGCTGCATTCGGCGGCGGCGGCGAGGCCTGAGCGCACCGTGGTCATCGCCGGCCCCGACATGCCGGAAGTGGGGGCGGAAGCGCGCCGGGTGGCGCCCGACGCCGTCATCGCCATCCAGGAGAAGCGCCAGGGCACCGCCCATGCGGTCGGCATCGCCAAGGAGGGCCTCAAGGGCTTCGACGGCACCGTTCTCGTTCTCTATGGCGACGTGCCGCTCATCCGCACCGAGACCATCACGGCGCTCGCCGAGGCGGTGAGCGATGAGAGCCCGCTCGCGGTGCTCGGCTTCAGGGCCGCCAATCCGACCGGTTATGGCCGCCTCATCCAGAACCGCTCCGGCAAGCTCATCGCCATCCGCGAGGAGCTCGACACCACCGTCGACGAGCGGCGGATCGATCTGTGCAATTCAGGCTTCATCGCCATTCGGGCGAAGCTCCTGTGGGAGCTCCTGCCGAGGATCGACAACAACAACGCCAAGCACGAATATTATCTGACCGACCTGGTCGGCCTCACCGTCGCCGGGGAGCGCCAGGTGGCGCTCGCCGAATGCCCGGAGGCCGAGGTCCATGGCGTCAACACCAGGGCGCAGCTCGCCCAGATCGAAGGCCTGCTGCAGGCGCGCTACCGTCAGAATGCGATGGACAATGGCGCGACACTGATCGATCCCTCATCGGTGTTCCTCTCCGCCGATACCGAGATCGGCAAGGACGTGACGATCGAGCCCAATGTCGTCATCGGACCCAAAGTGAAGATCGGCGACAATGTCGAGATCCTGGCCTTCTCCCATATCGAGGGCGCGACCGTTGCGGACGGCGTGCGGATCGGACCTTTCGCCAGACTGAGGCCCGGCGCCGAAATCGGGCGCAATGCTCATATCGGCAATTTCGTCGAGATCAAGAAGGCGACTATCGGCGAGGGCGCCAAGGCCAATCACTTGTCCTATATCGGCGACGCGCGCGTCGGGGCGCGCAGCAATATCGGGGCAGGGACGATCACCTGCAATTACGACGGCTATGAAAAACATCACACTGAGATCGGTGCCGACGTCTTTGTCGGCTCGAACACGGCGCTGGTGGCGCCGGTCACCGTGGGCGACGGCGCCAATATCGGGGCGGGCAGCGTCATCACCCGGGCAGTGCCGGAGGACTCACTTGCGATAGCTCGCGCCCAGCAGGTGGCGAAGCAGGGATGGGCGAGGAAATATCGCGAGATGAAGAAGGCCAAGAAAGAGAAAGGCAAGTCGTAATATGTGTGGCATCGTCGGCATCCTGGGCAGCGCGCCCGTCGCCCGGAGCATCGTCGAGGCGCTGAAGCGCCTGGAATATCGCGGCTATGATTCAGCCGGCATCGCCACGATCGAGGGCGGCAAGGTCGAACGGGTGCGGGCGCCCGGCAAGCTCCATAATCTCGAAGACAAGCTGAAGTCGGCCGAAATCAAGGGCACCACCGGCATCGGCCATACACGCTGGGCCACCCATGGCGTTCCCAACGAGGCGAATGCGCATCCGCATGTCTCGGGCGACGTTGTCATCGTGCACAACGGCATCATCGAGAATTTCAAGCCGCTGAAGGACGAGCTGCAGAAGGAGGGCTATGTCTTCACCTCGCAGACCGACACCGAGGTGGTGGCGCATCTGATCGCCCGCGAGCGCGCCAAGGGCATCAATCCCAAGGAAGCCGTCGCGAATGTGCTGGGCCGGCTCGAAGGCGCCTTCGCGCTCGCCGTGCTGTTTTCGGGCGAGCATGATTTGATGATCGGCGCCCGCATGGGCGCGCCGCTCGCCGTCGGCCATGGAGACGGGCAGATGTATCTCGGATCCGACGCCATCGCGCTCGCCCCCTTCACCAACCGGGTGACCTATCTCGAAGACGGCGACTGGGTGGTGCTGACCCGCAATTCGGTCGACATCCATGACGCCAAGGGCGCCCGGATCAAGCGGCCGATGAATTTCACGCAAGCCTCGGCCTTCATGGCCGACAAGGGCAAGCACCGCCATTTCATGGCCAAGGAGATCGCCGAGCAGCCGGAAGTGATCGGCCGCACCCTCGCCGAATATGCCGATTTCTCCGAACGCGCGGCGCGGCTGCCGGACGAGGTGAAGATCGATTTCAGCAAGCTCGACCGCCTCACCATCACCGCCTGCGGCACCGCCTATCTCGCCGGCCTCACCGCCAAATACTGGTTCGAGCGATATGCGAGGCTGCCGACCGAGGTCGATATCGCGTCCGAATTCCGCTATCGCGAGGCGCCGATGCCGAAGCAGGGCGCCGCGATCGTCATCTCGCAGTCGGGCGAAACCGCCGACACGCTGGCGGCCCTGCGTTATTGCAAGTCGCAAGGCCAGGAGACCGTGGCGCTCGTCAACGTGCCGGGCTCGACCATCGCGCGCGAGGCGGATGCCGCCATCTTCACCTATGCGGGGCCGGAGATCGGCGTCGCCTCGACCAAGGCATTCACCTGCCAGCTCACCGTGCTGGCCGCGCTCGCGGTCGCCGCCGCCAAGGCCCGCGGCACCATCACCCGCGAGCAGGAACGCGAGCTTATCGGTGCGTTGATCGAGGCGCCGCGCCACATGGCCGAAATCCTGAAGGAAGAGAAACATATCGCCGACGTGGCGCGCGAAGTGGCGCATGCCCAGGACGTGCTCTATCTGGGCCGCGGCGTGAATTTCCCGATCGCCCTCGAAGGCGCCCTCAAGCTCAAGGAAATCTCCTATATCCATGCCGAGGGCTATGCGGCAGGCGAACTCAAGCATGGGCCGATCGCGCTCATCGACGAGAATGTGCCGGTCATCGTCATCGCGCCGCGCGACGACCTGTTCGACAAGACGGTCTCCAATATGGAGGAGGTGGCGGCGCGCGGCGGCAAGATCGTGCTGCTCACCGACGATGGGGGCCTCGAGGCGCATGGCCAGCGCACCTTCCAGCGCATCCGGGTGCCGCGGGCGCATGGCATTCTGAGCCCCTTGCTCTATGCCTTGCCGGTCCAGCTTCTCGCCTATCACGCGGCCGTCTTCATGGGCACCGATGTCGACCAGCCCCGCAATCTGGCCAAGTCGGTGACGGTCGAATAGGCGTCACATCCTTGTCGCCCAGGCGCGATAAAAGGTGACTGAAACCTTAATGTTTCCGGAGCCGGACGAGAGGGCGTTTTTTCACTCTTCCGGCCGGCCGGCCCTTAGCTAAGCTTTAACCTTAATCCGCCACTCTCAGTCCCATGAGAGTCCGGTCAGTATTGCTTGTGAGTGTATGTGCCGCTTTTCTTGCCGCGCCTGCGGCGGTGGGCGGCACCATTGCCACGAACCAGAGTTCATCCACCAGTCTTTCGGCGGCGGCGCGCACCGCGCTCCAGGCCGGAGATGTGCAGACGGCGATCGCCGGCTATTCGGCGGCGATCGAAGCCCGGGATCTCAAGCCCGAGCAGCTGGCCAACGCGCTGATCAACCGCGGCTACGCCTATCAGCAGGCGGGCGATCATTCCCGGGCGGTCGACGACTATACGGCGGCGCTCAGGGTGGATGCGATGAACGGCAAGCTGCGCGCCACCACGCTCTATAATCGCGGCCTGTCGCAGCAGAAGCTGAAACACCCGGTGCTCGCCATCGAGGACTTCACCAGCGCTCTGTTCCTCGACCCGGAATTCGCCCATGCCTATTATCTGCGCGGCAATGTCCTGCGCGAAAGCGGCCAACTCCTCTTTGCACTGAGCGATTACGAGAAGGCGCTGCGCTTCAAGCATCCGCAGCCGCATCTCGTCTATTACGGCGAGGGTCTGGCCTATGAGCAGCTGCACCGCATGCCGGAAGCGCAAGTGGCGCTCAACAAGGCGGTCAGCGCCAGCCCGACCTTCGAGCCGGCGCGCAGCAAGCTTGCGGCGCTGGGTGCTCTGCCGGCGGTCGCCGATGCAGCCGTCCAGCCCGACGCCAATCTGATCACCGCCTCGATCACCACAACCCCCGAGCAGGTCGTGCGCAAGGACGCGCTTCCCGATGCGGTGAAGCCGCCGATGCAGCTCGTCGGCGACCTGCCGGTGCAGATGGTCAAGGCGGTTCCGGTCAAGCCGGTGAAGGAAATCGCCGACCGCATTCCGCCCGAGGACGGCCCGCAAATGGCGGCGGCCGAGCCGACGCAGGAAGCGGAGCCGGAGAATTCCGGTTATACGATCCAGGCCGACGCCATTCCGCAGCCCAATGAAGCCAAGCCGGCGAAGAAGATTGTCGAAGCAAAGCCGGTAGAGGCGAAGCCCGTCGAGCAGATCGTGGCGGTCGAAGCTCTGCCGGAGCCTGCCGCCGACACCGCGCCCGCGGCCCAGGAACAGGCGGAAGTCGAACCCGCGGCCGCGAGCAGCGATGTCCAGCTCACCGGCTGGTCGGTCCAGCTGTCGTCGGCGCGCGACGAGAAGCTCGCCTGGGGAACTTGGGACAAGCTCAAGTCCCGCCACAAGGCTCTCAATGACATGAAGCCGGTGGTGGTGCGCGCCGATCTCGGCAAGAAGGGCGTCTATTATCGCCTGCGGCTCGGCGGCTTCGACTCCCAGTCGGACGCCCAGTCGGCCTGCGGTAAGCTCAAGTCGCGCGGCGTCTCCTGTTTCGTCAGCAAGATCGATTCATAACTCTTCTGTGATCTTTCGAGGTAAGGACGCTCCCTGCTTGCGCAAGGCCCTGGGGTCATGCACAAAAGGGGAATGTCCGCGTCCCAGAACATGTCCGATGAGCCGAAGCCGCCGCCGGTAACGTCAAGTTCCTTTGCCGGCAAGCTCAGGACCTACTTTCTCACCGGCATTGTCGTCACGGCGCCCATCGCGATCACGCTCTGGGCGTCCTACTGGTTCGTGACCCTGTTCGATGCGTGGCTCCGGCCGCTCATCCCGGCGGTGCTCGATCCCGGCCATTATCTGCCGTTCCGGGTTCCCGGCATCGGCCTCATCTTCGCGCTGCTCGGCATCACGCTCATCGGCGCGCTTGCCGCCAATCTCGTCGGCCGCACGATCCTGGCCTTCTGGGACCGGCTCCTCAACCGCACACCGGTGGTGCGCTCGGTCTATAAGGGAACCAAGCAGATCTTCGAGACGCTGTTCTCGCAATCGGGCGCCAGCTTCCGCAATGTCGGACTCATCGAATGGCCGCGCAAGGGCATCTATTCGCTGGTCTTCGTCTCGCGCGAGGTCGATGGCGGACAGATCGGCCTCGAGCCCGGGCGCCAGATGTATGCGGTCTATATCTCGACCACGCCCAACCCGACCTCCGGCTATGTCTATTTCGTCGATGTGAGCGATGTGCGCATCATCGACATGCCGGTCGAGGACGCCGCCAAGATGGTGATCTCGATGGGGCTCGTCTTCCCGGAGGGCGCCGGCCAAGTACGCGCCATCGCCGCGAATATCGACCAGGACACGGCGCAGCGCCTCCTGAAAATGCCGGAAAAGAAGACCGGAACCGAAGACTAGATTTATTGGCGCATCGGCTTATCCGGCCGAAATCAGCCGCACGGCATCATCGCGCTCGAAGAGATAGAGCAGGCATCGCAGCGCCTCGCCGCGCGGCGTCGTCAGATTTGGATCGCGCGCCAAAATGAGGGCGGCGTCGTCGCGGGCCGCGGCGAGCAGGTCGGCATGCTCGACGATGTCGGCGAGCTTGAAGACCGGCTGGCCGGCCTGGCGGGTGCCCAGCATCTCGCCGGCGCCGCGTAGGCGCAGGTCTTCCTCGGCGATGCGGAAGCCATCCTCGGTCTCCCGCATGATGGTGAGCCGGGCCTTGGCGGTCTCGCCGAGCTTGCCCTGATAGAGCAGGAGGCAGGTCGACTTGCCGGCGCCGCGCCCGACGCGGCCGCGCAACTGGTGGAGCTGGGCGAGGCCGAAGCGCTCGGCATTCTCGATCACCATCACCGTCGCTTCCGGCACGTCGACGCCGACCTCGACGACAGTGGTCGAGATGAGAAGCCCGATCTCGCCCGATTTGAAGCGCGCCATGGCGGCATCCTTCTCGGCCGCCTTCATGCGGCCATGGACGAGGCCGGTGCGGCCGGGAAACATCTCGGCCAGCGCCTTGGCGCGGTCCTCGGCGGCGGCGAGATCGACCAGCTCGCTCTCCTCCACCAGCGGGCAGATCCAATAAGCACGGCCATTATTGGCGAGCAGCCGGCGCAGGCCGTCGATGACTTCGTCAATGCGCTCGGACGGCATCACCCGCGTGTCGATAGGCTGGCGCCCGGCCGGCTTCTCGGTGAGCTTCGACACATCCATGTCGCCATAGACGGTGAGCGCCAGCGTGCGGGGAATCGGCGTCGCGGTCATGACCAGAAGGGCCGCGTCCTGTGCCTTGGCCTGCAGCGCCAGGCGCTGATGCACGCCGAACCGATGCTGCTCGTCGATGACGACGAGGCCCAGATCGTGGAACTCGACATCATCCTGGAACAGCGCATGGGTGCCGACGAGAATGTCGATCTCGCCCTTGGCGAGCTGGTCGAGGAGCTCGTCTCGGCCGCGGCCCTTTTCGCGGCCGGTGAGAAGAGCGAGGCGCAGACCGGCGCGCTCGCACAAGGGAGTGAGGGTCGCGAAATGCTGGCGCGCCAGGATCTCGGTCGGCACCATGAGCGCGCCTTGCGTGCCGGATTCGATCGCGGCGGCGAGCGCGAGCAGCGCCACCACCGTCTTGCCGGAGCCGACGTCGCCCTGCAGCAGGCGCAGCATGCGCTCGGGCGCCGCCATGTCGCGCAGGATCTCAGCGAGTGCGGTCTGTTGCGAGGCGGTGAGCGAGTAGGGCAGCGCCGCCACGATACGGGCGCGGATGTCGCCGGTGCCGGGAAGCTTCCGTCCGGCCTTGCGCTTCATGTGCTTGCGCACCAGCGACAGAGCGAGCTGGTTGGCGAGAAGCTCGTCATACGCAAGCCGCATATGCTCAGGCTTGGCGAGCGAGAGGTCGTCGAATGTCTGCGGCTCATGCAGCGCGCGCAAGGACGCGGCGAAGTCGGGCCAGGCTTTCTTCCTGAGCCAGGCTGCGTCCTGCCATTCCGGAAGCTCCGGGAGCTGCTCCAGGCCGGCGCGCATCGCCCGGCCGAGGATTTTTGGCGAGAGGCCGGCGGTCAGCGGATAGACGGGCTCGATCAGCGGCATCCTGGCGAATTCGTCGCCCGAGACGACGTGGTCGGGATGGGCGATCTGCGGCGCGCCCTGGAACCAGTCGACGGCGCCGGACACGAAACGCGTCTCGCCGGGCGGCAGGAGCCGCTGCAGGTGGTCGGCGAAGGCATGGAAGAACACCAGCGTCAGCGTGCCGGTATCGTCGAAACAGTCGACGCGATAAGGCAGGCGCTTCAGATGCGGCGGCGGGGGGCGATGTTTGCCGACCGTCACCTCGACCGTGACGATGCCTTTCTCCGGCAGAGCGTCGAGCGTCGGCCTCTCGCGCCGGTCGATCAGCCCGGACGGCAGATGGAACAGCAGGTCGACGATGCGCGCCTGCGAATTTGCCGGCGCGGCAGGGCGCAGCAATTTGGCGAGCACCTTGTCGAGCTTGGGCCCGATGCCCTTGAGGCTGGTGGCGCTGGCGAAGAGGGGATTGAGGCGAGGCGGACGCATGCCCCAATTTCACGATTAGCGGGCCTTCGCGCAAGTCATTGCGCTGGCCGCTCCCAGCCGCTAAGCAGGGCGGCCCATGACCACCCCGACGGAAACGACCGAGACCCGCCGCAAGCGGCTCCTCTGGCGCGCCAGCCATCGCGGCACGCGCGAGCTGGACCTGCTTTTGGGCGGATTCGTGCGTTCCCGTCTCGACAGCTTCAGCGCGGCGGAGCTCGATGAGATCGAAACAATCATCGGCCTGCCGGATCCGGAGCTGATGGGCTGGATCATGGGCGAAATCCCGGTTCCGCCGCTTCAAGCGACGCCGACCCTCAAGGCGCTTCTGACCTACAGACCATGATCGACCGCAAACGCCTCACCGAACGCCTGGGACTGTCCGGGCGCACCATCCTGTCGGGAGTCCTCGAGGGTCTCGACGCGATGGCGGCCGCCGAGGCCGCGCGCCTGCTCGAGGGCCGCCCGCTCGTCCATGTGGCGCTCGACGACCAGCGCATGGCGAGCCTCGCCGAGGCGCTGGCCTTTTTCGCCCCCGATGTCGAAGTGATCTCCTTCCCGGCCTGGGACTGCCTGCCTTATGATCGCGTATCGCCGGCCGCCAATGTCGTGGCCCGCCGTCTCGCGGCGCTCTCCGCCCTCGCGGTTACGGCCAAGGCGCCGCGCATCCTGCTCACCAGCGTCAATGCCGTCCTGCAGCGCCTGCCGGAAGGCCGCGTCATCGCCGAGACGACCTTCTCCGCGGCACCCGGGCAATATGTCGACACCGAGAAGCTGCAGCTCTTCCTGCAGCACAATGGCTATTCGCGCACCGGCACCGTGGTCGATGCGGGCGATTTCGCCGTCCGCGGCGGCATCATCGATATCTATCCGCCGGGCGCCGAAGGGCCGGTCCGGCTCGACTTCTTCGGCGACGCGCTCGAATCGGTGCGCCGCTTCGATCCGCAGTCGCAGCGCTCCACCGCCACGCTGCGCTCGCTGGTGCTGCATCCGGCCAGCGAAGTGCTGCTCACCCCCGAATCGATCGGCCGCTTCCGCACCTCCTATGCGGCGGCCTTCGGCGGTCTCGACATCAACGACCCGCTTTATGAATCGGTGACCAATGGCCGGCGCTATCAGGGCATGGAGCACTGGCTGCCGCTGTTCCATGAGCGGCTGGAGACGATCTTCGATCATGCGCGCGAGGGCGCCGTCTCGCTCGACCATTCGGCCGACGAGGCGATCACCGCCAGGCTCGAGCAGATCGCCGAATTCTATGATGCGCGGCGCGAGGCGCTGACCCAGGAGACCTTTGGCGCCGCGCCCTACAAACCGTTGAAGCCGGATGCGCTCTATCTCACGCAGGCGCAATGGACCGAGCTTCTCGCCGATCGCAGCGTGCTCGCCTTCACGCCCTTCGAGACGCCGGACAGCGCCAATGCGCCGGTTCTGTCGATGGGTGGCAGACAGGGCCGGAGCTTCGCCGCCGAGCGCGCCGAAGCCGGTGCGAATGTCTATGAGGCGGTGCGCGGGCACGCCAATGCGCTCAGAACCGCCGGCAAGCGGGTGGTCATCGCCACCTGGTCGGAAGGCTCGGCCGAACGTCTCGAAACCATCCTGCGCGACCACGACGTGTCGCCGCTCGCCCAGGGCAAGGACTGGGCCGACGTCCAGAAACGGCCCAAGGATATCGTCAGCATCGTCGTGCTGGGTCTCGAAGCCGGATTCGAGACCGACGATCTCGCGATCCTCTCCGAGCAGGACATATTGGGCGACCGCCTGGTCCGGCGCGGCCGCCGGGCGAAGAAAGCCGCCGATTTCATCTCGGAGCTGTCGGCGCTCGCCCCCGGCGATCTCGTCGTCCATGTCGATCACGGCCTCGGCCGCTTCGAGGGCCTCAAGACCATCGAAGTGCAGGGCGCGCCGCATGACTGCCTGTTCATCATGTATGCCGGCAATGACCGGCTGTTCCTGCCCGTGGAGAATATCGAGCTCCTGTCGCGCTACGGCTCGGACGAGGAGGGCGCCCAGCTCGACCGGCTGGGCGGCGGCGCCTGGCAGGCGAAGAAGGCGAAGCTCAAGGAGCGCATCCGCGAGATCGCCGAGAACCTGATCAAGACCGCGGCGGCGCGCGAGCTGAAGCCCGGCGAGATCCTGCCGCCGCCGGACGGCCTCTATGACGAGTTCTGCGCCCGCTTCCCCTATGAGGAGACGGAAGACCAGCTCGCCGCGATCGAGGCCACGCTCGACGATCTGCAGAAGGGCCGCCCGATGGACCGCCTCATCTGCGGCGATGTCGGCTTCGGCAAGACGGAAGTGGCGCTGCGCACCGCTTTCGTCGCGGCGATGAACGGCAAGCAGGTGGCGGTGGTGGTGCCGACGACGCTGCTGTCGCGCCAGCACTTCGCCACCTTCAGCCAACGCTTCCAGGGCCTGCCCTTGCGGCTCGCCCAGGCCTCGAGGCTCGTCGGGCGCAAGGAGATCGAGGCGGTCAAGGACGGGCTCGCCAAGGGCGAGATCGATATCGTCGTCGGCACGCATGCGCTCCTGGCGGACAGCGTCAGGTTCCGCGATCTGGGCCTGCTCATCATCGACGAGGAGCAGCATTTCGGCGTCAAGCACAAGGAGCGGCTGAAGGAGCTGCGCGCCAATGTGCATGTGCTCACCCTTACCGCGACGCCGATCCCGCGCACCCTGCAGCTCGCTCTGTCGGGCGTGCGCGAGCTTTCGCTCATCACCACGCCGCCGCTCGACCGTCTGGCGGTCAGAACCTACATCTCGCCCTTCGACCCGGTCGTCATCCGCGAGTCGCTGCTGCGCGAGCATTTCCGCGGCGGCCAGAGCTTCTATGTCTGCCCGCGCGTCTCCGATCTCGAGGAGCAGGCCGACTTCCTGCGCAACCATGTGCCGGAAGTGAAATTCCGTACCGCGCATGGCCGAATGTCGCCGACCGAGCTCGAAGACATTATGAGCGGCTTCTACGACCGCAAATTCGACGTGCTGCTGTCGACCACCATCGTCGAATCCGGCCTCGACATCCCGACCGCCAACACGCTGATCGTACATCGCGCCGACATGTTCGGCCTGGCCCAGCTCTATCAGATCCGCGGCCGCGTCGGGCGCTCCAAGCAGCGCGCTTATGCGCTGCTGACGACGCAGGCCAATCGCATACTGACGGCGGCGGCGGAGAAACGTCTCAAGGTGCTGCAGTCGCTCGATTCACTGGGCGCCGGCTTCACCCTGGCGAGCCACGATCTCGATATCCGCGGCGCCGGCAATCTGCTCGGCGACGAGCAGTCGGGTCATGTGAAGGAAGTCGGCTACGAGCTCTATCAGACGATGCTCGAAGAGGCGGTGGCCAAATTGCGCACCGGCGAGGATACGCTGGAGGCCGAGGGCACCTGGTCGCCGCAGATCAATATCGGCACCTCGGTTCTCATCCCCGAGCCCTATGTGCCGGATCTGCAGTTGCGCCTGGGGTTGTATCGCCGCCTGGCCGATCTCCAGGAGGAGACCGATCTCGATGCCTTCGGCGCCGAATTGCACGACCGCTTCGGGCGCATTCCGGAAGAGGTGAAGCATCTGCTCGATGTCGTGTCGATCAAGCTTCTGTGCCGCAAGGCCAATGTGGCGAGCGTCGATGCCGGACCCAAGGGCGCGGTGATCGGATTCCGCGGCGATCAGTTCGCCAATCCGAAGAAGCTCGTCGAGTGGATCACCGGGCAGGGCACGCTGGCGAAACTGCGCGCGGCGGATATGAAGCTGGTCATCATGCGCAGCTGGGACACGCCGGAAGAGCGCCTCAAGGGCTCGCGTCAGATCATGACTCAGCTCGTAAGGCTGGCCGCTTAGTCCTCGACGATCGTGTCGTCCGGCCGGGTCAGGAAGTACCGCAACAGAACAAGATTGGCGATCACCGTCACGGCGACGGCGCCATAGAGGAAGGTCAGTGACGACATGGTGAAAAACTCCCCTTTCCCAATCGTCAGGCTGCGCCTTGTTTCTTAAGTTGCCGTTAAGGCCGTCTGCTCGATGGCCTTCTTGATCGTCTCGGCCGGATGGGCGCCGGAGATGGCGAAACGGCTGGCGAAGATGAAGGTCGGCACGCCGGATATGCCCATCTTGCTTGCGGCATTGATCTCCTCGATGACCGGATCGAGATCGGCCCCCGTATTCAGAAGCTGGGTGACGAGCGCCCCGTCGAGACCCACTTCCACCGCGGCCTTGATCAAGACCTCGTGATTGCCGATATCGGCGCCCTCGGTGAAGTAGAGCGCGAAGAGGCGTTCGACCATCTCGGTCTGCTTGCCAGCCTCATGCGCCCAGCGGATGAGGCGATGGGCATCGAGCGTGTTGGGCGAGCGGGTGATCCTGTCGAAGGCGAAGGGGATGCCCTCCGTCTTGCCGATCTCGACCAGCTGCGCGTGAGTCTGGGTGAGACGCTCGAGATTGCCGAACTTACGCTCGAGATAGGTCTTGCGCGGCAGACCTTCCTTGGGGATCGTCGGATCGAGCTGGAAGGGCCGCCAGAAGACCGCGAATGGCCGGTCGGGCATCAGGCGCTGGGCGGCCTCGAGCCGCCTTTTGCCGACATAGCACCAGGGACAGACGACATCGGAAACGACGTCGATGACAACGGGCGTGCTCATCTCACATAGCTCATGGTCTGATAGTTCCGGCGGAAGGCGATGACATCGGGGCGGACTCTTTCGGGCGCCTCGCCTTTGACCATGACCCGCGCCATCAGTCTGGCGATCTCGGCCATGGCGTCTTCCTTCATGCCGAAGCGGGTCACTTCCTGGGTGCCGATGCGGATGCCGTTGAGATCGCCGATGATGGGCGCCAAAGGCAGGCCGATGCCGCAGAGCAGGATATTGGCGCGCGCCAGATGCTTCGCGGCCGACTGTCCGCCGCCATGAGGGGCGGCCGGCAGCGCCAGATGGTGGCTGTCGGTGACGTCATGGCCAGCAGCGCGATGAACCGCGATGCCTTGATCCATGAGCGCGGCGCCCAGCGCCCTGGCGTTCGCCGTGGCCTGGGCTGCATAGGCCTCGCCGTGCTCCAGGAGATCGAGGATGGACAGCGCCAGCGCGGCCGTCTTGCCGAGATCGAAATTGGCGGTGAGGCCCGGATAGGCGATCTGGTCGAGGCGCCTGGCGAGATCGGCGTCGCTCGCAAGGATCAGCCCCGAGGGCGGGCCGCCAAAGGCCTTGTAGGTCGACATGGTCATCAGATGGGCGCCTTCGGCGAGCGGCGCCTGGAAATGCCTGCCGGCGATGAGGCCGCCCATATGGGCCGCGTCGTAAAGCAGATAGGCGCCGACCTCGTCGCAGATCCGGCGCATCTCGCGCACCGGATAGGGATAGAGGCAGAGCGAGCCGGCGACGGTGATGAGTTTGGGCCGCAGCCGCTTCGCTTCAGAACGCAGCCGCTCGAGATCGACCGTCATCCGCGCCGCATCGAACGGGACGGCATGGGTCACGAGGCCGTAGAGGCCGGCGGCGCCGGCCTGGTGATGGGTGACATGGCCGCCCATTTCACCGGTGAAGGCCATGATGCTGTCGCCCGGCTTGGCGGTCGCCATGAAGCTGTAGAGATTGGCGAGCGCACCGGAGCCGACGCGGATCTCGGCGAAGGGGGCGGCGAACAGACGCTTCGCCAGGTCCTCGGCGATGACCTCGATCTCCTCGGCATATTCCATGCCCATCTCGTATTTGTCGCCGGGATAGCCGAGGCTCGGCCGGTTGCCGAGCGAGCGGGCGAGCAGCGCCGCGGCGCGCGGATTCATCACGTTGGTGCCGGCATTGAGGCCGATCGACTCGCGGTCCATGTGCCGCTCGTGATCGTCGATGAGCCGCATCAGCCGCGCCTCGATCGCCGCCGGATCATTGTGGCGGCCGAGCGAGGTCTCGATCCCCTCGATCAGCGTGGCGCATTCGGTGGGAAGCCAGGATTTGTGCGCGATCGGCTGGACGGTCATTTCGCTTGGCCCTCCGACATTACGGCTTCACATACCATAGACCAGTGCCTTCGAAGCCCGAAAGAGGGGGATGCTCGGGACGGGCGATGGTGTTCCAGCGCGCCACCCACTGGCCGCCCGAATTGTAGAAGGGCACGATATAGAAGCCGTTGACCAGGAGCCGGTCGAGGGCGCGGACGGCGGCGATGAAGTCCTCATCCGTCGCCGCCGCGAGGAGCGCCCCGATCATGCGATCGACGGCCGGGTCGGCGATGCCCGGATAGTTGCGGGTGCCGGGCGTCGTGCGGCCGGCGCTGCCGTAATAATAGTCCTGCTCATTGCCGGGCGAGAGCGAATTGTACCACATGACCGGGAGCATATCGAACTCATAGGTGTCGAGCATGCGCTGGAACTGCGTCGAATCGACGATGCGGACCTTTACCTCGATGCCGATCTGCTTCAGCGTGCGTTGATAGTGGAGAGCGATTTTCTCCTGCTCGCGCGAGACGCAGGAGATGGTGAAGGCGAAAACCTCGCCGGTTTCGGCGTTGACCAATTGCCCGTTGCGGATTTCCCAGCCGGCCTGGCCAAGCAGGGCGACGGCCTGGCGCAACACCCTGCGGTCGCGGCCGGAGCCGTCGGTCCTGGGCGGCTCATAGCTGCCGTCGAGAATGCGCGGATCGATGCGCGCCGCATCGGCGCCGAGCAGCGCCCTCTCGCGCGCATCGGCGGGATGGCCGAAATAGGAGAGCGTCGAGCCCGAATAATAGCCCAGAGTGCGCCGATAAAGACCGAACAGCAGGTTGTCGTTCAGCCATTCGAAGTCGAAGACCTCGACCAGCGCCCGGCGCACCCGCGGGTCCTCGAACAGGGATTTGCGCGTGTTGAAGGCGAAGCCCGAAGCGGCGGCGGGCGTCCGCTGTTCGATCCGTTCACGGATGATCTGGCCGTTCTTGACGGCGGGAAAATCATAGGCCTGCGACCAACGGGTCGGATCCGGCTCCACCCGGATGTCGGCGAGGCCTTTCTTGAAGGCCTCGAAGGCGGCGTTGTTGTCACGGAAATAGTCGAAACGCACCTCGTCGAAATTCCACAGGCCGCGGTTGAAGGCGATGTCCTTGCCCCAATAATCGGGGTTCTTCCTGAGCGAGATCCGTTCGCCGGGTTTTATCTCGGTCAGGACATAGGGACCCGAGCCCATGATGGGATCGAGCGTCGACTCCTCGAAATTGCGCTTCTCCCAATAGTGCTTGGGCAGGATCGGCATGAGCCCCATGATCAGCGGCAATTCGCGGTCGCCCTGGTCCTGCGTCATCACGATGGTGCGGGCATCGGGCGTTTCGATCGTCTTGATCTTGGAATAATAGGTCTTGAAGCGGGGCAGGCCGTGATCGCGCAAGGTCTCGAGCGAATAGACGACATCGGCTGCGGTCACCGGCGCACCGTCGGAAAAGCGCGCCTGGGGCCGGAGCACGAAAGTCATCCGGTTGCGGTCGGGGCTCACATCGATGCTTTCGGCGAGGAGCCCATAGACCGTGAAGGCCTCGGCGTAATTCCGGCTCATCATGCTCTCGAAGACATAGGTGCTGATGCTGACCGCCTTCTGGCCCTTCACGATGAAGGGATTGACCGTGTCGAAGCTGCCGGCGATGGCCTGGCGGAAGAGGCCGCCTTTGGGCGCGTCAGGATTGGCATAGGGCAGGGATTTGAAGTCCGCGGGCAGTTCCGGCTCGCCATGCATGGCGAGGCCGTGACGCGGTTCGGCTGCGGCCGACGCCACGCCGAGCAGAGCCGCAAGGAGGAGGCCGCATATCCAGGTCTTCGTCATGGCCTTCGAATTTAGGCGATTCGCCCGGTTCTCGAGGGTGGCCGGCAATCCGACCGAAATCATGGTTTGATCGAGGGGCTAGTGGCGGCGCGCGTCGCGCAGGCGGTAGAGGCTCTTCTTCGAATCGAAGGCTTCGAAGACCTCGCGGATCTGCGGATGGCGGATCGGTTCGCCGGAGCCGTCATCGAGCAGATTCTGCTCGGAAACATAGGCCACATATTCGGTTTCGTCGTTCTCGGCGAAGAGATGATAGAAGGGCTGATCCTTGCGCGGCCGGATGTCCTCGGGGATCGACAGCCACCATTCCTCGGTATTGTTGAAGACCGGGTCGACATCGAAAATGACGCCGCGAAATGGGAACAGGCGGTGTTTTACCACTTGCCCGATCCGAAATTTCGCCAGAGGAATTGCGCCCGTCATGGTCCCTTGATGACAAGCCTTTGGGCGGAAGGCAAGAGGGCAGGTGGACGCTTGTTGAAAAGGGAATTACGTCCCATAACTCAATTGCTTAAGGGGGGCGTTCTTGGCCGCCATACTCGATCTCGCATTGCCGTTTTTCGGCCTGGTGGCGCTGGGCGTCGCCGCCGCCCGGATCTGGGCGGTGGGCGACAAGGGCCTCGAATGGCTCAATATCTTTCTCATCTGGTTCGCGCTGCCGGCCCTGATCTTCCTGGTGGTCGCCGCGGCCCCCTTCGAGAAGCTGATCGATTGGCCTTATGTCGCCGCGACCACCTCGGCGACGGTCACCGCCTTCCTCGCTGTCTTTATCATTTCGTGGCGGCTGCTCGGTTTCGCCTTCAAGGTGGCGGTGCTGCAGGGTACAGCCGGAAGTTACGGCAATGTCGGCTATATGGGCCTGCCGCTGGCGGTCGCCTTTTTCGGGCCGGAGGCGGCGGTGCCGGCGGCGCTCGTCTTCTGCTTCGACTGCACCGCGCAATTCACCCTGACCGCTTTCCTCGCCACCCTCGGCCATGAACGCAATGAAGAAGCGCATTGGGGCGAGATCGCGCTCAAAATCCTGAAGCAGGTCTTCGGCCATCCTTTCATCGTCGCCACCCTATTGGGCGGCTTCGCCTCGGCCTTCTCGTTCAAGGCGCCGGGCGCGCTCGGCACCATGCTCACCATGCTGATGAATTCGGCGGGGCCGGTGGCTCTGTTCGCGCTCGGCGTCACCGTCGGGGCCCGGCAGTTCAGCGGCATCGGGCGCGAGATGCCGCTCGTCGCCGGCATGAAGACGCTGGTCCAGCCGGCGCTCGCTTTCGTCGCCTTGAGCCTCTTCGTACCGGAGATCGATCCCTTGTGGCGCGATGTGGCGCTGATGATGGCGGCGCTGCCCACGGCATCAAACGCCTTCATCCTCGCCAGTCAATACAAGGCCTATATCGAGGGCTCATCGACGGCGGTGCTGATCACCACCATCATCTCGGCGATCACGATTCCGCTTTTGATCTATGTCATCCAGCACGGCTAGCACCGCCAAGGCCTATGCTCATTGCGAAACGGCGCAACGGACCGAATACGGCAAGCGTCGCAAGGCTGGCCGCGCGGCCGGCTTCGAGCGGCAGATAAGCGGAGAGCAGCGAGCGGTTCATGAGATCGATGACCGCCTGGCGGGGACGCACATCGCGCTGGCGGCGCATATCGTAGTCCGCCAGCAGCTTCGCCGCGCCGATATCCTCGCCCTTGTCGCGGGCCTGCGCCACGAGCGCGATGGCGTCGTCGGCGTCGCGGAAGGACATGTTGAGACCCTGGGCGCCGATCGGCGGCACGGTATGGGCGGCCTCGCCGATCAGCATCACGCGGTTGCGGGCGAAGCTCGACGCGCGGGCACCGGACATCGGGAAAGCGCGGCGCGGACCGATGCCGCTGACGAGACCGAGCTCGCCATGACTCAAAACCTGGATCTCCGCGGCGAGCGCCCTGTCGTCGAGCCGCATCAGCTCGTCGGCGCGTTGCGGCCGTTCCATCCAGACGAGCGACGAGCGCCGTCCCGGCATCGGCACCGTGGTGAAGGGGCCGGCCTGCTTGTGGTATTCGCTCGATATGTCGTGATGCGGCTGCGAATGGGCGAAGCTCACCGCGATCGCGGTCTGGTCATAGGACCACGAGATCATCTCGATGCCGACGGCCTGGCGCAAGGCCGAGTTGCGCCCGTCGGCGGCGAGAACGAGCCCCGCCGCGAGCGTCTCGCCCTTGTCGAGATCGACGATCGCCTTTTCGCCATCGGCCGAATAGCTCGCGACGCTCGCTTCATGGAGCGTGACGCCCAGCTCGGCGGCGCGGGCGGCGAGGCGGGGTTTCAGCAGCGCCAGCGGGATGTTCCAGCCGAAGGCGTCGAGGCCGGCCTCCCGGGCCGAAAAGACGAGCTCCGGGGCGGCGAAGGGCGCGCCGGTGTCGTCGACGAGGCGCAGCTTGCGCAAAGGCGCCGTCTGCTCGCGCAGATCTGCCGGCCACAGGCTGCAGGCCTCGAGCACGGCGAGGGACGGCATCATGAGCGCGACGGTGCGCGGATCGGGCCGCGTTTCGCGCGGGCCGGTGATCAGCGCCACCCCGAAGCCGCGGGCGGCGGCAAGGCAGGCGGCGGCCAGGCCGGCGGGGCCGCCGCCGGCGACAATCACGTCAAATTCGACAGGCTTGGACATAAGGTCACAATGCGGGAGCGTCATGATGGTTTGGCGCGGGATTCTTGCGAAAAACCGCTGCGCACTTTTTCGCATCCCGCTCTAGGGGCTTCAAGAGCGAGCGATGTCGCGGTAGCGTTGCGCCATGGATCTGATCCTCAGGCAGTCGACCAGCCGGCCGCGCTTTGTCATGGCGCTGTGCCTCGTTGTCATCATGTTGGTGTCGACGGCCTATCTGTGGATGGCGGCCGGCGGCACGCTGGCCGGGATCGTGACGGTGCTGTGCGGCCCGGCGGCCAATGCCGGCCTGATGCCGCTCCTCGCGATGTGGCTCGCCATGACGCTGGCGATGATGACGCCCGCGGCCGCGCCGATGATCCAGACCTATCTCGACATCGCCGAAGCGGCGGCGGCGAAGCAGATGACGATCGTGCCGCCTCTGGTGCTGGCGGCGGGGTATGGCGCCGTCTGGCTGGTCTTCGCGCTGGCCGCCGCTCTGGCGCAATGGGGACTTCTCGAAGCGGGGCATGCGGGTGTTTTCGAAGGCCGCTGGGCGGCGCTGGTTCTCATCGGGGCAGGCGCCTATCAGTTCACCTCCCTCAAACATGCCTGCCTCAGCAAATGCCGCATGCCGATGCCCTATTTCATGGCGCGTTGGACCGACCGGCCATTCGGCGTCTTCCGCATGGGGCTCGCCCAGGGCCTCAACTGTTTCGGCTGCTGCTGGGCGCTGATGGGCTTAGGCTTCGCGGCAGGCCTCATGAATATCGTCTGGATGGGCTTCATCGGGCTCGTGATGGTGCTGGAGAAGACCCTGCCGCAGCCCAAGGCGCTGTCTTACGGAATCGGCCTCGGCCTCGTCGCGGCCGGCCTTTATATATTGGTTATCTAGGAGAGACTGATGGCGCGTGAACCATGGCACATCAAAGGCGAGCTGATCCTGTCCTGCAATTGCACGGTGTTCTGTCCCTGCGTGCTGTCGCTCGGAAAACATCCGCCTACGGAGGGATATTGCCAGACCTGGGGCGGCGTGCGCATCGATGACGGTAAGTTCGGCGAGGTCGATCTCTCCGGCATAGCGCTCGGCCTCATCATCGAAATTCCCGGCCAGATGAGCCGTGGCAACTGGAGCGCCGGCGTCTATATCGACAACAAAGCCGACATCTACCAGGTCAAGGCGCTGACCCGCATCATGACCGGGCAGGCGGGCGGCACCACGCATCTGCTCTCCATCCTGGTCGGCCGCTTCCTCGGCGTGTGGCAGGAGGATGTGCGCTACGAGGTCGATGGCGATGTCCGCCGTTTCTCCATCCCGAAGATCATCGACGGCGAGATCGCGCCGATCGCCGGCAACGCCAGGGGCCAGCCGACCACGATCGAGAACAGCCAGTACTGGATCGGCCCGCAGATCATCGTGGCCCAGGCATTGAAGAGCCGCTTCCGCGGCCATGGCCGCAATTGGGACTTCAAGGGCCGCTCGGCCGAAATCTGCGCGCTCGACTGGAAGGGGCCGTGACCTGAACTTCAGCGATCCTGCAAGGCAAGGCGGATCCCCAACGCGCAATAGATGCCGCCGACGACCTTGCCTTGCCATTTGAGCACCGTCGGATTGCGGCGCAGGAAGCGGCCGAGGCCGGCGGCGCCGAGCGCGAAGACCACGGTGGCGACGAGCCCCAGGAGCACGAAGATCAAGCCCAGCTCGGTCAGCTGAAGCCAGACCATGCCGTTCTCCGGATGCACGAATTGCGGCAGGAAGGCCAGGAAGAAGAGCGCGGTCTTGGGATTGAGCAACTCGGTGAGGATCGCCTGCCGGAATGCCTTTCCGGCGGTCATCGGCAGCGTCCGCGCAGTGAGATCGGCAGGCGACTTCTCCAAGACGGCGCGGATGCCGAGATAGATCAGATAGGCGGCGCCGGCATATTTGATGAGGCTGAACAGCAGGGACGAGGCGGCGATGATGGCCGAGAGCCCGACGATGGCCATGAAAGTATGGATGACATCGCCCGCCGCCACGCCGGCGCCGGTGGCGACGCCGACGCGCGTGCCGGACGTCGTGGCCCGCGCGATGGTGAGCAGGGTGGCGCGGCCGGGAAGAAACACGAAGCCCAGCACGATCGCGACATAGGCGAGGAGCGTGGCGGGCTCGAACATCGGTGGTTCCTCAGGCGGCCTTCAGCGCCGTCGCCTGCATGGAAGGCCGGCGCGAGAATTCGTCATGGAAGGCCTGGAGCTGCGGCCGGTCCTTGCGCCATTGCCAGTCGGGAATGCGGAAGTCGAGATAGGACAGAGCGACCGCCACGGCGATCGAGCCGGCGGTGACCTCGCTCAGATCCTTGATCCAGGTCTTCTCCAGATCGTCGAACTCGGCCTTCACGCGCAATTCATGGCGGGCGATCCATTCGCGCCATTGCAGGCCCTGGGGGCGGACCGCGGTTTCGTAGCGGAAGGCGACGCCCGCCTCGGCAATCGCCTGGCCGAGCGCCTGCAGGGTGAGCACGCGAAAACGCTTCACGCCGTCATCGGGGATGAGCGTCTTGTTGCCCGAGACATGGCTCAGATATTCGATGATGACGCGCGAGTCATAGAGCGGGTGATTGTGATCGGTGACCAGCACCGGGACCTTGCCGACCGGCGACAGAGCGGCAAGCGTCGGATTGACCGTGGTCGGATCCGCCCGGGTCTGGACCTGCTCTACCTTGGCACCCAGCCCGACCTCCCGGGCGGTGACCAGACACATGCGGACAAAAGGTGAAATGATATCGCCATGGAGTTTCATAGCGGCATCTTACCGTGAGCTTCGCGGCCGTGTTAAGAGGGCGCCGACATTTATCTTGCAAGGACCCCAATGGCCTCGTCTTCGCCCGTCACCAAGCGCCCCGATCCCGTCATGGGCAAGCTCAAGGAAATCATGGCCCTCATCGGCAAGGGCAAGCTTGCGGAGGCGGAAACGGCGGCACGCCAGGTCCAGCAATCGGCTCCCGGACATGCGGATGCCAACAATGTCCTCGGCATCGTCCTCATCAACCGCCAGAACCCGGCTGAGGCGGTCAAATATCTGGCGCTCGCCGCCAGGAAGGATCCGAGCAACGCGGTCTATCTCAACAATCTCGGCTGCGCCTATCTCGATCTCGGCCTCATCGAGCTCGCCCAGGCGCCGCTCGAGCGGGCGCTCGCCATCAATCCCAGGCTCACGAAGTCGTGCTGGCTCCTGGGTGAGTTCTACCGTTTCGCCGGCAAGCCGGAGCGCGCCTTGCCCTATCACGAGATGGCCTGCCGCGACGAGCCGGGCAATGCCGACTATAAATTCGCGCTCGGCAAGACGCTCGAGATGCTGGGCCAGACCGACGCGGCGCGCGCCTGTTTCGAGACGCTGCGCAACCATCCGGTGCATGGCGATTTCGTGCTCTACCGGCTGGCGGTGAACGACAAGCATGACCTCTCGTCGCCCTTGCTCGCCGAGATCGAGGAGAAGCTGCTGGTGCCGTCGGCGAACAAGCGGGCGCTCAATGCGCTGCATGTCGGCGCGGCCAAGATCCGCGAGCAGAACGGTGACTACGCGCGCGCCTTCACCCACTACAAGAAGGCCAATATCGCCGATATGGTGCCCTTCGATCTCGTCCAGTATCGCGCCTGGGTCGATGCGCTGATCGCGACCTTCACACCGGAAGTGTTTGCGCAGCACCAGGGCAAGGGCAGTGCCAGCGATGTTCCGGTCTTCGTCGTCGGCATGCCGCGCTCCGGCACGACGCTGGTCGAGCAGGTCATCGCGCGCCATCCGCAGGCGGCGGGCGCGGGGGAGCTCGACCGCATATGGAAGATCGCCGGCAATGCGCAATATCGCGGCGACGTCGCCAAGTTCCTGCCCGTCTTCGCCAAAGCGGAGGCGCCGAAAGTGGCGGCGATGGCCGAGAGCTATGTCAAGCTGCTCAAATTCTTCGGGCCCGAGGCGCGCCGCGTCGTCGACAAGCTGCCGCACAATTTCGAGTTTCTCGGCCTGATCGCCCTTCTGTGGCCGAATGCCCATGTGATCCATATGCGGCGCAATCCGATCGACACCTGCCTGTCCTGCTATCAGAACCGGCTCAGCGAAGCGCATGGCTACAGCCGCGACCTCACCACGCTCGGGCTCTATTATCGTGAATATGCGCGGCTCATGGCGCATTGGCGCAAGGTTCTGCCGCTCAAGCTCCTCGAGGTCGATTATGAGGCGCTGACCGGTGATTTCGAGGCGCAGGCCAGGCAGATCATCGCTTTTCTCGGTCTCGACTGGGATCCGGCCTGCCTGAATTTTCACGAAGGCACGTCGGCGGTGCGCACTTTCAGCCGCAACCAGGTGCGCAATCCGATCTATCAGAGCTCGGTCGGCCGCTGGCGGCGCTATGAGAGCGAGCTCCAGCCGCTCGTCGAGGCTTTAGGCGACGCGGTCTGATCCGCGGGCCGCGACCACCTCGATCTCGACCTTGAATTCGGGGCGGGTGAAGCCCGAGACGATCATCAAGGTCGAGGCGGGCGAGGGGGCGGGAAACAGCCGGTCGCGCACGCCCATATAGGCGGCCATATGGCTGCGGTCGGTGACATAGGCATTGATGCGCACGACATCTCCGAGCTGCATGCCAACCTCGGCCAGGATCGCCGCGATATTGGCGAAGCACAGCTCGGCCTGACCCGCGGCATCATCCGGAATGATGTCGTCCGCCCCGATGCCGAGCTGGCCCGAGCAGAAGATCAGGTCGCTCGGCGCCTCGACCAGTACGCCGTGGCTGTATCTGGCGAAAGGCCGGCGGATCGTCAGGGGCAGCAGATGGCGAAGCGTCACGACGCGGCCTCCTTCAGCATTTCCTTGAGCCGCTGCGGCCCGGCCAGAACATCTTTGAGCGTCGGCGTGGCGCGCGTGCCGATCAGCCGGCGCGCCAGCATGTGATCCGCCGGGCGATTGATGGTGTCGACGGCGATGAGCCTGCCGTTTTTGAAGTGATGGATGGCGAAGGCGTTGTCCTCCAGCGCGCCGGTAGTGACTGTTTCGTCGGCGCCCAGGGAAAGACCAGCGGTCTGCAGCTTCATGTCGCCCTGATCCGACCAGAACCACGGCAATTCGCGATAGGCCTCCGGTCGCCCGACGAGCGTCCGGGCGGCATTGCGTCCCTGGTCGGTGGCGTTCTGCACGCATTCGAGCCGCAGGCGCTGGCCGGCATGAATCTGGTGGAAATTGGTGCAGTCGCCGATGGCGAGGATCGCCGGATCGGAGCTGCGCATGAAGGCGTCGACCTCGATGCCGTTATTGACGGCGAGGCCGGCCGCCGCCGCAAGCTCGACATTGGGCAGAGCGCCGGTGCCGAGGATCACGATATCGGCCGGCAGGCTCCTGCCGTCGGCGAGGGTCACCGCCGTGACTTTGCCTTCTGTGCCCTCGAGCCCTGAGATCCGTGCGCCGATGTGAAAGGCGATGCCGGCCTGTGCCGAACGGGCCTGGATATGACTGGCCATCGCCGGCGACACCGACCGGGCGAGGAGGCGCGGCACGGCTTCGATAAGGGTCACGGCATGGCCGAGCCCGGCCAGCGTATGGGCGAGCTCGAGGCCGATGAAGCCGCCGCCAATGATGACGACGCGCTTCGGCTCGGTGAGCGCCTCACTGAGGCGGCGCGCATCGGTGAGGCTTCGGAGACTCAGCACACCGTCGAGCCCGATGCCGTCGAGCTCGGGCAGGCGCGGCCGCGATCCCGTCGCCAGGATCAGGTTCGTGTAGGCGAGCTTGCCGCCATCGGCGAGGGTGACGGTCCTGGTCGCGGGCGCGATCGCGGTCACGCGGGCTCCGCTCACAAGATCGATGCCATTGTCGCGATAGAAGGCGGCGTTGCGCAATTCGAGCACCGGCGCTTCGGGCGCCTTGAGGAATCCTTTGGAGAGTGGCGGCTTGTGATAGGGCAGATCGGGCTCATCGCTCACCAGGGTGATGCGGCCCTGATAGGCTTCCTGGCGCAGGCTCGCAGCGGCTTGCACGCCGCCATGGCCGGCGCCGACAATGATGCAGTGCTCGTTCATGGTCATTACGGTGGCATAGTCCTCAAGAAAACAAAACAAATAGTTTGACCATTTGCTCTGATATGTTAGAGACAGGGTCGAGGGCGGATGTTCTTATGAAGTCATTACGGCACTCCATCTCGTTATTCTGCGCATCGTTTTCTCCGAAAACCGCCACATGCTTTTCGGGCCGATGCTCTATCAGCTTGGGAGAGGCGGGGTGAAGCGCTACTGGTCGGACTATTCGAGCGAGGAATTCTCGAAGCTCGACCGCGACCGCATCGTCGCCGTCCTGCCGGTGGGGGCCACCGAGCAGCATGGGCCGCATCTGCCGCTCTCGGTCGACGCCGCCATCATCTCCGGCATTGTCGCAGCGGTGGCGGAGAAGCTGCCCCACAGCAGCCAGGTTTTGTTCCTGCCCGTCATGCCGATCGGCAAGAGCGACGAGCATCTGCGCTTTCCCGGCACGCTCACCTTCTCGGCCGAAACCCTGATCCGCATGTGGACCGAGATCGGCGCCTCGGTCGCCCATAGCGGGGTGCGCAAATTCGTCATGCTCAACAGCCATGGCGGCCAGATCGCCATCATGGACATCGTGGCGCGCGAGCTGCGCCGCCGGCACCACATGCTGGCATTCTCCCTCAACTGGTTCGGTCTCGGCATGCCGGATGCTCTCTATGGCGATGACGAGCTCAAACACGGCGTCCATGCCGGCGACATGGAAACCTCGGTGATGCTGGCGCTCCACCCGGCGCTCGTGAACATGAACAAGGCGAAAAATTTCCATCCGCTCACGGAGGAATTCGAGCGCGACTACCGCCATATCAGCCTGTCGGGCGGCGCCAAGCCCGGCTGGCAATCGCAGGATCTGCATCCCGAAGGCGCCTGCGGCGATGCTTCGGCGGCGAGCCTCGACAAGGGCCGGCAGACCCTCGTTTTCGCCGCGGCGCGGATCGCGGCGGCGCTGGAAGAGATCGAGCGGGCGCCGCTTGCCTGGCTCGACAATCAGCCCGGCTGGTGACCCGATGGACCGTTTCGTGCTCGAAGCCGTGACTGTGGCCGGTGCCCCGGAGAGAGTCGATATCGCCGTCGCCGGAGAACGCATCGCGGCGATAACGCCGTCTTCCAGCGGCGATGGCGGCCTGGTGACGCCGCTCTTCGCCGATGCGCATGTCCATCTCGACAAGACCTATACGGTCGAACGGCTGAATGGCCGGGTGAACGGTCTGTTCGACGCCATCGCGCTCATGGAAGAGGACATGCGGCAATGGACGGTCGACGACATCCGCGGCCGCGCAAGCCGTGCGCTCGAAGCCGCCTATCTCAACGGTGTCCGGGTGCTGCGCAGCCATGTCGACTGGCCGGAGCCCGAGGCGCCGATCGCCTGGCCGGTGCTCAATGAGCTGAAGCACGATTGGAAAGGTCGTGTCGAATTGCAGCTCGCCGCGCTGATACCCGCCGATCTCCTGCCGGAAGGCGGCGAGCGTGTCGCGGAGCGGGTGCGCCGGGACGGCGGCGTGTTCGGCGCCTTCTTCTACCGCAATGCCGATCTGCCGAGCAAAGTCGATATCGCCTTCAAGCTGGCGCACCGGCACGACCTGGCGCTCGATTTCCATGTCGATGAAGGGCTCGATATCGAAGCCGACGGCTTCTCCGAGATTGTCGCGGCGACCAGGCGCGCGCGTCTGTCGGGACGCGTCCTGTGCGGCCATGGCTGCTCGCTGTCGCTCCATGACGATGACCGGCTCGCCCGCACGCTCGCGGCGGGCGCCGAGGCCGGGGTCGCATTGGTGGCGCTGCCGACGACCAATCTCTACCTGCAGGACCGCAATGGCGGACGCTCGCCGCGCCGGCGCGGCGTGGCGCCGGTGCTCGAGGCGCGCAAGGCCGGTGTCGAGGTTCTGCTCGGCGTCGACAATTGCCGCGATGCTTTCTACCCGTTCGGCGACTATGATCCGCTGGCGATCCTGAGACTGGCGGTGCTCGCCTGCCATGTCGATCCCCGCGACTGGCTCGACAGCATCACGACCTTGCCGGCGGCGCATTGCGGGTCGCCGGTTGCTCCCATCGCGACCGGTCAACGGGCCGATTTCATCTGGTTCGATGCCGCCGATCTGAACGATCTGGTCAGCCGGCCCAATGCCGAGCGCATCGTCTATCGCAATGGCCGCAAGCTCGGCGAGAGCCGCCGGCGCCGGAGGCCCGCATGACCGGCAAGCGTTTTTATGATCTCGCCGCCTTCCGCCGCGATATCGACGGCATTCGCGTCTATGACGACCCCAGGCAGGTGGAGCTCAAGTCGCGCGATTACTTCTGGTACAGCCCCATCCTCAGCCAGGCTCTTGAGGGCCGCGTCGGCGATCTGGTGGTGCTGCCCAACGACCAGGACGAGGTCCGCCGCGTCGCGGCCGCCGCCGCCAGGCACAAGGTGCCGCTCACGGTGCGCGGCGGCGGCACCGGAAATTACGGCCAATGCGTGCCGCTGGAAGGCGGCATCATCCTCGACATCACCAAGATCGATCGCATCATTGCCCTCGAGCCCGGGCGGGCGCGGGTGGAGGCGGGGGCGCGCATCGCGCGGCTCGATGATGCGGCGCGCGAAGGCGGGCAGGAGCTGCTGATGTATCCCTCGACGCGGCGCATCGCCACGATCGGCGGCTTCCTGTCGGGCGGTTCGGGCGGCGTCGGCTCGCTGCGCCACGGCATGCTGCGTGATGACGGCAATGTCGGCTATGTAAAGGTGATGTCGGTCGAGCCCGAGCCGCAGATCATCGAGCTGCACGGGCCGGACATCCAGAAGGTCCAGCATGCCTATGGCACCAACGGGATCATCCTCGAGATCGATGTCGCGCTGACGCCGGCGACCGACTGGGTTCACACCGCGGCTCTCTTCGACGGTTATGGCCGGGCATTGCGCTTCGCCATGGAGGCGCAGCAAGTGGGGCTCGACTGCTATCTGCTGACGCCGGTCGAACGCCGCTTCGCGCCCTTCTACAGCAAATATGGCGCGCTTTTTCCGGCCGACCGCGACGGCGTCTTCGCCATGGTGGCGCCGCGGGAAATGCCGCGCTTCGATTCTTTGGCCGCGGCGCATGGCGGCGCCATTTCCTTCGCCATGCCGAAACCCGAGCTGATCGCGGCCGGACTGCAGCCCGCTTATGAATGCGGCTGGAACCATACGACGCTGCAGGCGCTCAAGGCCGACAAGAGCTGGACCTATCTGCAGGTCGCCTATCCGCGCCCCTTCGATCCCGATCTGGTGCTGCGCCAGATGCGCCGCTATGGCGATGAAATCTATATGCACCACGAAATGGCGCGGCTCGAAGGGGAGGTGCAGATCTTCGGCCTGCCCCTGGTGAAATACCGGGGTAGGGAGGCGATGTACCGGATGATCCGCGAATTCGAGGAACTGGACGGCTGCACGATCTATGATCCGCATGTCTATACGATCGAGGAAGGCGGCATGAAGCAGATCGACCGTTCGCAGATCGAGTTCAAGAAGCGGGCCGACCCTTACGGCCTGATGAACCCGGGCAAGACGCAAGGCTGGACGAGCGACATGGCGCTCGGCGCATGATCCGCGTTACCTTCATCGGCAAGGACGGGCGGGCGATCGACGTGGCGGCCGTGGAAGGCGCGAGCCTCATGGAGACCGCCATCCGCAATGGCGTCGCCGGCATCGAGGCGGAATGCGGTGGGGCGTGCTCCTGCGCCACGTGCCATGTCTATGTCGATCCCGAATGGCGGGACAAGGTCGGCGGGCCCGATGCGATGGAGGCCGACATGCTCGACATGGCCTTCGAGGTCGAGCCCAATTCGCGGCTCGCCTGCCAGATCAGGATCTCGCCTGAGCTCGATGGGCTGACGGTGCGATTGCCGGCGAGGCAGGTGTAGAGGTTATTTCCCCTTCTCCCGCTTGCGCAGGGCTGTCCGGGGAAACTCACGGAATACACAGGCCCAGCCTGGTTTTCCCCTTCTCCCGCGTGCGGGAGAAGGTGGCCGAAGGCCGGATGAGGGTGTC
>JBMOOM010000045.1:0-10284 GCA_049323275.1 Pseudomonadota bacterium
ACGGTGATGCCGGCGTGCTGCTCTATCGCGGCTATCCGATCGATCAGCTCGCCGAGCATGGCGACTTCCTCGAGACCTGTTACCTGCTCTATTACGGCGACCTGCCGACACCCGCCCAGCGGCGCGAATTCGAACATGCGATCACCATGCACACGATGGTGCATGAGCAGATGACCCGCTTCTTCCAGGGCTTCCGGCGCGACGCGCATCCGATGGCGGTGATGGTCGGCGTGGTCGGCGCGATGTCGGCCTTCTACCACGACTCCACCGACATCAACGATCCCAAGCAGCGCGAGATCGCGTCCCGGCGCATGATCGCCAAGCTGCCGACGATCGCCGCGATGGCCTATAAATACTATATCGGCCAGCCCTTCGTTTATCCGAAGAACGATCTTTCCTATGCCGCCAATTTCCTGCGCATGTGCTTCGCGGTGCCCTGCGAGGAATACAAGGTCAATCCGATCCTGGCGCGCGCCATGGACCGCATCTTCATCCTGCATGCCGATCACGAGCAGAATGCCTCGACCTCGACGGTCAGGCTCGCCGGCTCGTCGGGCGCCAATCCCTTCGCCTGCATCGCCGCCGGCATCGCCTGCCTGTGGGGCCCGGCGCATGGCGGCGCCAACGAGGCGGCGCTCAAGATGCTGGAAGAGATCGGCGACGCCAACAAGATCCCCGACTTCATCGCCAAGGTGAAGGACAAGAACTCGCATGTGCGGCTGATGGGCTTCGGCCATCGGGTCTACAAAAACTACGACCCGCGCGCCAAGATCATGCAGAAGACCGCGCATGAGGTGCTTGGCGAGCTCGGCATCAAGGACGATCCGCTGCTCGACGTCGCCCGCGAGCTCGAGCGCGTCGCTCTCAATGACAGCTACTTCATCGAGCGCAAGCTCTATCCGAATGTCGACTTCTATTCCGGCATCATCCTGAGAGCGCTCGGCTTCCCGACCAGCATGTTCACCGTGCTCTTCGCGGTGGCGCGCACCGTCGGCTGGATCGCCCAGTGGAAGGAGATGATCGAGGATCCGTCACAGCGCATCGGCCGGCCGCGCCAGCTCTATACCGGCGCGCCGCGGCGCGACTATGTGCCGATGAGCAAGCGCGGCAAATAGCTGCCGCCCGGAACGGAATATCGATGGCCGGGCCGAAAGCCCGGCCATTATCTTTATAGCAGACGGACGCGCCGCCCGACGCTTTCGATACAGCGTCGGCTTGCGCTGGACCATGGATCTGCAGAAAACCGTCGAAGACATGACTATTCCGCAGGCATGGCCGTGGCCAGGAATCCCGCCACGAGAAAGGCGATCTCGCGATGGATCTCCTCGCGGCTGCGCGTGCCGCCATCCTTGCAGGCGACGCCATTGCCGGGCTCTTCCTTCTCGATGAGCTCGGCCGCTCCCGGCTTGCACAGACCCATGAAGCTGAAATGCATGGCATCCGGAATTTCAACGTAAGTGGATGACGACTTCGGCAGGTTATCCGCGAGATAGCCCGATTCAAGTCGCGGCGGCAAACCGCCGATGTCGATACCCGCCGCGAGCACGAGAGCCGGCACCCGCAAGGCCGCGAGAGTCGCGGGCGAGAAGCCCCTGGCCAGGCCAAGGTCAAGCGACACGAAGGCCTTCAGACGCGGATCGCTCATGTCGCCCTCGATCTCGGGTCGCCCTAATCCGAGCTCATCCCTGAGGGCGCAGGCACGAGGGCTGCCGTTCTTCCGGCAGTCCTCTTCAAAGCGCCTGGTATCGAACCGCGCACCGGCCAGCGCGCTGACCGTCCAGCCGCCGAGGGAATGGCCTATCGCGGCAATGCGGTTCGTATCGACATCCCCGGCGAGGCTCGCATCCCCGGCCAAAGCGGTGATGACGCGCGCCAGATCACGCGGTCGCTCCCACAACGTAGCCGCGCGCGCCGGATCCCGATCGAATGTCGTCGTGCCGGGATGATCCGGCGCGGCGACGATATAGCCTTGACCGGCCAGCTCCTGGGCCAGCCAGCCGAGATTGCGCCAGCTGCCGCCATAGCCATGCGACAGCACGACGAGCGGCTTGCCTCCCGCCACCGGGGCGGCGTCGCGGATAACGGGAAATCCGTGGAAAGCTCGATTTTCACCGACGATGGCGGCCGGGTCTTCGCTTTTCGTGGGGTACCACAGGCTGACATGGAGCGGCCGTGCGCCGTCCTTGTCCAAGATGGTTTCACGGAAGCCGATGGCGTCGGCGGCCTGGGCGACTGTCGCGGCGAGCAGCCAGAGCCCGGCTGCGCAGAAGGAAAGCTTGATCATGAAAGCCTCGAGTTGGATGAACCCGGCTTTCATGATGCGGCCGCTACGGCTTGGAGACCTCGAACGCGATCGAGTACGCCTTAAACGACAGCCGCGGCGCTATTGGCCGCGCTCGTTCATCAGCATGGCGCCGATTTCGGCCTCGGCCACCTTCTTGCCGTCGACGATGGCTTCCGCCGCATAGCGCCAGACGGGCGGGCGGCGCTGGATGAGCTTGACCGGGAAACGCACCGTGTCGCCAGGCACCACCGGCTTGCGGAAGCGGGCCTTGTCGATCGACATGAAGAAGACCAGCTTGCCGGCATGCTCGTCGCCCAGGTGATTGAGCACCAGAGCGCCGGCGGTCTGCGCCATGCATTCGATGAGCAGCACGCCCGGCATGACCGGCCGGCCGGGAAAATGCCCCTGGAAGAACGGTTCGTTCATAGTCACATTCTTGATGCCGACGCCCGACTGCTCGCCATCGAGATCGACGAGCTTGTCGATCAGCAGGAACGGATAACGATGCGGCAGAAGCTGCATGATCCGTCCAATATCGGCGCTCCCCAGCGCGCGCGGTTCCCCAGTGTCAGGCATGCCGTACATCCTCAAACGACAACGGACGGCATGTGCTGCCGTCCGTCGCAACCTTTATCGCTTTGTCGCGGCCCCGTCTAGAAGCGCGTGCCGACCGAGAAGCGGAACAGCTCTTCCTCGTCATAGTCGGCCTTGATCAACGGATAGGCCACATCGACGCGCAGCGGCCCGAAGGGCGACTGCCAGATCACGCCGGCGCCGACCGAGAGGCGCAGCTCAGGCGTGTCGTGAACCTTACACTTCGTTTCGCCCGGGTCGCCCAGCGGACAAATAGTGCCCGGCGCCGCGTTCATCGTCTCCTCCGGAGCGCCAAACACCGTACCGAAATCGGTGAAGACCGCGCCTTCGAGGCCGAACTCCTCGGGCAGGCCGAGCGGGAAGGTCGTCTCGACCGTGCCGATGGCATAGGTCTGGCCGCCGATCGCATCCGAGTCGCCGCGGGTATTGTCCATGCGCGGGCCGACGCCGCCGCGCTTGAAGCCGCGGAAGGAGTCGGAGCCCTTGAAGAAACGGTCCTGGATCGGGATATCGTCGCTGGTCAACGGCTGCATATAGCCGGCATTGGCCTCGAGCTTCAGCACCACGCCGTCGAAGAGCAGCGGCATGAAGTAATAGGCCGAGGTGTCGATGCTGGCGTAATAGACGTCACCGCCGAGGCCCGCGATTTCGACCGTGCCCTTGCCACGGAAGCCCTTGGTCGGCCGCGACGGGTTGTCGAGATCGTCATAGACATAGGCGCCGAAGACGGACGACTTCCATGTCACGCCTTCCGAGTCGAGGATGGCTGGCGACACGTCGGCGCCGTCATCGATGGTGATCTCGCGGCGGGCCAGCATGTATTTGAAGCTGAGCGACTGCCATTCGTCGAGACGGAAGCCGGTGCGCAGCGCGCCGCCATAGCGGGTGCTGTCATAGCTCGTCGTGTCGGTGTCGCTCGACCGGGTGGCGAAGAGGTCGACGCCGGCCGACAGGGGCATGTCGAGGAAATAAGGCTCGGTGAAGCTGAAATCGACCTGCTGACGGTCCCAGCTCAGCTGGGTGTCGAGGCGGACATTCTGGCCGCGGCCGAGCAGGTTGCGCTCGGAGACGCTGATGCCGCCGATGACGCCGTCCGAAGTGGAGTAGCCGGCCGTCAGGTTGAGGGAGCCGGTCGACTTCTCGACCACCTCGACGATCAGCACGACCTTGTCGGGCGCCGAGCCCGGCTCTTCGCGCATGTCGATCTTCTCGAAGAAGTCGAGAGCGGTCAGGCGGCGGCGGCCACGCTCGACCAGCACGCGATTATAGGCATCGCCCTCGAACAGGCGGAGCTCGCGGCGGATCACCTCGTCGAGGGTGCGCGTATTGCCGATGATGTCGATGCGCTCGATGTAAGTGCGCGGACCTTCGGTGATGTTGTAGGTGACGTCGAGCGTGCGGTTCGGCTCATCCTTCTTGATGTCCGGCTCGACCTTGGCGAAGGCGTAGCCCGCCTTGCCGGCCTCGATCGTGATGTTCTCGACCGACTTGTCGACCTTGGTCGCGTCATAGTCCTCGCCGGGGCTGAGCTGAACGGCCTTGCGCAGTTGCTCCTCGTCGAGATTGGTGTCGCCCTTGTTCACGGCGACGCTGTTGACCTTGTAGAGCGGGCCCTCTTCCACCGTGAAGGTGATGTAGAAGCTCTCGCCATCCGGCGCCAGCTCGGCGTCGGCGGAGATCACGCGGAAATCGGCGAAGCCGTTCTTGAGGTAATAACGGCGCAACAGTTCCTTGTCGTAGTTCAGCCGGTCAGGATCGTAGCGGTCCGAGGTCGACATGAATTTCCACCAGGCGTGCTCCGTGGTGGTGATCGCCGAACGCAGGTCGCTGTCGCTGAAGGCCTCGTTGCCGACGAAGGTGATGCTCTTGACCTTGGTCTCGGCGCCCTCGGTGATCTCATAGATGAGGTCGACGCGGTTCTGCGGCAGGCGGATGATCTTGGGCTCGACGCGGGCGGAATAGAAGCCCGAGCGGCGGTAGACGGCGATGATGCGCTGGACGTCGCTCTGCACCTTGGCGCGCGTGAACATCGTGCGCTCCTTGAGCTCGACTTCCTTCTCGAGGTCCTTGTCCTTGACCTCGCTGTTGCCTTCGAAATTCACCCGGTTGATCATCGGGTTCTCCTCGACCACGACAACCAGATTGTTGCCGCGGCGGAAGATCCTGACGTCGGAGAACAGGCCGGTCTGGAACAAGGTCTTCAGCGATTCGTCGATCTTCTCCGAATCGAACAGGTCCCCGGCCCCGATCTGCATGTAGGAAAGAACGGTTTCCGTCTCGATGCGCTGATTGCCCTCGACGACGATACGGCCGATGGTCTGAGCCTGGGCTGCCGGCGCAAAACCCTGAGGCGCCATGACCGGCAGGGCAAAGGACAACACGCACGCAAAAACCGCGACGATGACTGACTGGTAACGCATTCCCTTGTATTCAATCCCCTGCTACGCGTCGTTCCCGAAGAATCCCCTCACCCGGGTTGCCGTTTTACGCTCTTTCCTAATGAATGCAAATGAAGATTTTTGCCTTATTTCAATAAGCTAGGTTTCTCACAGCGACCCTTATGACATCGTTGATATTTCCAACGAGCATGATGAAAATCACGACGGCAAAGCCGATCCGGAAGCTCCATTCCTGGGCTTGCGGCCCCAAAGGTTTGCGGCGGATGGCCTCCAGCGCATAGAAGACCAGATGGCCGCCATCCAGCATTGGAATAGGAAAGAGGTTAATTAATCCGATACTCACCGACAGCACGGCGATCATGCCGATATACTGGAAGAGACCGTTCTGAGCGGCGTCTCCGGTGAGCTTGGCCATGGTGCCGACCCCGCCCAGCTGTGACACGCTGTCCTGGCCGATGATGAGCCGGCCGACATACTGCACGGTCAGCACCACGATGCGCTCGATCTGGCTGGCCGACAGCTCGAAGGCGCGGCCCAGGCTCACATCGGCGAAATTGTCGGCGTCCAGGCTCGGGGCGGCGCCGATCTGCCCGATGGTGAACTTGCCGTAGAACCCCCTGTCCTCGACGATGGAGCGCGGCACGACGGTCAGGCTCACCTGGCTGCCCGACCTGTCGACGTCGAAGGTCAGGGTCTTGCCGGCGCTCATGGTGACGATCTCGATGATGTCGGGGAAGCTCTGCACCCTGCGGCCATCGATCTTGCGGACAATGTCATTGACCTCGAAGCCGGCCGCCTGGGCCGGAGAGTCCGGCAGGATCTTGCCGAGCTTGGTGCCGGGCGTCTGGTCGCCCAGGAAATAGAAGGCGCCGGCAAAGAGAAAGAACGCGAGGATGAAGTTCGCCACCGGCCCGGCGGCAACCACCAGAGCACGCTGCCAGATGGGCTTGCCGTGAAACTCGTCCGGATTGGCCGTCACGCTCGGATCGGGCATGCTCGTGGCATTGGCGTCGCCGGCGAATTTCACATAGCCGCCGACCGGCAGCCAGCCGATCTTCCAGCGCGTGCCGTAACGATCGTTCTTGCCCCAGATCTCGCGGCCGAAGCCGATGGAGAAGGTATCGACCTTCATGCCGCACAGCCGCGCCACTTTGAAGTGACCGTATTCGTGGATGAAGACGATCACGGTCAGCGCCACCAGCAAGGTGACGACATAAGTGCCGTAGGACAGAATGGTTGCCGGGAAAGTGGCGAGAAGATCCATCGTGATTTCCTGTTTCAAGTCTCCGGCACATTTGCCGGCCCCGCCTCGATCCGCAAAGTCCGTGCCAGTTAAATTATTGGCCTAAACCAATTATTAACCACGAAACCCTGTCATTGCGACAACATTTCGACAGTCTATGGTTAGCGGCCAAAAAGTTCGTTACCGGCCCCCAGATAGCCGAAGGCGATCACCATGGCGGCCAGGACGAGCGAGGCAGCCACCAGGCCGTCGACCCGGTCGAGAACGCCGCCATGGCCCGGAATGAGACGGCCCGAATCCTTCACCCCATAATGACGCTTGAGCGACGATTCGAAGAGATCGCCCATCTGTTCGACGATGGCGAGCACGCCGCCCAGAACCCCCAGGAGAGCGAAATCGGCGAGGCCCGCGCCGAAAGCGACCCCGGCCCCCGCGGCGGCCCCGCCGGCGACCGCCCCCCACAGCCCGGCCCAGGTCTTCTTGGGCGAAATCCTCGGCGCCAGCTTGGCGCCGCCGATGACCCGGCCGGCGAAATAGGCGCAGATGTCGGCTGCCCACACCACGGCGAAAAGCCACATCATGGCCAGCATGCCGGCCTGGTTCTCGCCCCTCAGAATGACGAAGGCCATGGCCGGAAGGCCGATATAGGCGACGCCCGAGACCACCCAGAGACCGAGGCGGCGATGCTGGGCGAGCGCCAGAAGAAGGCTCAGCACCCAGATGACCGCGATGACGGCGAGGGCCGTGTGCCAGCCATGCGCCAGCGGCAGAAAGGCGCCGCACAGGGCCGCCGCCGCATGCAGGGCGAATTGCGAGGAGCTGCGCTCATGGACGATATTGGTCCATTCATGCGCCATCATGACACCGAGCAGCGCCACCAGCAGGTGAAACCAGGCATCGCCCAGCCAGACATCGACAAGCACGGCGGGAATCAAGATCGCCGAAGACAAGGTGCGGATACCGAGATCGCGCCAATTGGCGCCCTGAGGCTGGGGCGCGCCGGTTGCCTCGGCCATGGTCAGGCCGACTGCGCCTGGAGCCCGCCGAAGCGCCGCTCGCGGGTCTGGTATTCGGCGATGGCGCGCTGCAGCGTCTCGCGGTTGAAATCCGGCCAATATTCGTCGACGAAGACGAATTCGGTATAGGCGCACTGCCACAGCAGATAGTTGGACAGGCGCTGCTCGCCGCTGGTGCGGATCAGGAGATCGGGATCGGGAACGCCTTCGGTGGCGAGAAAGCTGCCGAACAGTTCCGGCGTGATGCTGTCGGGGGCGACCCGCCCCTCCTTCACGGCGATGGCGAGATCGCGCGCGGCGGCGGTGATCTCCTGGCGCGAGCCGTAATTGAAGGCGACGACGAGGGTCAGGCCGGTATTGGCGCGCGTGCGCTCCTCGGTCTCGGCGATGAGCGCCACGATATCGGCGGCCAGTCCCTGCCGCTCGCCGATGATCCTTATGCGGACATTCTCGCGGTCGAGCTCGGCGACGTCCTGGCGCACGAAGTGGCGCAGGAGATCGAGCAGAAATGAAACCTCGGCCGGCGGCCGCGACCAGTTCTCCGAGCTGAAGCTGAAGATGGTGAGATAGGCAATGCCCATCTCGCCCGCGGCACGGACCGCCGCGCGCAGCGCCTCTACCCCCTTGCGGTGGCCCGCCGAGCGCGGCAGGCCGCGCGCATGCGCCCAGCGGCCATTGCCATCCATGATGATGGCGACGTGCCGCGGCACTGGAGCTCTGCCCCCGGATACAGTCATCAACGGACCCTCATGGCCACGCATTCCGGCGGCTTCCCCGCTCAGACCTGCATGATCTCGCCTTCCTTGACCTTGAGCGCCGCGTCGATCTCCTTGATCGTCTCATCGGTCATCTTCTGCACTTCATCGGACTTGGTGCGGTGCTCGTCCTCGCTCATGAGATGGCCCTTTTCGAGCGCCTTCAAGTGATCCATGCCGTCGCGCCGCACATTGCGCACCGCGACGCGGGCCTTCTCGGCATATTGATGGGCGACCTTGACGAGCTCCTTGCGGCGGTCCTGGGTCAGGTCCGGCATGCGCAGGCGGATGACCTGGCCCTCGGATTGCGGGTTGAGTCCGAGATTGGAGGCGCGGATCGCCTTCTCGACGGCGATCACGAGCCCCCTGTCCCAGACCTGGATCGACAGCATGCGCGGCTCCGGCACGGTGACCGTCGCCACCTGGTTGAGCGGCATCGAGGCGCCATAGGCGTCGACATGGATGGGGTCGACCAGGCTTACCGCGGCGCGTCCGGTGCGCAGACCGCCGAAATCGTGCTTCAGGGCCTCGACCGCACCATGCATGCGCCGCTTGATTTCCTTGGAGTCGAATGGGTTTGGTTGTGCCATGGTGGTTCAGTCTCTCGTCACTATCGTAAACTTGCCCGAGCCGTTCAGGACCTGGAGCACCGCCCCGGGCGTGCGGATGGAGAACACAACTACCGGAATCCCGTTATCCCGCGCAAGCGCGATGGCCGCCGGGTCCATGATGCGCAAATCGCGCGCCAGGATCTCGTTGAAGGTGATGCGGTCGAATCGCTGGGCCGAGGCGTCGGTCTTCGGATCGGCGGAATAGACGCCGTCGACGCTGGTCCCCTTGAAGAGCGCGTCGCAGCCCATTTCGGCCGCCCTCAGCGCCGCTCCGGTGTCGGTGGTGAAGAACGGCAGGCCGGTGCCGGCGGCACAGATCACCACCCTGCCCGCCTCGAGATGATGGACGGCCTTGGCCCGCGAATAGGTCTCGCAGACGGTCGGCATGGCGATGGCCGACAGCACCCGGGCGTCGATTCCCTTGCCCTGCAGCGCGCCCTGCATGGCGAGCGCGTTCATCACCGTCGCCAGGATGCCCATGTGGTCGGCGCTCACCCGGTCCATGCCCTTGGCAGCCTGGGCCATGCCGCGGAAGATGTTGCCGCCGCCGATGACCAGGCTCAGCTGAACCCCGGTCTTCAGCGTGTCGGCGATCTCGCCGGCAACCCGCTCAACGGTCGAAAGGTCGATGCCGAAGGGCTGCGAGCCCATGAGGACTTCGCCGGAGACTTTCAGGAGGACGCGCTTGAAGGCGAGCTTGGCCATGTTCACCGTGCGGAATAGTGGAAAGACTTGAGGGAGATAGCATATTTTTCAATGAGGCTAATGCATTTCCTATTAACTCCGGTTCCGGAGGTCAAATGCTGTTCAAAACCGCCATTCTCGAAGGTATCCGCAAGGGCAGCATCACCTTGGCCTTCCGGCGCTGGCCGAAGCCCCGAGTCAAGCACGGCAGCGAAATCCGCACCGCGCTCGGCGTCGTCGCGGTCACCGGCATAGAGCCTGTCGGCACGGAGGCCATCAGCGACACGGAGGCGCGCAAAGCGGGCCATGCGGGAAAAGCGCAACTTCTGGCCGAGCTTGCAAAATTCGACGGTGGCGTCGTGTTCAGGATCGGGCTCCGCTTCGCCGGCGGGGATCCGCGTGTGGCGCTGAGGAAACAGGCGCCGACCAAAGCGGACGAAGCGGAGATCGTCAAACGTCTCACACGGCTCGATAAAGCGAGCAAGGGCGGGGCATGGACGGAACGGGTGCTGCGTTTGATCGCCGATCATCCGGCGATCAGCGCCGCTGATCTCGCGGCGAAGCTTTCCTGGGACACGCAGCCCTTCAAGATCAGGGTGAGGAAGCTGAAAGAGCTCGGTCTAACCGAAAGCCTGGAGACCGGCTACAGGATATCGCCGCGGGGGGGGGGGGGGGAGAAAGAAAACCGCCCACCCCAA
>JBMOOM010000045.1:10294-98334 GCA_049323275.1 Pseudomonadota bacterium
AGCAGCGCCGCACCGGAAATCTCGTTAGACGGCCGCGGCCTTGGCCACTTCGGCGGCGAAGTCGTCTTCCTTCTTCTCGATGCCTTCGCCGAGCTGCATGCGCACATAGGCGGCGAGCTTGACGGGGGCGCCGGCCTTGTTGGCGACTTCGGCAATGGCCTGGCTCACCGACTTGGCGCCGTCATGGACATAGGCCTGCTCGAGGAGGCAGTTCTCCTTGGCATAGGACTTGAGGCCGCTCTCCATGATCTTCTCGAGCACCTTCTCCGGCTTGCCGGCATTCTTCTCGGCGAGAATGGCCTTCTCGCGGTCGATCGTTTCCTTCGGCACGCCGGCGAGATCGAGGGCGACCGGGTTGGTCGCGGCGATATGCATCGCCAACATACGGCCGAACTGAGCCAGCTCGTCCTTGTTGCCGGTCGATTCGAGCGCCACGATCACGCCGATCTTGCCGAGGCCGGGGGCGATCTGGTTGTGCATGTAGCTGCCGACGACGCCGTCATTGACGGAGACCACGGCGGTGCGGCGCACGCCCATATTCTCGCCGATCGACGCGACCATCTCGGCCACATATTCGGCGACCGCGTGCTTGGAGCCCGGATAATGCGCGACTTTCAGCTTCTCGGTGTCGCCACCGGCCTTGAGGGCGAGCTTGGCGATATCGGCGACCATCGCCTGGAACTTGTCGTTGCGGGCGACGAAGTCGGTCTCGGAATTGACCTCGACGAGCGCGCCGGTCGTGCCTTCGACGGCGACGCCGATCAGGCCTTCGGCCGCGACGCGGGTCGACTTCTTCGCCGCCTTGGCGAGACCCTTGGCGCGCAGCCAGTCGACGGCGGCATCCATGTCGCCATTGGTGGCGGCGAGCGCCGCCTTGCAGTCCATCATGCCCACGCCGGTCTTCTCGCGCAGGTCCTTCACCATTGCTGCGGTGATGTCAGCCATAATAATCCTCGTGGAATAGCGGGAGCCCGCTGAGCAGCGGACTCCCTGGAGATCAGTGATCAGGCGGCGGCTTCCGGCAGGTCTTCGCCCTGCGGGTTTTCGCTTTCGCCGATGTCATGACCGCTGCCGCGCTGGCCCTGCGAGATGCCCTCGATGCAGGCGCGGCTGATCAGGTCGCAATAGAGCGTGATGGCGCGGCCGGCATCGTCATTGCCCGGGATCGGATAGGTGACGCCCGCCGGATCGCAATTGGTGTCGAGAATGGCGACGACCGGGATGCCGAGACGGTTGGCTTCCTTGATCGCCAGCTGCTCCTTGTTGGTGTCGATGACGAACAGGATGTCGGGCGTGCCGCCCATGTCCTTGATGCCGCCGAGCGCCTGCTCGAGCTTGTCCTTCTCGCGGGTCAGCGTGAGGAGCTCGCGCTTGGTGAGGCCCTGGCCTTCCTTCGACACCGTCTCCTCCAGCGAGCGCAGGCGCTTGATCGAGTTGGAGATGGTCTTCCAGTTGGTCAGCGTGCCGCCGAGCCAGCGCGAATTGATGTAGTACTGGGCCGACTTCTTCGCCGCATCGGCGATCGAATCCTGGGCGGCGCGCTTGGTGCCGACGAACAGCACACGGCCACCGCGCGAGATCGTGTCGGCGACGGCGACGAGGGCCTGGTGCAGCAACGGCACGGTGTGGGCGAGGTCGATGATGTGGATGCCATTGCGCGCACCGTAGATGTACCCCTTCATCTTGGGGTTCCAGCGGTGGGTCTGGTGGCCGAAGTGAACGCCCGCTTCGAGGAGCTGGCGCATGGTGAATTCTGGCAGAGCCATGCCTTTTTGTCCTTTTCCGGTTGATCCGCCGCGGATGATGTGACCGGGTTGTCCGGCACCGGAGGGATGAAACACTATGTGGGGAACCGAAGCTCCCATGTGCCCATCCCGCATCCGCGTGTGAGTTAACGCGGCGCCTTATAGGCAGGAAAGCCCCGAAACACAAGCCTTATGATGCGTCGCGGCCTGTCCCGGGCGATTAGCCCAAAAGCCCTCTTGGCCTACCGTAACATTTTTGCGTAGTCTTGCGGGAACAGGCGCCTACAAGCCTGGGCTGGAGGGGACATATGGCACCACGGGGCAAGCGGCAGAAGCTGACAAGTCTTTCAGATATCTACAAATTTTTCAGACATAACCAGACGCCGATCTATTTCCTATCCCCTACTCCCTACAATCTCCTTGGGCTCGGGCGCTGGATCAACAAATTCGAATATATCAACTTCTTCGACAGTTTCGACGCCAGCCACCCCAAGATCACGGTGCCGCGCGAGCACGGGCCGCACGAGTTCCGCTCCATCGAGGACGTCAACAACTACCTGTTGCGCCACAAGGAAGTCCGCGCCCGGATCGCCGAGCGCGGCAAAGGTCATCTCATCCTGGTCATGCTCGACGAGGAGACCGAAAAGCTCGCCAAGGAGCTCGGCCTCAAGATCGCGCTGCCGCCGGTGAAATTGCGCAAACATATCGACTCGAAGATCGTCACGACCCAGCTCGGCAATGAGGCGGGCATCAAGAGCGCTCCCAATATTCTTGGCAAAGCAAAGAGTTACGCCGAATTGATGAAGCTCGCCATGAAGGCGAAGCTGGGCAAGGACCTGGTTGTCCAGACGCCCTATGGCGATTCCGGCCGCACCACCTTCTTCATCAAATCCGAAGCCGACTGGAAGAAGAACGAGGACAAGCTCGTCGCCGAGCAGCTCAAGGTGATGCGGCGCATCAATCACCTGCCCGGCACCGTCGAGGCGATCGCCACCCGCCATGGCACCCTGGTCGGTCCGCTCCAGACCGACATCACCGGTTTCGCCGAGGTCACCCCTTACAAGGGCGGCTGGTGCGGCAATGACGTGTTTGTCGGCGGCATGGACAAGGAGCGCCGGGCCGTCACCCGCATGGCGCAGAAGCTCGGCGACCGGCTCTACAAGGCCGGCTACAAGGGCGCCTTCTGCATGGACTTCCTCATCGATACCGATACGCGGGAAGTGTATCTGGGCGAGATCAATCCGCGCGTCTCGGGCGCCTCGCCGCTCACCAACCTCATCACCTCCACCTATGGCGGCTGCCCGATCTATCTCTTCCACATGCTGGAATTCATGGATGTCGACTGGGAAATCGACCTGGCGCAGGTGCAGAAACGCTGGACCGAATACGACAATTGGAGCCAGCTCATCCTCAAATATCCGGTCGACCGGGTCGAGATGATCACCAAGGCGCCGGCCTCGGGCATCTGGCAGATGAACGACACTGGCGACATCTCGCTGGTGCGCAAGTCGATCGATTGGTTCCTCGTCTCGGGCGAGAACGAGGCCTTCTACCTGAGAGTGTATACTGCAGGCGACTATCGTTATCACGGGGCCGATATGGGCATTCTCGTTTCGCGCGGGCGCATGCAGACCGACGACCGCAAGTTGAAGGACCGCGCCAAGCAATGGGTGAATGCGCTCTACAAGCATTTCGACGCCATTCCGCTGGAGGGAAGCTCGGTGCCGACGCCGCCGCCGATGGACAGCGTTAATAAAATGTTTTGAAGCCGCTACAGTTTCTGTCAAATTCATAAGCCTTTGGTGATCGGCAGCCGGTAAGCTTTGCTTTACGGGCAAGGTCAGGCAATGAATTTTGGCGCAGTGCTGGCGCGTTTCGGGCGCAAGGGAACGATCGAGTTCTGGATGGCGGTCATGGCGGGCGTCGCATTGCTGGCGACCGTCGGCGTCGTGTTCTATTCGCTCAATCACCTCGCCGACGAAGTCGACCGCACCGACCGGGCGCTGACGCACCAGACCGCGCAGGCCGCGGTCAAATCCTTCGTCAAGAAGCTGCATGACAGCCATCAGGACTATGCCCGCTGGGACGATGCGGTGACCGGCCTCTATAACGTGCCCGATTCAGAATTCGTGCGCAGCGGCTACGCCGACTCGACCGAGACCGGAATCATCTTCGACACCGCTTTCCTGTTGGACGAGTCCGGCAAGGATCTCTTCGCCCTGCGCGATGGAAAGCCGCTTGCCTTATCCTCGCAAGCTTATTTCGGCGCCGCCCTCGCCAACATCCTGAAGCAGAGCGAGCGGCCGCCCGGCGAATATGCGGTGGCGAGCGGTTTCTTCAAGACGCCGGACGGGATCGCCGCCGCCGTCGCCGGGCCGGTCGTGCCGTTCTCGCAGGGCATGCCCCTGCCCGCCGGGCAGAAGCGCATGCTGGTCATCGCCAAACATCTGAGCGAGGCGATGGTGAAAAGCCTCGGCGAGGAGTTCGTCATCGCCGATCTCGATCTGGCGGCGCCCGATTTCGAGGCCGAGCAGAATGTCGCGCTCGCCGACCCCACCGGCGTTCCGATCGGCAAGCTCGTCTGGTCGACGAGGACGCGCGGCTCGGATGCGCTCGCCAGAATAAGCCCGGCGGTGACCACCATCCTCATCCTGCTGGCGCTCATCATGATGGGCGTCGTCATCACCGCCTGGACCAATCTGCGCGCCACCATGCGCAGCCAGCGGGAGGCCGAGCATGCCGCCACGCATGACTTTCTCACCGGCCTGCCCAACCGCGCCTCGCTTCTCGCCACCCCGCTCGGCGACGAGAAGAGCCTGCGCATGCAGCCCGATGTCTGCGTCGTCTTCCTAGATCTCGACGGCTTCAAGGACGTCAATGACACGCATGGCCATTTCGCCGGCGATCGCGCCCTTCTCGGCTGCTCGGCGGGCTTCAGCCATATCGCGCAAGGCAAGGGCCTGCTGGCCCGCGTCGGCGGCGATGAATTCGCCTTCCTCACCACCGGGCCCGACGCCCAGCAGACCGGCCGCAAGGTGGCCGAGCAGTTCATCGAATTCCTGAAGGAGCCGCTCAAGACGCCGAAGGGCGAGCTCCGCCTCGGCACCAGCGTCGGGATTGCCGCGGGCTGCTCCAAGGACACGACCATCCACGAGCTTCTGCGCCGCTCCGACATCGCCATGTACGAAGCGAAGAAGCTCGGCGGCAACCGCATCGCCTATTACGACGCCAATATCGACGCCAGGATGCAGGAGCGCGCCAGCCTCACCCATCATCTGCGCGAGGCGCTGGCGGCGGAGGAGATCACCGTCGCCTATCAGCTCATCGTCGATTCGGCGACGCATGAGCCGAAGGGCGTCGAGGCGCTGGCGCGCTGGACCATGTTCGACGGGCGCGTCATCCGGCCGGATGTCTTCATCTCGCTCGCCGAGGAAGGCGGCCTCATCGAAACTCTCGGCGCCTATGTGCTGCGCCGTGCCTGTCTCGATGCGCTGGCCTGGCCCGACTTCATCCTGTCGGTGAATGTCTCGCCGGTGCAGTTCAAGAATCCGCGCTTCGACGAAATGGTCGGGCAGGCCCTGGCCGACACCGGCTTTCCGGCCAGCCAGCTGGAGCTCGAGATCACCGAGCGCCATCTGATGGTCGAGCCCGACACCGCGCTCGCCGCCATGTGGCGGCTCAAGGAGCGCGGCGTCACCATCGCGCTCGACGATTTCGGCACCGGCTATTCGAGCATCGGATACTTGCGCACCTTCCCCTTCGACCGGCTGAAGCTCGACCGCTCGATCTGCGCCGACATCACCACCAACGCCAATGTGCAGCAGCTCGTCCAGGGCACCATCGCCATCGCCCGCTCGATGGGCCTCAAGGTCACGGCAGAGGGCATCGAGGACGAATTCCAGGCCAAGTTCCTGCGCCTTGCCGGCTGCGAGTTCCTGCAGGGATTTTTCTTCAACCGGCCGATGCCGGCCGGCGACATCAGGCCCCGGATTCTCGAAGGGGCGTGAAGGCGCGGCTGACGGGAAGGATTCGCCCCCGGCAAAGCCGGAGGCGCTCGTGTCAGTTCACCAGGCTGCGGCGCACCGGCAGCGTGTGGACATTGCGCGGCGCCGGCGCGTCGACGCGGCGCGGCGTGGCGAGGACGCCCAATGAATCGAGATAGCTCGAATCGAAGCGCTCGCGGTCATAGACCGGGAAGTCGGCCGCGCGGTCACGGAAGCTCTTGGCCATCTGGCCCAGGCCCCTGATGCCGCGCTCGCGCGAGCGGCGCACCAGTTCCATGTCGATCTCGATCGGGATGATCTGCTCGGTCGTGTCGCCCATGAACAGCTGACGGCCTGACGGATCGAAGACACAGGAGCGGCCGTTGCCGCCGGCGCCCAGACCGTTCACGTCGAAGATGTAGCACTGCATCATCGCCGAGGTGGCGTGGCTGATGGCGATGTCGACATCGCGGTCGATCGTATGCGTCATGACCGGATGCAGGATGACATCGACGCCCATCGCGGAAAGCTGGCGCGACGTCTCGGGGAACCAGATGTCGTAGCAATTGAGAATGCCGAACTTGCCGGCGCCTTCGACATCGAAAGTGAAGAATTCGGTGCCCGACTGAACTCCCTGCTCGAGCGGCAGGAACGGAAACATCTTGCGGTAGCGGCCGACCACGTCGCCTTCCGGATTGATGACCGAGGTGGTGTTGAAGATGCCGCCCTCGCGGCGCTCATACATGGAGCCGTCGACCAGCCAGATGCGGTGATGGCGGGCCATGTCGCGGAAGGCGTCCTCGGCGGCGCCGGGCAGCGGCTGGGCATGCTGAAGCAGCGGACCGTAGCAGGCGAGCTCGGAGAACATCACCATTTGAACCCAGGGAAACAGATGCATCGTCAGATCGACGCGCTGGCGCATGGCCTCGATGTTGGAGCCGTGGCCCAGATGCATCTGGATGCCGGCTATGGCAAAGGGCTTCATGATCGCAAAAACCTCGCTCAATAATTATTACGATACGTTATAGATTTCCCTAGATCACGGCGCATGTTGTAGCTGGCGGCTCAACTTCAAGGCAAAGTTTTTGTGGCTGAGGAATATTAGCCCTACGCAGGCTTATCTTCCGCTTTCCTCCCGGTGAAGACAAAACGCTGATATAGATAGCCAATCAGCACCAGGCAGAGACCCAGTCCGAGGAAGGAGAACACCCGGTAGAGGCCTCCCAAGGCTGCCATGTCGGACAGGAATACCTTACAGACGGTCAGTATGAGGATGGCCAGCGCGCCATGCCTGAGCCACGGCACGCCCCGCCACATGCCGAGCCCCAGGAGGATGAAGGACGAGATCAGCCAGACGACCGAATAGGCGTAATATTCGCCATCGCTCAAGGCCCAGAAATCGAGCAGCGCCCCCTGGAAGAAGCGTTTCGTCTCGAGCGTCACCCAGGCGAGCACCAGGATCAGGGACAGCGCCGAAAGCGGCGTGCGCAGGCCCCTGATCTGCGGAATGTCCGGCAGGCTGTAGGCGATGAGGCCGATCAGCAGCGCCGGCGCCAGATAGGCGACGATCAGCGTGTTGAGGATCGGATAGGTGCCGACGCTGTCATAGGTGATGACCGGGTTGAGGGCGAAGAGCTGGCCGAAGACGACCCCCAGCAGACCGAGCACGATCAGAATGCCCGCCCACGCTTTGTCGATGGCGCGTCCGGCCGCGGCGAAGGCCCTGAGCCGCCACCAGCCGGCGCCGAGCCAGACCAGCGTATGGAGCGCCAGCTCGAACAGATTCACATTGTCCGCCGCGATGCGCCCTTCCGTGAAGATGCGGATCTCGAGCGCGATCAGCAGCAGCACGAAGACGAAGGCGCCGCTTTCGAGGACGGTGACGGTGAGATCGGCGAAGCGCTGCCGGAACATCCAGGCGGCGGCGAAGAAAGCGAGTGCCGGAATGCCATAGCCATAGAGAATCCATTGCGTGCCGAGCGTGTGATTGGTCTCGTAGCTCAGCACGTAAGGATTGAAGGCGAGGCGCACCAGGATGACCGCGGCCACCGCCAGCGCCAGCTTGCGCAGCTCCTTCAGGTCGAGGCTCTTTTCGAGCCAGGCGAGCGCGGGCAGCTGCAGCGCAAGGGCGACGGTGAGCCACGCTTCGCGGAACACGAAAGCGAAGGCGAAGCCGACGCCGGCAATGCCGGCGGCGGCATAGAAGCCAAGGGCCAGGCGATAGGGCCGCTCCTCGCGCTGCCTGTTCAGTGTGCCGGCCAGCGCCACCGCGATCGCGGCGGAAAGCGTCGCGGTGATCGTCCACAGGAGGTCGGTGGTGAAGAAGCGGCTCCTCGCATAGGCGGCCGCCAGGATGAGCAAGGCGCCGAGCAGCGAGATGCCTGCCCAGACGAAGGGGCGCCGGCTGCCGCGCAGCAGGAAATAGCCGAGCCCGGCGATGAGCGCGGCGCCGAAGAGATGCGACAGCACGAAGCTCTTCGCTTCGGGCGCGAACAGCGCGCCCTGCGGGGCGATGATGTTGCCGGCGTCGATATCGTAGAGGAGCTGGCCGAGAATTCCTTCCGGCTGCCAGGCGGCGAGCACCAGGAACAGCAGTGCCGCCGCATGGGCGATGAAGCCGTCGAAGCGCTCGAAGCGCCGCCCGGCGAAGCTCAGCGCTACTGCGCCGACCGTGGCCAGCATCAGATTGACCATGGGCGCCTGGAAAAGGAGCGCCGCGAAAGCGAAGAGGCCGACCGAACCTGTCACGGCGAGCCAGCCATTGAATTCCGGCCCGTCGGGCCGATGCGGCTTGTCCCAGATCGAGGGCGCCTCATCGGGCGTCAGGCGCAGAGCGAGCCAGACCGCCGCCGCCGACAGCACCGCGAGGAAGGCCGCGACGATCATCAGATCGCCCGCCTGCATCGGGCCGGTGATCCAGATGCCGGCCCACAGCAGCCCGCCGATCGTCGCGCCGTAAGCGAGCCAGCCCCAGCCGCGATAGATCACCACGGCGTAAGCGGCGGCGGCGATGAAAGCCAGATAGGCGAAGAGGATTCCCGCGCTGGGATCGTTGGAGCTGACCAGCGCCGGGGTGGCGAAGCCGGCCAGCAGGCCGATGATCGCGACGATGGGCGAATGCAGCGCCGCCAGCACGAAGGCGACGAGCGCCACCGCGGCGAGACCGATGAAGGTGGCCGTCGGCCCCAGGAGATCGACCAGGGCATAGGCGGCATAGATGCTGGCGAAACAGATGAAAAGCCCGGCGCTCACCAGAGCGCCCGGCACATAATCGGGCTTGAGGGCGGCGATCTGCTGGCTGCCGGCGCGCCGGCGCAGCCATTCGCCGGCCAGGATCAGCGCGGCGCCGAGGACGAGCCCGGCGGAGATGCGCATGGCGGGCGTCAGCAATGCGTTCTCGATCGAATATTTGACGAGGAAGATGCCGGCGAGCGCCAGCGCGATGGCGCCCACCCAGACGAGCCAGCGCGAGGTCAGGCGTTCCTCGATGCCGGCGCGGGGGGCAGCGGGCGGCGGCGGAGGCGCGGCCGCGGCAATGCTTTCCGGTGTCGGGCCGGACCCTGCGGCCTCGCCGGCCGCTTCCGGCTCATCCTGGGATCGGCTCGCCCGCGCCCAGACTCTTCCCTGGCGCGCGGCCTGATCGTCATCGACGGGCTCGCTGGCCGGCGTTTCGACGACATCGGCATCCGGTGCGAGCACCTCGGCTTCGCCGGCCCCGGCCACAGCCGGCTGGACCTGAACACCCCCCGCCTCATATTGGGCAAGCCTGGTCTCGAGTGCCGCGAGCCGCCGCTTGAGATCGCCGGTGCGGGTCATCGCAATGATGGACAGGATGAGCGGGGTGAAAAAGATCACCACCAGCACGAGGATCAGGAGACCAATGAAATCGTCGAACATCGAATCGGCAGTCTACCCGAAATTTTGACGCCACGGTCCAGTTGACAGCCGATTGTGGGCTGATTCGGCGAGGCTTCGGGAAAAATGCTCGTTGCCGTCCGGAGCCGACAGCCTGGATTTGGAGGGCGGCGGCCCGGATCGCCGATCAGTCATTGGCCTCGGGCGGCAGGAAGTCGACCTCATGCGCGGCCGATATCCTCACTGCCTCCATGGGATCGGCCACATTGTGGAGATTGTCGAAGAGCTTCTCCAGCATGCGCGCCGGCGACACCCAGAACAGCGCCCTTGCCGGCTTGTCCGACTTGTTGAAATAGCCATGCGGAATGCCGCGCGGCATGCGCACCAGATCGCCGGCCTTGGCCTTCATCCACTTGCCGTCGAGCTTCAGATCGAGCTCGCCTTCCTGGACCAGGATGAATTCCTCCTGGGTCGGATGAACATGCACCGGCACGAACTGACCGGGTTCGCTGTTGGTCTCGAAGGCGAACGTCGAGTCGCATGTCGCCTTGGGGAAATAGAGCTGGCCCAGAATGCTCCAGCTCTTGCCGGCGAACCCCTCGCCATTCGCGGTGATGCCCTTCTCCAGATCCTGCGCCATGCACTCCTCCCGTGTTATTTGACAGGTCCCAAGATCGCCTCGCGCCGCTTGAGGCTCTCGGGCGACCATTCCGTCTTCATATCGTAATAGATCTCGAAGGCGCGTGCGTCTTCCGGCAAGCGCAGCCACGGCACCTTCGAACGCGTGAATATGTGAGCATCGGGCCGAAGCGCCGATTTATCGTCCAGCGTGCCGACGCGCAGGAAACGCAGACCGGGCCGCCGTCCATAGTCGCTCCACAGCGCGACCTTGCAGTCGGGACAGCGATAGATGTCATGCGGCCGGCCGCTTTCGGTCGGCATCGAGACCGGCTCCGGCCTGCCCTGGAGCAGTTCGATACGGTCGGTCTCGATCAGCGCGTTGATCACGAAGGCGCTGCCGGTTTCGCGCTGGCAATCCGTGCAGTGGCAGCAATTCACGAACATCGGCGGCGTTCGCAGACGATAGCGAACCTGGCCGCAGGAGCAGCCGCCGTCGAGATGGCCCGGTGAAGACGCGGTCATCGCCGCTCCTCCTCATTCGATCACAGATCCTGCACGTCGATCACGCCGGAGATCGCCTTGATCGCTCCCTTGATCTGCGGCGTCACCGTGAATTTATTGCCGAGCACCATTTCCACTTCCCTGCCCCGTTCCATCTGCAGCACCAGCCGCACCGGCGCCTTGCCGCCATTGGTCAGGCGCTGGGCGATGGAGTCGATGGGCTTGGCATCCTTCAGGAAGATGGTGAGGCCGGAGGTGATCTGGGCGGCGGCGCGTTCGAGATCCTCGACGCCTTGCAGGCGCAGGCGCACCTCTTCGCCATCGACATCGGCCTCTACGCGCGCGATCACCGCCTTGCCGGGCTCGAGCATGTCGCGTGTCAAAGCGAGCGTATCGGAAAAGCAGATCGTCTCGAACTGGCCGGTAGGATCGGAAAAGCCGACAAAGGCGAATTTGTTGCCGGATTTGGAGCGGCGCTCCTGGCGATGGGTGATCGTGCCGGCGAGCTTCGCCGCGGTGGCGCCCTTGGTCAGCGCCTTGTCGTGGAAGGAATTCCAGGTGTCGACGCCCATGCGGGTGAGCCGCGACATGTAATCGTCGAGCGGATGGCCGGAGAGATAAAAGCCCACCGCCTCGAATTCCCGGGCGAGCCGCTCCATCGGCAGCCAGCCCTCGCGCACCGGCAGCGCCACGTCCTCCTTGCGGCCGGAGCCCTGGCCGAAGAGATCATGCTGCCCGGCTTCCGCTTCCGCGGTGGTGCGGTTGGCCATGGCGAGAATGGCATCGATGCCCTCGAAGACCTGGGCGCGGTTCGGCTGCAGCTCATCGAAGGCGCCGGCCTTGGCCAGGCTCTCCATGGCGCGCCGGTTGAGGACATGCGCATCGATGCGCCGGGCGAAATCGCCGAGGGTCGTATAAGGCCCTTCCGCCTCGCGCTTCTCGACGAGATGCTGGATGGCGCCCGAGCCGACATTCTTGAGCGCCGACAGCGAATAGACCACGGCCCCGTCTTTCACGGAGAAGTCGACCTGCGACTGGTTGATCGACGGCGGCACGATCCTGACGCCGATGCGCTGCGCCTCCTGGCGGAAGACCTGCAGTTTGTCGGTGTTGCCCATATCGAGCGACATCGAGGCGGCGAGGAATTCGACCGGATGGTTCGCCTTCAGATAAGCCGTCTGGTAGCTGATATAGGCATAGGGTGCGGAGTGCGATTTGTTGAAGCCGTATTCGGCGAATTTGGCGCAGGCATCGAAGATGTTGGTGGCGACAGCCTGATCGATGCCGCGATCGGTGGCGCCTTTGAGGAAGTTCTCGCGCTGGGCGTCCATTTCCTCCTTGATCTTCTTACCCATGGCGCGGCGCAGAAGGTCGGCCTGGGCCAGCGTGTAGCCGGCGAGATCCTTGGCGATCTGCTGCACCTGCTCCTGATAGGTGATGACGCCGAAGGTCTCCTTCAGGATCGGCTCAAGGCCGGGATGCAGATATTCGATCTCCTCGCGGCCGAGCTTTCTGGCGCAATAGAGGGGAATGTTGGCCATAGGACCCGGACGATAAAGGGCGACGAGCGCGATCAGATCCTCGAAGCGGTCGGCGCGCATCTGGCGCACCGCATCGCGCATGCCCGCACTTTCCAGCTGGAACACCCCGACCGTGTCGCCCTGGCCCAGCATCTCGTAAGTCCGCTTGTCGTCGAGCGGGATCTTGTTGGCGTCGAAATCGGGAACTCGCTGGCGGATGAGCCTTTGCGCCTTGTCGATGATGGTGAGCGTCTTGAGGCCGAGGAAGTCGAACTTAACGAGGCCCGCCTTCTCGACATACTTCATGTTGAACTGGGTGGCGGGGATCGACGAGCGCGGATCGCGATAGAGCGGCACCAGCTCCTCGAGCGGCCGGTCGCCGATCACGATGCCGGCGGCATGCGTCGAGGCATGGCGGAACAGGCCTTCGAGCTTGAGGCCGATCTCCAGCATGGTACGGACGGTCGTATCCTTGTCGCGCTCCTCCTGGAGCCTGGGCTCGCCTTCGATCGCCTGCGCCAGCGACACCGGATTGGCCGGATTCATCGGGATCATCTTGCTCAGGCGGTCGACCTGGCCATAAGGCATCTGCAGCACGCGGCCGACATCGCGGCACACGGCGCGCGCCTGCAGCTTGCCGAATGTGATGATCTGGGCGACGTGGTCCTTGCCGTATTTCTCCTGGACGTAGTCGATCACCTCGTCGCGCCGGTCCTGGCAGAAGTCGATATCGAAGTCCGGCATCGAGACGCGGTCGGGATTGAGGAAGCGCTCGAACAGCAGCTTGAAGCGCAACGGATCGAGATCGGTGATGGTGAGCGAATAGGCGACCAGCGAGCCGGCGCCCGAGCCGCGCCCCGGCCCCACCGGAATGCCCTTCGACTTTGCGTATTTGATGAAGTCCGAGACGATCAGGAAGTAGCCCGGATATTTCATCTTGATGATGACGTCGAGCTCGAACTCGAGGCGCTGCCTGTAGTCGTCCTCCGTATAGCCTTCCGACATGCCGCGCTCTTTGAGCCGGTTGGCGAGGCCGTCAAAGGCCTGGCGGCGCAGTTCCTCGGCTTCGTCGCCCTCGCCGAAGCGCGGCAGGATGGGCTTCTGCGACTTGACCCGGTAGGCGCAACGCCTCGCGATCTCGACCGTGTTGGCGATCGCCTCCGGAATGTCGGCGAACAGCGTCGCCATCTGTTTCGGCGTCTTGAAATAATGCTCGGGGGTCAGCCGGCGGCGGTCCTCGGCCGCCACCACCTCGCCCTCGGCGATGCAGATCAGCGCGTCATGTGCGGCATAGTCGTCGAGCTTGGCGAAGTAAGGCTGGTTGGTGGCGACGAGCGGCAGCTCCAGCTCGTAAGCGAGGTCGATCAGGCCCGGCTCGGAAAGCTGCTCCTTCTCGGTGCCGTGCCGCTGCAATTCGACATAGAGCCGGTCGCCGAAAATCTTTGCGAGATCCTCCATGCGGGCACGCGCCACCTGCGGCTGACCCTGGATGAGCGCCTCGTTCACCGGCCCGTCGGGTCCGCCGGTGAGACAGATGAGGCCTGCCGAATGGGCCGTCAGATATTCCATGCTCACATGCGGCTCGGCGGAGTCGGGCGAGTCGAGATAGGCCCGGCTGCTGAGCTTCATCAGATTCTTGTAGCCGGCCTCATCCTTGGCGAGAAATGCCAGGCTCGGCAGCTTGCGGATGCCGGTGCGCTGGCGTTGCGCGGCGTCGGGCGAAGCTTCCTCGCAGGCGATCTTGAGGGTGCAGCCGATGATCGGCTGGATGCCCTTCTCGCTCAGCGCATCGGAGAATTCGAGCGCGCCGAACAGATTGCCGGTGTCGGTGATGGCGAGAGCCGGACTTCCCATCTCCTTCGCGAGCCCCGCCATCTGCTTGATGCGCAGGGCGCCTTCCGCCAAGGAATAGGCGGAGTGGGTGCGCAGATGGATGAAAGTGACGCTGTTTTTCGACTCGTCCGACATGCGCGAATTCTAGCGCAGACAGAGGTCGGAAGGCGACATCAGCGGCGGCGCGATATCCACAGCTCAGCCATCCCCCTCCTGGCCGACCCAGAAGCGCGGGCCCGGCCCTGACGCGCCGGCCCGGTCGGCGGGATTCACCAGCTTGCAGAGCTCGAGCGACAGGCAGCCGCAGCTGATGCATTTGGCAAGACCGAGCTTCAGCCGCTCGAGTTCGGCGATGCGCTGATCGATGCGGGCGGACCAGGGCTCCGACAATCGCGCCCAGTCATTCCCCTTGGGCACGTGGTCGCCGGGCAGCTTGGCGAGTTCGACGGCGATCTCGGCGAGCGACATGCCGAGACGCTGGGCGAATACGATGAAAGCGAGCCGGCGCAGGACCGGCCGGCGGAAGCGGCGATGGCCCGATCCCGCCCGTTCCGACGTGATGAGCCCCTTCTCCTCGTAATAGCGCAGCGCCGAGGCCGGAACGCCGCTGCGCCGGGCGACTTGGTTGATGGTCAGAAGACTTTCCATGGTCCTTCCTTTAACGCGACCAGGGCTTGACTTCAAGTTCACTTGAACTTGTAGAACGATTCCCGAAACCGACCTCAGCGGAGAAATCGATGGCCGAACCATGCAGTATTCAGAAATTCAGCAGCATCAGCCGCCGCGACTGGCTCGAATGGTCCGGCATGTCGCTCGCCGATGTAATCGACGAGGACAATCCGACGGCGAAGCTCGACGCGGTCGGCTTCCTGCGCGCGCCACAGGGCGCCGTCAGCGATTTCAAGTTCCTTTATGACGAAGTGCTCGTCATCACCCGCGGCCGCTGTGCCTTGCGCAGCCGCGACCGGCTCGTCATCGCCGCCGCCGGCGAAGTGCTCTACGTGCCGGCCGGCACGGCCGGGACGATCGAGGTCCTGGCCTCTCTCGAACTCGTTTATGTGGCCGTCTCCCCCTTCGGCAAGCTGACGCCCGAGATCAAACAGTCGCTGCTGCCGGCGGCGCTCTGAACCTTGCAACCGGAAAGGCATGTCATGAAAACACAGCAATTCGACCCGACCATGATCCAGCTCTTCACCGCCGACACGGCAAGGGATTGGATGGAGTGGTCCGGCTTCGCGCTTGCCGATGTCGTCAATGAAGACGAGACGCCGGCCGCCAAATTGGGCGCTGTCGGATTCGTCAAAGCCCCCAAGGGCGCCAAGAGCGATTTCGATTTCCCCTATGACGAGGTCTGCATTGTCACCAAAGGCCGGTGCCGGGTGCGCAGCATGTCCGGCGTCGTGACCGCGGGGCCGGGCGAGGTGATCTATCTGCCGGCCCATCTTCCCGGCACCTTCGAGGCGCTCGACGACATGGCGCTCGTTTATGTCGCCTCCTCTCCCTATGGCGCGGTCAATCGTGAGATGAAGGCGCAGCTTCTCGCCGCAGCGCGCCAATAACCCCGCCTATTCCGGCAGAAGCCGCCCGTCCTCGAGCCGGACCAGTCGGGTCATGCGGCGGGCGAGCTCGATATTATGCGTAGCGACCAGGGCGCCGACGCCCTCCTCCGTCACGACGCGCAGGAACTCGCCATGCACGAAATCGGCCGTCTTGGGATCGAGATTGCCGGTCGGCTCGTCGGCGAGCAGAAGCTGCGGCCGGTTGGCGAGGGCGCGCGAAATGGCGACGCGCTGCTGCTCGCCGCCCGACAATTGCGCCGGACGATGCTCGAGACGGGCGCCCAGGCCGAAACGCGTCAGGAGATCCTTGGCGCGCGTCACGGCCGCCTCCTTCCCGGCGCCGGCGATCAATTGCGGCATGACGACATTCTCGAGCGCGGAGAATTCCGGCAGCAGATGATGGAACTGATAGACGAAACCGATGCCGATGCGGCGGATGCGGGTGCGCGCATTGTCATCGAGCCGGGTGCAGTTCTGGCCGGCGACATAGACCTCGCCCGCTGTCGGGGCTTCAAGCAGGCCCGCTATATGAAGCAGCGACGACTTGCCGGAACCCGATTGGCCGACCAGGGCCACGATCTCCCCGGCATGCACGTCGATGCTGGCGTCGAGAAAGACGTCGAGCCGGCGCTCGCCCTCTGTGAAGGAGCGGGCCACATGGCGCAGTTCGAGGGCGGGCTTCAAGTCGTTCATTCGTAACGCAGGGCCTCGACCGGATCGAGGCGCGCGGCGCGCCAGGCTGGATAAAGCGTCGCGGCGAAGGAGAGCACCAGCGACATCAGCACGATGCCGATCGTCTGCTTCACGTCCATGTCGGCCGGAAGCTGTGATAGATAATAGAGCTCAGGCGGAAATATCTCGCTGTTCGAGACCCAGGAGATGAACTGCCGTATGCCTTCGACATTGAGGCATATGATAAGGCCCAGGAAAAAGCCGGCGAGCGTCCCGACGACACCGATGGCGGCGCCGGTCATGAAGAAAACGCGCTGAACGCTGGACGCCGAGGCGCCCATGGTGCGCAGAATGGCTATGTCGTGGGTCTTGTCCTTCACCAGCATATAAAGGCCGGAAATGATGTTGAGGGCGGCGACGAGAATGATCATCGTCAGCACCAGGAACATCACATTGCGCTCGACCGCGAGCGCGCCGAAAAAGGCCTTGTTGCGCTGCTGCCAGGTCTGGATGTCGAGCCCCGGCCCCGCCGCGTCGAGAAGCGCCGGCTTCATCTCATTGATCGTGTCGGGATCATCGACCGTCACCTCGATGGCCGAGACGGCATTGTCGACGACGAAATATTCCTGCGCCTCGGCGAGCGGCATGTAGATGACGCTCTGATCATACTCCGACATGCCGATCTTGAAGATGGCGACGACGGTGAAGTCGCGGATACGCGGCGCCGAGCCCATCACAGTCTCCGGCCCGTTCGGCGAGATGATCGTCAGCGTGCTGCCGAGACCGAGGCCGTGCCTCCAGGCCATGCCCTCGCCGATGGCGATGCCGCCCGACTTCTCAAAACCGTCGAGCGAGGTCACCTGGTCCGGCGTGCCGATTTCCTTCAGCGCCGTCGTCAGGTCCTGGTTGTTGATGCTGGGCAGTTTCTTGAGATCGACCTCACGGACGCCGCGCACCAGGGCGCCGGTGCTGTTGCGCCGCGACGAGGCCATGACCTGGCCTTCGACGAAAGGCATCGCATGCCTGACACCCGGCACATTGGCGATGCGCGAGGTTATGTTGTCGTAATCGACGATCGGCGAGGCATCGCTCGAATAGAAGCTGGCATGGCCGCTGAAGCCCAGGATCTTGTCCAGGAGCTCGGCGCGGAAGCCGTTGAGCACCGCCATCACCACGATGAGGGTGGCGACGCCCAGCATGATGCCGAGAAACGAGATCAGCGAGATGACCGAAACGAAACCCTCGCGCCGGCGCGCCATCAGATAACGCAAGGCCAGCATGCGCTCGAAGAGCGCGAAGGGCTTCGTATCCGGCAGCGCGCTCGCCATCAGGCGGAGAACCGGCCGACGATGTCGGCGAGCGGCACATTGCTGCGCTCGCCGGTCTTGCGGTTCTTGACCTCGGCGATGCCGTCCTTCAGGCCGCGCGGCCCGATGATGACCTGCCAGGGCAGGCCGATCAGGTCCATGACCTTGAACTTGCCGCCCGGACGCTCGTCGGTATCGTCGTAGAGAACCTCGACGCCCTTGGCGGCGAGGCCCTGGTAGATCTTCTCGCAAGCCTGGTCGGTCTCGGCGTCGCCGGCTTTCAGGTTGATGAGGCCGACCTTGAAGGGCGCCACCGGCTCCGGCCAGATGATGCCGTTTTCGTCATGGCTCGCCTCGATGATGCCGCCGACGAGGCGCGACACGCCAATTCCATATGATCCCGACTGCACGGCCACCTGCTTTCCATCCGGCCCCTGGACCAGACATCCGAGGGGGTCAGAATATTTGGTGCCGAAGAAGAAAATATGGCCGACTTCGATTCCCCTGCCCGTGAGCCGCCGCGATTCCGGCACGCGGCTCTCGAATTCGGCCTTGTCGTGCTTCTCGTCGGTCGCCGCATATTTGGCGGTGAAATCCTCGACCAGCTTGGCCACCTTGCCGACATCGTCATAGTCGATGTCGAAATTGGTCCAGTCCATGTCGTAGAAATCGCGGTCGAAGAAGACTTCGCTTTCGCCGGTATCAGCGAGAATCAGGAATTCGTGGCTGTCCTTGCCGCCGATCGGGCCGGTCTCGGCGCGCATCGGCACCGCCTTCAGCCCCATGCGGGCGAAGGTGCGCAAATAGGCGACGAACATCTTGTTATAGGAATGCTGGCCTGCCTCGCGGGTCAGGTCGAAGGAATAAGCATCCTTCATCAGGAATTCGCGGCCGCGCATGACGCCGAAACGCGGGCGCACCTCGTCGCGGAACTTCCACTGGATGTGATAGAGGTTGCGCGGCAGGTCCTTGTAGCTCTGCACGCCCGAGCGGAAGATGTCGGTGATCATCTCCTCATTGGTCGGCCCATAGAGCATGTCGCGGTCATGACGGTCCTTGATGCGCAGCATTTCCGGCCCATAGGCATTGTAGCGGCCGGATTTCTTCCACAGATCGGAGGACTGGATGGTCGGCATCAGCACTTCGATGGCGCCGGCCCGGTCCTGCTCCTCGCGCACGATCTGCTCGATCTTCTTGAGAACCCGGAAACCCGTCGGCAACCAGGAGTAGCTGCCGGCCGCCTCCTGCCGGATCATGCCGGCGCGCAGCATCAGCCGATGGGACGCGATTTCGGCCTCCTTCGGATCATCGCGAAGAATGGGCATGAAATACTGGGAAATACGCATGGAGAATCCTGTGGGAGGGAGGTCGCGCGTCTTTAGACGGGAATCCCGTCCGAACTCAAGCCTGTCGCGTTTTGTACCGGAAGATCAAAAATCGGCGCTGGTGAAATGATCGGCACAACGTGCCCGAAATTTTTGCCACCGTTCCGTCACATTTCACGTGACAGGACGATGAAATGTGCTAGCGTCGCCGTCCAATAAAGACAAGGATGAGGGTCGCAAGCCCAAGTCTGGGGAGGAGTCTTCCGGCGCGCCACATAAGGCAGCAGCCGCCACGGGACGAAGTCCTGGAGCGCAGTTGAAGACATTATCACTCAACAGAAAGCAAGGCGAAAGCCTTGCTTTTTTTATGGCGCCCGCCCCGTCACCCACGGCCAGCCATAATAAAGAGCGGCGTAGATCAGCCCGAAGACCATCGCCGACACGACGGTCGTGATCAGCGCCTTCTTGCCCATCTGATGGCGCACCGGCGCGCCCGGCTCATTGCCTTCAAGGGTCGTCTCGCCCGCTTCATGCGCGTTCCTCACGCCCCAGGGTAGAATGGCGAACAGAACGATCCACCAGACGACGAAATAGATCGCGACCGCGGTTCCGAGCTTCATGCCTGTTCGAGCTCCAGCAATGTGCCGGTGAAATCCTTGGGGTGCAGAAACAGGACCGGTTTACCGTGGGCGCCGGTCTTGGGTTCGCCATCCCCCAGGATACGCGCGCCTTGCGCCTTCAGCCGGTCGCGCGCGGCGATGATGTCGTCGACCTCGTAGCAGACATGGTGGATGCCGCCCGATGGATTCTTCTCGAGAAAGCCCTTGATCGGCGAGGCCTCGCCCAGAGGCTCGAGCAGCTCGATCTTGGTATTGGGCAATTCGACGAACACGACCGTCACGCCATGGCCGGGCTCAGCCTGCTTGGCCGAGACCTTCGCCCCCAGGACATCACGATAAGTCCTGATCCCCTGGTCGAGATCGGGCACGGCAATGGCGACATGGTTCAAGCGGCCGAGCATGGAAGTCCCCTTCAAATTCGGCCGCAATCTATGGAGGCGGCCGGGTGCGATCAATGCGGCCCTTTGCACCTGATCACTTTATCGCGACGTCAGATGCGAGAGGATCCAGTGCCGGGATTCGGGCGCGCCGATGCCGCGCGGGCCATAGACATGGCGGTCGAGAAAATAGCCGGTCAGCTTGAAGCCGGCGAGCACATCGGGGAGATTCGGCGCCCCCGCCTCGCTGCCCTTGAGGAAGGCCGGCAAAGCCAGCAGCCGGTCGTGATAGGCGAAGCCCGCCTCGCGGCTCACCGCCCTCCCTGTCTTGGGCGAGACATAGACGAGATTGTCGCGCCCGCCGGTGGCGGCACAGCGGGCGAGATCGAGCCCGAAACCCAATTCGTCGAGCAGCCCCATTTCCCAGCGCACCAGAAGCGCCGGCCAGGTGCCATCGTCTTCCAGCGCGTCCAGCACCAGCCGCGTCGCCTCATAGATGCGCGGATGCGGCTCGCGCTCGGGCAGCAGCTGCGCCTCGGCGGTGAGCGTCGTCAGCGCGGCGAGGCGCATCGCCTCGCCGATCAGCATGCCGGCCTTCAGCTCCAGGGGCTCGAGGGCGAAATTGCCGAGATGCTCCTCGAGCCTCGCCCGCCAAGTCGCCAGTACGATATTGCCGGGCTGCAGCACCGGGCGCATCTGGCGCGAACGGCCGCCGCGCACCAGACCCAGAGTGCGCCCGCGCTTCGCGGTCAGAAGCTCGGCGATGGCGCTCGATTCACCGTGGCGCTTCACCGCGAGGATTATGCCTTCGTCTTTCCATTCCATGTCGCGCTACGAGCGAACCTTCTCTCCAAATCGTCATCCCGGCGAAAGCCGGGATCCATTGAAGCGTTTCCACGCGATCGGCGCTGCCGGCATCTTGCGTATTTAGTGGATCCCGGCTTTCGCCGGGATGACGAACAAACGCGTCAATCCAGCAATCCCATCATGCGCAGCCGCTCGGGATCCTTGGCCCAATTCTCGCGCACCTTGACGAACAGGAACAGATGCACGCGCCGTTCGAGCGCCTTTTCGAGATCGAGCCGGGCGGCCTGTCCCAAAGCCTTGATGGTCTGGCCGTTCTTGCCGAGCACGATCTTGCGCTGGCTCTCGCGCTCGACATAGACCACCTGATCGATGCGCACCGAGCCGTCCTTGCGCTCTTCCCACTTCTCCGTCTCGACCGTCGAGGCGTAGGGAAGCTCTTCATGCAGGCGCTCATAAAGCTTCTCGCGCGTCGTCTCGGCGGCAAGGAAACGCAGCGGCACATCGGCGATCTGATCCTCGGCATAGAGCCAGGGACCTTGCGGCATGAGGCCGGAGATCTTCTCTTTCAGCTTGTCGATGCCGCTTTTGTTGAGCGCGCTGATCATGAAGGTCTCGCGGAAGGCGAAGGCCTCGTTGAATTTTCGCGCCATGTCGAGCAGGACCTCGGGCTTGACGAGATCGATCTTGTTGAGCGCCAGAAAAGCCTCGATGCCGCTCTTCTTGAGTCCCTCGATGATCGCCAGCACCTCGTCATTGAGGCCCTTGCGGAGGTCGGCGAGAAGGACGACCGCATCGGCTTCCGATGCGCCCGCCCAGGCGCCCTCGACCATCGCCTCGTCGAGCGTGCGCTTCGGCTTGAAGATGCCGGGCGTGTCGACGAAGATGATCTGGCTCTGGCCGGCGATCACGATGGCACGCAGCCTGGAGCGCGTCGTCTGCACCTTGTGCGACACGATCGACACCTTGGCGCCGGCGAGCGCATTCACCAGCGTCGACTTGCCGGCATTGGGGGCGCCGATGATGGCGCAGAAGCCGCAGCGTGTTTCGCTTTCGATTTTGGTTTCGGTCACTTTCTGATCTTTTCCCGGCGCAGGAAGGCCTCGGCGGCAAGCTGCTCGCCATTGCGCTTCGACTGCGCGCTGGCGATCGCCTCGGCGAAGCCTTCGACGGTTACGGCAATGGTGAAATGGGGCGAATGATCGGGCCCGTCGCGCGACACGATGCGATAGGCCGGAATGGCCTTGCCTTGCGCCAGCGCCCATTCCTGCAGGAAGCTCTTGGCGTCCTTGACGAGCTTGCTGCGGCTCGAAAGCCGCTCTTCCCACAGCCGCATGATCAGCGCGCGGGCCGGCTCGAGGCCGCCATCCAGATACATGGCGCCGAGGATCGATTCCATGACATCGCCCAGGATCACCGTCTGGGTCGCCATGCCCTGCGCCTTTTCCTTCTGCCCGACGCGGATATGCTCGGATATGCCGAGATCGCGGGCGGCGTCGGCACAGGCCTCGGCGCGCACCAGTAGGCTGAAATTCTGGGCGAGCGCCCCTTCCGCCTTGCGCGGGTTGCGCACATAGAGCTCTTCGGCGATGACGAGGCCGAGCACCCGGTCGCCGAGGAACTCGAGGCGCTGATAGGTGGTGTGGGTGTTGCCCTTGCGCCCGCTGCCATGGGTGAGCGCCGCCTTGAGGAGATCGCGGTTGCGGAACGTGTAGCCGAGAAGCGCCGCGATCGCCTGGAATTCCTGATCGGTAAAGCGAGTCCGGTCGGTGTTGGTCACGGCCTCAATTCACGAGATTGAAGAAACGCAGCCAGCGGATCGAAGTGGGCCATTTCCACACCTGCCAGAAGGCGGCATTGGGCTCGATCGAGAAGAAGATGATGTCGGCGCGGCCGACGAAATTCTCGTAGGGCACGAAGCCGACGCCGCGCTGCGATGAATTGGCGGCGTAGCGGCTGTCCAGCGAGTTATCGCGGTTGTCGCCCATCATGAAGTAGTTGCCGGCCGGCACCACATATTCCTGGGTGTTGTCGGCGCCGCTTTCGGGCGTCAGGTCGAGGACATTGTAGGAGACGCCATTCGGCAGGGTCTCGACATATTGCGGGACCGGCTTGCCGGCATTGGGGCCCTGCTCATCGACGAAATCGGCGATACGCTGCTTCGGCACCGCCTGTCCGTTGATATAGAGAACGCCCTCGCGCATCTGAACGCGGTCGCCCGGCAGGCCGATGACGCGCTTGATGTAATCCGTCTCGTTGTCGAGCGGCAGTTTGAACACCGCCACGTCGCCGCGCTTCGGCTCGGCCGGAAAGACGAAACGGCCCTCGACCGGGATCGGCCCGAATTTGAACAGCTCGTTGCCGAACAGATTAAGCCCGAAATTGAAGGAATACTTGCTGTAGCCATAAGACAGTTTGGAGACGAACAGATAGTCGCCGACCTTCAGCGTCGGATACATGGACTCGGAGGGAATATTGAACGGTTGATACAGGAACATCCGGACGGCGAAAGCGATAAGCAGCGCCTGGATGATGACCTTGATCGTATCCCAGAAGCCGTCATCGGACTTCTTGCGGGGCTCGTGCGCCGCTGCCGCCATATTATGATCTTTCGTATGTTTCACAGTATCCATGCCAGCCCGGACGAGCCCGGTTCAGCCCTATAGTACGCATATATGACCGTTTCAACGGTAGGAAAGATTACATTCCGGCATTTTCCGTCAAGGGAAGCGCCTCGATGATCACGAATGCCTGAGCGTAGGGAAATTCGTCCGTAATAGTGAGATGGATATAGGGCCTATGGCCTTTCGGCGTCAAATGGGCGAGGCGCTTGCCCGCCCCGCCGGTCAGGACCATGGTGGGCTTGCCGGAAGGCTCGTTCACCACCCCCAGATCGCGCCAGAACACCCCCTGATTGAAGCCCGTGCCGAGCGCCTTGGAGCAGGCCTCCTTCGCGGCATAGCGCTTGGCGTAGGAGGCGGCGCGCTCGGCCCGACGGTCCGACTTCCTGCGCTCGATCTCGGTGAAGACCCGGTTGGTGAAACGCTCGCCATAACGCGCCAGCGTCTTCTCGATGCGCCGGATGTCGATCAGGTCGTTGCCGAGCCCGATGATCATTTGAGGCCCCGGCTCCCCGGCTTCACCGCCGGAATGGCGGCGAGGTCGGGCGGCAGCGCATCGGCCGGATAGGTCGGAATGTCGAGCCGTGTCAAAGCCTCCAGCGGCACGCCCAGATCGGCCTTGCCGTTGGAGCGGTCGATGAGGCAGGCGGCGCCGACCGTCACGCCCCCCTCCTCGTTGATGCCGGCAATGCATTCGCGCGACGAAAGGCCGGTGGTCACGATATCCTCGACCATCAGCACATGCGCGCCCTTGGCGATGGTGAAGCCGCGCCGCAGCGCCAGCTTGCCGTCGACGCGCTCGAAGAAGACCGACTCGACGCCGAGTTGGCGCGCCATTTCATAGCCGACGATGACGCCGCCCATGGCCGGCGACGCGACGAGGTCGATCGTGCCGCCGATGCGGGCCTTCACCTGCGCCGCCAGCATCGCGCAGAGCCGGTCGGCGCGCCTGGGGTCCATCAGGACGCGGGCGCATTGCAGGTAGTTGGGGCTGCGCAGGCCGGAGGACAGGATGAAATGGCCCTCGAGCAGCGCGCCCGCCGCCTTGAACTCCGCCAGAACCTCGTCTTTGGTCATCGATCATTCCTATCCTTCGGCGCGGTCGACCGAGCTCACCAGGGGCTTCAGGGAGAGGTCGCGCATGATTTGGTTGAGATGTTTCAGATCATGTACTTCGATCAGGATGTCGAGATCAAAGAAATCGCGCGCGCCTTCCTGGGTCACCATCTGCAATTCGTCGATATTGGCGGACGAATCGCCGATCACCTGCGTCACCTGGGCGAGCGCCCCCACCTCATTATGCACTTTCACGAGGATGCGGGCCGGAAACCGCTGGCCATCGGTGGTGGTGTCCCAGGTGAGGTCGATCCAGCGGCTGGGCTCGCTGTCATAGGATTCGAGCGCCCGGGCGAAAATCGGATAGATGACGATCCCCTCCCCCGGCATGCGGATGCCGACGATGCGCTCACCCGGCACCGCGCCGGTGGCGAGCGAGAATTTCAACGCCTGGTCGCGCCCGGCGCCACGGATCGGAATGCCCGATTCCGCCTCGCCCTGGCGCGTCGCCGGCTTCTTGCGCTGCGGCGTCGGCGCCTCGACCACCAGCCCCATGGCCTTCAGGATGTCGGCGGCGGCGAGCTCGCCGCGGCCCACCGCGGAAAGCGCGTCCTCGAGATTCTTGTGGCCGGTGCGGCTGATGGCGGCGGCGACGTCCTGCTTCACATAGGGCTTGCCGACCTTGTCGAGCAGGCGCTCGACGATCTCCTGGCCGAGGCCGGCATATTGCCGCCGCGTCGCCAGCCTGGTGGCGCGGCGGATGGCGGCGCGCGCCTTGCCGGTGACCGCGAGGCCCTCCCAGGCGGCGGGCGGGATCTGGGCCTCCGAGCGGATGATCTCGACCTCGTCGCCATTGTCGAGTTGGGTGACCAGTGGCGCATGGCGGCCATTGATGCGGCAGCCGACGCAGCTGTCGCCGACGCTCGTATGCACCGCATAGGCGAAATCGATCGGCGTGGCGCCGCGCGGCAGCGCGATGAGCTGGCCCTTGGGGGTGAAGCAGAACACCTGGTCCTGGAACAGTTCGAGGCGCGTATGCTCCAGGAACTCGCGCGGGCTCTCGCCTTCCGACAGCATCTCGACCAGATGCCTCAGCCAGCGATAGGCGTTGGATTCGGCCGACGGCACCCTGACGCCATTGACCGCGTCCTCGACCCGGCGCACGTCCTTGTAGAGGGCATGGGCGGCGACGCCGCGCTCGGCGATCTCGTTCATCTCGCGGGTGCGGATCTGCATCTCGACGCGGCGGTGATGCGGCCCGATGACGGTGGTGTGGAGCGACTGATAGTCGTTCTGCTTAGGGGTGGAGATATAGTCCTTGAAACGCCCCGGCACCGCGCGCCAGGTGCGGTGCGCCACGCCCAGAGCCCGATAGCATTCATCGACGCTCGCCACGATGACGCGGAATCCGAAGATGTCCGAGAGCTGGCCCAGCGACAGGCTCTTGCGCTCCATCTTGCGCCAGATCGAGTAAGGCCGCTTCTCGCGCCCCGTCACCTTGGCCTCGATGCCGTTGGCGGCAAGCTCGGCCTTCAGCTCCTTCTCGATCTCGACCAGCAGGCTGCCGCTTTCCTCATGCAGCCGGTCGAGGCGTTTCTTGACCGTGGCGAAGGCATCCGGATTGAGCACCCGGAAGGCGATGTCCTCGAGTTCCTCGCGGACATTCTGCATGCCCATGCGGCCGGCGAGCGGCGCATAGATGTCCATGGTCTCCTGGGCGATGCGGATCTTCTTCTCGGGCGCCATGTGCCCCAGGGTGCGCATATTGTGCAGGCGGTCGGCGAGCTTCACCAGGAGGACGCGCACGTCCTTGGCCATGGCGAGCAGCAGCTTGCGCAGATTCTCGGCCTGGGTGGCTTCCTTGGTGACGAGATCGAGCCGCTTGATCTTGGTCAGGCCGTCGACCAGCGAGGCGATCTCGTGGCCGAATTTCTCCTCGATCTGGGCCTGGGTTGCCTCGGTGTCTTCAACCACATCATGAAGCAGTGCCGCGGCGATGGTGGCGCCATCGAGCTTCATTTCGGCGAGGATCGCGGCGACTTCGAGCGGATGATTGAAATAGGCCTCGCCCGAGGCCCTTTTCTGGCCGCCATGGGCCTTCATCGCATACACATAGGCACGGTTGAGCAGGTCCTCGTCAGCGCCCTTATCGTAGGACATGACCCGCTCAACCAACTCGAACTGCCGCATCATCGCGCCTGACTGACCGATCTCTTCAAATTGCTAACCCTCGACAATAGTAGCGGAAAAAAAGCTTAAAGCGAGAGCTTCGCCAATTGTCGGCGGCATGCCTGACCGATAGACTCCTCATGCCCATTCAAGGCTGAGGAGGATCCGATGAAATATGCGTCTTCGTCTCTCGCTCTTGTCGCCCTGGGGCTCGGCGCCGCCGCGGCACTGGCCTCGGACGTCGTGGTCCCTGAAGAAGAGAAGGCCAATGACAATCTCAATGCGGTCTTGTGGGACCAGTCGGCGGTCGAGGCCCAGGCGGTGATGACCCAGGCCTATGTGCTGGCGCGCCTGCGTCTCGACGAGACGCTCGCCGACAAGAGCGCGACCGCCGACCCCTCGGTACAGACCGGCGATTTCGCCAACAAGCCGCCGGCGGTGGTGCTCGATGTCGACGACACCGTGCTCAACACCTCGCAATACCAGGCCTGGAATGTGAAATCGGGCACGTCCTTCAATCCGAAGACCTGGACGTCCTATGTGAACGCCAAGATCGACACCGCCATTCCGGGCGCCGTCGAGTTCACCCAATATGCGGCCTCGAAAGGCGCCAAGGTGTTCTACGTCACCAACCGCACCAAGGAAGAGGAACCTGCGACCGCCGAACGGCTGAAGGCGCTCGGCTTCCCGATGGGCGACAATGTCGACACCCTCCTCACCGCCAAGGAAATGCCGGACTGGGGCTCGGCCAAGAGCACCCGGCGCGCCTTCATCGCCAGGGACTATCGGATCCTCCTTCTGGTCGGCGACAATTTCGGCGACTTTACGGACGCCTACAAAGGCACGGTCGAGGAGCGCCAGAAGGCCTTCACCGACAATGCCCAGCATTGGGGCAAGGACTGGATCGCCATTCCCAATCCGACCTATGGCTCGTGGGAATCAGCACCGTTCGGGCACGACTTCAAGACGCCGGTCGAAGACCAGCGCCAGAAGAAGCTCGATGCGTTGAAGGCGTGGAGCGGTCCTGATCAGTAACCGTTGCGCTGGCTGCCCGGGCTTTCGGCCGGCGGCAGGCCTTCGAGGCCGCGCAGCAGCTCTTCCTCGGTCATGCGCTCCATGTCGGCCTGGTCCGGCTCGGGCTGGTCGTTGATGACCGACATGTCGCCCGACTGCTGGATGAGCGGCACTTCGCTCTGCTCCGGCTCGTCGACCTCGACATGCTTCTGCATGGCGTGGATGTACTCTTCACGCAGGTCGTCGGTATTGACCGTCTCGTCGGCGATCTCGCGCAAAGCGACGACCGGATTCTTATCGTTGTCACGGTCGACCGACAACGGAGCGCCTTGCGAAATCATCCGCGCACGGTGGGCGGACAGGAGGACCAGCTCAAACCGGTTGGGGAGCTTGTCGATGCAATCTTCTACAGTGACGCGCGCCATGTGGCTCGTTCAATCCTTAAATGGGTCGGGATGCCGGGCTTTTAGGCGCAACCTGTCCCAAAAGCAAGCCCCGGCCCGGTTTCCCGGGCCGAGGCTCCCTGCGGGATGGTCAGTGCCCCGGATCCGCTCCTCGCAAAGCCGCTACTGACCTTTCGGCTTCCAGATTTCCTCAACGGCATATTTGCCGCCTTTGACCGACACGATGGCGACCGGCTTGGGCGGCACCATCGACGGCCTTGTGTAGCTGATCTCGCCGGTCACCGCCTTGAAGCCGCGGGTTTCCGCGAGGGCATCACGAATCTTGGCAGGCTCCGCCGAATTGGCCCGCTTGACCGCATCGGCCACCAGCATCAGGGCGTCATAACCCAGGGGCGCGAAGGCATTCTCCGGATCGGTGCCATATTCGGCCTTGTAGTCGGCGATGAATTTGGTGACTTCCGGGCGGTCGTCGCCGCGGTAGGTGTGGGTCGAGAAATAGACGTCATTGGCGAGCTCCGGCCCCGGCACGCTCGCCACCAGCTCGGTGTCGAAACCGTCGCCCGAGACGATCGGGATCTTGATGCCCTGCTCACGGATCTGCTTCACCGAAAGCCCCGCTTCCGACGGAATGGCCGAGATGAAGACCGCATCCGGTTTGGGATCAAGTGCCGCTAACCTCGCGATCTGGGCCGAGAAATTCGTATCGCCCATCATGAAGGCATCCTCGCCCACGATCTCGCCGCCGCGCTCCTTGAAGCGCTGGATGAAGAACTTGCTCAAGGCCTTGGTGAAGTCCATGGAATTGTCGGTCCACACCGCGACGCGCTTGGCCTTGAGCTTGTCGAACGTATAGTCGGCGATGGCGAAGGACTGATCGTCGTCGCCGAAGGGGGTCATGAACATGAAGTTGCCGACCCATTGCGGCAGTTCCGGATGGGTGGCGCCCGAGGTGACGAAGGGTATGCCCTTCTCCTGGAACAAGGGCGCACCCGCCATCACGAAAGTGGTGTCGGACTGGCCGATGCCCGCGATGACGCCCTCAGACAGGACGCGCTGGGCGGCCTTGGCGGTCTCCTGCTGGTCGGTCTTCCCGTCGGGCGCGATGAGCTCGATCTGCTTGCCCAGCAGCCCGCCGCCGGCATTGATCTGCTTGACCGCGAGTTGGGCGCCCTTGAGGGAAGGCCCGTCGAGCGAGGACATGCCGCCGGTAAGATTGTAGAGCGCGCCGATCTTGAGGGCGTCCTGGGCCAGGGCGCCGCCCATCATCAGGGCCGAGGCGACGCAGACCGCGATTATTCTTTTCATCGTTTCCTCCCTGGTCGAACACTCCCCGCCAGAGGCTCACGGCTTTGGCGGCGGAAACGCTCGCGCTATGTATTTACCGAGAATGACTCTCTTCCTTACGGTCGTCAACATAACCATACATTTTTCTTACTCTGGCTTGAAATGTTTGATTTAATACATGTGGGAGGCCGGCCGTGACCCAACCGGAGCAAATGCCCGTCCTGGAAAAACTGCGTCATGAGCTGCCGCAACTCAGCGGCCGCGAGGCCCGAGTCGCGCGCCACCTCATGGCCAATTATCCTCTCGCCGGCCTGAAGACGGTCGCTGAATTTGCGGAAAGCAGCGGGGTGAGCACCGCGACCGTTCTCAGGCTCGTCAAGCGTCTCGGTTTCCCGGTCTATGCCGATTTTCAGGCGGCGCTGCGCCAGCATCTCGAAGAAACCCTGCAGTCGCCGCTCATCCGCTTCGGGCAGCGCCAGGACCAGGCAGCTCCGCCCAGGAGCGCCTTCCTCAACCGCTTCCTCGATGCGATGACCGCCCATCTCCAGGCCATGCACGAGCATGTGCCGGCGAGCGAATTCGACAAGGTGGTGGCGCTGCTGGGCGACCCCAAGCGCGACATCCATGTATTGGGCGGACGCTACTCCTCCCATCTCGGCGCCTATTTCGCCGACCTCCTCTCCGCCATCCGCGGCCGCATCTACATGGTCGGCGGCCAGACGCAGCGCTGGCCGCAGCATCTCCTCGACATGGGCAAGAGCAGCGTGCTCGTCACTTTCGACGTGCGCCGCTATCAGCAGGACGTGATCGAGTTTACCCGCTCCGCCGCCAGACGCGGCGCCACCGTGGTGCTGATGACCGACATCTGGCAGTCGCCGGCGGCGCGCGTCGCCACTTATGTTCTGGGCTTCCCGGTGGTGGCGCCCTCGATCTTCGACGTCGCCGGACCGGGCATGATCCTCACCGACGCGCTGATCGGCGCCGTGGCCGACCATATGGGCGAGGCCGGCAAGGCGCGGGTCGAACTGCTCGAAGAGCTGCGCCAGCCCTTCGCGCCGCCGAAATAAAATCTGAAGGGGACGGAAAGATGATGCGTGAAGAAGTCGTCATGCTGTGCACCAGCGACATTGCCGGCCAGGTCCGCGGCAAGGGCTTTCCCGCCTCCGACCTGGAAGCCCGGCTCGTCAAAGGCATCGGCTGGACGCCGACCAACATCCTGATCTCCGCCCACGGCCCGATCGCGCCCAGCCCCTGGGGGCCGTTCGGCGATCTGGTGATCAAGCCCGATCCGGCCACGCGGGTCAGGGTCGATTTCGGCCCCGACCAGGCGGCCGAGCATTTCATGATGGGCGATCTCTGCCACCTGGACGGAACGCCCTGGGCCGTGTGTCCACGGAGCTTCCTCAAGCGCGTGCTGGCCGCCCTCGAGACCCGCTACGGTCTCAAGGTGAAAGCCGCCTTCGAGCATGAATTCATCTATGAGGCCGTCGAGGAGCGGCCCAATGCAAGCTATGCGCTCGACGCCTTCCGGCGCCAGAATCTCTTCGCCGAGACCTATCTCGGCGCCCTGAAAGCGGCCGGGCTCGAGCTCGATACCTTCATGCCGGAATATGGCCCGATGCAATATGAGGTGACAGTCGGCCCGGCCGTCGGCGTCACCGCGGCCGACCAGGCGGTGGCGGTGCGCGAGATCGCCCGCGCGGTGGCCTGCCGGATGGGCAGCCGGGTCAGCTTTACGCCCATTCTCCGCCCCGATGCGGTCGGCAACGGCGTCCATGTGCATTTCAGTCTCGTCGACGCGAAAACCGGCGCCCCGGTCAATCACGATCCGTCGCACCCGCAAGGCATCTCCGTCACCGCCGGCAGCTTCGTCGCCGGCATGCTCGCCAAATTGCCGGCGCTCACCGCCGTGACGGCAGCCGCCTCGATCTCCTACTTGCGGCTCACGCCCAACCGCTGGAGCGCCGCCTATAACAATCTGGGCTTGCGCGATCGAGAGGCGGGTGTGCGCATCTGCCCGGTCTTCACCACCGATCTGGCGCAGATCGCCCGGCAGTATCATTTCGAGTTCCGTGCGGCGGACGCCGCCGCGAGCCCCTATCTGCTGCTCGGCATCATCCTCGCCGCCGGCCTCCATGGTCTCGACAGGAAGCTCCCATTGCCGAAGGTCTGCGAGGGCGCGCCACAGAATAAAAGCGACGCGGAACTGCGGGCGCTTGATATCGTGCGCCTGCCGCAATCATTGGGCGCCGCACTCGATCTCTTCGAAGCCGAGACCGATCTCGCCGAAATCATCGGGCCCGATCTCAAATCCGCCTATCTGGCGGCCAAGCGTTTCGAGGTCGAGATGATGGCGAAACTCTCCTCCGCCGAGCAGTGCGAAAAATACCGCCGCGCCTACTGAAAGGCCTTATCCATTGCCGCAATCAGCGAGGCGGTCGTTTCGTTGCGGCAGTAGCCTTTGAACGCGCTCAGGGCCGCCTGGTGGCGCGCTCTGGTGTCGGTGGCGCAGGCATCGGCGAGCGAGATCATATGGAAGCCGCGATCGGCGCCGTCACGGATCGTGTGGTCGACGCATTGATCGGTGAGGAATCCGGTGACGGCGATCGTGTCGATGCCGATATTGCGCAGCAGATATTCGAAGTTGGTCGAGTTGAAGAGACTCGACGAGGTCTTGGGAATGACGATCTCATCGGCCCCGGGCGTCAGCTGATCGATCACCTGGGCGTCCCATGATCCCTTGGCGATGAAGACGTTGGACAGCTTGTAATCGAGGCCGCGGTCGCGGCCGTCGGCGGTCAGGTTCTCCATCACCGTATAGATGACCTCGACGCCGTGACGGCGCGAGACCTCGATGAGCCGGGCCATATTGGGGATCACGAAGTCCTTGGCGTCGGCATAGAATTCGGGACGTTTCTGGCGCTTCGCCTCGTCCATCACCCAGTTCTGCGCGTCGATGACGAGCAGCGCCAGGCGCTCGCGATGCAGAGGCAATATACGGCTCGCATAGACGTCGCGCGCGCGTGGACCGGTCATTTGAAGAATCTCCCGCTGAACAGACGCCGGACGATTTCCGGCTCGCGATTGCCGAACAGGCCTTGCGGCCTGAAGAAAAGCACGAGAATGAGGCTCAAGGCCACCACCACCTGGCTGAAGCCGTAAAGGCCCAGCGACTCCTCGGCCGGGCGCAGCGCTTCCGACAGGCCGGTGATGGCCGCCGCCGCGACGATGGCGCCGAAGATGCTGCCCGCGCCGCCGATCACCACCATGACGACCAGGTTGAAGGCGAGCAGCACCGAATAGGTCTTGGGCGTGACCACGGTGATGAGATGGGCGAAGAGCGCGCCCGCCATGGCGGCGAAGACGGCGCCGATCACGAAAGCGGTGAGTCGCATCCTCACCGTATCGATGCCTGTGCATTCGGCGGCGAGCTCGTTCTCGCGTGTCGCGAACATCGCGCGGCCGAGCGAGGAGAATTTGATCCGCCAGGCGACCGCGACGACGAGCACCAGGAGCCCGAAGGCCCACCAGACCGAAGCGAGCCTCGGAATTCCGGCGAGCCCTGCCCCGCCGCGCGTGATTCCGTCCCAGTTCAGCGCCAGATTCTGCACGATGACGATGAGTCCCAGGGTCGCCACCGCCAGATAATGGCCGCGCAACCGCAGGACCGGAAAGCCGACCACGATGGCGATGAGCGCCGCTACCACGCCGGCCGCGGCGACCGCCGGCAGCAGCGGCAGCTCGAGCCCGGCAAGGAAGGCCGGCAGGTCGGGCAGCATCGCGGGCTTGCGGCGCGCCGAAAAGGTGAGGATCGCCGCGACATAGGCGCCGATGGTCATGAAGGCCGGATGGCCGAGCGAGAATAGGCCGGTGAAGCCGTTGGTCAGTGTCAGCGACACGGCGAGCGCCGCGTTGAGCAGGACGATGGCGATCAGCGTCACCAGATAGTCGCTCGCCCCCTGCAGCATGAGCCACAGCAGCAGCGCCACCACGAGGATGGCCGCCACCGGCGCCAGCAGAGCCTCAAGCGCGTTCTTCGACATGGCGCACGAACAACCCCGAGGGCTTGAGAAGAAGGATGACGATCAGCAGCCCGAAAACGAAGCTGTCGCGATAGCCGGAGAATTCCTGCGGCAGCAGGCCGACGAACAGCACTTCGGCGAGGCCCAAAATATAGCCGCCCAGCATGGCTCCGCCGATCGAGCCGACGCCGCCGATGACGCAGGCGACGAAAGCCTTGAGCCCCGGCACGAAGCCGAGCAGCGGGTCGATCTGGCCGAATTTGCCGCCCCAGAGGAGGCCGGCGGTGGCGGCGAGCGCGCTGCCGATGGCGAAAGCGGCGAGAATGGTGCGGTGGACCGCGACGCCCATCAGCCGCGCCGCGGTGAGATTCTCCGCCGTCGCCCGCATCGCGACGCCGAGCCTGGTGCGGTAGACGATGAAGAACAGACCGGCGATCAGCGCCAGGGTCAGGCCGATGATCAGGAGGTCGGTCACCGAGGCCGAGACCGCGCCAAAGGCGACGCGCTCGCGCATCACGGCAGGAAACAGGAAATTGCGCGGCTGGCCGGTCAGGATCATCAGGGCGCTGTTCTGGATGACGATCGAGACGGCGAGCGTCGCGATGAAGCCCGTCACCTGCGGCGCGCCGATCAGCGGCCGGAAGATCACCGCCCCGATGGTCACACCGGCCATCGCGCCGATGACAGCCACGAAGATCAGGGTCACCGGCCAGGGCACGCCGCCCACCACCATGGCGAGCGTCGTGAAGGCGCCGATCATCACCAGGTCGCCATGGGCGAAATTGATGAGCCGCACGATGCCGTAGATCATCGAGAAGCCGATCGCCACCAGCGCATAGAGACTGCCGAGCGCCAGGCCGTTGACGAGCTGCTGGAACAGATACTGGGTCATCAGGCGGCCCCCAGATAGAACTGGCGCACCCGGTCATTGCCGGCGAGCTCGCGGCCGGTGCCGGAAAGCGCGATGCGCCCCTGCTCCATCACATAGGCGCGGTCGGCGATGTCGAGCGCCATCGCGGCATTCTGCTCGATGAGCAGGATCGGGGTGCCGCGTTTCTTCAAGGCCTCGATGACATCGAAAATGGTTTCAACCGCCTTGGGCGCCAGGCCCAGCGACGGCTCGTCGAGCAGCAGGAGCTTGGGCGAAGCAATGAGCGCCCGCGCCATGGCCAGCATCATCTGCTCGCCCCCCGACAAAGTGCCGGCGGCGACGGCCTCCCGCTCCTTGAGGATCGGGAACAGCGAATGGATCTCGGCCATCGTCTCGGGCGCGATGCGGCCGCCATGGACATAAGCGCCCATCGCCAGATTCTCGGCGACCGTCAGCGACTGGAAGATCTGCCGGCCTTCCGGACAATGAATAAGGCCCGCTTTCACGATCCGCTCCGGCTTCGCTTGCGTGAGGTCGAGCGTGCCGAAGCGGGCGCCGCCGGAGCGCGGCCGCAGAAGCCCCGACAGGGTCAGCAAGGTCGTCGACTTGCCGGCGCCGTTGGCGCCAATGAGGGCCGCCAGCTCGCCCGCCTCCACCGTGAAGGAAACATCCTTCAGCACATGGGTGGCGCCGCGCCAGACATTGAGCCCGTTCACCTCAAGCATGGCCGGCTCTCTGCCGCCGGGTGCCGAGATAGGCTTCGATCACCGCCGGATCGGCCTGCACCTTCTCCGGCGTGCCTTCCGCCACCAGCCGGCCGCGGTTGAGCACCTGGACGCGCCGGCACAGATCCATGATGAGGCGCATGTCATGCTCGACCACCAGCACGGCGACGCCGAGCTCGTCATTGATCGTGCGGATGAGCATGGTGAGCATGCGCGTTTCCGCCGGATTGAGTCCCGCCGCCGGCTCGTCGAGCAGCAGCGCAGCAGGCTGGGTCGCGAGCGCGCGGGCGATCTCGACCCGGCGCTGATCGCCGTAAGAGAGATCGCCGGCGCGCCGGTCGATGAAATCGCCAAGGCCCAGGCGCGCGATGATGGCGCGGGCTTCATCGGCGATGCGCTTCTCGCTCCTCCAGAAAGCCGGCGTCAGGCCGAGCGTCGCCAGAAGCGAGGCGCCATATCGCAGATGGCCGCCCGCCATGACATTCTCGAGCACGCTCAGATCGGCGAAGAGGCGGATGTTCTGAAAGGTGCGGGCAAGGCCCGCCGCGGCCAGCACATGCGGCTTGCGGCCGGTGAGGTCGCGGCCTTTGACGGCGATGCTCCCGGCGGTCGGCTTGAGCACGCCGGTCAGGAGATTGAAGGCCGTCGTCTTGCCGGCGCCATTGGGACCGATGAGGCCGACGAGGTCGCCCGCGGCAAGGCGCAGCGCATAATTCTCGACGGCCAGCAGACCGCCGAAGCGCCGCGTCAATCCTCCTGCTTCCAGCACCACGTCCACGCCTGGACCATCCTCCCGGGAATCAGGATAAAACAATGAAGACGTCAATCAAAGGATACAAGTTGATATTGTTCTATGAATTTGTACTATTTGATACACAGTCAATATGCCTGATGCGATGACCGAAACCCCGATCCTCCAGCCCGACGAACCCGCCCCGCTCGAAATCCACAATGGCGAGGCCGCGTCCGATTTCTTCCTGATCTGCGAGCATGCGGGCCGGCTTCTGCCCCGCGGCGCCGGTTCCCTGGGCCTGCCCGAGACGGAGCTTACCCGTCATATTGCCTGGGACATCGGCGCCCGCGATGTCGCCACGGCGCTCGCCGACCGGTTGGCGGCGCCCCTCTTCATGCAGCGTTATTCACGCCTCTTCTGCGACTGCAACCGCAAGCCGCATGTCGCCTCCTTCGCCCCGGAAGTGAGCGAGGCGACCGTAATTCCCGGCAATCGCGGCCTGAGGGAGGCTGATCGTCAACGCCGCGCCGAGGCGGTCTTCTGGCCCTTCCACAATGCTGTTACGAAAGCTCTCGATCGCCGGCTGGCGCAGAAACGGCTCACCCTGCTGGTCACCATCCATAGTTTCACGCCGGTGTTCCTCGGCAAGAATCGCCCCTGGCAGGTCGGCGTCATGTTCCGCAAGGACAAGTTCTTTGCGCCGCAGGTCACCCAATGGCTCACCGACAACACCGATTTCACGGTCGGCATCAACGAACCCTACAAGGTCTCGGACGACGACTATACCGTTCCGGTCCATGGCGAGGGCCGCGACCTGCCCCATGTCGAATTCGAGATCCGCAATGACCTGATTCCGGACAGACAAGCAGCCGGTAAATGGGCCAATCTCCTTGCCCAGGCTCTGAATTTCGGTTCCAAGGCACTTTCTTGACTTTCGGCCTGCCTTCGGCCATATCCCCCGCCAACCGAAGCCGGGCCATGGCGCGCCCGAGGAGAATGTTATGGCCAAAGGCAATGTGATCAAGATCAAGCTGCAGTCGACAGCGGATACCGGTTACTTCTACGTGACCAAGAAGAACTCGCGCACCAAGACCGAGAAGTTCACCTTCAAGAAGTACGATCCGGTCGCGCGCAAGCACGTCGAGTTCAAAGAGACCAAGATCAAGTAATTCTGACATTCAGAATTTGCATGAAAGGCACCGCCTCGAAGGCGGTGCCTTTTTGATATGTTGCGTCTGATCCCTCGCCCCTCATCCGCACAGGAGATGCGCCATGGCCGCCGCTGAAGATTATCGCACCCAGATCTCGCAGGTCTCGTATCGCAACCAGGCTTTCATCGCCGGCAAGTTCGCGGCCGCCGCCTCGGGCAAGACATTCGACTGCATCTCGCCGGTCGACGGCAAGGTTTTGACCAAGGTCGCCGAATGCGACAAGGAAGATGTCGAGCGCGCGGTCAAGGCCGCCCGCGCCGTCTTCGAGAAAGGCAGCTGGTCGCAGATGGCGCCGCTGCAGCGCAAGCGCGTGATGCTCAAATGGGTGGCGCTCATCGAGAAGCATGCGCAGGAGCTCGCCCTCCTCGAGACGCTCGATGTCGGCAAGCCGATCGCGCAGTCGCTGCCCGTCGATGTCGGCTCCACGATCAAGTGCCTGCAGTGGTATGCCGAGACCGCCGACAAGATCTATGATGAGCTGGCGCCGGCGCGCCCCGATTCGATCTCGATGATCACCCGCGAGCCGATCGGCGTCGTGGGCGCCGTGGTGCCGTGGAACTTCCCGCTGCTGATGGCGTCGTGGAAGCTGGGGCCGGCGCTCGCCACCGGCAATTCCGTCATCCTCAAGCCCGCCGAGCAGTCGCCGCTGACCGCGCTCCGCATCGCCGAGCTCGCCGCCGAAGCCGGGCTGCCCGAAGGCGTGCTCAACGTGCTGCCGGGATACGGTGAGACCGCCGGCCAGGCCCTCGGCCGCCATATGGATGTCGACATGATCGCCTTCACCGGCTCGACCGAGGTCGGCAAGTTCTTCCTGCGTTATGCGGGCGAGAGCAACATGAAGCACGTGGCGCTCGAGACCGGCGGCAAGTCGCCCAACATCGTCTTCGGCGACGTCGCCGACATCAATCACGCGGCCGCCTCGGCCGCCGCCGGCGTGTTCTACAATTCGGGTCAGGTCTGCACCGCGGCGACCCGCATCATCGTGCAGGAGAAGATCAAGGACCAGTTCGTCGAGCTGGTCGCCAAGCATGCCGACAAATGGCGCCCCAAGGACCCGCTCGATCCCAAGACCGCGATGGGCTCGATGGTCGATGAGGGCCAGATGGACCGGGTGCTGAGCTATATCGACATCGGCCGCAAGGAAGGCGCCAAGGTCGCCTTCGGCGGCGAGCGGGCGCGCCGCAACACCGGCGGCTTCTATGTCGAGCCGACCATCTTCGACGACGTGAAGAACTCGATGCGCATCGCGCAGGAGGAGATTTTCGGTCCGGTCGTCGCCACCATCACCTTCAAGGACGACGAAGAGGCCGTGAAGATCGCCAACGACACGATCTACGGCCTGCAGGCGAGCCTGTGGACCCGCGACATCACCCGCGCCCACAAGGTCGCGCGTGCCTTGCGCGCCGGCACCGTCAATATCAACGCGACCGATGGCGGCGACATCACGGCGCCCTTCGGCGGCTACAAGCAGTCGGGCATCGGGCGCGACAAGTCGCTCCACGCCCTGGAAAAGTACCAGCAGATCAAGCACACCTACATTCAGCTCTAAATCTCCGCACCCGGCACACACCGCATCGAGGAGGCCACTCGATGCGGTCCGTGATTATTTCGGAGATGCGGCGGACCTGACCGGCGGGGCGGTTGTCAACGACACCCCTCGCCGGCGGGTCCTAAAAACCGGCCAGTTCGCCTTGCCGTATCTGACCAGATCAATCAGGTGATTGTCGCCGTCGACATCGCGCACGTCGATGCCCGCAGGCCGTTGGCGCTATCTCGACGAGCCCGCTGATCGTGGAGCCTCGACCGTAGGGGCTGCGCCACACAGAAAGACAAAGATGCGTCGCTGCGACGGCATGTCAATAGAATGAGACACCTTGCAAAATCTGAAGCGGTTGGGCACCCTGCTTCGCGTCAGCCTGGAATCCGAACGCGCATGAAGCCGCCAGAGTCACAATCGATCCGCCTTGCACCGAACAAGGTGAGCCTGTCGGTCGATGCCGGCAATGCGCGCGAGTTCGATCTTTGGCGCGCCGGCTATTCCCCCCTCTATGAGATGGATGCCCAAAGCGCAGCCGCTCGTGCCTCCTTCCGTGCCGGGGTGACCGGCTACAACCTCGCGGACATTGTCCTCATTAGCGGCTACTCCTCGGCAGCGACACTGCAGCGCACAGTACGGACGATTGCGCGCAGCAATGTCCAGCACATCAGCCTGAATGTCTATTCAGAGGGCGGCTGCGCTCTCGACATAGAGGGTCACGCCACCGAAGTTCGCCCTGGCGATGCCTTCTTCATCGACATGACGCGCCGCAGCACCTTGCGGACATCGGATTTCAAGAGCCTGACGCTCATCCTGCCAAGAACATTGCTCGCACAGCACGTCGCCGGTCTCGACAGCCTTCACGGCAAGGTCCTGCCGGGCAAAACGCCGCTGAACGAGATGCTGGCCGCTCATATGCGAATGCTCTATGCGCAAGCCTCATCGCTTGATTATCCCGACATGCATGCGGCGGCGCGCGGAACAGCGGCCCTGGTTGCGGCCTTCGCTGGGGCATCGGTCGACGGGCGCGAGCTGATCTCGCAAATGGCTGTCAGCGCCTCCCTGGATACCTGCCGGCGCATGATCGACGCGACGCTCCACCACCCGGCTCTGGGGCCCGAGTCCCTGTGCAACAGGCTGGGCGTATCGCGCGCCAAGCTCTATCGCCTGTTCGAGCCGCTGGGCGGGGTCAGTCAATATATCCAGCAGCGCCGGCTGATGCGCGCCTATCGGATGATCGTCGACCCGATACATGCGCGCGAGCGTATCAGCACCATCGCCACGCGATGTGGCTTCATCAATATTTCGGCATTCAACCGGGTCTTTCGGCAGATCCATGGCATGTCGCCAACCGAATTGCGTATCGCTTCCACATGTGCCGGGAGGGAGAATGCCGAACTCTCCGGAGACGGAGCCTACGGCACCATGAAACGCTGGCTTCATGGTCCCGATGCGATGATCACACCATCAGCAGCGGAATAGGATCAGCGGCCGGCGTCACCAGGTATAGCGCAGCCCCGCGCTACCCGCGATCGCGTCCAGATCGTCGGAGAATTGATAGTTGCCGCGCAGGAATCCCGACCAGCCCTCGGGTGCGGCCACGCTGAAGCCCAGCGAGATGTCGCCCACCGTTTCGCCCGGCGCGTCCGACACGCCGAAGGCCGGGAAGTCCGCCGTCACGATGGTCGCCTCATTGTCGCCGCCGGTGAACTCCTGCCATACGCTCGCCGTCACGTCCGACGAGAAGATCATCTGGTTCGCCGCCGTGTGGTCATAGCCGAGACGCAGGCCGAGCCGGCCGCGCACGCTCGTCTGATCGTCGAACTCGACGGTGCCGCCGAAGATATCGACATCGTCGATCTCTGTATGGAGAACGGCCAGCGTCGCCTGCGGCTCGACGAACACACCCTCCCCTGAGCCGAGCTTGTAGCCGGCATCGATAAGGCCGCCGAGATTGATGCCATCCGTATCGCCATCATCCGCATTGGGCGCGATATCGTCAGGATCGATATTGATGCTGAGGAAGTCGGCCTTCACCAGCATGTCGACATAAAGCGCCTGGTTCAGATAGGTCGCATACGCGCCGACCGTCGGGCCGTCATAGGTCCATTCGGTGTTGGTCTCGTTGAACTTCAGCTTCGAGCCCAGATAGCCGCCATAGAGGCCGAACAACCAGGCATCGCCAGCGCCTTCCGTTGCGAAATCGAAACCAGCGAGGCCGCCATAGATCGACTGCTTGCGGTCGGTCACCTCGATACCGTCGCCCTGGTCGCGCTCGAGCCAGGCGCCCACGCCCTTGATCCAGAATCCCGGCCCCACCTGGCCGGCCGGCGTCGGCGCCACCGGCTCGCTGAAATCAGCCACCGGCGTCACCTGCGTGCCGCCGAGCAGCGGCCGCAGATCGGCCTGGCGCTGCAGCAGCGTGCCGGTCGTCTGATACCAGATGTCCTGCATGGCGGTGATGCCGGCCGCGAACTCATAGGCGCCTGTGCCGCCCACGCCCGAGGTGAACAGCTCGAACGTGTTGCCGTCGCGGCGCATGTCCCAGGTGTAGAAGCCGGCATACAAAGGTCCGTCGAGCGCGAAATCGCCGTCATTCGTGGTGGCGCCGTTGATCGCCTCGACCACCGTGATGCCGTCGGTATTGGCCCCCGACACGCCGGTCACATTGACCGAGACCCGGGTCACACCCGCGGTGCTCGCCGTCGCGCCATCGAAGATCAGAAGATCCGACTTGCCGGACGGTCCCAGCTCAGCATCGACTGCCAGCCGGCCGCCGATGCTCTCATAGTCCGTGCCCTTCAGAGTGAAGCTGTCGCCCGCCTGGCCGTCGGCCAGCGAAATCCAGCCCGAATTGCCGAAGCCCTCGAGATTGTCGAAGACCACGTCCTCGTCCGCCAGCGGGTCTCCCGCCGTATGCACCGTGCCGGCATTGTTGACCTGATCATCGCCGCCGCGGAAGTCCGACGTGCCGCGCGCCGCGAAGACGCCGCCCGCCTCATTGTCGAATGTGTCGCCCAGCTCGGTCAGATCGATGAAGCCCAGGACCGTGCCCGAATTGCGCAGCTCGGCCGAGGCGCCCTTGGCGTCGATGGCCGCGGCATTCAGCAGATCGCCGGAACTGATCAGCCCAGAATTGACGATGTCGATGTCGCTGTTGCCGGCAAAGGCGAGATCGGTCGCGACGACCACACCACCCATCCCGCCGGTGATCGTGCCGCCGGTGTTGTTGATCTTGATCGTGCCGTTGTCGCCCTTGGCGAGCGCCTTGACGCCGATGCCGTCGACATCCACCACGCCGCTGTTGCCGACCGTGATCGAGCTCGAACCGTTGGTGCCGGTGCCGGCCGAGCCGGGACTGCCCTCGGTGCCGGGCGTCCCGGGAAACAAGCTTTGCCCCGCTCCGGCAACCGCCGTCCCGCCCGCGCCGGCCGAGCCACCGGTGCCGGTTCCAGCCGTCGCAACGATGTCGATGCCGTTCCCCGTCGCGAAAATCCCACCTTCATTGGCCACCTCGACCGCGGCGTTTCCACCGGCGCCATCGCCGCCTGCGCCGCCATCACCGCCGGTGCCGCCACTGCTATTGGTGCCATTGGGGTCGTAATTACCATTTCCCCTATCGCCGCCATTGGCGCTTCCGCCGGCGCCGCCGGCGCCGCCGGTTCCATTACCCGCGGTCGCGACGATCGTGATCGCAGTGCCGCCGGTCACGGTGAGATCGCCGCTATTGCTCAGGCTGACAACGGCGTTGCCGCCCTGGGCATCACCGCCACCGCCACCGGCTCCGCCCGTGCCGCCATTGCCGCCAAATCCTCCAATGCCCTGCAAACCGCCGGCAATGCCATAGCCGCCCGTGCCGCCAAGGCCGCCATTGGCGCTCCCTCCCGCGCCACCCGCGCCGCCCGTCGCATCACCGGCCTTGGCGGTGATCGTGACCGCATCGCCGGTCACGGCGATGTCACTGCCATTGCTCTGGCTGACAGCGGCATTGCCACCCGTTGCAATACCACCACTTACACCGGCGCCGCCGGTACCGCCAGGACCACCGACGCCGCCAGGGCTGCCATCATTGCCAGGCACGGTTGCATCGGCGCCACGGACGCCGGTGCGACCATTTGCGCCTCCCCCGGAGCCACCGGCGCCCCCGGTCGCCGTGCCGCCCAGCGCGGTGATGGTGAACGCATCGCCGCCGGTCAGAGTGACAATACTGCTGTTGTTCATGGCGACCGTGGCGTCGCCGCCCGTTGCAGAACCGCCCGAACCGCCCACGCCGCCCAGACTAAATATGGAGCCGCCGGCGCCGCTTAGACCGGGAACATCACCGGCGCCACCGGCCCCGCCGGCCCCGGCCGCGCCCCCCAATCCGGTGCCGCCCGTGCCGCCCGCGCCACCCGTCGCTTCGCCGCCCGCCGCGCTGATCGTGACCGCGTCGGCACCCGTGAGAGCGATCGCGCCGCTGCTCGTCATCGCGACATCGGCATCGCCGCCCGTGGCCTTACCGCCCGCGCCGCCAACGCCACCCGTGCCGTCGGCGGAGCCGCCGCCGCCGCCTGCTCCACCCCGGCCGACGACACCGGCAGGGGGAGGTGCGCTGAAGCCCATACCGCGGCCGCCGGCTCCGCCGGCGCCACCAGTCCCGCCGGACCCTGCACCGCCCGTGCCGCCGGCGCCGCCCGTCGCCGCGCCGCCGGCAAGGGTCAGAGTCGTCGTGGACGTGATGTTTCCCGCCACATCGATCGTTACCGCATCGATGCTGCCGCCCGCGACATCGCCGCCAGAGCCGCCGGCGCCGCCCGTGCCATCGGCCGAACCGCCCTGTCCGCCCGCACCGCCCGTCGAGGGGTCGCCGACACCGCCTTCCCCGCCGGCGCCGCCGGTTCCGCCGTTCCCGGCGCCGCCGGTGCCGCCTCCACCGCCCTTCGCCGCACCGCCGGTCAGCTCGATCGACGTGGCGGACATGATGTCTCCCGTCACCGAAATCGTCAGCGCCGCAATGCCACCACCCATGGTATCATCGCCTGCGCCGCCGGCGCCGCCCGTGCCATCAGCCGCGCCGCCGGCGCCGCCCGAGCTGCCGTTGTAACTCGGGAACCCGTTTCCGCCCTTTCCCCCGGTGCCGCCCGTTCCGACGCCGCCCGTGCCGCCCGCGCCGCCGGTCGCAGCGCCGCCGGTGATCTCGAGCGTGGTGGCGGATAAGATGTCCCCGGTTACGGTGACCGTCATCGCGTCGATGCCGCCCACCGCGGCATGACCACCGGCGCCGCCCGCGCCACCCGTACCATTGGCCGGGCCGCCCGCTCCCCCGCCATCGAGACCGAGGGCGTCCGCGCCGTTCCCTCCCGTGCCGCCTTTCCCCTCGCCCCCCGTGCCACCGACGCCGCCCGTCGCCGTGCCCGTAGTGAGCGTCACATCGAAGGGACCGTCGACGTCCTCGTTCAGAATGATGCCGAGCGTGCCGATGCCGCCACTCGTGCCGTTGCCGCCCAAGCCGCCGGCACCGCCCGTGCCGTTGGAGCTTTCACTCGGAGTGACCGCAAGCGTGCCGGTGCCGGGATCGCCCGGATTGGCATTGCCACCCGTCGCCGGACCGGTGACCTTGCTCACCGTGATGCCAGCGCCCTCGTTTTCGATCAATGCGGGCGGGAAAGGCAACGAGCTGCCCCCGCTGCCATTGGCCCCAGGCCCACCGGTATCATCACCGGCTATGGAAGGTCCGGCCAGAAGCAGGCTGCCCAGCATGATCGTCGTGACGAGCGCGGTGTTGGAAAGCAGCCGGCGCCGCCCCCGATATACAGAACCCGCCACATTGGCTCCGGTGAAATCATGGCTACGGCAATCGGACATACGCCCCCCGGTCGATGCGACACTTGCGTTACGTCGCTTTTACACGATTCCGCGCGAATGGGAAAAAATTACGCTGCGTCTGATGGCAATTCACGACACCGTGACAATCTTGCCACAGCCCAAGGAGCGCCATTTCCGGCGACGTCGCTTGGGTTGTAGGGAGTAAGGGCGCCGGCCCGGTGCGTAATATCGAGGAGGCCACTCGATGCGCTCCCGGACCGGCTAAGCCCCTCGTTTCAGGAGATGCGGCGGACCTGATCCGGGGGGCGTTCATGGGCCTTTCGGCCTTGTCTGTCAGAGCCCGCTTTTATCCGCGGCTCAGTCGCATAAAGTTTTAATTGATTTTTCGTTTAGGGGAAGACCACCCGGCGCTCAAAACACCAGGATTTCGCTTCCTCAGTAAATTATTAGGGTAAATGCAGCCGCGATCAAGCGGCTACTCAACCCCGGCGGGAATCTCCTCGCCCTCGCCGCGCACGGCCAGGCCCAGCAATTTAATCTTACGATGAAGGGCGGAACGTTCCATGCCGACGAACTGGGCGGTGCGCGAGATATTGCCGCCGAAACGGGACAGCTGCGCTGCCACATAATCGCGCTCGAAGGCCTCGCGCGCCTCGCGCAGCGGCAGCGCCAGGAGGTGCTCACCGCCGAAGCCGGAAGCCGATGGCGACAATGCCGCGCCCACTTCCGACGGCATCATGCTGGCGGTGATCTCGCTGCCCGGCTCGCCGCCGGCCAGGATCATGATGCGCTCGATATTGTTGCGCAACTGCCGCACATTGCCTGGCCAGTCCTGGGTCTGCAACAAGGCGATGGCGTCGCTGGCGAGCTTGCGGTGCGGCTGGCCGGAGGCCACCGAATAGAGCCGGGAGAAATACTCGATCAGCTCCGGAATGTCCTCGCGGCGCTCGGCGAGCGAGGGGACCCTCACCGGCACCACGCTCAGGCGGTGATAGAGATCCTCGCGGAAACGGCCTTCCGCGATCAGCATCGACAGGTCGCGGCCGGTCGAGGAGACGATGCGGACATCGACCTTGACCTTCTTGCCGCCGCCCACCCGCTGGAAGGTCTGCTCGACCAGCACGCGCAGCACCTTGCCCTGGGTCTCCATCGGCATGTCGGCGATCTCGTCGATATAAAGCGTGCCGCCATGCGCTTCCTCGAGCGCGCCGACGCGCTGGGTGCCGCCCGCGCTGTCCTCCACGCCGAACAGTTCCTCCTCCATGCGCTCCGGCGCCATGGTGGCGGCGCTCAGGATCACGAAGGGGCCGAAATTGCGCTGCGACTGGTCATGCAGCATGCGGGCGCTCAGTTCCTTGCCCGAGCCCATCGGGCCGGTGATCAGCACACGGCTGTTGGACGGCGCGATCTTCTTGAGCGTCTGGCGCAATTGGCGGATCGCCATGGACGAGCCCAGCACGTCGACATCGGAACCGGTGCGGCCCTTCAGCGCCTCGTTCTCGCGCCTGAGCCGCGTCGCCTCGAGCGCGCGCCCGACCACCAGCAGCAGCCGGTCGGCATTGAAAGGCTTCTCGATATAGTCATAGGCGCCGCGCTTGATGGCCGACACCGCCGTCTCGATATTGCCATGGCCCGAAATGATGACCACGGGAAGCTCCGGATGGCGCTCGCGGATCACGGTCAGGAGATCGAGGCCGTCGAGCTTCGAATCCTGCAGCCAGATGTCGAGCACGATCAGCGAGGGACGGCGGTCGGCGAGCGCCGCCAGCGCCGCATCGCTGTTGCGCGCCAGGCGCGTCTCGTAGCCCTCGTCCTGGAGAATGCCCGAAATGAGCTCCCGGATGTCCGCTTCGTCGTCGACGATAAGAATATCGGCTGCCATAACTATTCCACCTCACTCAGCCGGCACGGCAAGCTCTTCCGCGAGCACCGGCATGAAACTCAACGTAACGCGGGCGCCGCGCCCGCCATCGAAATCCTGAGGCGCATCCTCGAGCACCACCCTGCCCTGATGCTCCTCCATGATGCGCTTGACGATGGCGAGCCCCAGCCCCGTGCCCTTGGCCCGGGTCGTCATATAGGGCTCGGTCAAGCGATGCCGGTTTTCCTTCGGCAAGCCAATGCCATTGTCGGTCACCGCGATAAAAGGTGCGTGATGGGCATCGACACCCGCCTCGACGACGATCCTGCCCTTGATCGCCGGATCGTCCTGCAAACGAGTTTCAATCGCTTCTCGCGCGTTCTTGACCAGGTTGGTCACCGCCTGGGTGACGAGACGGCGGTCGAAGGCGAAGTTGATGCGCTCCTCGGGCGTGCGCACCTCGATCTCGAGCTCGCCGGCAGAGACACGCTGCAATATCGTCGCCTCGCGCACCACCGACACCAGATCCTGCATTTCCAGGCTGGCGCTCGGCATGCGGGCGAAAGCCGAGAACTCGTCCACCATGCGGCCGATATCGCCGACCTGGCGGATGATCGTGTCGGTGCATTGCTCGAAGACCTGCTTGTCGGTCTGGATCTCGCGGCCATATTTGCGCTTCAGGCGCTCGGCCGACAGCTGGATCGGAGTCAGCGGATTCTTGATCTCATGGGCGATGCGCCGCGCGATGTCGGCCCAGGCCGAATTGCGCTGCGCCGAGACCAGTTCCGAAATGTCGTCGAAGGTGACGACATAGCCGTGATCGTCGCTGTCGGAAGCCTCGGTGGTGACACGCACCACGAAATTGCGCTCCTGGGTGCCGACCCGCATATTGACCTGGCCCTCGGCCCAGCCCGATACGCGCCCCGCCGCCTGCTCGAAGACGACCGAAAAGGACGGCAGGATCTCGGCCATCGGACGGCCGAGCAGATCCTGCGCCGACATGCCGAGCAGCGTGAAGGCCGACGGATTAACGAGCGAGATGGTGCCGTCCGGCTCGACGCCGATGACGCCGGCGGTTACGCCCGACAGCATCGCCTCGGTGAAGCGGCGGCGCTCATCGAGCTGATGGTTGGCGGTCATCAGCTCGTTGCGCTGCTCCTTCAGCTGATAGGTCATCCGGTTGAAGGCGCGGGCGAGCGTCATCAGGTCGCCGGGCCCCTGCACTTCCGTCACCTTGGCGTCGAGGTCGCCGGCCGAAACGCGCCGGGCCGCCGACAGCAGGCTCACCACCGGCGCCACGATGCGGTCGGCGAACCACAGGCCCAGCCAGATGGCGGCGAGGAGGAAGATCAGCGACACGCCGGCATACATGAGCGCGAAAGTGATCTGCACGCCCGAGCGCTGCTCGAGCAGCTGGTCGTATTCCGCCTTGGCGGCGCGCGTCTCGTCGAGCTGGTCGATCACCGACGGGTTGATGGCGCGATAGACATAAAGATATTCGGACGGGTAATTCGTCAGCTTGATCAGCGCACGGATGATATTGCCGCCTTCACCCGGCGGCATGACCACGAGCTCGCCCTTGTCGGCGCGCTCGATCGCCTCCTGCGGCGGCGCCCGGAAGGCGATCTTGTTGTTCAGTGTGATATTGGCGTCGATGCGCTTGAGGCTGGTGTCGAAGACGAAGGCGCCGACCAGACCGCGCAAGGCGGCGTGGCGGGCGACGCGGCGAACGAAATCCGGCCGGTCGCTGTCGAACAGCAGCTTCTGGTTATTGAGGTCGGCCGCGATCGAGGCGATGTCGCCCCGCGCGGTCTCGCCATGGTCGCGCATATAGGCCTCGGCGACCGTCACGGCGGAATCGACGATCGAGCGGGTGCGCTCGGAGAACCAGGCGTCGAGACCGCGATTGAGGGTCACGGCGGCGAACGCGGCGACGATCAGCGCGGGGAGTGCGGCGATGATGCTGAACAGCGAGACGAGGCGGATATGCAGGCCGGCGCCGGCGGTGGCCCGCCTCTTGGCGGCGATCAGCGACCAGATCTGCCAGAGGATCATGCCGATCATGATCAGCACCAGGGCCGCATTGCCGGCGAGCAGCCAGGTGATGATGTCGGGCGTCGGCTTGATCGGCGAGAGGCCGGTCAGGATCGTATAGGTGGCGAGGCCGGAGAGGATCGACAGGCATACCACCAGCACGCCGGCCATGGTTGGCAGGCGGGACAAGGTCGAATGATGCTGGTCGTTCGGAACGTCCGTCAGTGCCATGATCCCCGGGCGCATATTGGCAGTGTGGCAAGGAATCAACAACTATCGTGGCCAATTTGCGACACTATAATATTTATATTATATTTCAATATGTTAATTGCCAGCACACGCACCCTCGTCGCCCAAAATCGACATTTTGGGGCCATCAAGACGGTTGGCAGTCTATTTGGCCGCTCTATAGCCCCCGAACGACCTGGATGCCGTAGGTGCGGATCTTGGTCCTGAGCGTATTGCGGTTGACGCCCAGAAGCTCGGCCGCCTTGATCTGGTTGCCCTTGGTGGCGGCGAGCGCCGCCCGGATCACCGGCGGCTCGACATTGGCGAGGACGCGGTGATAGAGGCCGGGCGGCGGCAAGGCGTCGCCGAAACTGGCAAATTGCCGGGCCAGGTGATTTTCGAGATAGCCGCTCAGGCCGCCGGCATCATCGCCCGGTTCCGAACTGGCGGAAGACGACGCCGCCGAAGCAAGCTCCCGATCGATGGTCTCGGGCGAGACGCTCTCCTCGGGGTGAAGGGCGGCGATCCGCCGGATCAGGTTTTCCAGCTCGCGGACATTGCCCGGCCAGCGATGCGCCTGCAGGCGCTCGACCGAGGGAGCGGGAATGATCTTGCGCGGCAGCCCTTCGCGCTCGGCCTGGGCCAGGAAATGGCGCACCAGGTCGGGAATGTCGTCGCTGCGCTCGCGCAAGGGCGGCAGGCGGATCGGCACAACATTGAGCCGAAAGAACAGATCCTCGCGGAACTGCCCCTGGTCGATCATGCGCCGCAGATTGCGGTGGGTGGCGGCGATGATGCGGACATTGGTCTTGATCGGCTGGGTGCCGCCGACGGTCGTGTATTCGCCCTGCTGCAGCACGCGCAGAAGCCGCGTCTGCGCCTCGAAGGGCATGTCGCCGATCTCGTCGAGGAACAGCGTGCCGCTCTCGGCCTGCTCGAAGCGGCCGGCCATGCGGCTGGTGGCGCCGGTGAAGGCGCCCTTCTCATGGCCGAACAGCTCCGACTCGATCAGCTCGCGCGGGATCGCCGCCATGTTGATGGCGACGAAAGGCCCACGGCGGCGCTTGCCGTAATCATGCACGGCGCGCGCCACCAATTCCTTGCCGGTGCCGGACTCGCCTTCGATCATCACGGTGAGATCGGTCTGGGTGAGCCTGGCGATGACGCGGTAGATCTCCTGCATGATCGGCGAGCGGCCGATGATCGGCAGGTTCTCGGCCGGCGCATTGGGCGGCGTGACCGGACGCACCTCATGCTGGGCGGCGCGCCCCACCATCGAGACGAGCGCCGAGAGATCGAAAGGCTTGGGCAGATAGTCGTAGGCGCCGCGCTCGGCGGCGGCGATCGCCGTCATGATCGTGTTCTTGGCGCTCATCACGATCACCGGGAGCGACGGGCGCATTTTCTTGATGCGCGGCAGCACGTCGAAGGCGTTCTCGTCGGGCAGCACCACATCGGTGACGATGACGTCGCCCGCGCCTTCCGTCACCCAGCGCCACAGCCCGGCGGCGGTGCCGGTCGAGCGCACGGCATAGCCGGCGCGTGACAGAGCCTGCGACACCACGGTGCGGATGGCGCTGTCGTCATCGGCGATCAGAACGGTCTTGGCCTTCATGCCTTTGTTTCTTCCACTTGAGCTGACGAGGCCTGCCGGAGCATCGGCAGGAGAACGCGGAATATCGTGCCGCCGTCATGCGGCTCGCATTCGATGATGCCGCCATGATCGCGCACGATCTTCGCCACCAGCGCCAGCCCGAGGCCGCGGCCATTGGGCTTGGTGGTGATGAAGGGATCGAAGAGATGCGGCCTGATATCGGCCGGGACGCCCGGCCCCGTATCCTTCACGCAGACCTCGAGCGGCAAGGTCACGCGTTCGCCCGAGGCCGCGATCGACAGGCGCACACCCGGCCGGAAGGCGGTCGACAGCTGGATTTCGCCGCCGCTGCCGCTCGCCTCGATCGCCTCGACGGCGTTCTTCACCAGATTGATGAAGACCTGGATCAGCTGATTGCGGCTGCCCATCACCGGCGGCAGTGACGGATCGTATTCCTCGCGGATCGGAATGGACTGCGTCATGCCGGCGATGGCGAGCGCCTTCACCCGCTCCAGCACGGCATGGATATTGACCGGCTCGCGCTCGGGCGGGCGCTCGTCAGAGAACACCTCCATGCGGTCGACGAGATCGCGGATGCGGTCGGTCTCCTCGCAGATGAGGCGCGCCAGCGGCCGGTCGTCGCTCGACAGCGTCGGCTCGAGCAGTTGCGCCGCGCCACGGATGCCGGCCAGGGGATTCTTGATCTCATGGGCCAGCATCGCCGCCATGCCGGAGACCGAGCGCGCCGCGTTGCGGTGCGTGAGCTGGCGGTCGATCTTGTGCGCCATCGAGCGTTCGAGCAGCATCACCAGGACGAAGCGCGGCTGCTCATGCATCAGCGCCGCCTGCAGGTCGACATTGCGCTCGCCGCCATAACGCGGCGTGCCGGCGCTGATCGCATATTCATTGACGACGCCGCCCGACTGGCGCGCATCGGCGATGGCGTTGAGCGCCGGGCTCGCCAGCGGCATCAGGTCCGAGAATTTGGTCTTCAGCAGCGTCACCTTGCCGGCCTGGAAGAAGTCCTCGGCAGCCGAATTGGCGAGATGGATGTGATCCGCTTCGTCAAGCACCACCAGCGGATTGGGCAAGGCGTCGATCAGCAATCCGAGATCGGGCGTGGGGCGGGCATCGCCGGGCTTGCCGTAGTTCACGCCGCCCTCCTCTCGGTCTCGCCGAGACTCGCATAGAGCTCGCGCAGGGCCAGCAGGACCTTTCCATTGTCGGTCTCGGCGGTGAGGCGGCGGCGCCATGCCGCGGCTTCTTCCGTTGTCAGCAGACCCTGGCCGGCCTTTCGCTCGATGATCCAGCCGAGATGCTTGCGCGCAATGCGGTTGCCATGCTCATGGCCGTAGAGCGACAGAATCGCCTGGTGATGGCGCTCGACGAGCACGGCCTCACCGGCGAGATCGGGCTCGGGAATTCCGGTCGCGGGATCGAGCTGATGCGCCAGCACGCCCGGCCACCAGGGCCGGCCATAGCTGCCGCGCCCGACCATCACGCCGTCGGCGCCCGACTCATCGAGAATGGTGCGGACGTCGGAGATCGTCGCCACATCGCCATTGGCGACGAGCGGAATCGACTTGAGACTCTGCTTCACCGCGGCGATCGCCGACCAGTTCGCCTTGCCCTTGTAGAACTGGCAGCGGGTGCGGCCATGTACGGTGACCATCCTGACGCCGGCATCTTCGGCCCGGCGCGCCAGCTCCGGCGCGTTCATCAGGCGCTCGTCCCAGCCGAGCCGCATCTTGAGCGTGACCGGCACGCGCGAGGCCTCGACCGTCGCCTCGATCAGCGTCAGCGCATGGTCAAGATCGCGCATCAGCGCCGAACCGGACAAGCCGCCGGTCACCTGGCGTGCCGGGCAGCCCATATTGATATCGATGATGTCGGCGCCGAGATCCTGGGCGATCCGCGCGCCCTCGCCCATCCAGTATGGCTCGCGTCCGGCGAGTTGGACGGCGAACAGCGCGCCGCTGGCGGGACGGTCGGTCCGGCGCACCATATCGGCGCGTTCTTCCGCCAATTCGCGGCTCGCCACCATTTCGGTCACCACCAGGCCGGCCTGGCTCAGATCGGCGATCTCGCGGAACGGCCGGTCGCTGACCCCCGACATGGGCGCCAGGAGGACGCGATTGCGCAATTTAATATCGCCAACTGATATGCTCATATTTTAAGCATGAACTTTTCATGTATGATTTTTATGCAGTTTAGTTGACCGGGCTCCGTCGTCAAGGACAGCTTGCTCAGACCAATTGCCGCTGATAGAGCCCTGTCATGAAGATTGGCGCAGTGGTCGTAGCGGCCGGATCGGGCAGCCGGGCCGGCGGTGAGAAACCAAAACAATATCAAAAAATTGGCGGCAGGCCGGTGCTCTGGTGGACACTCAAGGCCCTGCTCGATCACCCCCGCATCGCCGCCATCCAGACGGTCATCGGGCCGGGCCAGTCGGACCTCTTCCGCGACGCCGCCGGCGGTCTCGCCGTCGAGCCTCCGGTCATTGGCGGCGCCACCCGCCAGGATTCGTGCCGGCTCGGGCTCGAGGCCCTGGCCGGGCATGGCCTGACCCATGTGCTCATCCACGACGCCGCCCGGCCCTTCCTGTCGCCGGAGCTGATCGACCGCGTCATTGCCGGCCTCCTGGTGCATGACAGCGCCATTCCCGGCATCGCCGTCGCCGACACGCTGAAAAAGGCGTCCAACGGCACGATCGAGCGCACCATCGACCGCAGCGGCCTCTGGGCCGTGCAGACGCCGCAGGGCTTCTCCTACGACGCCATCTGCGCGGCGCATGAAAAGGCCTTCAAGGCCGGCCAGACGCAGCTGACCGATGACGCCGCCGTCGCCGAATTCGCCGGGCTCACCGTGGCGGTCGTTCCGGGCGAGCCCGAGAATCGCAAGATGACGACCCAGGGCGATCTCGCTGACGCGGACCGCGCCTTGAACCGGAACCTCACCGACATCCGCACCGGCATGGGCGTCGACATCCATCCCTTCGCGCCGGGCGATCATGTCATGCTGTGCGGCGTGCGCATCGAGCACACGCACCGACTCGCCGGTCATTCCGACGCGGATGCGGCGCTGCATGCGCTGACCGACGCCATTCTGGGCGCCATCGGCGAAGGCGACATCGGCACCTTCTTCCCGCCGAGCGACCCGCAATGGAAAGATGCCCCTTCGGCGATCTTCCTGGCCAAGGCGGTCGATCTGGTGCGCCAGCGCGGCGGCAGGGTCGGCAATGCCGATATCGCCATTCTGGCCGAAGTGCCGCGCATCTCGCCGCATCTCGCCCGCATGAAGGCCTCGCTCTCCGCTCTGCTCGGCATCGGCGAGGACCGCATCGCCATCAAGGCCACCACGACCGAGCAGCTCGGCTTCGTCGGCCGGCGCGAAGGCATCACCGCCTTCGCCAATGTGATCGTGAGGTTGCCCGGATGAGCCTCTTCGCGCCCGCTCTCCTCACCCGCGCGGAAACGCTGCTGGCGTCCCTGCGCCGGCGCAAGCTCAAGCTCGCCACCGCCGAAAGCTGCACCGGCGGCCTGATCGCCGGCCTCCTCACCGAGATCGCCGGCTCCTCCGATGTCGTCGAACGCGGCTTCGTCGTTTATTCCAACGAAGCCAAGATGAGCCTGCTCGGCGTGCCCTCTGACGTCATCGAGCGCCATGGCGCGGTCAGCGAGGTGACGGCCCGCGCCATGGCCGAGGGCGCGCTCGCGAACTCGCTCGCCGACATCGCCGTCTCGGTCACCGGCATCGCGGGTCCCGGCGGCGGCTCGGCCGAGAAGCCGGTCGGCCTCGTCCATTTCGGCTGCGCCATGCGCCATGGCGGGACCGTGCATCGCCGTTTCGTCTTCGCGAATGCCGACCGCGGCGAGGTCCGCCTGCGCGCGGTGGCGGCGGCGCTCGATCTCATCGAGGCGCGGCTCGAGGTCGGCGGCACACGGCTGGCGTGAAGCGGGGACTGGCTCTTAAGCGAGAGCCCACGGATCAATCACCGTCACGCCTGTATCGGAAAAATCCGAGACGTTGCGCGTGACGACGATCAGATCATGGACAATCGCGGTCGCCGCGATCAGGCCGTCGATATCGCCGCGCGGACGCATCGCCGCGATCCGCCCCCATTCGACCGCGATCTCCGCGGTAATTGGCAGAATACGATCGCCATGGTCGTGGCGTATCTTCTGCAACCATTCGGCAAGATGGCCCGCCGCACGCGGATCCACTTTTTGCTTCAATGCGATGCCACGCATGATCTCACCGAGAGTGAGGACACTCAGATGCACCCGAAGCGGATCAACGGACCGCAACCACGACACGGCCTGCGCCGCGCCGCGGCGAGCCTCCGAAACGATATTGGTGTCGATCAGGTACATCAGAACGAAACGTCCCGGCCGGGGAGCTTCGCGCGCCCCGTAACGGCTTCAATGAGCTCGTCATCCCATCGGGGGCCAGCGAGCAGATCATCGACCAAGCTAGGCCGGTTCGACCGCAACGCGTCATAGTCGCGCGCCGATATCACGACGACAGCCCTCTCGCCGCGCAACGTCACAACCTGCGGCCCTTCCTGCTGCGCCTTCTGCACCACCTTTGAAAATTGGTTCTTGGCATCCTGCAATTGCCACGACATGGCTTAAACTCTCTAGCTAGACTGTCTAGCTATGTAATTTGCACAGGCGGAAATGTCAATTGAATATCCCCGACTATCGATCGCACCGCCCGCAATGAGCTCATTGATCACCTGTGCAGTCCGGGATCATCATGATCGGGACGTGACCATGAGCGGAGTGGCGAGAATGGCCTTCGCGATCAAGGTGGAGATCGGCAATCCCAAGGCAAAGAGCTTCGACTTCCCTCGGCAGAAGACGATGTATGGCGGCAAGGGGATATCCGAAGGCGACGAGATATTCCTGTTCGCGAGCGACAATGAGGGCGGACGGGGCCTGATCGGGCGCGGCGTCGTCACCGCCGCCAAGTCGCTTCCCCGAAAGCCCGGCCTCGAACGGCAGACACCGCGGGTGAGCATCGCCGTCAAACGCACCGCGCTCGCCAAGCGGCCATTGGGCCGGGGCGAGCTCAAACCTTTCACCGATTGGGAGGACGGGCGGCCGGAGACCGAGCTCAATTTCAAATTCTACCGCCAGGCGACCAACAAGATCGTCGGCATCACCGATGCCACGGCGGCGTTTCTGCGTCGCCACTTTTAGCCGGGGAGCGCCGCTGTTATGAGCACTCCGCTGAAAACCGCTGTTGTGCCGCTGATAACCGCTGTTATCGTGCTGTAAATGTCCGCTGTATTTTCTGCTGTTATGCTGTTCCGGTCACGCCGCGCCGTGCAGCTCGCGGGCGCGCGCCTCGAAGGCGTTGTTGATCTTGCGCACCATGTAATCGAACATGCCCGACATGAAGAACTGCAGCGAGCGGCTCCTGGCCTTGTAGTCGACCTGGAACTCGACGGTCGAGCCGCCCGACTTGCGGTCGCTGAAGCGCCACTCGGCGACGACATGCTCGAAGAGCCCGCCCTCGGAGCGCGATGAGACCTTGAGGGCGTTGCGGTCGGCGACGACGTCGCTGACGAAGGTCTCGTCGATATGGAGCTTCTTGTAGCGCACCCTGAGCTCGCCCTTGAAGCGCTCGACGCCGTCCGAGACTTTCACGCGCTCGAATGTGCGCGAGCTTTCGACCAGCGGCAGGAAGTCCTTGTAGCTGTCGACATCGGCGGCGACGGCGAACAGCTCCGCGGCCTTGTAGGGCATCTCGCGGGTGACGTTGAATTTAGGCATATCAAGCCGGCTTGTGCTTCGCCGCCCGCGCCGCCCGGAGCCTCTCGAAATCGTCGCCGGCATGATGCGAGGAGCGCGTCAGCGGGCTCGACGACACCATCAGGAAGCCCTTCGAATAGGCGATGGTCTCGTAGGACTTGAACTCGTCCGGCGTCACGAAGCGGTCGATCGCGGCATGCTTGCGCGAGGGCTGCAGATACTGGCCGATGGTGATGAAGTCGATATCGGCCGAGCGCATGTCGTCCATCACCTGGAGCACCTGCTCGCGCGTCTCGCCGAGGCCCACCATGATGCCGGATTTGGTGAACATCTGCGGGTCGAGCTCCTTCACGCGCTGCAGAAGCCGGAGCGAATGGAAGTAGCGGGCCCCCGGACGGATGCGCAGATAAAGCGCCGGCACCGTCTCGAGATTGTGATTGAAGACGTCGGGGCGCGCCTCGACGACCTTTTCGAGGGCGCCGTTCTTGCGCAGGAAATCGGGTGTCAGAACCTCGATCGTCGTCTTCGGCGACTGCTGCCTGACCGCGCGGATCACCTGCGCGAAATGCTCGGCACCGCCGTCGGCGAGATCGTCGCGGTCGACCGAGGTGATGACCGCATGCGACAGCTCCATCCGGGCGATGGCGTCGGCGACCTTGGCCGGCTCCTCGCCGTCGAGCGCGTCCGGCAGGCCGGTCTTCACATTGCAGAAGGCGCAGGCCCTGGTGCAGGTGTCGCCCATCACCATGAAGGTGGCGTGCTTCTTCGACCAGCACTCACCGATATTGGGGCAGCCCGCCTCCTCGCACACGGTGACGAGGCGGTTTTCCCTGACGATCGCCTTGGTCTCGTTATAGACCGGCGAGCCCGGGGCCCTCACCCTGATCCAGTCCGGCTTGCGCAGGATGGGCGTGTCGGGCCGATGCGCCTTCTCAGGGTGGCGCGGCCGGGCTTTCAGCGTATCGAGAACGGTAACCAATTTGCGTCAGGCGCTCCGTCCGCGGAACATCTTCACCACCACGAGCAGGATCACGGCGCCGACCACGGCGACCAGGAGGTTGCCCCAGAACCAGCCGCTGAAGATCTCGCCGAGCCTGAGGCCCAGCGCATTGGCGAGGAAGCCGCCGATATAGGCGCCGATGATGCCGACGACGATGTTCATCAGAACACCCATGTCGCTCTTGGTGAGCTTCTCGGCGATCCAGCCGGCGATGCCGCCGATCAGCAGCGTGCCGATCCAGCCCACGCCGCCACCCAGATCCAAGAGAGTATTCGGTTCCATAGTCGAGTGCCTCCTGTTGTGAAGTTCTTAACCGGCGATAAAGCGCGCCAGCAGAACGACGATGATGGCGCCGATGGTGGCCGTCACGACGTCGCGCGCGATCTCATTGCCGATACCCAGATTGATGCCGGCCTTGCTCAGGATGAAGCTGCCGACGAAGGACCCGATGACGCCGCTGATGAGATAGCGGATGAGCCCCGAGCCGCCCACCACGAAACTGGCCAGCCAGCCGGCGACCAGTCCGATCACCAGGGCAATGACGATATTTCGTGTATCCATGATTAAATCCCCAATACAACCTGGGCTTTCCCATCATATGGCCCAGGGCCAGTCTAGCATCAAGACCATTTGCGGCAAGCCGCGCGCTGGTCTATTGACCCCGGCAACATGACAATCGCCGCACGACATATCCCCAAAGTGGGCCTGGTCAGCCTGGGCTGCCCCAAGGCCCTGGTCGATTCCGAACGGATCCTCACCCAATTGCGGGCCGAGGGCTACGTCATCTCGCCGGGCTACGACGCCGCCGACGTGGTGATCGTAAATACCTGCGGATTCCTCGATTCCGCCAAGGCCGAATCGCTCGCCGCCATCGGCGAGGCGGTCAGCGAGAACGGCCGGGTCATCGTCACCGGCTGCATGGGCGTCGAGGCCGACACTATCAAGGCGGCCCATCCGGCCGTCTTGGCGGTCACCGGTCCGCACCAGTACGAGGCCGTCGTGTCCGCCGTGCATGACGCTGTGCCCCCGGCGCATGACGCCAAATTCGACCTGATCCCGCCCCAGGGCCTCAGGCTCACGCCACGTCATTATGCCTATGTGAAGATTTCCGAAGGCTGCAACAACCGCTGCACCTTCTGCATCATCCCGTCGCTGCGCGGCGACCTCGCCAGCCGTCCCGCCGCTTCGGTCCTCTACGAGGCCGAGCGGCTGGTCAAGGCCGGGGTCAAGGAGCTGCTGGTCATCTCGCAGGACACCAGCGCCTATGGTCTCGACCTGAAATTCGCCGAGAGCAAATATCGCGGCCGCGAGGTGCGGGCCAAATTCGCCGACCTGGTCAAGGAGCTCGGCCAGCTCGACGCCTGGGTCAGGCTCCACTATGTCTATCCCTATCCGCATGTCGACGAGATCATCCCGCTGATGGCGGAAGGCAAGATCCTCCCCTATCTCGACATCCCCTTCCAGCATGCCGCCCCCAATGTGCTGAAGGCGATGCGCCGCCCGGCCAACCAGGAAAAGGTGCTCGACCGGCTCAATGCCTGGCGCAAGATCGCGCCCGACATCGCCATCCGCTCGAGCTTCATCGTCGGATTCCCCGGCGAGACCGAGGAGGACTTCACCTATCTGCTGGAGTGGATGAAGGAAGCGCGCCTCGAGCGCGTCGGCTGCTTCAAATACGAATCCGTCTCCGGCGCCAAGGCCAACGACCTCGCCGCTCCCGTCCCTGAGGAAGTGAAGGAAGAGCGCTGGCATCGCCTCATGCAGGCGCAGCAGGAGATCAGCGCCGACATCTTCGCCAAGAAGGTCGGGCGCGAGATCGACGTCCTCATCGACGAGATCGACGAGGAGAATGAGGAAGCGGTCGGGCGCTCCCCGTGGGACGCGCCGGAGATCGACGGCAATGTGTTCCTGCCCGGCGAAACCGGCCTGAAGCCCGGCGACATGGTCCGCGCCCGGATCGTCGAGGCCGAGGAATATGACCTGATCGGCGAGAAGATCGACTGAGAATGCGAGGCGCGATCAGCTTCGGCGCCCGCCTCCTCGCCGTGCTCCTTCTGCTCGTCGTCGCCCATCTCCTCGCCGCGCTTAGCTTCGCGCTCTGGCCGCAATCCGGCCGGCCGCAGCAGGCCGAAGGCGAACCCGTCGTCTATGTCTGCACCTCGCTCGCCCATGCCGACATCATGATGCCGAGCCGCGATCCGCTGGTCGACTGGAGCGCCCTCTTCCCGACCGTCGCCCGTCCCGGCCTGCCGGCCGAGGCCTATCTCGCTTTCGGCTGGGGCGACCTGCGCTTCTTCCGCGAGACACCAACGTGGAGCGATGTGCGGCCGGCGATCGCGCTCGGCGCATTGGCTGGCCTCAACGACATGGCGCTCAGGGTGGTCGCCGTCACGCCGCCGGCCAACGAGCCCGATTGCGTGCCGCTCGAGGTCGACCGCGCCGGAAGGCAGGCATTGATCGACCATGTCCGCGCCACACTCGCCGCCGAGACGCCGGCGGCGCAGGATCGCTTGGAAGCCTTTTACCTCGCCAAAGGCCGCTACAGCCCGTTCGGGACCTGCAATCAATGGGTGGCCGACGGCCTCGCCGCCGCCGGACTGCCCTCCGCCCGCTTCGCGCCCTTCAGCTTCAGCATCACCTGGCCGTTAGAGACGCCTCGATCGCCTCCCGGAAGATCCTGACGCCTTCCGAGATCTCTTCGTCTGAAATGGTGAGCGGCGGGGCGATGCGGAAGACGCTGCCCATGGCGGGCATCTTGACGATATTGGTGCTCAGGCCCCGGCGCATCGCCTCCTCGCCGATCCGGCCGCCGAGCTCGAAGCCCGGCTTCTTGTCCTTCCGCTCGCTGACGATCTCGAGCCCCATCAAGAGGCCGCGGCCGCGCACATCGCCGATGCATTCGTAACGCTGCTGGAGCGCCAGGAACTCCTGGCGCAGCAATTCGCCGGAGCGGCGCGCCTTGTCGACCAGCTTCTCCTCCTCGACGACATCGAGCACCGTCAACCCGACGGCGGCGGTCAGCGGGTCGGACACATGCGTCGTGTAGAACAGATAGCCGCGCTCATGCGCCTTCTCCTCGATCGCGGCCGTGGTCATCATCGCCGCCAGCGGCAGGCCGGCGCCCAGCGTCTTGGACAAGGTCAGAATGTCGGGCGTGACGCCATCGCGCTGGAAGGCGAACATGGTGCCGGTACGGCCGACGCCGGTCTGCGCCTCATCGAGGATGAGCAGCATTTCGCGCTCCTCGCATTTGCGCTTGAGAGCGGCGAGATAGCCGGGCGGCAGATCGAGCACGCCGCCGACCGACAGGACCGGCTCGGCGATGAAAGCGGCGAGATTGCCGGTCGACTGGGCATCGATGAGGGTGAAGGCGTCATCGAGCTCCGTCTGCCAGTCGAGCGAACCGTCGGGATGGGCGAAACGCGGGCGATAGGCATTGGGCGGCGGTATGGCCATGGATCCGACCGCCGCGGGCCCATAGCCCTTCCGGCCCGCGCTGAAGGTGGCCGACACCGCGGCGCCGGTCATGCCATGCCAGCTTTTCGAGAAGGCGACGACCTCGTGCTTGCCGGTGACCAGTTTCGCCAGGCGGATCGCCGCCTCGTTCACCTCGGCGCCGGTCGACAGCAGGACGACCTTGTCGAGACCGGGCGCCAGCTTCGCCAGCCGCGCCGCCAGGTCGACGACCGGGCGCGAGAGCATGCCGCTGAACAGATGGTCGAGCTGGGCGATCTGCGCCTGGACGGTGGCGACGATCCTTGGATGCGAATGGCCGAGGATGGCGCTCATCTGGCCGGAGGTGAAGTCGAGGATGGCGCGGCCGTCGGCGTCATAGACATAGCTTCCCTTGGCGCGCTCGATGATCACGGGCTCGAAGCTGCCGCCATAGCGCAGAAGATGCTGGCGCGCCGAGGCCCAGAAGGCCGGATCATCGTTCTTCGACATCAAAGGCTCCTAGTCATGGGAATGAGAAGATAGCCGGCCGTCGCCGCGGCGAAGCCCAGCGCCGTGCCGATCGCCGTCAGCGAGCCGACCCGGGCGCCGCCGACATAGGCGGCATAGCCGGTCTTGGCGAGCGTATTGACGCCGACCGCGGTCAGGATCGCGAGCGCCGGACCCACCGTCGCATCCGATTGCGCGGTCTTGGCCATGGAGAGCGTGATGGCGTCGACATCGGCGAGACCCGAAATCGCGGCAAGGCCGATGAGGCCCGCCTCGCCGAAGAAATGCCGCGCCGCCACCGCGAGCAGCATGACGACGGTGAGGATCACGCCGAAGCGCAGCACCTCCATGAGGTCGAATGGGTTCTTGAGGTTCAGATCGGCCTTGCCGTTCTTCTTGTCGTCCGGCGCCCAGCGGATGAGCACGAAGGCGAAGACCGCCATCGCCAGGGCGCCCGCGATGAGCGCCGGCGCCAGAGACGACGCCAGCACCCGGTTGAGCACGAACACGACCACCAGGACGCGCAGCAGCATCACCGCGCCGGAGAGAACGATGCTGCCGCCCAACAGGCGCACCCGATGCGGATTGTCTTTCGCCAGCCTGGCCAGCGTCAGCGTCACGGCGGTCGAGGCGACGAGGCCGCCGGCGCCCGCCGCCATGACGGTGCCGCGCTCAGGGCCGGCGATGCGGATCGCGGCGTAGCCGGCGAAGGAGACGGCGGCGATAAGGATGGTCATGAGCCAGAGCTCATAGGGATTGACCGCGCCATAGGGGTCGACCGCCTCATGCGGCAGCAAAGGCAGCGCGATGAAGGTCATGGCCGCGAGCAGCAGTCCGGCGCGCAGCTCCGGCCAGGTGATGCGGGCGAGCCAGCCATGGAGCTGCGCCTTGGTGGCGAGCAGCAGAGCGGTCGCCACGCCGGCGCCCGCCGCCACCTGGGCATCGCCCAGCACGGCATAGGCGCCGAGCAGAAAAGCCAGCATCGCGGCGATAAGGCTGGTGGCGCTGAAGTCCTTCTCGGCCACGCCTTCGCGCCAGAAGAAGGCGGCGAGCGCCGCGCTCACGGTAACGAAGCCTGCCGCGAGCAGCAGGAAGTCATCACCCCTGGTCAGGGCGCCGATGATGCCGCCGAGAAGGGCGATGAGCGCGAAGGTCCTGAGCCCCGCGGTGCGCTGGCCCTCTTCCTCGTCGCGATCCTTCCAGCCGCGCTCGAGACCGATCAGGAGACCGATGGCGAGCGCCAGGCCCAGCTTCAGCAGCAGGTCATCGCCGCTCATAACTTACAAGGGGATGTTGTCATGCTTCTTCCAGGGATTCTGCAGCTCCTTGTGGCGCAGCATGTTGAGCGCGCGGGCGACGCGCTTGCGGGTCGAATGCGGCATGATCACCTCATCGAGGAAGCCGCGCTCGGCCGAGACGAAGGGATTGGCGAAGCGCGTCTCATACTCCTTGACCCGCGCCTTGATCTTCTCGGGCTCGCCGAGCTCCTGGCGGTAGATGATCTCGGCGGCGCCCTTCGAGCCCATGACCGCGATCTCGGCGGTCGGCCAGGCATAATTGACGTCGCCGCGGATGTGCTTCGAGGCCATCACGACATAGGCGCCGCCATAGGCCTTGCGGGTGATGATGGTGATCTTCGGCACCGTCGCCTCGGCATAGGCGAAGAGCAGCTTGGCGCCATGCTTGATGAGGCCGCCATATTCCTGGGCGGTGCCCGGCAGAAAGCCCGGCACGTCGACGAAGGTGACGATCGGGATGTTGAAGCAGTCGCAGAAGCGCACGAAGCGGGCCGCCTTGCGCCCGGCATCGGAATCGAGCGTGCCGGCCAGCACCAGCGGCTGGTTGGCGACGATGCCGACGGTGCGGCCCTCCATGCGCGCGAAGCCGGTGATGATGTTGCGCGCGAAGGCTTCCTGGATCTCGAAGAAATCGCCCTCGTCGACGACCTTCAGGATCAGCTCCTTCATGTCATAGGGCTGGTTCGGGTTGCGCGGGATCAGCGTGTCGAGCGACATGTCGATGCGCTCGCCGTCATCGAAGCTCGGAAGTTCAGGGATCGGCGCCGTGTTCGAGGACGGCAGGAAGTCGATGAAGCGGCGCATCTGGAGCAGCGCCTCGACGTCGTTGTCGAAGGCCTTGTCGGCGATCGAGGAGCGCGTCGTGTGAACCGAGGCGCCGCCAAGCTCCTCCGCCGTCACCGTCTCGTTGGTGACCGTCTTCACCACGTCGGGACCGGTGACGAACATGTAGCTCGTGTCGCGCACCATGAAGATGAAGTCGGTCATCGCCGGCGAATAGACATCGCCGCCGGCGCACGGGCCCATGATCACCGAGATCTGCGGGATGACGCCCGAGGCCAGCACATTGCGCTGGAACACCTCGCCATAGCCGCCCAGAGCCGACACGCCCTCCTGGATGCGGGCGCCGCCGGCATCGAAGAGGCCGATGATCGGCGCCCGGTTCTGCACCGCCATGTCCTGGATCTTGGTGATCTTGCGGGCATGGGCCTCCGAGAGCGAGCCGCCGAAGACGGTGAAGTCCTTGGCGAAGACATAGACGACGCGGCCATTGACGGTGCCCCAGCCGGTGACGACACCGTCACCCGGGATCTTCGACTTCTCCATGCCGAAGTCGATGCAGCGGTGCTCGACGAACATATCGAACTCCTCGAAGGAGCCGGGATCGAGAAGAAGGTCGATGCGCTCGCGCGCGGTGAGCTTGCCGCGGCCATGCTGCGCCTCGATGCGCTTCGCGCCGCCGCCGAGCCGCGCATTGGCGCGGCGCTCCTCGAGCTTCTCCAGGATATGCTGCATCAGATCCCCTACCCTCTATGATTATCGGTTCAGTGTGAAAGTTCGCAGAAGCGGAGGCAAGTGTCGAACTCGCGCTTGCGGAAGTCGCGGCGGTGGCGCGCCTCCTCGTCCCAGCCCCATTGCTCGATCTGAAAGTCCTCATCGACATGGGCGGCAAGCCACGCCTCGGCGGGCGGCAGGTCCTTCTCGCAGGCCATGGCCGAGATCAGCGCCGAGCCGGTGAGCGTCGTCATGTTGTGGAGCGCGGTCAGCACCCATGGACTCCTGGTGGCGAGGAAGTCGCGCAAGGCCGCGAGCGAGGCCGGCGGCTGAGCGACATGGACGATGCCCTCGGTCGCCTGGAATTCACCCTGGAAGGTCTGGCGCGCCCAGTCGAGCACCGGCTGCCAGATGCGCGCCTGGCGCTCCACCAGGTCCGGCGGACTGGCGGCGCGATAGCAGACGAGGTCGGAGCCGGCGAAGTCGACGATCTCGCCGATGATGCGGTCCTTGTCGGTCGCCACCCGGTCGAGCGCCGTATTGGCGAGCTTGGTGAGCGGCATCTTATGCGGCTCGATCTTCTGCTCCTGCGCGTCCCATTCGGCGGCGATGGCCTCGGCCAGCGGCCGGGTGGGCAGATCGAGCGGCCGCTTCAGCGGCGTGCGCAAGGTCCGGTCGTCGAGGGCGATGGCGAAGGGCGCCGCCGCGCCGGTGACGGCTACCTGTTTGTAGAACCGTCGGGCAGGACCCGCCGTCATGCCGCCCTGTCCTGCCAAAATGAGCCAAGAGTCGCCTCGAGCTCATTGAAATCATTGACGATCGCATGAGGCTTGGCGTTCTCCAGCGCGGCCCTGGGCTGGAAGCCCCAGCTCACCGCGGCCACCCGGACGCCTGCCGCATGGGCCATGTCGATGTCGAAGACCGCATCGCCGATCATCACCGTCTCCTCCGGTGCAGCACCCGTCTCCGCCATCGCCTGCAGGATCATGCCGGGATGCGGCTTGGACGGCGCGTCGTCCGAGGTCTGTATGGTGCTGAACACGCCTTCGAGCCCGAACTGGTCGATGATATGGCGCACGCCGCGCTGTGATTTGCCGGTGGCGATGCCGATCAGCACGTCGTCGCGGGCCTTGAGCCGGCGCAAGAGATCGAGGGCGCCGTCGAACGGCACTTCGGGGAAGGATCTGTCGGTCCGATAGGTCCAGAAGGCCTGCTTGTAGGACTGCGCCAGGCGTTCATGGCGGTCGGGCTCGTCGCCGGGCCTGAGCACCGCCATGGCCTTGACCAGCGACAGGCCGACAATGCCCAGCATCTCGGTGCGCGACGGCACAGGCACGCCCTCGGCGGTGAAGGCCGAGGTCATCGACGCCAGGATCATCGCCTGGCTGTCCATCAGCGTGCCGTCGACGTCGAACAAAGCGAGCTTCATTTCTTCCCCTTCTCCTCTGGCCCCTCGTCATAGCGCTGGGGATCGAAGCCGAACAGGGCCCAGGTCTCGAGCATATGGGGCGGCAGGGGTGCCGTTACGTCGACCGTGCCGCCGCGCGGATGCGGGAAGACGATGCGGCGGGCATGCAGATGCAGCCGGTTGGGAATGGCCGCCGGCAGGTCCTTGTCGCCGTCGAATTTGTCGTCGCCCAGGATCGGGTGGCCAATATGGGCCATGTGGGCGCGCAGCTGATGCTGGCGGCCGGTCGAGGGCTTGAGCGACATCCAGGCGATGACCGGCGGCGCCTTGTCGATGACGCTGTAATGGGTGACGGCGCGCTGCGCCTCCTCCTCATCCGCCTCGGCGACGCGCACGCGGTCGCCATCCGGACCCGCCGCCTTGATGAGCGCGACGTCGATCCTGCCCTGAGGCGGCTTGGGCACGCCCTTGACGCCCGCCCAGTAGATCTTGCGCACGGTGCGGGTGGCGAAAAGCTTGCCGAGCGACGCGGCGACGGCGCGCCTTTTGGCGATGACCAGGACGCCCGACGTCTCACGGTCAAGACGATGGACGAGACGCGGCCGCTCGCCGAGCTCGGCCGCGAGCCCGATCAGGAGCCCGTCGACATGGCGATGGGTCTTGGTGCCGCCCTGCACTGCGAGACCGGCCGGCTTGTTGAGGACATAGATGTCCTTGTCCTCATGGATGATCATGCTCTGGAAGAGCTTCTTCTCTTCCTTGGACAGGGGCTTCGCCGCGGCGTCCGGCGCATCGGCGGGCCGCGCCTCGAAGGCGAGCGGCGGCACGCGGACCTCCTGGCCCTCCTCCAGCCTGGCATTGGGTTTCACCCTCTTGCCGGCGACACGAAGCTGCCCGGTGCGGGCGAGCTTGTTCAGATAGGCGAAGGTCACTTGCGGGAAATGGATGCGGAACCAGCGGTCGAGCCGCATGCCGTCCTCATCGCGCACCACGCGGCGGTGGACGACCTCACTCATGCGAATGCCCGCGCCAGAGCGAGGCCGGCGAAGATCGCGACCAGCGAAATGACGACCGAACCCAGCGCATAAGCGCCGGCCAATATGAAGGCCTTGCGCTCGACCAGCAGCGCGAAATCGAGCGAGAAGGCCGAGAACGTCGTGTAGCCGCCGAGAATGCCGGTGGTGAGAAAGGCGCGCATTTCATTCGTGACGTTCCAGCGCTGGGCCATCAGCGCCACCAGGAGGCCCATCACGAAGGAGCCCGTAATATTGATGATCATCGTATGCCAGGGAAAGCCGTCGCCGGCGATCCTGCCGATCCCGACATTCAGGAAATGCCGCAACATCGCTCCCAATGCGCCGCCCACCCCGATCCACAGCGTCAGCGCCACAGCTCACTCCATCGGCAGCAGGAAATACGTCTTGCGCACCGTCTCGATCACCTTCCAGGTGCCGCGCGTATGGGCGGGGAAATAGACGGCATCGCCGGCCGCGATCTCGAGCACGGTGCCGTCCTCGTGGTGGAATTCGCAACGGCCCTTCACGAAATGGGCGAATTCGGCGTTCTTGACGGCGCGCTTCCAGGTGCCGGGCGTGCATTCCCAGACGCCGGCATCGGGGCCTTCGCGCCAGTCCTTGGAACGGATCATCGCGACGGGCTCGCCCTGCGGCTCATTGGCCTTGAACGGTTCGCCCAGCTCCGCCGAAGCGATGCGATCCGAACCTTTGATGAGAGTGAGCTTGTTCATAGCCAGCCTTTACGTTTGAAGTAGATATAAGGAAGGATCGCCGACAGGATCATCAGGCCGATGGCGAGCGGATAGCCATACTGCCATTTGAGCTCCGGCATGATGTCGAAGTTCATGCCATAGATGCTCGCCACCAGCGTCGGCGGCAGGAACACCACGGCGGCGACCGAGAAGATCTTGATGATGCCGTTCTGCTCGATCGAGATCATGCCCAGCACCGCATCGAGGAGGAAGGCGATCTTGCCCGCCAGGAAGGTGGCGTGATCGGTGAGCGAGATGATGTCGCGCTGCAGGATCTTGATGCGGCCGCGATGGTCCTTCATCTCGCGCGTCTGCTTATAGGGCTCGATGGCCGCCGTCATGAAGGCGGCGAGCCGGCCGATCGACACGAGGCTTTCACGCATCTTGGAATTGAAGTCGCCCTCTTCGCCGATCTTCTCGAGCAGCTCCTGGAGATTGGGCGCCTTCTTGCGAACGCGGCGGTTGCGCGAATGACGGTCTGAATCGAAGATCCGCCGCGATGTCTCGTCGACGATGGTGCCGACCCGTTCGAGATGGTCGGCGGCGCGGTCGACGACCGCTTCCAGAAGGCTGATCAAGACTCCCCAGCCCGATGTCGAGGTCGTCTGCGGCTTCATCGCCCGGCGCACATAGACCGGGAAGGCCTGCGGGTGATGATAGCGGATGGTGACGAGCTGGTCGTCCTTGATGATGAAGGTGACGGGCGAGGATTCGGGACGGTCGTTCTCGCCGCGGCGGATGAGATTGGCGGTCATGAAGAAGGCGCCGTCCTCGGCATAGAGCCGGCTCGACGCCTCGATCTCGGCCAGTTCCTCGCGCGTCGGAATGTCGATGCCGAGCCCTTCCTCCACGGCGGCTTCCTCCGTGTGGGTCGGCTCGACCAGATCGATCCAGACTGTGCCCGGCGGGATGACCGGCTTCTCCGACTGAGGGAACTCGGTCAGGCAGCCATTGGCGGTACCATAAGCAACCAGCATAGTCGGTCCCCTGGCATGTTCAGTTGCTCCAGTCCAGGACGACCTTGCCGCAGGACCCCTGCTTCATCAAGGCGAAGCCTTGGGCGAAATCGGCCGCCTTCATGCGGTGCGTGATGACCTTACGGATATCGAGGCCCGATTGCAGCATGGCGATCATCTTGTACCAGGTCTCGAACATCTCGCGGCCATAGATGCCCTTGATGGTGAGCGACTTGAAGATGACCGAATTCCAGTCGACCGGCGTCTTGCCCGAGGGGATGCCGAGCATGGCGATCTTGCCGCCCATGATCATATGCTCGACCATCTGGTCGAAGGCCTTCGGCGCGCCCGACATTTCGAGGCCGATATCGAAGCCCTCGCGCATCCCGATGCGCTCCATGACGGCACGCAGGTCCTCGCGCGAGACATTGACGGTCACGACGTCGGCCACTTCCTGGCAGAGATCGAGCCGGAAATCATTGATGTCGGTCACCACCACATGGCGGGCGCCGACATGGCGGCAGACCGCCGCCGCCATGATGCCGATGGGGCCGGCGCCGGTGATGAGCACGTCCTCGCCGACCAGGTCGAAGGAAAGTGCCGTGTGGACGGCATTGCCGAGCGGATCGAGGATGGAGGCGATCTCGTCATCGACCTCGGGCGGCAAATGGATGGCGTTGAAGGCCGGGATCTTGAGATATTCCGCGAAGGCGCCCGGCACATTGACGCCGACGCCCTTGGTCTCGGGATCGAGATGAAAATGGCCGGCCCGCGCCATGCGGCTCTTCATGCCGATCAGATGGCCCTCGCCCGACACCCGGTCGCCGACCTTGACGGTGCGGACATGGCTGCCGATGGCCTCGACGACGCCGGCGAATTCGTGGCCGACCACCATGGGGACCGGAATGGTCTTCTGGGCCCATTCGTCCCATTTCCAGATATGCAGGTCGGTGCCGCAAATGCCGGTCTTCCTGACCTTGATGAGGATGTCGTCCTGTCCGATCTCCGGGACGGGCTCGTCCCGCATCACCAGACCTTCCGCCTTTTCCGCCTTGACCAAAGCCCGCATCAGATCACCCCGAGTTCCTGGCCCACTTCCGTAAATGCCGCGGCGGCCTTGTCAATATCCTGTGGCGTATGGGCGGCCGACATCTGGGTGCGGATGCGGGCCGAACCTTGCGGCACCACCGGATAGAAGAAGCCCGTCACATAGATGCCGCGCTCATAAAGCTTCGCCGCCATGTCCTGGGCGAGCTTGGCCTCGCCCAGCATCACCGGGATGATCGGGTGCTCGCCGGGCAGCAGGTTGAAGCCGGATTTGCTCATGGCGATGCGGAAACGCCTGGCATTGTCGAAGAGGCCGTTGCGCAGCTCATCGCCGCGGCGCGCCATGTCGATGGCCTGGATGGCAGCGCCGACAATGGGCGGCGGCAGGGCATTGGAGAAGAGATAAGGGCGGGAACGCTGGCGCAGCAGGTCGACGATCGGCTTGGCCGCCGCCACGAAGCCGCCGGCGGAGCCGCCCAGCGCCTTGCCGAGCGTGCCGGTGATGATGTCGACGCTGACCCCGGCGCGGGCCGGCGTTCCCCGCCCCTGCGGTCCGATGAAGCCGGTGGCGTGGCAGTCGTCCACCATGATCATGGCTTCATGGGCGTCGGCGAGCTTGCGGATCTGGCCGAGCTTGGCGAGATAGCCGTCCATCGAGAAGACACCGTCGGTGACGACGATCACGCGCCGCGCGCCCTCGGCGCGGGCCGCCTTGAGCTGCGCCTCGAGGTCGTTCATGTCGCCGTTGCGGTAGCGGAACCGTCTGGCCTTGGAGAGCCTGACGCCGTCGATGATCGACGCGTGGTTGAGGCTGTCGGAGACGATGGCGTCCTCGGCGCCGAACAACGGCTCGAACACGCCGCCATTGGCGTCGAAGCAGGCGGCATAAAGTATGCAGTCTTCCTGCTGCACATAATCGGCGATCTTGGCCTCGAGCTCGCGGTGGAGATCGGTGGTGCCGCAGATGAAGCGCACCGAGGCCATGCCGAGACCATGGGTCTCCATGGCGGTTTTGGCCGCCTCGATCAGCGCCGGATGATCGGCGAGGCCCAGATAGTTGTTGGCGCAGAAATTGAGCACCTCGTGGCGGGCGCCGTCACGGATGACCTTGATATGTCCGTCCTGGGGCGAGACGATCGGTCTTTCGGTCTTCCACAGGGATTGCGCCTTGATGGCGTCGAGTTCAGTCGCGATATCGGCAAGTACGGACATCAGGCACTCCTCAGCAAACTCACGCCCCCGGCAGGGATGATTCAGGCTAGCACCCTGCTTCCTTAGGAACAGGTGAACACTTTTGCAAATTTGTCAGTGCAGCTATGTATTCGTTGGCCTAACGTTATTCCGTCATCCCGACGAAAGTCGGGATCCAATCAATAGACGCAAATATGCGAGCACGGACCGAATTCAATGGATCCCGGCTTTCGCCGGGATGACGGTGAAGGCTTATCTGCCTCTCACATATGAATTACGCGACCATACGCGTCGAGCACGCTCTCATGCATCATTTCGGAGAGGGTGGGATGCGGGAAGACCGAGTGGATCAGTTCCTCTTCGGTCGTCTCGAGGCCCATGGCGATGACGAAGCCCTGGACCAGCTCGGTCACCTCGGCGCCGACCATATGGGCGCCCAGGAGCTGTCCGGTCTTGGCATCGAAGATCGTCTTGATGAGGCCCTGATCCTCGCCGAGGGCGATCGCCTTGCCATTGGCGAGGAAGGGGAAGCGGCCGATCTTGACCTCATGCCCCGCGGCCTTGGCCTTGGCTTCGGTGAGGCCGACGGAGGCGACCTGCGGGTGGCAATAGGTGCAGCCCGGGATCTTGTTCTTGTCCATCGGATGGGCATCGAGCCCCTTGATCTTCTCGACGCAGATGACGCCCTCGTGCTCGGCCTTATGCGCCAGCATCGGCGGGCCGGCGACGTCGCCGATCGCATAGAGGCCCGGCACATTGGTGCGGCCATAACCATCGATGACGATGCAGCCCTTCTCCGTCTTCACGCCCAGGGCCTCGAGGCCGAGATTCTCGATATTGCCGACGACGCCCACGGCGGAGATGACCCGGTCGACAGTGAGGTCGCTCTTGGTGCCGGCCTGCTCGATCGTCGCGGTCACCGAGTTGTCGGACTTCTTCAGCGCCGTCACCTTGGCGCCGGTCTTGATCTTGAGGCCGCGCTTCTCCAGCTGCTTCTGGGCGATCTTGGCGATCTCGGCGTCCTCGACCGGCATGATCTGATCGACGATCTCGACCACCGTCACATCGACGCCCATCGCCTGATAGAAGGAGGCGAACTCGATGCCGATGGCGCCCGAGCCGACGACGAGGAGCGACTTCGGCATTTCCGGCGGCACCATGGCCTCGAAATAGGTCCAGACCAGCTTGCCGTCGGGCTCGAGCCCCGGCAGCACCCGCGGCCGGGCGCCCGTCGCGATGATGATGTGCTTGGCCTTGTAGGTGCCGGCGCCGATCGTGCCGCGCGGCGGCGCATGCTGCGGCTGCATCGGCGCCTTGGTGGTGTCGGCGACGATCACCTCGCCGGCCTTGCCGAGCTTCGCCTCGCCCCAGATGACCTGCACCTTGTTCTTCTTGAGGAGGCCGCCGACGCCCATATTGAGGCGGCCCGATACGGCGCGCGAGCGCTGCACCACCGCCTTGGCGTCGAAGCCGACATTGTCGGCCGAGAGGCCGTAATCCTTGGCATGCTGCATATAGTGATAGATCTCGGCCGAGCGCAGCAGCGCCTTGGTCGGGATGCAGCCCCAGTTGAGACAGATGCCGCCCAGATGCTCACGCTCGACAATCGCCGTCTTGAAGCCGAGCTGCGCCGCGCGGATGGCGGTCACATAGCCGCCGGGGCCGGAGCCGATGATGATGATGTCGAATTCCGTATCGGCCATGGGGCCCTCCTCACAAACTCAGAATACCTTTCACCACCGGCACGAGGCCCGTGCCGATGGCGCGCGTATTGGCGGCGTCGAGATGGACGCCGTCGGTCGGATCAGCCTTGGCGACGCTCGCGGTGTCGAAGAAATGACAATCGGTCTCGCCGGCGAGCTTGGCATATTGGGTTCCGAGCAGCTTCGACTCGGCGATGGCGTGTTCGAAATACCCGGCGAAGTCCTCATTCTCGGTCTTGCCGAGATGCGGCGGCGACATCAGCAGGATATGCGGCACGGCGCAGCCCGGCTTATAGGCATAGGAGTGGACGATCTCGACGAGGCGCGCCATGCCGAGCCGCGCCTCGAGGGCGCGCTGGCGGCCTTCCCATTTGAGGTCGTTGGTGCCCAGCATGATGATCACGAGATCGAGCGGCTGATGGGTCGAGAGCGCGATCGGCAGCGCCACCGCGCCGCTGCGGTTCTCGAAGACGTAAGGATCGTCATGCACCGTCATGCGGCCATTCTGGCCTTCCTCGATGACGCGTGCCTTCCCGCCGAGCCCGGCCGCCAGCACGTTCGGCCAGCGGTCCTCGAATTCATGGCGCGTGAAGGTGCCAGCCTTGAAGCCCCAGGTCAGCGAGTCGCCGAAAGCAAGGATGTGCTTCATTTACGTCCCGATAGCGCAAGCATTTCCAGTTTATCGGATATTCCATCGATACCGTTCACAAAGCGCCTCGCGGTATCCAGCACAACGAGCTGTACCGAGTCATAGGCCCCCTTCTCAGACGATAGCGAGTTTTGCGCCTCTTCCAAATGAGCTCCCCCGGAGAGTGAGATCGTATTTTTTCTCCGGTCAAATACGACGCCTTGAAGCAACCTGAATTGTTCAAGACGCTCCTTTGTCTTTCCATCTGACAGATGGGCGCCCCCCTTATTTCGAGCATAATCTACGATTTGCTTGCGACGAATGAACTCGTTATCAATGTATGCGATCTGTTGTTCGAAGAACTGGGTTACCCTAAGCTCAGTATCCTTCATTGAGTTGGGATCAAAAAGTCCCTGCTTATCCGGACTCTCCGCACCCGCGACACCCACTTGGGTATCAAAAAGCGCCAAAGGGCCGATCCAAGTTCTTAGTGTCCCATCATTGCAACACTGGATGGCTCTTCCAAAATCTAAGGCTGGAATTCTGACCGCATCTTTTCCAAGATACCTTTGTAGCTGAGAGATGCCATTACCTTCAGACCATTTGCTCAGAATGACCGAAATAACGGAACGTATGACCTCAGGCCTTGGCGCCACTTTAGTATTCGGAACGTCCCTCGCAAGAATGGCCGTGTCCTCTAACAACTCTTGTGCAAGCCTCCTGATATCCACTGGCTCACGCCATCATCAGCGCCGGTTCTTCGATGAGCACCTTGAAGGCCTGGAGCAGCTGGGCGCCGAGCGCGCCGTCGACGGCGCGGTGATCGACCGAAAGCGTGCACATCATCTGGGTGCGGATCTCGATCTTGTCGCCGACGACAGCCGGCTTCTTCTCGCCGGCGCCGACCGCGAGGATCGTCGCATGCGGCGGATTGATCACGGCGGAGAAATTCTCGATGCCATACATGCCGAGATTGGAGACCGCGGTGGTGCCGCCCTGATATTCCTGCGGCGCCAGCCGGCGCTTGCGGGCGCGCGCCGCCAGATCCTTCATCTCGAGCGAGATCGCCGACAAGGTCTTGGTCTCGGCCTTGCGGATGATCGGCGTGAAAAGCCCGCCCTCGATCGCCACCGCGACGCCGACATCGGAATGCTTGTGCTTCAGCATGCCGCCCTCGGTCCAGGTGGCGTTGGCGTCAGGCACGCGCTGCAGCGCCAGCGCCAGCGCCTTGATGACGAAGTCGTTGACCGACAGTTTCCAGGCCGGGTTCTTCTCCTTGTCGCGCGGCGCATGCGCATTGAGGCGCTCGCGGACACTCAGGAGATTCTCGAGATCGCAGGAGATGGAGAGATAGAAATGCGGAATGGTCTGCTTGGCCTGCATGAGGCGCGAGGCGATGACCTTGCGCATGCCGTCATGCGGCACGACCTCGAACGAGCCCGGCTCGAAGAGCTTGACGATGACATCGTCCGCCATCGGGGCGGCCAGTTGGGCGGGCGCACTCGTCGCGGCGGCGGCGGCCGGCGCCTTGGCGCCCGGCTTGGCGCTCTCGACGTCCTTGAGCACGATGCGGCCATGCGGACCTGTGCCCTGGAGTGCGCCGAGATCGATGCCCTTTTCCTTGGCGATGCGGCGCGCCAGCGGCGACGCAAAGACCCGTCCGCCGGCCTGGCCATTCGCCTTTGCGGGTTGCGGTTTCGCGGCCGGCACCGGCGCGGCGGCCTCGGCTTTCGCCGGTGGCGCGGCAGCGGGTGCCGCGGCTGCAGGCTTGGGCGCGGCAGGCGCCGAGGCAGATCCCGCCTTGATGTCGGAAGCGCTCTCACCCTCGCCCAGAAGCACGGCGATCGGTGTGTTCACCGCCACTTCGTCGGTGCCTTCGGCGATCAGGATCTTGCCGACGATGCCTTCATCGACGACTTCGACTTCCATTGTCGCCTTGTCGGTCTCGATCTCGGCGAGGATGTCACCGGACTTGACGGTGTCGCCTTCCTTCTTGAGCCATTTGGCGAGCTTGCCCTTTTCCATCGTCGGCGACAGAGCGGGCATCAGGATATTGGTGGGCATCAGCGCGCTCCCTTGCAGGAATTTTCCTCTGTCCCCTCGATCGTCATCCCGGCGAAAGCCGGAATCCATCGAGCAGCCTGGTGCGTGAGGAAGGAGTTTAATGGGCCCCGGCTTTCGCCGGGGTGACGGGTGATAAAGCGGGTGACAGGTTCGGACATGATGTGCCTCGACCTCAAATGTACAACACCGACTTCGCGGCCTGGACGACATCGTCGACGCTGGGCAGCGCCAGCTTCTCGAGATTGGCGGCATAGGGCATCGGCACGTCCTTGCCGTTCACCCGCGCCACCGGCGCGTCGAGATAGTCGAAGGCGTGCGTCATCAGCTGCGCGGCAATTTCGGACCCGACCGAGCATTGCGGCCAGGCTTCCTCGACGGTGACGCAGCGATTGGTCTTCTTCACGCTCTCGACGATGGTCGCGATGTCCATCGGCCGGATGGTTCTGAGATCGATGACCTCGGCCTCGATGCCGTCCGCGGCGAGCTTATCGGCAGCGGCCAAGGCATAGGTCATGCCGATGCCGAAGGAGACGATCGTCACATGCTTGCCGGGACGCGCCACTTTCGCCTTGCCGATCGGCACGATCCAGTCCTCGACCTTCGGCACGTCGAAGCTCTTGCCGTAGAGGATCTCGTTTTCGAGGAAGATGACCGGGTTCGGATCGCGGATGGCGGACTTCATCAGGCCGAGCGCGTCGGAGGCCGAATAAGGCATCACCACCTTGAGGCCCGGCACGCTCGAATACCAGGCGGCATAGTCCTGGCTATGCTGGGCGCCGACGCGGGCGGCGGCGCCATTGGGGCCGCGGAACACGATCGAGCAGCCCATCTGGCCGCCTGCCATATAGAGGGTCTTGGCGGCCGAGTTGATGATCTGGTCCATCGCCTGCATGGCGAAGTTGAAGGTCATGAATTCGACGATCGGCTTCAAGCCGGCGAAGCCCGCGCCAACCGCGATGCCGGTGAAGCCGTGCTCGGTGATCGGGGTGTCGATGACGCGCTCGGGGCCGAATTCGTCGAGCATGCCCTGGCTGATCTTGTAGGCGCCCTGATACTGGCCGACTTCCTCGCCCATGAGGAAGACGCTCTTGTCGCGGCGCATCTCCTCCGACATCGCCTGGCGCAGCGCCTCGCGCACCGTCATGTGGATCATCTCGGCACCTTCCGGCACTTCCGGGTCCTGGAGCGTCGAGGTGGCGATCGCGGGCGCGGCCGGTGCCGCCACAGGCGCTTCGGCCTTGGCCTCCGCCTGAGGTGCCGCGGCAGGTTTTTCTTCGGCCTTTTTGGGCGCCGCGGCGGGCGCCGCCTCGCCGTCGGCCAGGACGATGGCGATCGGCGTGTTGACCTTCACATTCTCGGTGCCTTCGGGCACCAGGATTTCGGTGAGCTTGCCCTCATCGACGGCCTCGACCTCCATGGTCGCCTTGTCGGTCTCGATCTCGGCGATGACATCGCCGGACTTGACGTTGTCGCCTACGTTCTTGAGCCATTTGGCGAGCTTTCCTTCCTCCATGGTGGGAGAAAGCGCGGGCATGAGGATATTCGGCATGGATCAGATCTCCGGAAGGGCGCAGATCAGGCTGGCTTGAGGAAGATGGTTGAAAGCGCCACGACGACAATGGCGCCGATGGCGGCGAAAAACACCAGAAAGGCACGTTTGTAGCGGACGACATGCGGCGTGACGGCGGGGCCTAGACGCGTCTCGAGCGCGGCGAACCGCCAGCGCCCGAGATCGAAATAGGAGGTGAGCTTATCGCCCTTCGGAGCGATCTGCACCACCGACAGCGCGCTCAACGCCACCATCGCCCAGGCGATGAAGGCGACGAGCGCGCCCACGAACAGCGCCACATGGATGAGCCCACCCATGTCAGGCATTCACATAGATATCGGTCCACAATTCGGAAGGATCGGGTTCGGGATCGGACTGCGCGAATTCGGCGGCCTCGGTTACGATGGCGCGGATTTCGGCGTCCACCTTCTTGAGCTCCTCCTCGCTCGCGGCGCCGGTCTCGATCAGGCGCTTCTTCACCTGCTCGATCGGGTCGGATTCCTCGCGCATCTTCTGCACTTCTTCCTTGGCGCGGTATTTGGCCGGGTCCGACATCGAGTGGCCGCGATAGCGATAGGTCATCATCTCGAGGATATAAGGCCCGTTGCCGGCTCGGCAGTGGGCGACGGCTTTCTCGCCGGCGGCCCGCACCGCGCGCACATCCATGCCGTCGACCTGCTCGCCCGGAATGCCATAGACGGAACCACGGTTGAACAGCTCTTCCGACTTGGCGGCGGAGCGCGTCACCGCCGTGCCCATGGCGTAGCGGTTGTTCTCGATGATGAAGATGACCGGCAGCTTCCACAAAGCGGCCATGTTGAAGGTCTCGTAGACCTGCCCCTGATTGGCGGCGCCCTCGCCGAAATAGGTCAGCGCGACATGATCGTTGCCGCGATATTTGTTGGCGAAAGCGAGACCGGCGCCGAGCGGCACCTGGGCGCCGACGATGCCGTGGCCGCCGAAGAACTGCTTCTCGCGGCTGAACATGTGCATCGAGCCGCCCTTGCCCTTTGAATAGCCGCCACGGCGGCCGGTGAGCTCCGCCATGACGCCCTTGGGGTCCATGCCGGTCGCCAGCATGTGGCCATGGTCGCGATAGGAGGTGATGACCTGGTCGCCCGGCTTCAGCGCCATCTGCATGCCGACGACGACGGCCTCCTGGCCGATATAGAGGTGGCAAAAGCCGCCGATGAAGCCCATGCCATAGAGCTGGCCCGCCTTCTCCTCGAAGCGGCGGATCAGCAGCATGTCATGATAGGCCTGGAGTTCCTCGTCACGGTCGAAGATGTCGCCGGTCTCGCCCGACTTCGCCTCCCCCTTGACCTGATTCTTATGGGACTTCTTCGCGATATAGGCCGACTTGACCGCCATAGCGCTGCCTCTCCATCGTTTTATTGATCGAGACTATAGCACTAAATACTTGGTTAGACGGGGAAAATTCTTAATTAACTGGATTTCGGTTTATGAGCTGGAATCATAAGGAGATTCAGTTCGGAAAGCGCACGATGAGCTCGCCGGGCTTGCCGAAATCGAGCGTCGCGCGGGCCAGCTCCTCGAGCATGTCGGGATCGATCGATTGCGGGCGCATCAGGGCGACCTTGCGTTCGAGCGTCTGGCGCTGCTCGCGGATCTCGGCGACCTTGGCGTCGAGCGCCTCCGCTTTTGCGGCCAGCGCGTCGCGGTGATCGAAGCTGCGCGGACCATAATAGCCGTGCCAGCCGAAATAGCCGAGCAAGGTCATTGAGACGATCATGACGATGAGATCGAATTTGCGCTTCACCATGCTCCGAAAGTGACGGGTCACGGTTAACATTGCGTTGCTTGTAAAGCGGGGTCGCCGTAAATATGTAATGGACGGAGTTGCACAATGCTGTCGAGCAGTCGATTCATGGTCGCGGTTCACGCGCTGAGCGTCATCGCCCGCCGGGCGGATGGCGGCCCCGTCTGCTCGACCATCGTCGCCGAAAGCGTCAACACCAATCCGGTGGTGATCCGGCGGCTGATGCGCGATCTCGAACGCGCCTCCCTCGTCGCTTCCGTGACCGGCCGCGCCGGCGGCTTCAGGCTCGGTCGCCATGCCGGCCGCATCACCCTCGCCGACATCTACAAGGCGGTCGAGGATGAAAGCATCTTCCGCATGCACAAGACCGACCCCAAGCACAAATGCCCGATCGGGGCTGCGGTCATCAAGGTGGTGGCCGAACCCTTGCGCGGCGCCGAGCAGGCTCTGGAACGGGCGCTCGCCGCAACGACGCTCGATGACATAGCGAGCCAGATCGCCTGACCGGAACGGGCCTCAGCCGTCGTTCTTATGCTCGTGCAGGAAGCGGGCAATCTGCTGCTTGAGCTGAAACTGCCGGGCCGGATCGCTCATCGATGCGGCATCCATGAAGATGTTGCGCTGGACGTCCGTGGGCAGATCGTTCCACTGCATGATCACCGCCGCGCCGAGGCATTTCAGGATGCGCTCTTCATTCTTGGCCAGAGCCGTATCCGGGACCGGCGGCGAAGGGACGGCGCCGCCTTCATTGTCCCAGCGGCCGAGAGCCTTGGTCAAATCGTAGAAGTTCTTTCCAGCCATGCGGGGCCTCCCATCATTGCCGTTGCGTGACGCCGCGACAGACCGCGGCCAGCTTGTTGCCGTCCGGATCGCGGACATAAGCCGCATAGAAATCGGGACTGTAATTCAGCCTGAGGCCAGGCGGCCCATCGCAGCTGCCGCCCTGCGCCAGGGCCGCGGCATGGAAGTCATCGACCTCCTGCCAGGACCGCGCACGGAAAGCGACCATGCTGCCATTGCCGACGGTCGCCGGCTGCTGGTTGAAAGGCAGGCCGACCCAGAGAGCGAGCTCCTCGAGACCACCCTTCTCATAGGTTCCCCAGCCCGCTGAAGTACGGTCCCATTCAGGATCGTTGGTGACACAGCGCCGCATGCCGAGCGGCGCCAGAGCGGCATTGTAGAACCTTACGGCTCTGGCGAGATCATTGGTGCCGAAATAGACATAGCTCAGCATGGGCGTCCTCCGCTGCCGGGAAGACCAGCCTATCATGAGCTGCCCGAACCCCGCAGCGCTTTCAGCCGCTCGAACCAGCCGGCGAGACCACGCGGCCAGGCAATGACGAACAGCGCGATCAGGAGGCCCAGGCCGATATTCCGGTAGTCGGAGAACTCCTTCATCCCTTCATCGGCGAGCATCAGCAGCGCCGCGCCGAGCAACGGGCCCCAGATCGAGCCCATGCCGCCCACGACGATCATGGCGATCAGGAAGAGCAGCAGCGAGAAGGAGAAGACCGTCGGTCCGATCACCCGGAAATGCACGGCGTAGAAGCCGCCGGCGATGCCGGTGAAAAAGGCCGAGACGGCGAAGATCCACAGCTGATACTTGAACCGGCTGATGCCACGCGAGAGCGCGTAGCCGGGACTGTCGCGCAAGGCCTTGAAAGCGAGGCCCAATGGCCCCCTGATCACGGCGACCGAAAACGCGAAGGCGACCGCCAGCAGCGCCAGCGCGACGTAATAATGCGCGATATGCCATTTCGACGGGAAGAGCGAGCGCAGGCCCAGATCGCCGAACTGGCCGATGCCGCGCACGCCGCCGAAGAGCGGCATGCAGCCCGACACATTGGTGAAGCAGTCGGTGTCGTTGACGATCAGCACATACATCACCTGCGCGATGGCAAGGGTGAGAAGTGCCACATAGGGTCCGCGCAATCTGAGGCAGGCGAGGCCGATGACCATGCTGGCCAGGATGGCGATGAGGCCGCCCAGTGGTATGGCGACGATGATCGGCACCTTCAGATAGAAACCAAGCATGGCGGTGGCATAGCCGCCGATGGCGAACAGCGCCATCTGGGCCAGCGAGAAGATGCCGCCGACGCCAAGCACGAGATTCCACTGGACGACGACGATCGCCCAGATGAAGAACACGGTCGCCTGGGTCACCACGTAACGCCCGCCGAAGACGAAAGGCACGACGAGCGCCGCGGCAAGGCAGACAAGCCCGATGATAATGTCGCGATGGACCGGCGTCATAGACGCACCACCTGCTGGCGGCCGAACAGGCCGTAAGGCCGCCAGATCAGCACCAGGATGACGAGGAGAAGCAGCGTGGCGAAGCTCCAGCGCACGCCCAGCACATATTGGGTCGCCGCCTCGAGCAGCCCGAGCACGATCGCCGCCACCACCGCGCCATAGACATTGCCGAGCCCGGCGACGATGCAGATGATGAAGGCTTTCAGCATCGGATCGCCGCCCATGACCGGGGTGAGCGTCGCGATCGAGCTGATCATCACGCCCGATATCGCCGCGAGCCCACCCGACAGGGCCAGCACCTGCGCATAGATCCGGCCGACGCGCACCCCCATGAGCTGGGCCGCATCGCGGCTCATCGAGGTGGCGCGGATGGCGCGCCCTGCCCTGGTCTTCTGCAGCAGGAAGGCCACCGCCGCCATGGCGATCAACGCGGTCAGCAGGATCATGATGTTCTGCAGCGGGATATGGACATTGCCGATGATCACCGAGCCGGTGACCGCGAGCGGCTGCGGGATCGGATAGGGCCCGAAGCTCTTGAGCATCAGGTTCTCGATCACGGCGCCGATGCCGATGGTGGCGATGAAGATATTGGTCTCGAAATTCTCGGCCCTGAGCAGCGGCAGCGTGGCGAAGACATAGATGGCGAGACCGGCCAGCGCGCAGACGAGCGCCGCCGCGGCGAGACCGAGAATGGGATGGAAGCCCAGATGGGTGATCGCGGCGTAGCAGATATAGCCGCCCAGCGTCAGCAGTGCGCCATGCGCCATGTTGAGCATGTTGAGCGAGCCGTAGACGAGCGACAGGCCGACGGTCGCCACCGCATACATGGCGCCGAGCGTCAGGCCGGAAGCGATGATCTGGATCACGACATCCATGTCAGGCTCCGAGATAGGCTTCGACGATTTCGGGACGCGCCATCAGTTCGGCGCCCTTGCCCGTCCAGGCGAAGCGGCCATTGTCGAGAAGATGGATGCTGTCGGCCTCGTCCATGATGCGCTCGGCATTCTCCTCGACGAGGAGGATGCTCAGGCCGGCGCGGCGCAGGTCGAAGATGACCTCGTAGATCTGGTCGATGACGATCGGCGCCAGGCCCAGCGACGGCTCGTCCAGCATCAAGAGCTCGCCGCCCGCCATCAGGCCGCGGCCGATGCCGCACATGCGCCGCTCGCCGCCGGACAAGGTGCCGGCTACCTGACTGCGGCGGTCCTTGAGCTTGGGCAGCAGCGTGAAGACGCGCTCGAGGCGCTCGGCGACGGCCCCCGCTTCGCGCGTCAGATAGGCGCCCATCATCAGATTCTCGTAGATGGTCATGCCGGGAAACAGGAGATCGCCCTGCGGCACGTGGATGACGCCTTCGGCGACGATCTCGTCCGGGCGCAGCCTCTCGATGCGCCGGCCCTTGAGGCTGATCTCGCCTTCATTCGCACGCACGATGCCTGAGATGGTCTTGAGCAAGGTCGACTTACCGTGGCCATTGGGGCCGATCACCGCGGTGAGCGCGGCCTTGCCGGCGACGAAATCGGCGCCCTGCAGCACGAGGCGTCCGGCGTAGCCGGACTTGACGCCTTTCAGCTGGAGGATCGGCTCAGCCATGGCTCGCGGCCTCCGACCCTTGCATGAAGCTCCGCAGGCGTTCCGAGGCGCCCTTGCCGAGATAGACCTCGACCACGGCGCGGTCATTGACGAGATTGCCGGGGGCGCCCTCGAACAGCTTCTCGCCGTGATGCATGATCATCACCCGGTCGGAGAGCTGCACCAGGAAGCGCATGACATGCTCGATGAGGATGATGGTGACGCCGGCCGACTTTATCGACCGCACCGCCTGCATCACCCGGTCGATCTCCCTGGCGGTGAGACCACCGACCGGCTCATCCATGAGCAGCAGCTTCGGCTTCGTCGCCATGGCGGAGGCCATCATCAGAAGCTTGCGCTCGAGCACCGGCAGCTTACCGGTGACCTTTCCGGCGCTCGCTTCGAGGCCGACCAGCGCCAGGGCCTCGTCCGCCTGCCGTTTGGTCTCGGCGCCGATGCGGAAGGTCGGCGTCGCGCGGTTCTCGCGGCCGAAATAGGCGCCGACCAGCACGTTCTCGCGCGCCGTCAGGCTGTCGAAGCCGGCATTGAGCTGGAAGGTGCGCGCGATGCCGGCATGGCAGATGGCTTCCGGGGCCAGGCGCGTGATGTCCTCGCCGGCGAGCCGGATCTCGCCGGTGGTCGCCGGATTGAGACCGGAGATGACCTCGAACAAGGTGGTCTTGCCGGCCCCGTTGGGCCCGCCGATGCCGAGGATTTCGCCGGCCCCGACATCGAAAGACAGATTGTTGACCGCCGTCAGCGCGCCGAAGGACTTGCCGACCTTGCGGCAGGACAGAAGCGGCACCGCGGCGGCCATTATCGCGTCAGGCCTTGATCCAGGGCGGCAGCGTGAACTTGGCGGTGCCGTAAGGAGCCGGCGCAATCAGAGCCGGGCCCTTGGTGTAGTCCTGGATCTGCAGGAACTGATGCGGCATGCCGAGCGAAGAGTCGTTCACCTGCGTCGGATACGAATAGGCCGCGTTCTCCAGCGGCACGAAGCGCGTGGTGCCGACGACGCCGCGCCAGATCATCGAATTCATACGCGCCGCGACCTTCTTGTTCTGGTCGACATTGCCGGGCTCGCCGCTGCCGCCGGCGAGCGCCGCCGCCGTCGCCCAGACATAGGCGCCGTCATAGGGCTGGGCGCCGGAATTATGGCCGGCATTCGGGCCGAACTTGTCCTTGTAGCGCTTCTCGAAAGCGGTGCCGATCTCATCCTGGAGCGCGCCGACGAGCGTTGCATAAAGAATGCCGTTGGCGTTCTCCTTGGCGATGTCGCGGAAGGCCGGCAGCGACGGGCCATATTGCATATAGACGAGGCTCGGCGTCGGATTTGGCCCGAATTGCAGGCAGAACTGCGCCAGGTCGGCGGGCAGGAAGTGGGTGATGCAGATCACCGCTGGCGGGTCCTGGCGGATCTTGGCGAGCGTCGGGCCCCATTCGGACGCCGGCACGCTCACCGTCTCGAACAGATTGATCTCCCAGCCGAACTGCGCCGCCTGCTCCTTCACCGCATTGGCGATGTTGGAGGCATAGACACCGGCCGAGAGGATCACCGCCATCTTGTTGTTGTGGCGCTTCCATTCGCCATTGGCCTCGAGATCCTTCAGGAACTTGAGGAAGCCGGTGCCGTAGAAGGTCTCCGGCGGATCGCCCATGAAGGAGCCCCAATAGCGGTTCGGATCCGACTTCACCAGATTGGTGTGGCCGATGGTGGTGTCGTAGTGGATGTAGATGATGCCGGCATCGGCGGCGACTTCCTGGATCGCGGCGCCCGAGCCGATATTGTAGCCGTTGAGAATGGCATGGACGCCATAGCGGTCGACGAGGCGCTGCGCCGCCTGGACGTTGGTGGCGTCGCCCATCTGCGCCGTGTCCTCGAAGTAGGGCTCGAGCGGACGGCCGAGAATGCCGCCCAGCGCGTTGATCTCCTCGCAGGCGAGCGTCAGGCCGTTCTTGAACTCGATGCCGTCGGGTGCTGCGAAATCGGTGGTCGGGCCGCACTGGCCGACGGGAATGGCCTCGCCTTCGGCGCGCGCTTCCTTGTTCATGGCGAAGAGCATGGCCGGCAGGCCGGTGACCGTGGCGGCGGTCGCGGCGCTGCCCTTGATGAGGAAGTTGCGCCGGGATCCGGCGATGACAGTCGGCTTGGAGAGTTTGTCGCGCTTCATGATGTTTCCCCTTTGGCTTCTATCTTAACTTATTCTCTGGACAAGGCTGGAGGCTTCTTCGATCACAGTCAGCTGATGGGGTTGCGCATCCATGCCGCCCCATTGCGCCATCAGCGGTCCCCACGGATCCTCCACTTCGGTCTTGTGGCCTGAAAGCTCCTCGATGACCGCGAGGCCGCAATAAGGCGCATACATTTCGGAATAGCCGCCTTCATGGGTCATCACGACGCGTCCGCCGCAAAGTTCCTTTGCGGCCGCCATCAGCATGCGGGTCAGGTCGCGATAGCCGGCGGCGGTCATCATCATGCGGCCCAGGGGATCGACGCCGCCCGCATCGAAGCCCGACGGCACGACGATGAGTTCCGGCTTGAAGCGCCTGAGCGCCGGCAGCACCACGCGCTCGAAGGCGGCGACATAGGCGCCCGGCCCCGAGCCCGGCGGCAGCGGCACATTGATGTTGAAGCCCTCGCCCTTGCCCTCGCCGTTCTCGGCGATGCCGCCAGAGGCGGCGGGAAAGAGATTGTCCTGATGGAGCGAAATGGTGAGCACGCTCGGATCGTCGTAGAAAATCGCCTGGGTGCCGTTGCCGTGATGGACGTCCCAGTCGACGGTGGCGATACGGCCGAGGCCCAGCACCTTCTGGGCGTGGCGCACCGCGATGGCGGCATTGGCGAAGAGGCAGAAGCCCATGCCGACATCCTTGGTGGCATGATGGCCGGGCGGACGGATCAGCGCATAGGCATTGGCGACCCTGCCCTTGACGACCGCGTCGACCGCTTCGATGGCGCCGCCTGCCGCCAGGAGCGCGATCTCGTAGCTGCCGGCGCCCAGCGGCGTCAGCTGGCTCGCATCGCCATAGCCCTTGGCGCTGATCTCCTTGATGTGATTCACATGCGCCGGCGTGTGGGCGCGCACCACTTCCTCGACGGTTGCCGGCCGCGGCTTGACCATGGTCAGCTGGTCGAGCAGGCCGCTGACCTCGAGGAGGTTGCGCAAACGGCGCTTGGTCTCGGGGTTCTCGGCGTGAGTTCCCGGCTGGACATGGAGGCCCGGCGGAAAAACCTGATTCCAATTCCAGGTATTGTGCCAGAGATAAAGTTCATGGAAGACGAAGCCCGTCGCCATCGCGACTCCCCACTCGATCAGACGGGCGGGATGATGAGCCCCCTTACCCATGGAAGTCCCGACACGTTCGGGTAACGGGTGGTATTTTTCACCCCACCCTTTCGGGTGGCTCGACGAGACCGATCTCCTTCAGCTTGAGCACGGCCTCGGTCCGGTTGGAGACCCCGAGCTTGCCGAAGATGTTCTTCAGATGCCATTTGACCGTGTCCGGCGCCATGGCGAGCGACTGGGCCAGCTGCCGGTTGCTGTAAGCGCGCATCAGGTAGGACGCGACCTCCATCTCCTTGCCGCTCAAGGGCCGCTTCGGCGATGCCGGCCCGGCCGCCAGAGCCTGCGTCCGGCCCGCGCCGGCGCGGTTGAGCGCCGCGCCGATGCGCTCGACGAAATCCGCTGTTTCCGACGGGCGCGACCAGGCCGGAATGCGGCCGCGGGCGAAATCGAGCGCCGCCTTCAGGGGCGGCCCCTCATCGACGAGCGAGCGCACGGCGCGCTGCGGCTGCGCCAGCGCGATCAGATCGACGGTGGCGGCCAGGGCCTGCAAGGTCTCGCCCGCCGCATGCGCCGCGATCGCCACCAGCGCGCGCACCTGGATGAGGCCGCGCAGGCGCCCGTCGCGACGCTGGCGCTCGGCGATGCGCTCGAGCACGGCGATGGCGCGCTTCGGCTGGCCTTCGGCGATCAACACGCGGGCGACGCCGATATGGGCGTATTCATCGAGCGGATGAATGGTCTTGGCCTTTTCGCTGCCGGCCAGGCTGATGCCGCGCAGCTGCAGAGCCATGCGGGCGGCGGCGACATCGCCGCGCGACAGGAGAAGCCGCACCCGGTCGTTGAGGGCGCTGGCGGTGAGGCGCCGGTAGCGCTTCTCGACACCGAGCTGCTCGGCGCGCTCGAGATGGAAGATCGCTTCGTCGTGACGGCCATTGGCCTGGGCGAGCCGCGCCAGATGCAGCTTGCAGGCCATCTCATGCACCACCAGGCCGCATTCCTCGATCACGCGGCGGTGCTGATGCAGCAGGCGCTCGGCGCTGTGGAGGTCGTCCCATTCATACAGCAGCTCGACCTGGATGACCGCCGATATGGCTTCCGAATAGGAATTGGCGCCGAGCCCCTCGCGCGCCAGCTGCATCGCGCGGGCCAGCAGGTCATGCGCCTGACGCAGATTGCCGGCCGACAATTCGACGAGCCCCAGGATCAGATCGGCATAGACGATGCCGAAGATCGACTGGGCCATGCTGTGGTAGTCGCGCCCCTTCATCGCCGCGAGGCGCGACGCGTCGAGCTCGCCCAGCGAGAAATGCGCGAAAGCGCGAATATTGCTCAGCGTGCCTTGGGCGAAGGGCTCGCCTTCCGGATAGTCGGCCAGCCAGCGGGCGGCGAGCTTCGTGGCCATGCGCGGCCAGTCGGCGCCGCTGGCGACGCCGGCGGTGAGAGTGCGCAATTCGGCTCTCAGCGAACGAATGCTCTTCTCGTCGAGCGCCCCGTCCTGCGCACGCTTCGCGACCAGCTGCTTCGCCTGCTTGAGGACGCGGGCGCCCTCGCGCGGCCGGCCGGTTTGAAAATGGGCCCAGACCCGCGTCAGCAGCAGGCGCGGCCGCGCCGCGACGACCTCCGGCGGCAGACGGTTCAGCCATTCCGTCACCAGCGGAAGATGCCCCTGCATGACGATCGGCGTTGCGCATTTCTCGACCAGATCGGCCGCCATGTCCTTGTCGCCGGCGGCGAGCGCATGGCCCACCGCATCCGAGACGTAACCATTGGCGGAGAGCCAGGCGGAAGCCTTGCGGTGCAGATCGTCGCGCTGCGCTTGCGGCCAGGTCTCGAGCTTGCCGCGCAGGAAATCGCTGAACAGATGGTGATAGCGGAACCAGTGGCCGGCGGCGTCGAGCGCGATGAGGAAGAGATTGGCGCGCTCGACCAGCGCCAGAGTCCCGACGGCGTCGAGATCCGGCGAAACCGCCTGGACGAGCCCCAGATTGAAGCGCTCGAGAATCGAGGTCCGGAGCAGAAAATCCTGCACCTCATGCGGCTGGCGCGCCAGCACCTCCTGGGCGAGGAATCCCGCGACGTCGCGCTGGCTGCCGGAGAAATCGGCGATGAAGCTTTCGCGCGACGGCTCATGCGCCAGCGTGAGGCAAACGAGCTGCAGGCCGGCCGGCCAGCCTTCCGTCTTGTGATGCAGCGCCACGACGCCGGCGGTCGAGATATCGAGACAGCAGATCTGGCGCAGATAGTGATCGGTCTCGTCGAGCGAGAAGCGCAATTCATTGTCGCCGAGATGGACCACCTGCCCCTTCATCCGCATGGCGGCGAGCTCGGCCGGCAATTCGCCGCGCGTGGCGAGCACGATATGAAGCGCCGGCGGCGCATAGGTGACGAGCGCGTTGAGGAAGACGGCGATCTCGGAAGCGACGATCAGATGCGCATCGTCGAGCACCAGATAGACCGGCTCGCTCATCCGCGACAGATCGTTGACCAGCCCGGCGAGAATGGATTCGACCGGCGTGACCGGGCTCGACTCGATGAGCGGCAGGGCATGGGCGGCGATCGCGGCGTCGGCGCGATTCAAGGTGCCGGTGACATATTTGAGGAAGCGGGCGAGATCATTGTCCTGGGCGTCGAGCGAGAGCCAGGCGACGCGGCCGCCGCCCTCCCGGGCCTTGCCGGCCCATTGCGCCAGCAGCGTCGATTTGCCGAAGCCCGCGGGCGAAGATACGATGGCGAGCCGGCCTTCCGTCGCCTGCTCCAGCATGGCGATGAGCCGCGGCCGCTCGACCGTGGCCCCGCGCAAATGCGGGGGATGCATCTTGGTCTCGATGAACATCCGGGGCTCGATCTCCAGGCTGACTGCGAGTCATTCCTAGGCGGTTCAAGACGGGAAACGCAAGTCAGCCTTGACCGAACGCCGCGCATCGGTCATTCTCCGCCCATGGCCGCTTGCCGCACCATCGCGCTCAAATCGAAAAAATCTCCCATACGGGGGACGATGATCGCTTGCGTGTAATCTAGACAGCCGCCAGTAGATCGAAGTGAACCCCGCCGGTTTGGACGGGGTTTTTTGTTGCCCGTCTCCGGCATATGAGGAGACGAAACATGACACTCGAGGGACTTTGGATCCCCCTGATCACCCCCTTCCGCGACGGCGATCTCGATGAGACGTCGCTCAGAAGGCTGGTCCATCACTATGCCGCCCAGCCGGTCGACGGCCTCATACTGGCCGCCACCACCGGCGAAGGCCTGAGCCTCGACGATGAGGAGATCGACCGGATCGTGCTGGTGGCGCGCGCGGCGCTCGCCGAGGCGAAGCGGCAGATGCCGGTCTATCTCGGCCTGTCGGGCGGTGCCGCGAACAAGGTCGTCAAGGCGCTGCATCGCACGCAGATGCTGCCTATCGACGGCTATCTGATCGCCTGCCCCTATTATGTCAGGCCGTCGCAAGCC
>JBMOOM010000046.1:0-7144 GCA_049323275.1 Pseudomonadota bacterium
CCTCCCTCTCTTCCTCTTCCTCGGCCTCCGGCGCTTCCTCGACCTCGGGCTCTTCCTCCCGGTCCTGGAACGCCGTGTCGATCTTGACCGGCGCCGCGGCGGTCTTGCGCTGCGGCACGGCGCGTTCGCCGGCACGCTCGATCAGCACCTGCGAGCCCTTCATGTCGTCGCTCGGCACGATGAAGATCGAGATCGTGTAGGTGGCTTCGAGATCGAGCAGGTGATTGCGCTTCTCGTTGAGCACATAGGCCGCCACGTCGCGGTGGCATTTGACGGTGAGATTCTCGGCCTTGCGGCTGATGAGATGCTCCTCGATGGCGCGCATGACGGACAGCGCGCAGGACGACACCGAGCGCACGATGCCGCGGCCTTCGCAATGCGGGCAGACGCGGGTAGAGCCTTCGAGCAGGCTGGGCCTGAGCCGCTGGCGCGACATTTCGAGCAGGCCGAAATGGCTGATGCGGCCGACCTGGATGCGGGCGCGATCGTTCTTCAGCGCCTCTTTCAGGCGGCGCTCGACGGAACGGTTGTTGCGCTTCTCCTCCATGTCGATGAAGTCGATGACCACGAGACCGGCGAGGTCGCGCAGGCGCAACTGCCGGGCGATTTCGTCGGAGGCCTCGAGATTGGTCTTGAGCGCGGTGTCCTCGATATTGTGCTCGCGCGTCGCCTTGCCGGAGTTGATGTCGATCGACACCAGCGCCTCGGTCTGGTTGACGACCATGTAGCCGCCGGAGGGCAGCGTGACGGTCTGCGAGAACAGGCTGTCGAGCTGCGTCTCGACCTGGAAGCGCGAGAAGAGCGGACGGTTGTCCTTATAGGGCTTCACGTTGCGCGCATGGCTGGGCATGAGCATCTTCATGAAGTCCTTGGCCTCGCGATAGGCCTCGTCGCCCTCGACCTGAACCTCGTCGACATCCTTGCTGTAGAGATCGCGGATCGAGCGCTTGATCAGGCTGCCTTCCTCATAGACGAGGGCGGGCGCGGTGGAGGAGAGGGTCAGATCGCGGACATTCTCCCACAGACGCATCAGATAATCGAAATCGCGCTTGATCTCGGTCTTGGTGCGCTGGGCGCCGGCGGTGCGCACGATGAGCCCCATGCCGGCCGGCACTTCGATGTCGCGGGTGACTTCCTTGAGCCGGCGGCGATCGGTCGAATCGGTGATCTTGCGCGAGATGCCGCCGCCGCGCGCTGTGTTCGGCATCAGCACGCAATAGCGGCCGGCGAGCGACAGATAGGTGGTGAGCGCCGCGCCTTTGTTGCCGCGCTCTTCCTTCACGACCTGGACCAGGATCACCTGGCGGCGCTTGATGACTTCCTGGATCTTGTAGACGCGGCGCTGCGGGCGGCGGCGGCGCTGCGGCACTTCCTCGAGCGCGTCCTCGGCGCCGACGGAATCGACTTTCTGCGACTCGGCATCCTCTTCGACCGATTCGATGCCGTCGCCGATCTCGGCGGGAAGCCCGTGCTCGACCTGGGGAGCCGCGATGGGCTCGGCCTCGAGGGTTTCGGGCGCCGCCGCATCGGCGGCCATCGCTGCGACCGGATGATCGTCGTCCTGGCCGGCGGCCTCGACGGCGGGCGTCTCACTCTCGTTGTCTTCAGCCGGAGCGGCCTCGACATGATCGCCATGCGCCTCGGCGCGTTCCGTGTCCGCATGCGCGGGATGGAAGTCGTCGTCGTGATGACGCGCGTCTTCCTCTTCCTCGCGCAGCAGCGCCTGCCGGTCGGCGACCGGGATCTGATAATAATCGGGGTGGATTTCCGAGAAGGCGAGGAAGCCGTGGCGATTGCCGCCGTAATCCACGAAAGCGGCCTGCAGCGACGGCTCCACGCGCGTCACCTTGGCCAGATAGATGTTGCCCTTCAGCTGTTTGCGTGCGGCACTTTCGAAATCGAACTCTTCGATGCGGTTGCCGCGAACCACCACCACGCGGGTTTCTTCCGCATGAGTGGCGTCGATGAGCATTTTGCTGCCCATATGTCATTATCCTTTGCGGCGGCCGGGGGCAGGGCGGCTTCGGTCTCGGTTCCGGGTAGGAGACGGTGAGAAGGCCATGGCGCCGGCGCGCGCTTGAGAGGCATGATCGGCGCTAAGCGCAACCGCGCGCTGCCCGGAGCGGCTGCCAGAGACGGCCCTTCCGGAAAAAATGTCAGCGCGGGATGATTCATGCCTGTTGTTATCCACATGTCCCGGCCGTGCCGGAACGGTTCAACGCATCTGCCCCGTCATCTGGGTGCCACCCCAAAAGGGCAGTGGGTCCGCCCTATTGCGGGCCCGTACTGGAACGCATCCGAAGGGGCTATCGTTTAAGATCCCGGAGCCCGTCCGTAGCGGAATTCGACGCTCCGGCGGCTTCGCTTTGGACCTTGAGATCCCGCTCTGCCGGCGCGGAGGGTTAGTGCCTGTTTAGGCAGACAATGACAGTTTTGCAAGCATGGGCGTATGACCTTGCGGCAATTATTTGCCGGCTTTGGAAACTTTGGGTTAACCACCCCCGCCTTAGGCTCGCGGCGATGATTTGGGCAGCAGGAGCCATGGCGGGTTTTCCGCGTAAAAAATGGGGGTTAGGCGTTGTTCTTGCGGCGACACTGCTGGTCGCCGCCGGCGTGCCCGCGCCTGCGCCCGCTCAAGCGGAAGAGGTGACGGCGATCGCCGCGCGCGTCGCCGGCGATGACGGCAAGACCCGCTTCGTCGCCGATCTGACGCGGCCGGTGAGCTACAGCGTCTATGTCCTGCCCAATCCCTATCGGGTGATGATCGACCTCCCGGGGGTGGCCTTCGATCTCGGCCCCGGCAGCGGCGGCTCGGGGCTGGGCCTTGTCGGCGCCTATCGCTTCGGCCCCTTGGGCAAGGATCGCTCGCGTATCGTCATCGATACGACGGGGCCGGTTCTCATCGCCAAGTCCTTCCTGGTGAAGCCGGAAAACGGTCAGCCCGCTCGGCTCGTGGTCGATCTCGTCAAGACCGACGAGAAGACTTTCCGCATGGCCCATGAGGCCGATATGGCGGCGCGCCCGCAGACGGCTGCCGCCGAGCCTGAATCCGATGACGCCATGCAGACCGCGACCGCGGTGGCTTTGCCGGTGCCGAAGCCCGGCACCGAGGCGCCGCCGACCTCGGCGGAACGGCCGGCGCCCGCCAAGCGGGCCGACGGCAAGCGCGTGATCGTGATCGATCCGGGCCATGGCGGCATCGATCCGGGCGCCATCGGCGTCCGCCGCACCAAGGAAAAGGACGTCGTCCTCGCCTTCAGCCGCGCGCTGCGCGACAAGCTGAAGGGAAACAAGAATTACGAGGTCGTCCTGACGCGCGACGACGATACTTTCCTGTCGCTCAAGCAGCGCGTGAAGATCGCCCGCCAGAATCAGGCCGATCTGTTCATCGCCGTGCATGCCGACACGGTGCGCGGCGCCTCGGTGCGCGGCGCAACCCTCTATACTGTTTCGGAAAAGGCTTCCGACGCCGAGGCCGAGGCGCTGGCGCAGAAGGAAAATCGCGCCGACATCATCGGCGGCATGGATCTCGCCACCGAGAATGAGGAAGTCACCGACATCCTGATCGAGCTCGCCCAGCGCGAGACCAAGAATCACTCGATCTTCTTCGCCAAGAAGGCGGCGACGCAGCTGCAACTGGTCACGCACATGACCGGCAAGCCGACCCGCTCGGCCGGCTTCGTCGTGCTGAAGGCGCCCGATGTGCCCTCCGTTCTGCTCGAGCTCGGCTACCTGTCCAACAAGTCGGATGAGGCGCTGCTGGTGTCGCCCAAATGGCAGGGGCAGATAACCGAGGCCATGTCGAAGGCGATCGACGCCTATTTCGCCACCGAGATCGCCGCCCGCCAGTAGGCCGGGGGTCGGACAAACGCCGCCAGCCCGCCACATTTGGCTCCTAAGCCCAGGGGCCAATTGGTAATTGGGCAGACGGCGGGAAGCGTGCTAAGCGCTGATTCAGCAGACGTATTTCGGTCCTGACATTGCCTAAGGGGCAAGATGCTTAGATTTTTGGGTTGGCTCTTCACGGTTGGATTCATCGCGTTTCTCGGCGTCGCGGGCGGCGTCGGCTATGTGATCTGGGACATGTCGAAGGGCCTGCCCGAATACAAGCAGCTCGCCCTCTACGAGCCGCCGGTGATGACCCGCGTGCACGCGGCCGACGGCACGCTGGTCGCCGAATATGCCGAGCAGCGCCGCCTCTTCGTGCCGATCAACGACATCCCGAAGAAGCTCATCCAGGCCTTTCTTTCGGCCGAGGACAAGACCTTCTACGAGCATCAGGGCCTCGACTGGCCGGGCCTCGCGGCGGCGGGCCTGCGCTACATCCAGGTGAAAGCGACCGGCAAAGGCCAGATCGTCGGCGCCTCGACCATCACCCAGCAGGTGACCAAGAACTTCCTTCTCACCAATGAGCGCTCGGTCGAACGCAAGATCAAGGAAGCCATCCTCGCGCATCGCATCGAGCAGGCCTTCAACAAGGACCAGATTCTCGAGCTCTATCTCAACGAGATCTTTCTCGGCCTCAACTCCTACGGCGTCGCCGCCGCGTCGCTCAATTATTTCGGCAAGTCGCTGAACGACCTGTCGCTCGAAGAGATCGCCTATCTCGCCGCCTTGCCCAAGGGCCCCAACAACTATCATCCCTTCCGCCAGACCAAGCGCGCCATCGAGCGGCGCAACTGGGTGCTCGGCGAGATGTTCAACAACGGCTACATCACCGCCGCCGAGCGCGACGCGGCGCAGGGCAAGCCGCTGGAGGTCAATCCGCGGCCCTTCGGCGCCCAGCTTTTCGCCGCCGAATCCTTCGCCGAGGAGGCCCGCCGCGAGCTCGTCCAGATCTATGGCGAGGACAAGCTGATGAAGGGCGGCCTGTCGGTGCGCACCACGCTCGATCCCAAGCTGCAGATCTATGCGCGCCAGGCGGTGGCCCGCGGCCTCATCACCTTCGACCGCAAGCGCGGCTTCCGCGGTCCGGTGAAGAACGTGGCGGTGGATGGCGACTGGGGCGAGACCATCGGCAAGATGCGGATACCGTCCGATCTCGATCCCTGGCGGCTCGCCATCGTTCTCGAGATCGACGATGCGGGCGCCAAGATCGGCCTCCAGCCCAAGACGCTGATCTCCGGCAAGATCGACAAGGCGCGCGACACCGCCAGCGTGCCGCTCGCGCTGATGAGCTGGGCGCGCAAATATATCGATGGCTCGAAGCTCGGGCCGGAGATCAAGAAGGCGACCGACGTTCTGTCGGTCGGCGATATCATCTATGTGGCGCCCGACAAGAATCCGGGCCAGTTCCATCTCGTCCAGCTGCCCGACGTCGAAGGCGCGCTGGTCGCCATGGACCCGCATACCGGCCGCGTGCTGGCGCTGGTCGGCGGCTTCTCCTATGGCAAGAGCCAGTTCAACCGCGCCGTCCAGGCGCTGCGCCAGCCGGGCTCGTCCTTCAAGCCCTTCGTCTATGCCGCCGCCCTCGACAATGGCTACACGCCGTCCTCGGTGATCCTTGACGCGCCGATCGAGTTCAAGATGTCGAATGGCGAGATCTGGAAGCCGAAGAACTATCAGGACAAGTTCTACGGACCCTCGACGCTGCGCCGCGGCATCGAGCAGTCGCGCAACGTGATGACCGTGCGCCTCGCCAATGATCTCGGCATGAGCCGCATCGGCGAGCTGGCGCAGCGCGTCGGCATCTATGACAAGGTGCCGAACCAGCTCTCCTATGCGCTGGGGGCGGGCGAAACCACGCTGCTCAAGATGACGACCGCCTACAGCATCATCGCAAATGGCGGCAAGAAGATCGAGCCGACGCTCATCGACCGGGTGCAGGACCGCTACGGCAAGACCATCTATCGCCACGACAAGCGCGAATGCGCCCAGTGCGGCAACCAGACCTGGCAGGAGCAGGCCGAGCCCGAGCTGTTCGACATCCGCCCGGAAGTGATGAATCCCTATACCGCCTATCAGATCACGTCGATGATGGAAGGCGTGGTCGAGCGCGGCACCGGCAAGAAGCTCAAGCTCGTCGGCAAGCCCGTCGCCGGCAAGACCGGCACCTCGAACGACGAGCGCGATGCCTGGTTCATGGGCTTCACGCCCGATCTGACCGTCGGCGTCTATATCGGCTATGACAATCCGAAGCCGATGGGCAAGGGCCGAACCGGCGGCGAGCTCGCGGCGCCCGTCGTCACCGACTTCATGCGCATGGCGCTGCGCGACAAGCCGGCCACGCCGTTCCGCGTGCCGAAAGGCATCGAGCTCATTCCGATCAACGTGAAGAGCGGCCAGCGCGATCTCTTCGGCGATCCGGGCGTCATCCTCGAGGCCTTCAAGCCGGGCGAGGAGCCGCCGTCCAAGACCAAGGTGATCGGCGACCAGGTGGCGACCTCGGGCGTTCCGCTCGACGGCACCAGCGCCCAGCCGCCCGAGAGCGAGGCGGTGATCGAAGGTGGGTTGACGACCGGCACCGGCGGCCTCTATTGAGCCCCCCATCGATAGTTCATTTTTCGAAGCAAGATCATGCGCGCCGAAATCAGCAATCTCGTCGACGAGATGAAGCAGTCCATAGGACTGCTGAGGAGGCATCTTTGACTGGGATAACGCCCAGAAGAAGCTCGCCGAACTGAACGCCAGGGCCGAGGACCCGGCGCTGTGGAACGATCCGCAGGTGGCGCAGGACGTCATGCGTAAGCGCCAGGATCTCGAAAGCCGCATCAAGCTGGTGCGTCATCTCGAGCAGACGATCGAGGACAATACCGGCCTGATCGAGCTCGGCGAGGCCGAGGGCGACCAGGCGATCGTCAAGGACGCCGAGAAGGCGCTGACCGGACTCAAGGAAGAAGTCGCCAAGCATGAGATCGAGACTTTGCTGTCCGGCGAGGTCGATACCAACGACACCTTCCTGCAGGTGAATGCCGGCACCGGCGGCACCGAGAGCCAGGACTGGGCCAGCATGCTGCTGCGCATGTATGTGCGCTGGGGCGAGCAGCATGGCTACAAGGTCGAGGTGCTCGACGAGCATTCGGGCGAAGAGGCGGGCATCAAATCGGCGACCATCCAGGTCAAGGGCCACAATGCCTATGGCTGGCTGAAGACGGAATCGGGCGTGCACCGGCTGGTGCGCATTTCGCCATACGACTCCAACGCG
>JBMOOM010000047.1:0-70704 GCA_049323275.1 Pseudomonadota bacterium
ACACCCTCATCCGGCCTTCGGCCACCTTCTCCCGCAAGCGGGAGAAGGGGAAAACCAGGCTGGGCCTGTGTATTCCGCGAGTTTCCCCGGACAGCCCTGCGCACGCGGGAGAAGGGGAAACCGAAAGGGGATTAAATCCTCCCGCGATTCCAGCCGCGACCGGCATCGCCATAGGGCTCATATCCGTCTTTGGTCACCGCCACCGTGTCCTCGAGCTTCACATAGCCGCGTTTGGGATGCGGCAATGTCGTCTCGATCGAGATGACCATGCCTTCCTCGAGCGGCAGGTCTTCGTCATAGGCTGGATAGGGAACGGGTCCGGTGCCGGTGAGGCGCGGCGCCTCGTGGGTGATCATGCCCATGCCATGGGCGCAGAAATGCATGATGCCGTGATGCGGCGCCTGCTTCCAGACCTTGTCCGCCGCGGCATAGATGTCGCCGCCGCGGGTGCCGGCCTTGATGGGCTGGCGCGCCGCCTGCTGGATCATGTCGACCTCGGCGAGCAGATCCTTCAGCTCCTGGTCGGGCTCGCCCAGAAACGCCATGCGGCAGAGATCGCCGATATAACCTTTGTAATTGCCGCCGGAATCGAGAGAGAGAAGCTCGCCCTTGTTCCAGGTGTCGGGGGAGGGCGAGCGGTTATGGCTGGCGCCGACGGTGATCAGGCAATATTCGAAAGTGAGGCCGCGCTTGATTTCCTCGAGCCGCAAGGCCTCGTTCATTTCGCGCTTGGTGGCGCCGGGACCATGGCTCTCCATCACCGCCAGCATCGAGGAGACGACACCTTCGGAGGCCTTCTTCACCAGCGCCAGCTCTTCCGGCGTCTTGACGGCGCGCAGCCTTTCGAGGGGCAGGAGCGCGTCGGCGATCTCGCAATTGGGCATCGCGTCCCGCAGCGCCGCGTGCGCGTCGGCCGGCAGGAAGCTCATCTCGACGCCGATGGTGCGGACCGGCCCCAGCTTCCTGAGATGGGCGGCGGCGAGCGCGATCACGTCCTTCGTGCCCCAGGATTTCGTCTCGACGGTCGCCGGCCAGAATTTGTCGAGCTGGCGCTCATAGGTCTCGAGCCCGTTGCCGAAATAGGCGGCCTGATCGGGCCGGCCCTTGGGGTAGATCAGCACCGGGAGATAGCGGCTGACCCCGATCGCATCCATGAAGTCGAAGAAGAAGAAGCGATAGCCGCCCAGCAGGTATTGGATATTGTGCTTGGATGTGACGACGAGGACGTCGATCCCCGCTTTGTCCATCAACCGGTCGAGCTTGGCCTGATCGAACGGTACCGGTTTCGTCATGAGGTCTGTCTCCCTGGGCGTCATTCTTGCCGATGAGCTATTTGTGTTACAATAGCCGGAAGGTTGCCGGAAAGGAAACAGCGAATGCGCAGAATGGGTCTCGTCATCGGCCTCAGGCCCGAGGTCATTGCCGAATATAAGAGAATCCATGCCGAGGTGTGGCCGGAGATCCTGGATCTGATCAGCCGCTGCAATATCCGCAACTATACAATTTTCCTGCGCGAGCCGGAAAATCTGCTGTTCGCGAGCTGGGAATATCACGGCGAGGATTTCGAGGCCGACATGGCGCTGATGCGCGCCGATCCGCGCATGCAGGACTGGTGGCGCATCACCGACCCGATGCAGGTGCCGCTGTCATCGCGCAAGAAGACGGAGTGGTGGGCGCCGATGGAAGAGGTGTTCCATCACGATTGAGCGGCGGCAGGCAAAAGCGCGCCGCCGGGCTGGTGGAGCGGCAGCGAGAGGCGGAATGTCGACCCCCTGGCATCGCTCGCCGCCAATGTGAGATCCCCGCCATGCTGCCGGGCGATTTCTCGTGAAATATAGAGTCCGAGGCCGGAGCCTTTGGTCCGCTGGCCCGGGACGCGGTAATATTTCGTGAATATGAGCTCGTGGTCCTCGGGCGCCACGCCGACGCCCCGGTCAATCACGTGTATGAATGCCAGGCCCTGATCAGTGGAAAGCCGAACAATCACGCAATCGGTCGCCGACGTGTATTTCAGCGCGTTGTGGATCAGGTTGTGCAGGGCAATCTCAACCAGGGTGCGGCTACCCTCGACAGCCGCTTCTTCAGTGAGAATGAAGCTCACGCGACCGGCGGCGTGGTCATCCAATGCCGCCCCGGCACTCCGCAATACATCATTCAGCTCGAATATCTCCATCGCGACGGGTGGCGCCCGTCCCGCGCCGAGCCGCTCGTCGGCGAGGACATTCTCGATCAGCATGGACATTCTTTTTACCGTCTGCCGGATCCTGGTCGTGCGCAGCCTGATGCCATCGGCGTTTCCGGACGCCGTAAGCGCGATGTTCTCCGCGGCCGCGGCAATCACCGCCAACGGGCCGCGAAAGTCATGCGACACCAGGGTCACAAAATTCCGCTGCTGAGCCAGGGCGTCGTTGACCTGGTCGAGAGACCGCCTGAGCTTGGACTCCAGCAGGTGACGCCGGTCTATTTCCGCCTTGAGCGCGGCATTCCGCTCCGCCGGCTCCGCGGTCCTTTCGCGCACTTTGACCGACAGCTCCTGTTCGGCCGATCGTGACAAGGCGATAACGCGATCCTTCTCGGCGCTCAGACCGCGCTCGGCGAGCTGTGCGCGCCGCGCGACGGCCGCGCTCAGCAGCACCAGATGAATCAATATCCCGACAGCCATGACCCTGGCCAGGGAGCTGTCGATCTGGAATGGATTGGCTCCGGTATACTGCATCTGCATGACCATACCGATCGCGATCACACTCGCAAAAGCGAACGCCGGCAGCAGATACTGATATTGCCGCCGGAATATGATCAGATAGAGAACGAACAAGGCCGTGAGGATGTGGGACCATTGCTGCAGCCGCGACACGAACAGCCCCACGTCGCCGTAACGGTCGGCCAGCGCGAACAGCAAGGCGATGAAGTTGAGCAGGACGATGCCTTGCGCGATGCGCCAGGCCCAGGCCTGGTGGCGACGGAACTCAAACAGCCAGGCCAGAAACAATACCATGACCATGCTGTACAGGCAGACAATGACGCCCCAGCCGCGATAGAGCTCCTGCTTGTCCAGGAAGGACAGAAACTCGACGGCGTAGCCCATATAAAAAACTATCAGCAGCCCGGATTCAAGCAGGACGACGGCGTACAGGACATAGAGAAAGTCCCGAAGCCAAGCGGCGTAAAGGAGATTGGCGAGAATCATGGCGCCGATGGCGCCGACCACTATTCCCATGATCCAGTCGTTGGAACGGCGGTATCTCTCGTAGCCCTGCTGCTGCCAGATGTTGAATGACGTGGTCATCGACGTCGACGACTGGAGGCGAACATAATATTCGCTCTCCGTCATCGGCACGGAGATCTGAAAGAGATTCGGATAGGCGCGAACTTCCCTTTTATCCCACAGATATATGCTGCGCGGAGGCGATGCCACCAGGCGCCCCGCCCCGTTAGGAACATAAAGCGTGACCTGTTCGATCAGGGGTCGCTCCACCTGCAACAACCACTGATTGCCGGCCATCGGGGCGGACAGGGAGAAGCGGACCCAGACCGCCGCGTCCTTCCGATAGCCTTCGGTCAGCATCGACGGGATGGATTTGAAGTCGGGATCCCGACGGCCGGAAATGATGTCGTCTATGGTCAGCACACCGGTCGGATCATGCAAGACGGCGAGATGGCCGCCGAGCGAGACGGGAGTCTTGACGCCATCGGCCGGATTCAATTGAACGGCCGATGATTTCTGCGGCGCAAGACATCCGAACAGGATGGACAAAACGACGATTATATGAAATCGGATGTTGAAGAAGTGCTTCATGAGGGATGCTGGATGATGGCGGAGGAGGGAGCTAAGCAGGGCGGCGCCGCGATCACTCCCCTGGTCTATCTTGTCGATGACGACGAGGATTTCCGCGAGGAAATGGTCCTCGGCCTATCTGGACTGGGCCTGGAGGCGCATGGATTTCACGATGCCGCCGCTCTCTATCGCGTCTGCGCAGCCAGGCCGCCCGACATCGTCATCCTCGATATCGGCCTGGATGGCGAAGACGGCCTGAGCATCGCCGCCCATTTGCGCGCCTCGCGATCGCTCGGCATCGTCATGGCGACGGCGCGCAGCTCCGTGGATGATCGGATTGATGGCCTCGCCAAGGGAGCGGACGCTTATCTCGTCAAGCCGATCGATGTCCGCGAGCTTGCGGCGACGGTCGTCACGCTCAACGAACGCCTCAAGCGACTTGGTATCCCTTCGCGTCCCGCGCCCGCCGCCGCGCAATGGGCACTGGTGGAAAGCGGCTGGGTGCTCACCGATGGGCTTGGCCATCGTCTCCGCCTGACCACTTCGGAACAACGTTTTCTCGGGCGCCTGTTCGCGGAGCGCGGCAAGACCGTCGAACGGCGCGCGCTTGTCGAGGCCCTGGGGGCGGATGTGTATGATTTCAACTACGGTCACCTGGACACCATCGCGAGCCGCCTGCGTCGAAGAGCGGAAAAATCCAACATGTCTCTTCCCCTGCACACCATTCGCGGATCAGGCTTCACGTTCAGCGATTAGGACGATCCTGCGTCTGTTGTCTAGATAAAGTTGGTTCGTCGCAGAACCACTGTAAGTAGCGGTCATTCGTCGATGCGCGCGTCACGCCACGCCGGAGAGCATTTGCAAGAAAGCCGACCGCTACGCTTGGCGTCTATCCGAATGAGTGACAGCAAGTGACATGATCCGACAGCTACTGTGTTTGTTGCAGATCGATCGATGCAATAAGTCTGGCCCGGCGAGAGGTGAAGCTTTGAAGGGGCTGAATATGAAAATTGCGATTGGTCTTGGTACTTTTGCGTTTGTCCTGGCGCTCGGCGCCGCCGGTGCCCGGGCTGCTGATATTGAATCCGCGGCTGAGGAGTCATTTGACTGGAGCGGCTTTTATGTGGGTGTTCACGGTGGCTATGGCCAGGGAAAGTCGGAATACTCATACGAAGGACACACGGAATATTGGGACGACAATCTTACCGATCCGACGGCTCCGGGAGATCCGGGTTACGGGACGGGTGATACTCTTCAATTATATCCTGAACTTTCCAATGTTCTCAGCGGTGGGAACAAGCAGGATTTGAGCGGGGCATTCGGCGGCGCGCAAATTGGCTATAATCTTCAGTATTCGAGCTTCGTCATCGGGGCAGTAGCTGACATTTCGGCCGCCGATTTCGATGGCGACACCGCCAACATAGCCATCGGCGACGGCGGAGATTTTTCTGTCAGCAGCAAGGTCGACTGGTTTGGTACGATCCGTGGCCGCGCCGGCCTTGCCTGGGACGAAGTGCTCTTTTACGGCACGGGCGGCCTTGCCTATGGTCGTGTGAAGACGTCGTATGACTATAGTGTCGATGGTGATGACTACAGCGGATCGACATCCGCGACGAAGTGGGGGTGGACCGTTGGCGGCGGCATCGAATTTGCGCTGACCAGGAACATCACGCTAGGGACCGAATATCTCTATGTCGATCTCGGCAAGAGTGATGTGTTCGATGACAGCCGTCAGATTGGCTCCGTGGATCACGTCAACGGAGGCGGCGTTTGGACTGGTTACACGGCGGGTTATTTGGATTCGTTGAGTGCGAAGACGCAGTTCCATACCGTCAAGGCCACACTGAACTACAAGTTCTGATCAAGGAATGGCGACAGGAGGCGCGCTTTCGAGCCTCCTCTGCTGCCCCAATATGGGAACGCGGCGGACGCTGGCTGAGGCGCAGGACCACGAGCGAGAGCCCCGTGACACACCGGTGCTCTCGCCCGTGTCGACCTCCCCGTCGCCGAACCCTCCGAGCGGAAGGAGAAAGGCTAGCCGAAGGCTGGGTAAGGGGTTTCTGCTTCCGTCCGACCGCTGATTCAGAAGAGCCCTCATCCGCCCCGTCGGGCACCTTCTTCTATTGCTGCGCAACGGGAGAAGGGGACGTTGGACGAAGTTACTCCCCCGTACCCACTTTCGCGATGATGGTGCGGATGCCGGCGTCCTCCAGCATCCTGGCGTGCTCGGTGGAGAGGCCGTCATCGGTGATGAGGGTCGAGATGCGCGACAGCGGCAGCACCGTATAACGGGTGCGGATCGCGAATTTGCGGCTGTCGGCGAGCAGCACCAGTTCATCGGCGCGCGACAGCAGCCTTTCCGATTCGCGCGCGATGAGCGGATGCGATTCCATGATGCCGTTGGGACCGATGCCCTGCGCGCCGAGAAACAGTTTCGAGGCGAAAAAGTCGGGTGGGCCCGAGGCCTGCGCATAGAGAATGCCGGGCTCGCGATAAAGCTCGCCGCCGCCCAAGGTCAGATGGCAGGAGCCGTCCTCCCACAGCCTTGCGGCGAGCGGCATCGAATTGGTGTAGATGCGCACATTGCGCCGCGCCAGCCGCAGCGCGAAGAGATAACAGGTGGTGCCGCCATGGATGATGATGGCATCGCCGTCGCGCACCAGCGCCTCCGCCTCGCGCGCAATGGCGCGCTTGGCGTCGACCGCCAGCATGCGATTCTCCTCGAAGGGGCGGGCGGCGAGACGCTCGGGCGCATCGTCGCGCTCGGCGGCGGCGATGCCGCCGAACACTTTCCGCACATTGCCGATCTCGTGAAGCTTGGCGATGTCGCGGCGGATGGTGGCGGGCGAGACCTTCAGCACATCGAGCAGGTCCTTCACCGTCGCGAAGGGGCGCTCTTTCAACTCGTCGAGGATCAGGCGATGGCGCTCGCTTTCATCCATGGGTGGAAGGCCCGACTTGAGTTTCCCTTCTCCCGCTTGCGGGAGAAGGTGGCCGAAGGCCGGATGAGGGTGTTCTTTCAGCCTCTACGGTGCTGCAAGTCTGAAAAGTGCCGAAGCTTCTTGTTCTTCTTGAGGAGCCGATGCGCGCTGAACCAACACCCTCATCCGCCCTGACGGGCACCTTCTCCCGCAAGCGGGAGAAGGGGGAATGGGAAGATGGAGCGAGGGCGAGATGATCGTCGATGATCACTTCCGTGATCACACGCTCACGCCGATTTGTCATATGATTGCGATTCATGGCTTGACCATAATTGCTCATCATTGTTCAATCTTAATCACAACAAGGCCGCCGCGCAACGGCGTGTTCAGGCCCCGAGGCTTCCGCGAACGGTCCGGATTCATCTGCGGAAACCCAATAAAATGAGCGAATCCGGATGGGAGTAGCAGGCGCATGCCCGGCATCGCAGCGGTTCTACGCCACGCCGCCAGACGGACCACACGGTCGGGCGCCTCCCGTCATATCCGGTCAAATTTGAGTAAATGCAATCATCATGAGCGCAGGGTGGCGCCATGACCGCGCTGGTCGAGCTCAAAGGCATCTCGAAGTCCTTCGTCGGCGTCAAAGTGCTCAACCAAGTCGATTTCGACGTCCGTCCGGGCGAGGTGCATGCGCTGCTCGGCGAAAACGGCGCCGGCAAATCCACCCTGATCAAGATCATCGCCGGCGTGCATGCGCCCGACGAAGGCGATATCCGGATCGGCGGCGAGGCGATGAAATTCGCCAATCCGGGCCAGGCGGTGAAGGCCGGCATCGCCATCGTCTATCAGGAATTGCTGCTGTTCCCGGAGCTCTCAGTCGCCGAGAACATCTTCCTCAATCACGCACCGCGCCGCCCTTGGGGCGGGCTCGACTGGGGGGAGATGCGCCGCAAGGCGCGCGCGCTGCTCGACGACCTCGACTCGCATCATCTCGATGTCGACGCCAAGGTCGGCGCGCTCTCGGTCGCCAACCGGCAGCGCGTCGAGATCGCCAAGGCGCTGTCGCAGAATGCCCGCGTCGTGATCATGGACGAGCCGACCGCCTCGCTCGCCGAAGCCGACGTGCAGCAATTGATGACGATCATCCGCCGCCTGCGCGAAAGGGGCGTCGGCATCGTCTATGTGAGCCACAAATTGCCGGAGATCTTCGCGCTGGCCGACCGCGTCACGGTGCTGCGCGACGGCAATTATGTCGCTACGAAGGATATCGAGGAGGTCAGCGAACGCTCGCTCGTCGCGATGATGGTCGGCCGGTCGATCGACCAGCTGTTTCCCAAGGAGGAGGCCCCGATCGGCACGACCCGGCTCGAGCTGCGCGGCGTCTCCCAGGGCAAAGCGGTGCGCGACATCTCCTTCACCTTGCGCGCCGGCGAGATCGTCGGCATTGCCGGCCTTGTCGGCTCGGGGCGCACCGAGACGGCGCTCACCATATTCGGCATTACACCGGCGACGGCGGGCGAGATCCTGATCGACGGCAGGCCGGTCCATATCACATCGCCGCAGCAGGCGCGCGATCTCGGCATCGCCTATGTGCCGGAGGATCGCGGCCTGCAGGGACTGGTGCGCCCGCAGACCATCGCCGAGAACATCTCGCTCACCGTGCTGCGCAAGCTCGCCCGCGCGTTCATCGTCGATCGCGGCAAGGAGGAGGCGCTGGCGCGCGACTTCATCAAGCGGCTGGGCATCCGAACGCGCGGTCCGGACCAGGCGGCGCGCCAGCTGTCGGGCGGCAACCAGCAGAAGGTGGTGCTGGCCAAATGGCTGGCGGCCGAGCCGCGCATCCTCATCATGGACGAGCCGACGCGCGGCATCGATGTCGGCGCCAAGTCGGAAATCCACGCGCTGATGTCGAAGCTCGCCCAGAACGGCCTCGCCATCCTGATGATCTCGAGCGAATTGCCGGAAGTGCTGGGCATGAGCGATCGCGTCCTGGTCATGAATGGCGGACGCATCGTCGCCGAGATCGCCCGCCAGGACGCGACGCCGGAAACGGTCGGCGCCGCGATGACGCTGGCGCAGGAGCGGGAGGCCGCGGCATGAGCGACATCGCGATCCCGATCAGGCGGCCCTCCAGCTTCACGCGCATCTTCGAGGCCTATGGCCAGGAGATCGTCGTCCTCACCGCCATCGTGGTGCTGTTCGCCGTCGTCGGTCTGGTCAATCCGCGCTTCCTCTCCGACACCAACCTCACCAGCATCTTCTCCGGCAACGCCTATATCGCGGTGGCGGCGATCGGCATGGCGATGGTCATCATCTCCGGCCATATCGACGTCTCGGTCGGCTCGCTCATCGGCGTGCTCGCCACCATCGCCGGGACGCTCGCGGTGTCGGGCTATCCGATCTGGGTGGCGTGGCTGGTGCCCGTGCTCGTCGGCATCGCCATCAATACCTGCCTCGGCGCGCTCATCGCCTATATGCGAATCCCGTCGATCGTGGCGACGCTCGGCATGCTGTCGATCCTCAAAGGCGGGCTGATCAGCGCCACCGGCGGCACCTGGATCACCGGCATGCCGCCCGGCTTCTTCATCGCGCAGGCGCGCCTCTTCGGCATTCCGTCTCCCGTCTATTTCATGGTCGTCCTCACCATCCTGGTGGCTCTGTGGATGCGCTATTCGGCGACCGGGCGCTCGATCTATGCGGTGGGCGGCAATGCGGAAGCGGCGCGCGCCTCCGGTCTCAATCCGGAACGTACCTGCGTCCTCGTCTTCGCGCTGCACGGCTTCTTCGCCGGCGTCGCGGCGCTGCTCTTCGCCACGCAGCTGCAGGTCATCCAGTCGACCGTGCCGCCCAATCTCGAGCTCACCGTCATCACCGCGGCGGTGATCGGCGGCGTCTCGATCCTCGGCGGCACCGGCACGGTGATCGGCTCGACGCTGGCCGCCATCCTCTTCGCCTGCATCGGCTCGGCGCTGATTTTCCTCAATGTCTCGGCCTATTGGCTGCGCGCCGTGCTGGGGCTGCTGATCCTCGCCACCGTGCTGGCCGACATGGCCAGGCGGCGCCGGAGCCTGGTGACATGAGCGCTTCCTGGAAAAACCTGGCTCTGCGCCACGAAACGATCCTGGGCGGGCTGCTGATCGTCACCCTCATCGTGCTCGCCTTCCAGTCCGACCGCTTCTTCACCGTCGACAATCTGCTCAATCAGGGCCGGCTGATGGCCGAGGTCGGTCTCGTGGCGCTGGCCATGACCTTCGTCATCGTCACCGGCGGCATCGATCTCTCGGTCGGCTCCATCCTCGGCCTCGTCGCCATATTGCTCGGCGTGTTCTGGCAGAAGCTCGGGATTCCGCTGCCGCTCGCCATGGTGCTCGGCATCGTGGTCGGCGGCGTGGCGGGGCTGGTCAACGGCCTCATCATCACCCGCTTCGGCGTGCCGCCGCTCATCGCCACGCTGGCCACGCTGGCGCTCTATCGCGGGCTTGCCGAAGGCATCAGCCAGGCGCGCTCGGTCCGGGGCTATCCCGACTGGTTCTTTATGTTGGGACAGGGCGAGTTCCTCGACGTGCCGGTGCAATTGTGGGTCTTCGGCCTCTGCGCCCTCATCGCCGCGGTGATCCTCGGGCTTTCCACCTTCGGGCGCGCCACCTATGCGATCGGCTCCAATGCGGTCGCGTCGCGCTTTTCCGGCCTGCGGGTCGACCGCACCCTGGTGCTCATCTATACGGCCTCGGGACTCATCGCCGGTCTCGCCGCTGTGATCTTCGTGTCGCGCGTCTCGACCACGCGCTCCGACATGGGCACCGGGCTCGAGCTCGACGTCATCACCGCGGTGGTGCTCGGCGGCACCAGCATCTTCGGCGGACGCGGCACCATCATCGGCACGCTGCTCGGCCTCGTCCTGATGCAGGCGCTCAAGAACGGACTGGCTCTGGCCGGCGTCAAGGGCGACGGCACCATCGTGGTGATCGGCGCCGTGCTCATCGGCACCATCCTCATCAGCAACATCTTTCGCAAGGACGCAGACGGTTGATCGAAATGGGAGAGTCCGGGCCACGACCGTCGGCCTCAAACTCAATGGCCTGGACAGAAGCGCAAGGAGCAAGACATGATACGCAAGACAGTGTTCGCCGCACTCGCTCTCGCCGGCATGGCGGGGAGCGCCTTCGCCGCCTCGGCCTGGACCGGCGGCGACGATCTGCCGACCAACCCGCTCGCCTGCGACGGCACCGCCGGCGCCGCGGCCGCCAAGCCCTATGACGGAGGCGAGCCCACCGGCGCCCCCGACCGCAAGGGCAAGAAGATCACCGTCGTCGACGTGCCGAAGCTGATCGGCATCGGCTATTTCAATGCCACGTCGAAGGGCATCGCCGATGCGGCGAAGGAGCTGGGCAATGTCGACGCCAAGACCGACGGTCCGACGCAGGCCAATATCGACCAGCAGATCACCTTCATCGACAACTACATCACCAGCGGCGTCGACGGTATATTGTTCGCCGCCAACGATCCCGTGGCCATCGCGCCGGTGCTGAAGAAGGCCTTGTCCAAGGGCATCAATGTCGTCGGCTATGACGCCAATTCGCAGCCCGATGCGCGCCAGTGGTTCGTCAACCAGGCCGAGTTCAACGGCATCGCCAAGGCGATGGTCGACAACATGGCCAAGGAGATCGGCGAGGAGGGCGCCTTCGCCATCGTCACCTCGACCTTCACCACGCCGAACCAGGCGCGCTGGATCGCCGAGATGGCGGCTTACGCCGAGAAGTGCCATCCCAAGATGAAGTGGCTGGAGACGGTCGAGGCGCAGGAGGACAATGTCCTGTCGTTCAACCAGGCGACCACCCTCATCAACAAATATGGCGATGAGCTGAAAGGCATCTTCGGCATGACCAGCGTCGCGACGCCGGCCTCGGCCGAAGCGGTGACGCAGGCCAACAAATGCGGCACGATCGCTGTCGTCGGCCTGGCCACGCCCAATGCGATGAAGCCCTATGTCGAGAAGGACTGCGTCAAGTCGGTGGTGCTGTGGAATCCGGTCGATCTCGGCTATGCCGCGATGCAGGTGCTGCGCGCGGTCGCCGATGGCGATCTGAAGCCCGGCGCCACCTCGGTGAAGGCCGGCAAGCTCGGCGAGCTCCAGGTCATCAACGGTTCGGAGATCCTGCTCGGCGCGCCCTTCGTCTTCTCGAAGGAGAATATCGGGCAGTTTGATTTCTGAGGACGGACGCCCTCTCCAATACTTCCCCCTCTCCTGTTGCGCAGCAATGGGAGAGGGTGCCCGAAGGGCGGGTGAGGGTGTTGGCTCACTACATGCGGAACAAAGGACACCCTCATCCGGCCTTCGGCCACCTTCTCCCGCAAGCGGGAGAAGGGGAAAGATGGAGAAAGCCGGGAGAGGGGAATGCTCATATGAAAGGTTAGTATCCATGACGAAGACCGCCATTCCCGATCTGTGGGACGACAAGATCGCCGCATCCTTGAGCGAGCCGGGGCTGTTGCTGTACCGCTCGAACCTGCTCGGCAGCGATCTCAGGATCACCAATTTCGGCGGCGGCAATACGTCGGCCAAGGTGAGGATGACCGATCCCTTGACCCGCCAGGAGGAGACGGTGCTGTGGGTGAAGGGATCGGGCGGCGATCTGGGCTCGATGAAGCTCGACGGCTTCTCGACGCTCTATCTCGACAAGCTTTACGCGCTCAAAGGTCTCTATCGCGGCATCGACCATGAAGACGAGATGGTCGACTACCTGCCGCATTGCACCTTCAATCTCAATCCGCGGGCGGCCTCGATCGATACGCCGCTGCATGGCTTCGTGCCGGCGATCCATGTCGATCATATGCATGCCGATGCGGTGATCGCCATCGCGGCGGCGAAGGATTCGGAAAGGCTGACGAAAGAGATTTTCGGCGATGAGATGGGCTATCTGCCGTGGCAGCGGCCGGGTTTCGATCTCGGCCTCAAGCTCGGCGACATGGCGGAGAAGAATCCGCATTTCATCGGCGTGGTGCTGGGCGCCCATGGGCTCTTCACCTGGGGGGCGACGGCGAAGGAGTCCTATCAGACGACCTTGCGCATCATCAACAAGGCGGCCGACTGGCTGGAAGACCATCGTTCCAAGCCGTCCTTCAAGGGCGCCCGTTTCGACAGTCTAGGCGCTGAGGAACGCCTGCAAGTCGCACGGAGGCTGATGCCGGAGATCCGCGGCCGCATCTCGAGGGACGAACGCAAGATCGGCCATTTCACCGATGCGCCGGAAGTGCTCGATTTCGTCAACAGCAACGCGCTCGACGCGCTGGCGCCGCTCGGCACGTCCTGTCCCGATCATTTCCTGCGCACCAAGATCAGGCCGCTGGTGCTGCCTTATGATCCTAAGACGCGCAATCTCGATGAGGTCGTGGCGGGGCTCGACCAGACGCTGGAGGCCTACCGGCAGGACTATGCCGCTTATTATGAGCGCGCCAAACATCCCAGCTCGCCCAAGATGCGCGATCCCAATGCGGTGATCTATCTGGTGCCGGGTGTTGGCATGTTGTCCTTCGCCAAGGACAAGGCGACGGCGCGCATCGCGTCGGAATTCTATGTGAACGCCATCAATGTCATGCGCGGCGCCTCGGGCGTTTCCGACTATGTCGGCCTGCCGGCGCAGGAGGCGTTCAATATCGAATACTGGCTGCTGGAGGAGGCCAAGCTGCAGCGTTTGCCGAAACCGAAGAGCCTGGCGGGGCGCGTCGCCTTCGTCACCGGGGGCGCCGGCGGCATCGGCCAGGCGATCGTGCACCGGCTGCTGAGCGAGGGAGCCTGCGTCGTGCTCGCCGATATCGACCAGGCGGCGCTCGATGCGGCGGTCCAGGGCTTCGGAGGGCGCTTCGGCAAGGACCAGGTGCAGGGAACGTTCCTCGACGTCACGCAGGAAGATGCGGTGATCAAGGCGATGGAGGCGGCGGTGCTCCGCTTCGGCGGCCTCGACATCGTGGTCAACAATGCCGGCATCTCATCGGCCGCTCCCGTCGAAGACACGACGCTGGAGCTGTGGAACAAGAACATGTCGATCCTCGGCACCGGATATTTCCTGGTGGCGCGCGAAGGCTACCGGCTGATGAAGACGCAGAAGCTCGGCGGGTCGATGGTGTTCATCGGCTCCAAGAACGCCATTGCGGCCTCGGCGGGGGCGTCGGCCTATTGCACCGCCAAGGCGGCGGAAGTGCATCTGGCGCGCTGCATGGCGCTGGAAGGCGCGCCGCTCGGCATCCGCGTCAATGTCGTCAATCCGGACGCGGTGCTGCGCGGCTCGAAGATCTGGCAGGGCGAATGGCGCCAGCAAAGGGCGCAGTCGAACAAGGTCAAGGAGGAGGAGCTCGAGGAGTTCTACCGCAAGCGGTCATTGCTGCAGCGTTCGGTGTATCCCGAGGACATCGCGGAAGCGGCCTATTTCTTCGCCTCCGATCTCTCCGCCAAATCGACCGGCAACTTTCTCAATGTCGATGCCGGCAATGCGACAAGCTTTACGAGATGACGAGAACCGAAACTCATCGTTGTCCCCCTTCTCCCGCTTGCGGGAGAAGGTGCCCGACAGGGCGGATGAGGGTGTTGGTTCAGCTTGCGAACTGAATGACAAGGATTCGACGGTTCCCGTGCTTGCGGCGGTGTAGTGCGGAGGGAACACCCTCATCCGGCCTTCGGCCACCTTCTCCCGCAGGCGGGAGAAGGGGAAACCAGGTAGGGTAAGAAGGAATACGATCCATGACCTTTTCCATATCCGCTGATTTCATCGGCGCGCAGAACCGCAGGGCGGAAGCGGCATTAGCGGAAGATTATGCGGCGCTCGGACGGCAGCTGGATCGGCGCGGCATCGATATCGAAAAGATGACGGCGCGGGCCATGGCCTATGCGGTGGCGGTGCCGACCTGGGGCGTCGGCACCGGCGGCACCCGTTTCGCGCGCTTTCCGGGGCCGGGGGAGCCGCGCAATGTCTTCGACAAGATCGACGATTGCGGCGTCATCCATCAGCTGGGGCGGGTGACGCCGACGGTGTCGCCGCATATTCCGTGGGACAAGGTCGACGACTTGAGCGCGCTGCGCCAGAAGGCCGCCTCGCATGAACTTGCCTTCGACGCGGTGAATTCCAACAGCTTCCAGGACGCCAAGGGTCAGAAGCTCTCCTATAAATTCGGCTCGCTCACCCATGCCGATCCGGCGACGCGGGCCCAGGCGGTCGCGCATAATCTCGAATGCATCGAGATCGGACGCAAGCTCGGCTCGACGGCGCTCACCGTATGGATCGCCGACGGCTCGAACTTCCCTGGCCAGTCCAATCTCAATGCCGCCTTCGACCGTTACATGGGCTCGCTCAAAGAGATCTATGACGCGCTGCCCAAGGACTGGTCGGTGTTTCTCGAGCACAAGCTCTATGAGCCGGCCTTCTATTCGACCGTCATCTCCGACTGGGGCTCGAGCTTCATGGCGGCGAGTGAATTGGGGCCCAAGGCGAAATGCCTGGTCGATCTCGGCCATCACGCGCCCAACACCAATATCGAGCAGATCGTGGCGCGGCTCATCCGGGCGCAGAAGCTCGCCGGCTTCCATTTCAACGATTCCAAATATGGCGACGACGATCTCGATTCGGGCTCAGTCGATCCGTTCCGCCTGTTCCTGGTCTTCAATGAGCTGGTCGATGCCGAATTGCGCCAGGCGCCGGGATTCAGCCCGGCCTATATGATCGACCAGTCGCACAACGTCACCGATCCGATCGAAAGCCTCATCCAGTCGGCGAACGAGATTCTGCGCGCCTATGTGCAGGCCTCGCTCATCGACCGCGCGGCGCTCGACACGGCGCAGGCGGACAGCGACGTGCTGGACGGCCATCTCCTCGTCAAGCAGGCCTTCGTGACCGACGTCTCGCCGATCCTGGCGGAAGCCCGGCGGCGCAAGGGGGGCGCCATCGATCCGATCGGCACCTACCGGGCGTCGGGCTATCGCCGGCACAAAGCCCAGGAACGGCCTGATAGCGGCACGGCATCAGCCGGAATCGTCTGAGCATTTCCCACGCTTGCGAAAATGGGTTAAGTACCCTCCTCGTCGCGAGGAGAAGACATGAGCAGCAAGGACATCACCAGCTTTTTCCGTTTCGAACCGGTGGGCAAGAGGATCGAGGACCTGGAGACGCCGACGCCGGTCATCGACATCGACGTGGTCGACCGCAACCTCAAGCGCTGGCAGGCGCGCTGCGACAAGCTCGGGATCGCCAATCGCCCCCATATCAAGACCCACAAGCTGGCGCCGCTGGCGAAGTACCAGATGGCGCTCGGCGCCAAGGGCATCACGGTGCAGAAGCTCGGCGAGGCGGAAATCATGGCCGATGCCGGAATCCGCGACATGCTGCTGACCTTCAATGTGGCGGGCGGGCACAAGCTCAAGCGCCTCGCCGATCTCGCCGGGCGCACCGATATCTCAGTGGTCGCCGACAATGAAACCGTGGTGGAGGGGCTCGGCCGCGCCGGTGAGGCTGCCGGCCGCGACATCGCCGTGCTGGTCGAATGCGACACGGGCGCCAAGCGCAACGGCGTGCAGTCGCCGGAAGCGGCGGCGGCGCTTGCCCGTGTGATCGACAGGACCAAAGGCCTCTCCTATGGCGGCCTCATGACCTATGCGGCGCCCGGACTGCGGAAGGAGACGGAAGCCTTCCTTACCGCGGCGCGCGACCGCGTCGGCGAAGCCGGCCTCGAGACCCGGGTGATCACCTCGGGCGGCTCGCCCGATATGTGGAAGGATGAAGGTCTCGGCATCGTCAGCGAATATCGCGTCGGCACCTATATCTATTTCGATCGCTCGCTGGTGGCGCGCGGCACCTGCACATTCGACGACTGCGCGCTGAACGTGCTCGCCACCGTGGTGAGCCGGCCGACCGACCAGCGCGCCTTGGTCGATGCCGGCAGCAAGGCGCTGACCAGCGATCTCCTCGGCCTTTCGGGCTATGGCGTCGTCCATGCCATGGATGATGCGCAGATCTATACGACGAGCGAGGAGCATGGCTTCCTCGATATTTCGAGCCTCACGGCGAAGCCGAAGGTCGGTGACCTGGTGCGCATCACGCCCAACCATGTCTGTCCGGTGACCAATCTCTATGACCGCGTCGTCTTCGTGCGCGGCGATGAGGTGCTGGGCGCCGTCAAGGTCGATGCGCGCGGGACGGTGCAGTAACCACCGCCCGGATGCGCCTATTCAGTGGATCTTGGCTTTCGCCGGGATGACGGGTCAGGGTTAAGTGCGCGCCCTTCCCATCGGAAAGGGCATGTAGCCGACGAAGCCGGTCATCTTCCACACGCCGTCGAAGCGGCCGCAGAAATAAAGCGTCTGCCAGCTCAGCACGTCCTGGCCGCCATCGGCCCTGGCGATGACGCCGTCGAATTTCTTGTGGCAGACGGCGCGGTCGCCGGCGATGTCGATGTCGCGCATATTGGTGGCGCGGAACAGGGCCTCGCGCAAAGGCTCGGCATATTTGACCTTGGCGGTGGCGGCGGCCTGGCGCAGCCATTCGTCGCGATAGGCGTCGAGATTAGGGAAGTCGAGCCGCCAGCTGTCGGGCAGCTCGGATTTATGCGCATTCACGCCGAAGAAGGATTCGGCATGGAAATCGGGCCCGTGCTTCGACCAGTCGGCGGCGATGAAGGCATCGATGTCGCGCTCGACCAGCATGGCCCAGATCTGGTGCCGGTCGGTGTCGCTCGGCGCGAAGGGGTTCTTCGTGTAGTCCATTCTTCTCTCCCGGGATGATGATGTTAGTCGCCAAGCGGCAGGCGCGGATCGTCCACCTTCAGCGTGTTGAGGCTCTGCTTGATGCGGCGCATGCCCTCGATGACGCGCGGGCCCATATTCTCGGCGACCATGGTGGCGATGATGTCGACGATGGCGAGGAGGGCGTAACGCGACGAGGTCGGCTTGTAGATGTGGCTGTCCTCATAGGTCTGGAACGGCACCACGATATGCGCCGCCTCGGCGAGCGCCGAGGGCTGCGCGGTGATGGCGGCGGTGTGGGCGCCATATTGGCGGGCCACCATCACCGCATCGACCACCGAGCGGGCGTAACCCGACACCGAGAAGCCGATGACGAGGGTCGACTTGTCGGCGACGGCCGAGGTCATGCGCTGCATCTGCCCGTCTACATGCGAAACGGCGTTGATGCGGAATCGGAAGAGGCGGTTCTGCAATTCCACCGCCATCATCGATGAAATGCCGCCCGAGCCGTAGATCAGCACATGCGGGCTTTCGATGATCTTGGCGCTCAATTCGGCGATGGCGCCGAGATCGATCGCCGGCTTCAGCCGCTCGATGGCGGTGACGGCGCCGTCGCAGATCGCCTGCAAGGTGCGCTCCTCGCGGGCGTCGCGGTTGAGCGGCGCCGGATTGAGATAGAGCGCCCCGACCGCCAGCGCCTGGGCGAGCTTGAACTTGAAATCGCGGGTGCCCTCGCAGCCGAGGCCACGGCAGAAACGCGTCACCGTCGGCTCGCTCACCTCGGCGCGGGCGGCGAGATCGGCGATGGCCGCCTTGGAGGCGTAATCGATATCGTCGAGAATGAGCTGCGCCAGGCGGCGATCGGATTTCGAGCCGTCCTCGGAGCGCTCGCGCAGGCGCGCGACGATATCGATGATGTCGTTCACACCGGACGCCCCGTTTCGCGGTCGAAGACATGGGTGAGCTGATGGTCGATGGCAAGGCCGATCTCGGCGCCGGGCGCGAGCTTGAGGCGCTCGCGGAAGACGCAGCGGACAGGCGCGCCGGCGATGGCGCCATAAAGATGCGTCTCCGAGCCGGTCGGCTCGATCACATCGACCTTGAAGGGCATGCCCTGGCCCGTGCCGGCCAGGCGGAAATGCTCGGGCCGCATGCCGACCTCGACGGCGCGGCCGTCATTGGCGGCGGCGAGCGTCCGGGTCGGCAGGACGACACCGTCATCGGTGACGACCGCGGCGCCGTCGGCGGTCCGCTTCACCCGGCCGGGCACGAAGCTCATCGAAGGGGATCCTAAGAAGCTCGCGACGAATTTGGTGGCGGGATGATCATAGAGTTCGAGCGGCGAGCCCGTCTGCTCGATGCGGCCCTTGTTCATGACGACGATGCGGTCGGCCATGGTCATGGCCTCGATCTGGTCATGCGTCACATAGACGATGGTCGAGCCGAGGCGCTGATGCAGCGCCTTGATCTCGGTGCGCATCTGCACGCGCAACTGCGCGTCGAGATTGGAGAGCGGCTCGTCGAACAGGAAGACGTCGGGGCTCCTGACGATGGCGCGGCCCATGGCGACACGCTGGCGCTGGCCGCCCGAAAGCTGGCGCGGAAAGCGGTCGAGATAATCATGCAGGTTCAAGATGCCGGCGGCCTTGCCGACCTTGTCGGTGATGGCGCTTTCGGCCTCCTTGCGGATGCGCGGGCCGAAGCCGATATTGTCCTTGGCCGTCATATGCGGAAAGAGCGCATAGGACTGGAACACCATGGCGATGTTGCGCTCCTGCGGGATCAGCCCGTTGGCGCGCTTGCCGCCGATCATGAGATCGCCGTCGCTGATCTCCTCGAGACCGGCGATCATGCGCAGAAGGGTGGACTTGCCGCAGCCCGAGGGACCGACGAGGACGACGAACTCGCCATCGGCGATATCGAGATCGAGCCCCTTGGGGATGATCGTCACCGCCCCGAAATGCTTGGCGATGCCGCGCAGGCTGACCGTGCTCATGAGACGCCTTTCAGAACCGTGTCGATGAAGGGAAGGAAGCCCGCCGTGGCGCCGGCGTCAACCGGCAAGGTTACCCCCGTGATGCCGCTCGACAAGGGCGAGGCGAGGAAGACGACCGCGTTGGCGACTTCTTCGGGCGTCACCAGGCGCTGCAGGGGATAGAGCCTGGTCACGCGCGGCAGAAGCAAAGGCTCGGCTTCCAGCCGGTGATCCCAGGCATGGGTGCGGGTCGAGCCGGGGCAGACGCTGTTGGAGCGGATGCCGAAAGCGCCATGCTCGACGGCGATGGCGCGCGAGAAACCCTCGATGCCGGCCTTGGCCGCGGCATAGACGGGATTGCCGAAATGCATCAGCGCATTGACCGAGCTGATGAAGACGATGCTGCCGACCTTGCGCTCCACCATCGTGGGGAGGAGGGCGTTGGTGAATTGCATGACGCCCGAGAGGTTGAGCTGCAATTCGCGCGCGATGACCTCGTTGGTCACGTCCTCCATCAGTTCGGCGCGGGTCCAGCCGGCATTGTTGACGAGACAATCGGGGGCGCCGAATTTGGCGGTGATGTTCTCAGCCGCTTTGCCGATCGCGGCGGGATCGAGAAGATCGAAGACTTCCAGGTGATCGGGCCGGATCGGCTCGGCGGTTTCCGCGGTGCGGTCGCAGCCGATGACGATGGCGCCCTCCTTGTGGAAAGCCTGGACCAGGGCCGAGCCGATGCCGCCGCCGGCCCCGGTGATGATGACTTTCTTGCCCTTGAGACCCGTCATGTTTCCTCGCCGTGTTCTTGTTGCCGGTCACGATCGCCTCACGCCTCGCGAACCGCAAGCAACCTTGCCGGGATTCCGGTCGAAACCGGCCCCTCGTTATTCCTGCTTTCAACCCACTGTGTCTCCAATTTTGTAACTTGGCAACATTAATTACACTTGTTTTCCCTTATTTTTGAAAGTATGTAACTCAGCAACATCGAAAACGATGTCTATGAAAGCCCGAAAACGGGCTCCCCAAAATTCCCATTTCCGACTGAGGAGGAAGTCCATGAAAAGCCGATTTTTGAAGACGATTCTGACCGCGGGTTTGAGCCTTGCGGCGCTCACCAGCGTGGCGCTCGCCGGCACGGTGCGGGTCACCGTCGCCGAATACAGCGCCAAGACCGGCCCCTATTTCGCCGAGGCCGAAAAGGCCTTCGAGGCGGCCAATCCGGGCGTCGACATCCAGATCGAGGTGGTGCCGTGGGACGTGCTGCTGCAGAAGCTGACCACCGATATCGGCGCCGGCTCCAATGCCGACCTGTCGATCATCGGCACGCGCTGGCTCATCGACTTCGTGAAACAGGACGTGGCCGAGCCGCTCGACCAGTTCATCACGCCGGAATTCAAGGACCGCTTCATCGAGACCTTCCTGTCGCCCTCGGTGATGGACGGCAAGACCTATGGCCTGCCGATCGCGGCCTCGGCGCGCGCGATGTATTACAACAAGGAGCTGTTCGAGAAGGCCGGCATCGCCGAGCCGCCGAAGACCTGGGACGAGCTCAAGGCGGCGGCCGAGAAGATTTCCGCACTCGGCGGCGACGTCTATGGCTATGGTCTCCAGGGCAAGGAAATCGAGACCGACGTCTACTACTATTATGCGATGTGGTCGCAGGGCGTCGAAATCCTCGACAAGGACGGCAAGTCGGGTCTCTCCAGCGACGGCGCCATCGCCGCCGCCAGGATCTACAAGGAGCTGATCGACAAGAAGCTCACCCAGCCGGGCGTCACCTCCTTCTCGCGCGAGGACGTGCAGAACCTGTTCAAGCAGGGCAAGATCGGCATGATGATCACGGCGCCCTTCCTCTCCAACCAGATCAAGGAAGAAGCGCCGAACCTCAAATATGGCGTCGCCGCCATCCCCGCCGGCCCGTCGGGCGCGCGCGGCACCTATGGCGTGACCGACTCGATCATCATGTTCAAGAACTCGCAGAACAAGGAAGAAGCCTGGAAGTTCCTCGACTATCTCTTCACCACCGACATGCGCGCCAAGTTCACGCAAGGCGAAGGCTTCCTGCCGGTGAACAAGGAAGAGGCGAAGATGGACTACTATGTGAACAATGCCGATCTCAAGGCGTTCACCGATCTCCTGCCGTCGGCCCGCTTCGCGCCGGTCATTCCGGGCTGGGAAGAAGTGGCGCAGAAAACCTCCGACACGCTGCAGAAGATCTATCTCGGCGACGCCGAGCCCGACGCGGCGCTGAAGGCCACCGCCGAAGAGATCAACGGCATCCTGCAGAAGTAAGCAGGTACTTCTCCTCTCTCCGCCATTCCCCCTCTCCCGTCCGCAGGATGGGAGAGGGTGCCCGACAGGGCGGGTGAGGGCTCTCAAGACGGTTCCGTCACTCCCAACAAAGAGCCCTCATCCGGCCTTCGGCCACCTTCTTCCATTGCTGCGTAATAGAGGGGTAGGCAAGGCTCCTGATCATGACCTCGCGCCAGACCGCCATTCCTTATCTCCTCATCCTGCCGAGCCTCGTGCTGGCGGCGGCGATCATCTTCTGGCCGGTCGGCAGCCTCATCGAAATCTCCACCAACGAAGTGAACCGGTTCGGCCAGCTCAAGGGCTGGAACGACTTCGCCAATTTCACGGCGCTTTTCGCCAATGCCGATTTCATCTCGGCCTTGTGGCGCACCGGCCTGTGGACGGTTCTCGTCGTCGGTGGCGCGCTTCTCGTCTCGGTGCCGGTGGCGCTCATCCTCAATGAGGATTTCTACGGCCGCGACCTCGCGCGCGTCATCCTGATGCTGCCCTGGGCGGTGTCGCTCACCATGACCGCGGTGGTGTGGCGCTGGGCGCTCAATGGCGAAAGCGGCATGCTCAATTCGGCGCTCAAGGGCCTGGGACTGATCAGCGAAAACGTGCAGTGGCTGGCGAGCGGCGATCTCGCTTTCGCCATGCAGGTGCTGATCGGCATATTGGTGACGGTGCCTTTCACCACCACGATCTTTCTCGGCGGCCTCTCCTCGATTCCGCAGGATCTCTACGAGGCCTCGGCGCTGGAGGGCGCCTCGCGCCTGCAGCAGTTCCGCCATATCACGCTGCCGCTGCTGCGCCCCTTCATCAATATCGCGCTGGTGCTCAACACGATCTATGTGTTCAACTCCTTCCCGATCATCTGGGTGACGACGCAGGGCGGGCCGGCCAATTCGACCGATATCCTGGTCACCCATCTCTACAAGCTCGGCTTCCGCATCGGGAAACTCGGCGAGGCGTCGGCGGTGTCGCTCATCATGCTGGCGATCCTGCTTATCTTCACCATCATCTATGTGCGGCTCGCCATGAAGGAGCGTGAGGCCTGATGAGCAAGCTCAAACGCTCGATCATCGCCTGGGCGCTGCTGTCGCCGCTGGTGGTGCTGTCGCTGTTTCCCTTCGCGGTGATGTTCATCACCGCGGTCAAGCCGCAGGCCGAAGTGCTCAACCCGACCTGGTGGCCAAGCGAGATCCGCTGGCGGAATTTCATCGACATGTGGACGGTGACCAATTTCGGCCGGGCGTTGTTCAACTCGCTCTATACGTCGCTCATCGCCACCATCGGCGCCATCCTCGTCTCGATCCCGGCGGCCTACGCCCTGTCGCGCTACCGCTTCCGCGGCCGCGGCGCCTTCAACCAGTTCCTGCTCATCTCGCAGATGCTGTCGCCGATCGTGCTGGTGGTCGGCCTGTTCCGGCTCATCGCGGCGCTCGGCCTCGTCGACAATGTGCCGACCGTCGGCGTCATCTACATGGCCTTCAACATCGCCTTCACGGTGTGGATGCTGCAGAGCTATTTCGCCACCATCCCCAGGGATCTCGAGGAGGCCTCCTGGATGGAAGGCGCGTCCCGCGGCCAGACGCTGGTCAAGGTGTTCCTGCCGCTGGTGACACCCGCCATCGCCGTCACCGCCATCTTCACCTTCATCAATGCGTGGAACGAATTCGTCATCGCGCTGACGCTGCTCAGGCGCCAGGAAAGCTATACGCTGCCGATCCAGGTCTTTTCGCTGGTCGCCGGGCGCTACACGGTCGAGTGGCATCATGTGATGGCGGCAACCCTCGTCGCCACGATCCCGGTTGCCATTCTCTTCGCCTGGCTGCAACGTTACCTGGTGCGCGGCCTTTCGCTCGGCGCCGTCAAATAAAAAGGAACGATCCATGAAGAAGCAGGTTTTCGGCACTTCGCATGTCCCCTTGTCGCCCGCCGTCAGGGCCGGCGATTTCGTCTATGTGTCGGGGCAGGTGCCGGTCGACGCGCAAGGCAATGTCGTCCCAGGCGGCATCAAGGAGCAGACCCGCCAGGTGCTCGAGAATATCAAAGCGGCGCTGGCGCTCGCCGGCGCCACGATGGACGAGGTGGTGAAAACCACGGTGTGGCTGGAAGATGCCCGCGATTTCGGCGGCTTCAACCAGGTCTATGGCACCTTCTTCGCCAAAGAGCCGCCGGCCCGCACCACCGCAGAAAGCCGGCTGATGATCGACATCAAGGTCGAGATCGAAGCCATCGCCTTCTCGCCCAAGAAGTAGAATCCCGAAAAGCCATGCGCATCTTCACGGCGTCGCTCGCGACGGAGACCAATACCTTCTCGCCGGTGCCGACGGATCGCGCCAGCTTCGAGATGGCGTTTTATGCGGCTCCCGGCAAACATCCGGAGACGCCCACCTTGTGCTCGTCGCCGATGCTGGTGCTGCGCAGGCGGGCGCGTGAGGACAAAAGCCTCGAGGTGATCGAGGGGACCGCCGCCTGGGCCGAGCCCGGCGGCCTTCTCAACCGCGTGGCCTATGAGGGCCTGCGCGATGCGGTCCTGGGCGAGCTAAAGGCCGCGCTGCCGGTCGACGGTGTCGTGCTGGGCCTGCATGGCGCCATGGTGGCGCAAGGCTATGACGATTGCGAAGGCGATCTCCTGGAACGGGTGCGGGCGCTGGTGGGACCGAAGGCCGTCATCGCCGCCGAGCTCGATCCGCACAGCCACCTGACGCCGAAGCGCGTCGCCCATGCCGACATCCTCGCCGCCTTCCTGGAATTCCCGCATACGGATTTCTATGAGCGCGGCGAGCATGTCGTCGATCTGGCGCTCGCCGCGATCAGGGGCGAGATCAGGCCTCGGATCTCGACCTACGATTGCCGGCTGATCGATGTGTATCCGACGAGCCGCGAGCCGATGCGCTCTTTCGTCGACCGCATGAAGGCGCTCGAGGGCAAGGACGATATCCTGTCGGTGTCCTTCATCCATGGCTTCATGGCGGCGGATGTGCCTGAGATGGGCAGCCGGATGCTGGTGGTGAGCAACGGCGCGAAAGAGAAGGGCGACCGCCTCGCCGAGACGCTGGGGCGCGAGATCTATGGCTTACGCGGCAAGACGCTGATGCCCAATATGAGCATCGATGAAGGGCTCGACCGGGCGCTCCAGGTGACCAGGCCCGGCAAACCGGCGGTCATCGCCGATATGTGGGACAATCCGGGCGGCGGCGTCGCCGGCGACGGCACGCTGCTCTTACGCCGCATGATCGAGCGCAAGGTGCCGAAAGCGGCGCTGGCGACGATCTGGGATCCGATGGCGGTCAATTTCGCCCATGGCGCGGGCGAGGGGGCGGAGATCGATCTGCGCATCGGCGGCAAGTCCGGGCCGCTCGGCGGCGAGCCCGTCGACGCGCGCGTCGTCGTCCGCAAGGTGGCGCAGGAGGGCTGGCAGAGCTTTGGCGGCAGCCGGGTGACGCTCGGGCCCGCGGCGGTGGTGCGCATCGCCGGCAGCGAAATCGACGTCATCCTCAACACCAACCGCACGCAGACTTTCGAGCCCGATATTTTCGCCAATCTCGGCATCGATCCCCTGGCGCAACCGCTGCTGGTGGTGAAGTCGACCAACCATTTCTATGCCGGCTTCGCGCCGATCGCCGCGGAAGTGATCTATGTGGCGGCCGGGGCCACCTATCCGAACAATCCGCGCGTCACCAACTATCGGAATCTCACCCGCAAGCTGTGGCCCCGGGTGGAGGACCCGTTCGCATAGGGGCCCGTCCTCAGCTCCGCGCGCCGGAGCAGGTTTGCAATCGTCGGCCATCTCTGATTGAACGGGGGGCAGGAGGCCTTCGAATCAGCCATGGCGCAGCCCCGACTTCATCTCGTCGTTCCCGAAACCCTGGGTCCCCATGCGGTCCGCTGCTTTGTGGCGGCCTGCGAAACGGGCGATGTGGCGAGCGCGCTGGCGCCCGGGGGGCTGGTGGGCGAGCTGACGGCCGCCGCCCAAAAGCATGGCGTGGCGCTGCTCAGCCTCGATGAGAAGCACGCCCAGGCCTGCGACGGCATCGAGGTGACGATGCGGGCTGATTACGACCATGCCCGCAAGCTCCTGGGGCCGGACAAGATCATCGGAGCCCTATGCGGCACGTCGCGCCATATGGCGATGGACCTGGCCGAGGCGGGGGCCGACTACGTCGCCTTCCACCAGGCCCGGGTCCTGCCGCATGACGAGCCGATCATCGCCTGGTGGGCGGGCCTGTTCGAAGTGCCCTGCATCGCCGCCGACCCGGTGGGGCCCGAAGGGGTTGCCGCATTATTGACGCAACAGCCCGATTTCATCCGGCCGCCGGAGTCGATTTGGACCTCGCCCGAAGAGGCCCGGCGCATCATCACCGAGCTCATGCAGGCGATTTCGGCCACCACCCCATGAACCGCTTTTCCGCCTATCTGCTGCTTCTGGGCCTGGCGCTCGCCGGCCCGGCCGAGGCGCTGGCGCAGCCGCCCTATGAGGAAGCCGTCTCGCTTTACGAGGACAAGGATTACAAAGGCGCGCGCGCCATCGCCGAGGCGCTCGCAAAGAAAGGCGATGCGCGCGCTTTGGCGATGATGGGCGTGCTCTACCAGAAGGGCCAGGGTGTGGCGGCCGACCTCAACAAGGCGGCCGATTTCTATGCCCAGGCGGCCGACAAGGGCAATGTCGGCGCGCAATATTCGCTGGGCGAGATCTATCTCAACGGGATGCTCGGTGAGGCGGATGCCGACCGCGGCCGCTACTGGATGGAGAAGGCCGCCAAGCAGGGCAAGGCCGAGGCGCAGCACCGGATGGGGCTGCTCGCCGCCAGCGAGACGCCGCCCGACTGGCTCGAGGCGGCGGAGTGGTTCGACAAGGCGGCCCTGCAGGGCTACGCCGATTCGCAGTATAATCTGGGCGTCCTCTTCGCCGAGGGGCGCGGCGTCGAGCAGAACAAGATCACGGCCGGCGAATGGTTCGCCAAGGCGGCGGTGAAGGGCCATCGCGACGCCGCCCTCGATTATGGCATCATGGTCTTCCGCGGCGATGGGGTGAAAAAGGACGAGAAGGTCGGCGCCCAGTGGCTGCTGGTGTCGGCCCGGCGCGGCAATCCGGTGGCGCAGAACCGGGTGGCGGTGCTCTTCGCCACCGGCCGCGTCTTCGCGGTCAATCCGGTCGAGGCGGTGAAATGGAACACGCTCGCCAAAGCGGGCGGGCGCAGCGACGCCTGGCTCGACGATTTCGTTGCCCGCCTGCCGGAAGCCCAGCGCAAGGAAGGCGAAGCCAAAGCCAAAGCCGCCGCCTTCAAGGCGGATTGACGCGGCGTAGCCGGCGCGGAATCATCGTGATCATCCCGGAATAACAATGCCTTGATGCTGCCACCCCGATCCTGCAAGCACATTCCATGACGTCCGCCGCCGCCCCGTCCCGCCGCGACCACCGCATCGACTTCCTGCGGGGGCTGGCGCTCGCCTCGATCTTCATCAATCACGTGCCGGGCAATTTTTACGAAAAATGGACGCATAAGAATTTCGGCTTCTCGGACGCGGCGGAAGTCTTCGTCATGCTGGCGGGCTTCGCCTCGGCCTATGCCTATTTCGCCCGCTTCGAGAAGGGCGAGACCTGGGATGCGACGGTCAAGGCGATCAAGCGCGCCTGGACGCTCTATATGAGCCACATCGTGACGACGATCATCGGCATCTCGCTGTTCTGCGCCGCGACGCTCTATTTCATGCATCCGGGCTATCTCGACGACACGATCGTCTATATGGACATCAAGCCGCTGATGGACGATCCGGTGCGCGGCATCATCGGACTGGTGACGCTCGGCCACCAGCTCGGCTATTTCAACATCCTGCCCATGTATATGGCGCTGCTGCTGATGCTGCCGCTGTTCATGGTGCTCGCCCGCTACAGCCTGTCGCTGCTGCTCGCGGTGTCGGTGACCCTGTGGTTCGCCACCGGCGTCTTCCGGCTCGACGTGCCGAACTATCCGATGCCCGGCGGCTGGTTCTTCAACCCGCTCGCCTGGCAATTGCTGTTCGTCATCGGCTTCATCCTCGGTCAGCGCCAGCGCGAGAACCGGCCAATGCCGTTCTCGAGCCTGCTCTATGGCCTTGCGGTCGCCTATCTGCTGCTCGCCTATTGGTGGGTGCCGTTCGACTGGCTGATCAATTTCTCCGGCATCAAGCTCGCCACGCCGATCTGGAGCTTCGACAAGGGCTTCGTCGCCTGGCCGCGCCTCTTACATGTGCTGGCGCTGGCTTATGTGGTGATGATGTCGCCGCTCGGCCGGCTCATGCACCGCATCCCCGCGAGCAATTTCCTCACCGCCATGGGCCGCCATTCGCTCCCCGTCTTCTGCGTCGGCTCGCTGCTCTCGATGACCGGCGCCATCGTGCGCCATGAATGGGGCGGCAGCCTGGCGCATGACACGGCCATCATCGCGACCGGCCTTCTGGTGATGGGCGGGCTCGCCGTTCTGCTGGACGGGCGGCGGCCCTCGGATCCCAAGAAGCAGCCGTTGCCGCGGCCAAGTCCGTCGGCCGTGCCGGGTTAGCGGCAACCGCCTTCCGCGGGGAAACCAGATATAATATGAGGTGCGCCATGAGCACCTCCATCTATGACCGCGACCTGCCCAAGACCCCGGCCAACTACCAGCCGCTGACGCCGCTATCCTTCCTTGCCCGCGCCGGCGCCGTCTACAAGGACCACACCGCCATCATCCATGGCCGGCAGCGCATCAGCTATGCGGAATTCTATACACGGGCGCGCCGCCTCGCCTCGGCGCTCAGCAAGGCCGGCATCAAGCGCGGCGAGACGGTCTCGGCGCTGCTCGCCAATACGCCGGCGATGCTGGACGCCCATTACGGCGTACCGATGATGGGCGCCGTCCTCAACACGCTCAATACGAGGCTCGATGCCGCCGTCATCGCCTTCTCGCTCGAACATGCCGAGACGCGGCTCGTCCTCGTCGATACGGAATTCTCCGGCCTGATGAAGGAGGCGCTTGCGCTGCTGAAAGGGCGGAAGCCGATCGTCGTCGACTATGTCGACAGCGAATTCGTGCCCGACGGCAAACGCCTCGGCGCCATCGACTATGAGAGCTTCATCGCCGGCGGTGATCCCGATTTCGCCTGGATGATGCCGGAAGACGAATGGGACGCGATCTCGCTCAACTATACGTCGGGCACCACCGGCAATCCGAAAGGCGTGGTGTGCCATCATCGCGGCGCCTATCTCATCGCGCAGGGCAATGTCCTGACCCAGCAGATGGCCCGCCATCCGGTCTATCTGTGGACGCTGCCGATGTTCCACTGCAATGGCTGGGGCTATCCCTGGTCGATGTCGGTGATGGGCGGCACCCATGTCACCTTGCGGGCGGTGCGCGCCAAGGCGATCTGGCAGGCGCTCGCCGAACACAAGGTGACGCATCTGTGCGGCGCGCCGATCGTGATGGCGACCATCCTCAATGCGCCGGACGAGGAGAAGACGAAACTTCCGCATGCGGTCGAGTTCACCACCGCGGCGGCGCCGCCGCCGGAAGTGGTGCTGGCGCGCATGGCGGAAGCGGGCTTCAACGTCACTCATGTCTATGGCCTCACCGAGACCTATGGCCCGGCGGTGGTCAATGACTGGGACAGCGCCTGGGACGCGCTCGAGCCGCAAGCGCGCGCCGCGAAGAAAGCGCGCCAGGGCGTGAACTACATTCCGCTCGAGGCGCTCACCGTGATGGATCCGGAAACGATGACCAGGGTGCCAGCCGACGGCGAGACTCTGGGCGAGGTCATGTTCCGCGGCAATATCGTGATGAAGGGCTATCTCAAGAACAGACAGGCGAGCGAGGAGGCCTTCAAGGGCGGCTGGTTTCATTCGGGCGATCTCGCGGTGCTGCATCCCGACGGCTATGTGCAGCTGAAGGACCGGTCCAAGGACATCATCATCTCGGGCGGCGAGAACATCTCTTCGATCGAGGTCGAGGAAGTGCTCTACAAGCATCCGGCCGTGCAGGCCGCCGCCGTCGTCGCCAAGGCGGACGAGAAATGGGGCGAAAGCCCATGCGCCTTCATCGAGCTCAAGCCCGGTGTGCAAGCCACGGCGGAGGAGGTGCTGGAGTGGTGCCGCAAAGGGCTCGCGCGCTACAAGGTGCCCAAGCATGTGGTCTTCGCCGAACTGCCGAAGACCTCGACCGGCAAGATCCAGAAATTCAAGCTCAGGGAAATGGCCAAGGACGTGTGAGTCTTGGGGGACTTCACCTTCGCGTCAGCCGCATTGAAGTCATGGCTCAATTGGCGCAAATGACAGCCCATGAAGCATTTCGACATCATCTATCACGGAGAAACCGTCACCCTCGCGGATCTGCCGGAATATCATAAATTTTATCGCAAGCTTGAAAGCGGCCAGTGGGAGCCGCGGACGTTCCGTGCCCTGAGCGACCATCTGGGGCCCGATGTCACCTATATCGATATCGGCGGCTGGATCGGGGTCACGCCCTTCTGGGCCAGCAAACGGGCCAGGCGGGTCCTGGTGGTCGAGCCCGATCCCAAATGCCGTGAAATCCTGAAAAGCCTGCTGCCGTTCTATCCCAATGTCACGCTCCTCGAATCCGCGTTGTCGCCCGAAGGCTGCATCAGGCTCAATGCGGTGGAGGGCTTCGGCAGCTCCGAGACGAGCGCGCTCGCCATCGGCGACGGCGCCTCGGTCGAGGTCGAGGGCTGCTCGATGGCCAAGCTCCTCAAGCGGGCGGGACCGGGGCCGCTGTTCGTCAAGATCGACATCGAAGGCTACGAATATGAAATCGCCGGAGAGCTGAAAGTCCTGGACGCGCCCCAGGTGACCGGGCTGCAACTCGCCGTCCATCCCGCCCTCTATGAGAAGACGCAAACGGGGCCGGCCCTGTTCCGCCGCGGCAAGGCGCTGCTCGCCACGCTCCGGCTGGCGCGTCTGTTCGAGCGCCTCGAACGGCAGACGGCGGTCGGCAAATATCCGAGCCTTGTAACTTATTTGTCGCAAGGCGTCGCCTTCGCGCCCGAGCCCCGGGGCGCAGATATTCTTTTCCTCAACCCCCGGCCCCCGTTGCAATCGAGCGCGCCGGATCACACATTATCGGCCCGATAGTCCCGATTCTCGTTGCTTTTGCGGAGCGCCACCCATGGCCGTCGACCACGCCATTTCCGAAACCCTCATGGATGAAGTGTCGGCCTGGCTCAAGCAGGCCTCCTTGCGCAGCACCGATCTCGAAACCGTCATCCGCGGCTGCTGCGAAAGGCTCGCCGCCACCGGCCTGCCGCTCAAGCGCATCAACATCTCGCTGTCCATCCTGCATCCGCTCTATCGCGCCATGGGCTTCACCTGGCGGCGCGGCGAAGGCCTCAAGGTCGAAGGCTACCGCCATGTCGAGCCCGGCCAGGAGAAGGACGACATGCTCATCAAGAGCCCCTATTACCAGCTCATCAACAACGGGCTCGAGCATATGCGCCGGCGCATCGACGTCGACTGCAAGGCGGAATTCCCGATCTTCGAGGATTTCAAGAAGGAAGGCATCACCGACTATCTCGCCTTCTTCCTGCCCTTCGGCGAGGATTCGGGCCAGGGCATCGTCGGCTCATGGTCGACCGACCGCGCCGGCGGCTTCAATGAAAGCGAGATCGCGGCGCTGCTGCGCATCCAGGGGCGGCTCGCCGTGGCGGCGCGTGTTGCGGTCCTGAGCCAGCTCGCCGGCAACATGCTCACCACCTATCTCGGCAACGGCGCCGGCAAGCGGGTGCTGTCGGGACAGATCCAGCGCGGCGACGGCGAGACGATCCGCGCCGCCCTCATCATGGCCGACATGCGCGACTCGACCGCGATCGCCGAGCAGGCCGGCCGGCAGATCTTCATCGACACGCTCAACCAGTTCTTCGACGCCATCGCGGTGCCGTTCAGCGAAGGCGGCGCCGAGATCCTCAGCTTCCTCGGCGACGGCTTCCTGGCCGTCATTCCCTGCGCCCGCCATCGCGGTCCCTCCGAGATCGCCTGCCGCCAGGCGCTCGCCGCCGCCCAGAATGCGGTGGCGCGGATGAGCCAGCTCAACGAGCAGCGCAAGTCGGAGAATCTCCCCGCCATCGGCTATGGCCTCGGGCTCCATGTCGGCAATGTCATGTTCGGCAATGTCGGGTTGAAGGAGCGCCTGACCTTCTCGGCCTTCGGGCAGGCGGTAAACGAAGTGCAAAGGCTCGAGGGCCTGTCGAAGAAATACAAGACCCCGATCATTGCCAGCGACGAATTTGCGCTTTATAGCGGCGGTGACTGGAACATGCTGGGGATCGAGACGTTGCGCGGCACCGAATATGACATGAAGGTCCATGCGCCGCTGGCGGGCAAGGCCACGATCAGCGACTATGTGCCGGCCAGCAAGGGCCGCGAGCTCACCGACGCCGAGCGCCTCATCCTTCTCCATCGCGACAATGTCGTGCCGGCGCGGCGCAAGGCGAGCTGATGGGAAGCTTCCGCGCAACGGCGCAGATCGGCGCAATCCTGGCCGGCCTCCTTCTGGCTGCGGCGCCGGCCAAGGCCGCCGAGCTCACCTACAAGGACAAGCTCGTCGACGGCTTCGAAGGCAAGGATTTCGCGCCCGAGGGCGGTCTCTATTACAAGAAGAATTACGAGCAGAGCGCCGGCACCGTCGAATTTCAGGACAAGGTGGTGAAGTCCGGCAAGAGCGCGCTCCGGTTGTCGGTGAAGCCTCTCTGTCCGGTGACGGAGCCTCTGTGCAGCGAGCGCGCCGAGGTCTGGGAACGCAGCAAGCTCAGGGTTCCCTACGACCAGGGCGCCTGGTTCGGCTTCGCGGTCAAGTTCGAGGAGCCCATTCCGCAGGACGACCACCGCTATCTGATCGCCCAGTGGAAACGCGAGATCAATGCCGGGGCCGATGGCGATTTCAGTCCGTTCCTCGCGTTCCGCTTCAACGAGGGCAAGTTCTTCATCACCGTCGAAACCAACCTGGTTCCGGGCAAGGAAATCGTGAAGGGCAGGCGCGCCCAGTGCAAGGACGGCGAAACGGCGGTCTGGCTCAGGCCCGATACCAACCAGACCCGGGCGCTGGTCGCCCATGACAGGAATTTCGGCCCACTGAACGGGGATGAATTCACCGCCTGCACCGACAAGATCACGGTGATCGACCGCGGCAACCCGCTGCCGGCGCCCGACACGGGCTGGATCGATTTCGCCGTCTATACGAAGCCGGGCCCGGAAGGCACCGGCCATATCGAAATCTTCGCGAATGGCAAATGGATCGTCACCGTCAAGGGACGTATCGGCCATAACGACAAGGGCCTCGGCGAGCGGCAATATTTCAAGTTCGGGCCGTATCGCGCCGGCGGCCCCGACGTCTGGGCGCTCTATTATGACGACTTCCGCCGCGGTCTCGCCTGCGCGGATGTGCTCGATCCGAAGATTTGCCCCTTTCCATGAGACCCGAAAAACGGCTAGGCTTCCCCTTAACTTAAGGGGAAGGCGTTTGGTTAGCCATGCTGGCAAGGCGTAAGTCCGTTCGGCAATGACGGCGGCAGGTGATATTCTCCGCATCGAAGATCTGGGCATCGGCTTTGCGCTGCATGCCTGGGATTTTGACGCGGTCAAAGGGGCGAGTTTCCGGGTCCTGCCCGGCAAGGTGACGGCGCTTGTCGGCGAATCAGGCTCCGGCAAGTCGGTGATCGCCCAGACCATCATGGGCATCCTGCCGCGGCCCGGCCGCATCAAGCACGGCAGGATCGTGTTCTCCGACCCGAAGAAGGGCAAGGTCACCGATCTCGCCAGTCTCGATGTCGACAGCGACAAATACCGCCATATCCGCGGCGGCCGCATATCGATGATCTTCCAGGAGCCGATGACGTCGCTGTCGCCGCTCCACACGATCGGCGATCAGGTGGGCGAGGCCTATCGCATTCATTTCCAGGCCTCCGACAAGGAAGTGCGCGAGCGCACCGAGGAGATGCTGGGGCTGGTCGGCTTTCCCGATCCCAAGCGCGCCTACGGCATGTATCCGTTCGAACTGTCGGGCGGCCTGCGCCAGCGCGCGATGATCGCCATGGCGCTGATCTGCCGGCCGGCGCTGCTCATCGCCGACGAGCCGACCACCGCGCTCGACGTCACAATCCAGGCGCAGATCCTGCAGCTCCTGAAAGAGCTGCAGCAGAAGCTCAACATGGCGGTGCTGATCATCACCCATGATCTCGGCATCGTCGCCAATATCGCCGACGAGGTGGTCGTCATCTATCGCGGCGAAATCATGGAAGCGGGCACCGTCACCGACATCTTCACCGATCCGCAGCATCCGTATCTCAAGGCGCTGCTGGCCGCGGTGCCGCATTTCGACATGACGGCCGGCGAAAGGCTGAAGGCGCTGCGCGACGTGCCGGTCAATGCCGGGGCGCTGCTCGGCAATGGCAGCAAGCGCGAGCGCAAGAAGGGCGGCGTGCTCCTGTCGGTGCGCAATCTGGGCAAATCCTTCGCGACGCGCCAGTCGGGCTGGTTCGGCAAGGGCGAAGGCCACGAGATCCGCGCGGTCGACAATGTCAGCTTCGACATCAGGCAGGGCGAATGCTTCGGCCTCGTCGGCGAATCGGGCTGCGGCAAGACCACCGTCAGCAAGATCATCATGCGGGCGCTCACGCCGAGCCAGGGAACGATCACTTTCGATGGCGGCGAAGGGCCGGTCGACCTCCTCAAGGCCGAGGGCGACAAGCTCAAGGACATAAGGCGCCGCATCCAGATGGTGTTTCAGGATCCGTTCAGCTCGCTCAGCCCGCGGATGACGGTGCAGAACATCCTCAGCGAGCCGCTCGAGATCCATAATGTCGGCACGCCCGCCGAACGCCAGGCGACGGTGGAAAGGCTGATGCAGGCGGTCGGCCTCGATCCGCGTTTTCTCAGCCGCTATCCGCACAGCTTCTCGGGCGGCCAGCGCCAGCGCATCGGCATTGCGCGCTCGCTGGCGCTCGGGCCCGATCTCCTCATCTGCGACGAACCGGTCTCGGCGCTCGACGTTTCGGTGCAGGCGCAGATCCTCAATCTGCTGAAGGACCTGCAGAACGAGCTCGGCCTCACCTATCTCTTCATCTCGCATAATCTGGCGGTGGTCGATTACATGGCCGACCGCATCGCGGTGATGTGCCGCGGCCGCATCGTCGAAATGGCGCCGCGCGAGACCTTGTTCCGCAATCCGGTGCATCCCTATACGCGCGCATTGCTCGCCGCCGTGCCCTATCCCGATCTGGGCCGGCCGCTCGATTTCAAGACGCTCAAACTCGGCGGCGCTTCCGACGACAGCGCCTGGGGACCAGAATTTCGCGATGAGGGCGGGGGCCTCGATTATCGCGATCTCGGCGGCTCGCACTGGATATTGGCCCGGCGCGAGAAACAATACGGGGAGTTAGCTCAATGATCTCGCGGGTGCTTTACGGGTTCCTGGCCCTTGTCCTGTGCGCGATGCCGGCAATGGCGGGATATGTCGAGCCGGATTCGCTCAAAGATAAGGTGGCGAAAGGCGAGCTGCCGCCGGTCGAGCAGCGCCTGCCGAGCGAGCCGCTCAAGGTGACGATCGAAGGCGAGGGCAAGGCCATCGGCCAGTATGGCGGCACGGCGCGCATCCTGATCGGCGGCCAGCGCAATATCAGCCTGATGACCGTCTATGGCTATACGCGGCTGCTGCGCTATGACGACAAGCTGCAGCTGCAGCCGGATCTCCTCAAATCCTACGAGGTCCAGGATGGCCGCGTCTTCACCTTCCATCTGCGGCCGGGCCTCAAATGGTCGGACGGCGAGCCGGTCACCACCGAGGATTTCCGGTACGCGCTGGAAGATGTGCAGCTCAATGAAGAGCTGAGCAAGGTCATCTCGCCCTATCTGCTTGTCGACGGCAAGCCGCCCAAATTCGAGATCATCGATGACCAGACGCTGCGCTACAGCTGGGACGCGCCCAATCCGGATTTCCTGCCGCAGATCGCGGCCCCGCAGGCGCTGAGCCTGGTGATGCCGGCCAAATATCTGAAGCAGTTCCACAAGAAATACCAGAGCGAGGACAAGCTCGCCGAGCTGATCAAGGCCAATGGCGAGAAGAAGTGGACCGGCCTCCATATCAACAAGGCGCGGCAATACCGGCCGGAGAACCCGGATCTGCCGACGCTCGATCCGTGGCGCAACACGACGAAGCCGCCCTCCGAGCAGTTCGTCTTCGAGCGCAATCCCTACTTTCACCGCGTCGACCAGGAGGGGCGCCAGCTTCCCTATATCGACCGCTTCGTTCTCAATGTGAGCTCCTCGTCGCTGATCCCGGCCAAGACCGGCGCCGGCGAGACCGATCTCCAGGCGCAGAATATCAGCTTCGCCGACTACACCTTCCTGAAGGAGTCGGAGGCGACCCATCCGATCCGGGTCAAATTATGGGAAAGCGGGCGCGGCTCGCGCGTCGCTCTCTTCCCCAATCTCAATTTCGCCGATCCGGTGTGGAGCAAGGTTCTGCGCGACGTGCGCTTTCGCCGGGCCGCCTCGATGGCGATCAACCGCGACGAGATCAACCAGGCCAAGTTCTTCGGCCTGAGCCGGCCGAGCGCCGACACGGTGCTGCCGGCAAGCCCGCTCTATCGCGAGGAATATGCGACGGCCTACACCGCCTATGATCCCGACCGGGCCAATGCGCTCCTCGACGAAATGGGCCTCGACAAACGCGGCGGCGACGGCATCCGCCTGCTGCCCGATGGCCGGCGCGCCGAGATCATCGTCGAGACGGCTGGCGAGGATTCGCTCGAGACCGATGTCCTCCAGCTCATCACCGACCATTGGAGCAAGATCGGTCTCAAGCTGGTCATCCGCACATCGCAGACCGACGTGCTGAGGAGCCGCGTGATCGGCGGAACGACGATGATGACCGTCGCGTCCGGTCTCGACAACGGCGTGCCGACCGCCGACATGAATCCGAAAGCCCTGGCGCCGACGAGCCATGAGCAGATGCAGTGGCCGCAATGGGGCATCTTCGTCGAATCGGCCGGCGAGAAGGGCACCCAGGCCGATGTGAAGGAGGCCCAGGAGCTCTTCGATCTCTACAAGCAGTGGGAGAAGGCGGCCGACAGCGCGGGGCGGGCCGACATCTGGCACAAGATGCTGGCGCTCTATACCGACCAGGTGTTCTCGATCGGCATCGTGAACGGCGCCAAGCAGCCCATCGTCATCTCGGCAAAGCTGCGCAACGTTCCTGAAACGGCGCTGTTCAGCTTCGACCCGACCGCCTATTTCGGCGTCTATGGCATGGATACGTTCTGGTTCGACAAGAAAGGCCCCTGAGGATGCTGCGCTACATCATCTGGCGCATCCTCATGATGGTGCCGACTCTGGTGATCATCTCGGCGCTGGTCTTCACCATCATCGAGCTGCCGCCCGGCGATTATTTCGAAAGCTACGTGGCCGAGCTGCAGGCGCAGGGCGAAAGCGTCAATGCCGAGCAGATCGAGGCGCTGCGCCAGGAATATGGCTTCGACAAGCCGCCGGTGGTGCGCTACTTCCATTGGGTCGCCGGCATGCTGACCGGCGATTTCGGCTATTCCTTCGAATACCGGCTGCCGGTGATGGATGTGGTGGGCGACCGGCTGTGGCTCACCATCCTCGTCTCCTTCACCACCATCATCTTCACCTGGCTGATCGCCTTTCCGATCGGCATCTATTCGGCGACGCATCAATACAGCTGGGGCGATTACGGGCTGACCTTCCTCGGTCTCATCGGCATCGCGGTGCCCAACTTCATGATGGCGCTGGTCTTCATGTATCTCGCCAATGTGTGGTTCGGGACCTCGATCGGCCATCTGATGGACCCGCAATATATGGACCAGCCGATGAGCTGGGATAAGTTCAACTCCATCCTGGCGCATCTGTGGATTCCGGTGGTGATCATCGGCACCGCCGGCACCGCCGGCATGGTGCGGCGCCTGCGCGCCAACCTGCTCGACGAGCTGCAGAAGCAATATGTGGTGACGGCGCGCGCCAAGGGTCTGCATCCGTTCAAGGCGCTGGTCAAATATCCGCTGCGCATGGCGCTCAACTTCTTCATCGCCGATATCGGCTCGATCCTGCCGGCGATCATCTCGGGCGCCGAGATCACCGCCATCGTGCTGTCGCTCGAGACGACCGGCCCGCTTTTGATCCGGGCGCTCAAGAGCCAGGACATGTATCTCGCCGGCTCGTTCCTGATGTTCCTCGCCTTCCTCACGGTCATCGGCGTGCTCATATCGGATCTGGCGCTCGCGGTGCTCGATCCGCGCATCAGGCTGCAGGGCGGAAGCACGAAATGAACGATATGACGCCGCTGCCGCCGCCGGGCCAGCCGCTCAGGCATTATGTCTCGACGGCGCCCTTCGATCCGACGACCGCCGAGACGATGAGCGAGCAGCAGAAGCGGGTGTTCCTCGCTTCGCAATGGAAGCTGATGTGGTGGAAGTTCAAGCGCCATAGGCTGGCGCTCATCTCCGCCATCATCCTCGCCGTCCTCTATGCGATGATCGTCATCGCCGAGTTCCTGGCGCCCTACAATCTCGCCACCCGGAATGTGAGCGCCATCTATGCGCCGCCGCAGACCGTCAGGCTGTTCCACGAGGGAAGCTTCGTCGGGCCGTTCGTCTATGGCCGCACCGTCCAGCTCAACATGGACAACCTCAAGCGCGAATATAAGGACGACACCAAGAACGTGCAGAAGCTGCGCTTCTTCTGCTCGGGCGACAAATACAAATTCTGGGGAATGTTCGAAGCCGACCGGCATCTCGTCTGCCCGGCCGAAGGCGGGCAGTTCTTCCTGCTCGGCACCGATCAGCTCGGCCGCGACGTGTTCTCGCGCATCATCTATGGCGCCCGCATCTCGCTCACCATCGGCCTGCTCGGCGTCGCGGTCAGCTTCATCCTCGGCATCGTCATCGGCGGCATCGCCGGCTATCGCGGCGGCGTCGTCGATCTGCTTACGCAACGTCTGATCGAGGTGCTGCAGTCGCTGCCGAGCATTCCCTTGTGGCTGGCGCTTGCCGCGATCATGCCGGTGACCTGGTCGCCGCTGCTCGTCTATTTCGGCATCACCTTCATCCTGGGCCTGCTCGACTGGACGGGGCTTGCCCGCGCGGTACGTTCGAAACTGCTGGCCTTGCGCGAAGAGGACTATGTGCTGGCGGCGCAGCTCATGGGCGCCAAAGGCAGCCGCATCATCGGCCGTCACCTGGTGCCTGGATTCATGTCGCATTTGATCGCGTCAGCCACCATATCCATCCCCGGCATGATCCTCGGCGAGACGGCGCTGAGCTTCCTGGGGCTGGGCTTGCGCCCCCCGATCGTCAGCTGGGGCGTGCTGCTCAACGAAGCCACCAACATCAATGTGGTGGCGCTTTATCCGTGGCTGATGCTGCCGGTCATTCCGGTGATCGTCGTCATATTGGCCTTCAACTTCCTGGGGGACGGACTGCGCGATGCGGCCGATCCGTACAAGTAAATGAAACAGCGGACCGGCCAGTCACAGGGTTTTGACGAGTTCATGCCCTGTGGCATAGTCCGGCGTTTCGGGGCGAGCGAAGTCGGCATGGAGAGAGGGGAATGACGATGCGTCGGCTGGAACATGCCCGCATTCTCATGTACAGCCACGACACGTTCGGGCTCGGACATTTGAGGCGGTGCCGCACTATTGCGCATTCACTCGTCGAAAATTACCGAGGGTTGAGTGTCCTCATCATTTCGGGCTCCACCATCGCCGGCGCCTTCGATTACCGGGTGCGCGTGGATTTCGTTAAGATCCCGTCGATCATCAAGCTGCATAACGGCGATTATACGTCGCTCGACCGCCACACCGACCTCCAGGAAACGCTGGAGATGCGCCAGGCGATCATCCGCCACACGGCCGAATCCTTCCAGCCCGATCTCTTCATCGTCGACAAGGAGCCGCTCGGCCTGCGCGGCGAGCTGGAAGAGACTCTCTCCTATCTCAAGACGCACGGTACCACCCTGGTGCTCGGCCTGCGCGAGGTCATGGACGCGCCCGAGCTGCTCAAGGCGGAATGGGCGAAGCGCGACGTGCTGCGCAAGATCGGCATGTTCTACGATTCGATCTGGGTCTATGGGCCCGAGGATTTTTACGACCCGCTGACCGGCTTCGACGTCTCGCCCGCGGTGCGCTCGCGCATGCATTATGTCGGCTTCCTGCAGCGCCATGTCACGCAGGCCGATGTGCCGGTGCGCGAGGTCGAAGGCGATTACATTCTGGCGACCACCGGCGGCGGCGGCGACGGCGCCGACCTCATCCACAATATCTTCGACGCCTATCATCACGATCCGTCGCTGAAGCACCGGATGCTGATCGTGCTCGGCCCCTTCATGCCGGCGCGCAAAAGGCGCAAGCTCGTCAAGAAGGGCTCCGCCATCCCGCAGGTCGAGATCATCGAATTCGACAACCGGATGGAAAACCTGATCGCCGGCGCGCGCGCCGTGGTCAGCATGGGCGGCTACAATACCTTCTGCGAGATTCTCTCCTTCGACAAGCCGGCTTTGATCGTGCCGCGCGTCACGCCGCGCGAGGAGCAGCTGATCCGCGCCAGCCGTGCCGCCGAGCTCGGCGTGATCGACATGCTGCGGCCGGAAGAGGCCGAGGATCCGGCCAAACTCGCCCGGGCGCTCAAGGGGTTGCCCGGCCGGTCGCCGCCGTCGCAAGTGACCTCCAAGCTCAAGCTCGACGGGCTCGAAAGAATCACCGATCTCGTCGGTGAGTGGCTCGAGCCCGGCTCGCAGAAGCGGCTCTCCGTCGTCGAAGGCGGCAATTAGAGCATGATGAGCTTATCCCGACTCATCACCCTCGCCCCGAGGCGCTCGCCGAAGGCGAGTCCCGAAGGGTCTGCTTCAACATCTCCGCTCTATCCTGATGGATGCTTCGAGGCTCGCCACGCTCGCGCCGCGGCATGAGGGGCATCGAGAGATGACGAAAATCGTCATTGTGCTCAAGGGATATCCGCGCCTGTCGGAAACCTTCATCGCCCAGGAATTGCTCGGGCTCGAGCGCGCCGGTCATGAGCTTTATCTCGTTTCGATGCGCCATCCGACTGACGGCAAGCGCCATCCGGTGCATGACGAGATCAAGGCGCCGGTGCGCTATCTGCCGGAATATCTCCATGACGAGCCCTGGCGCGTCATCCGCTCCTGGTGGAAGGCGCGGCGGCTGCCGCACTATAGGCGCCTGCGCAAAATCTTCCTCGCCGATCTCAAGCGCGACCCGACGCGCAACCGCTGGCGCCGTTTCGGCCAGGCGCTGGTGCTCGCCGCCGAGTTTCCCGAGGATGCCGACTGGCTGCATGCGCATTTCATCCACACGCCGGGATCGGTCACACTTTATGCGAGTCTCGTTCTCGGCATGGGCTGGAGCTGCTCGGCGCATGCCAAGGACATCTGGACGTCACCCGATTGGGACTTGCGCGAGAAGCTCGGCCAGGCGCGCTGGGTCGTGACCTGCACCAAGGCCGGCTTCGACAAGCTCAGAAGCCTCAGCCCCGCTCCGGCGCGCGTCCATCTGAGCTATCATGGCCTCGATCTGTCACGCTTCGCGTCCTTCGACGGCAGGCGCCCGGCGCGCGACGGCTCGGAGGCGCAGGATCCGGTCCTGCTTCTCAGCGTCGGCCGGGCGGTCGAAAAAAAGGGCTATGACATCCTGCTCGCCGCCTTGGCGCAATTGCCCGCGAATCTCGCCTGGCGCTTCGTCCATATCGGCGGCGGCGAGATCCTGGACAAGCTCAAGGCGCAGGCCGAGGCGCTCGGCCTCACCGATCGCATCATCTGGCTCGGATCGCGCGCCCAGAAGGACGTGCTGGCGCAATATCGGGCGAGCGATCTCTTCGTGCTGCCCTGCCGCATCGCCAGCGACGGCGACCGCGACGGCCTGCCCAATGTTCTCGTCGAAGCCTCGAGCCAGGGGCTCGCCTGCATATCGACGACGGTGTCGGGCGTGCCGGAGCTCCTGAGCGACGGCGTCAACGGGCTCCTGGTCCCGCCCGAGGATCCGGGCGCCTTGAGCGCCGCTTTGACGCGGGCGATCGGCGATCCGGAACTGCGCCGCAAGCTCGGGGCCCAGGCGGAGAAGCGGGTGCGCGGGGATTTCGATCACAAGAACAGCATAGGGGAGCTCACCCAGCTCTTCCGCGCGGCGCGAGGCCGGTCATGAAGGTGCTCATCTATGTGCAGCATCTCCTCGGCATCGGCCATCTGGCGCGGGTCAGCCGCATCGCCGCGGCGCTCGGCCAGGCAGGCGACGAAGTCACGCTGGTGAGCGGCGGCGCCGCCGTCGCCGGCTTTCCGCCGCCCGGCGTCAAGCTCGTGCAGCTGCCGGCCATCCGGGCGCGCGACTTGTCCTTCGCCGAGCTCATCGACGATGACGGCAAGACCATCGACGACGCCTTCAAGGCGGCAAGGCGCGACCGGCTCATCGCCGAATTCGACGCGGCGAGGCCGGACGTCCTGATCATCGAAGCCTTTCCCTTCGGCCGCCGGCAGATGCGGTTCGAATTGCTGCCGCTGCTGAAGCATGCGCGCGCAAGCGAGCGGCCGCCGCTCATCGCCAGCTCGGTGCGCGACATCCTGCAGGAGAACCGCAAAGCCGGGCGGGCCGAGGAGACGCTCGCCACGCTGCGTGATCTGTTCGACCTCGTGCTCGTCCATGGCGATCCGCAATTCGCGCGGCTCGAGGAGACCTTCCCCCTGGCCGGCGAGATCGCCGGCCGCATCGTCTATACCGGGCTCGTGGCCGGGGAGACGGCGACATCGCCCGACCGTTTCGACGTGGTGGTCTCGGCCGGCGGCGGCGTGGTCGGACGCAAGCTCATCGACGCCGCGATCGCCGCGGCGCCCGGTCTCATCGGGCGCTGGCCGCGCTGGTGCATCCTGACCGGGCCCAATTTCCCCGCCGCGGAGCGGGCCGCCCTCCAGGCCGACCTGCCGGCGGGCATCGTCCTCGAGACGTTCCGGGCCGATTTCCCGGGCCTTCTCGGACAGGCGCGGCTGTCGATCTCACAAGCGGGCTACAATACGGTCTGCGACATCCTGCGGGCCGGCTGTCGGGCGGTCCTGATCCCCTTCGCGGAAGGCGGCGAAACCGAGCAAAGCGACCGCGCCCGGCGCCTGGCGGCGCTCGGGCTCGCCGCTGTCGTGACCGAGGACGGCCTCACCCCCGAAAGCCTGGCGGCCGCCATGGCGGCGGCGCCCCAGCCCCGCCGCCGCACGCTCGATCTCGACGGCGCGGCCGAAACGGCGCGTATCCTCCGCCACTGGCCGGCGTCGCGGCCAACGCCGTGAAAGACTGGCTTAACCTTGATTTCAATGGATTTTCGGCAGTAGCCGGGATCGGGGCGATTTTGTATGCTGGATCGAGCAATCATGCATAATCCTGTTTCGTCATCCCATCGGCCCCCGCCCTTCGAGCGCTTCTTCCCACATGGATAAGAATCTCGCCAAATATATCTGGAGGCATACGAGCCGGCATCAGATCTGGATATTGTTCATCATCCTCCTGTCGATGCCGACCTATTTCCTCTCGCTCGATTTGCCCAAGCAGATCGTCAACGGGCCGATCCAGGGCGACGGCTTCAGCACGCCCGATGCCCAGGAAGTCTTCCTGCGGATCGTGATCGACCTGCCGGATTGGTTGTCGAAGGCCGAGCCACTCGTCCTGTTCGACGGCTTCAGCCTCGACCGGCTGCAGATGCTGATGGCGCTGTCCGGCGCCTTTCTCGTTCTCGTCATCGTCAACGGCCTGTTCAAGCTCTATATCAACACCTTCAAGGGCCGGCTCGGCGAGCGCATGCTGCGCCGCCTGCGCTTCCAGCTCGTCGACCGCGTGCTGCGCTTCCCGCCCAATGTGTTCAAGCGCGTAAAGGCGGCCGAGGTCGCCACCATGGTGAAGGACGAAGTCGAGCCGCTCGGCGGCTTCATCGGCGACGCTTTCGTGCAGCCGGCCTTTCTCGGCCTGCAGGCGGCGACCGCGCTGTTCTTCATCCTGCTGCAGAATGTCTGGCTGGGCCTGCTCGCGGCCTTCATGGTCGGCATCCAGGGCGTCGTCATTCCCAAGATGCGCCGCCGCCTCATCCGCCTCGGCAAGGAGCGCCAGCTCACCGCGCGCCAGCTCGCCGGCCGCGTCGGCGAGATCGTCGACGGCATCTCGTCGATCCACGTCCATGACACGTCGAATTATGAGCGCGCTGACGTCGCCGATCGCCTCGGACGCATCTTCAAGATCCGCTACGACCTCTATCAATGGAAGTTCTTCGTCAAATTCCTCAACAATTTCCTGGCCCAGGTCACGCCGTTCCTGTTCTACGCGATCGGCGGCTATCTGGCGCTGCGCGGTCAGCTCGATATCGGCCAGCTCGTCGCGGTGATCTCGGCCTATAAGGACCTTCCGTCGCCGATCAAGGACCTGATCGACTGGGACCAGCAGCGCATCGACGTGCAGGTCAAATATGCCCAGGTCTATGAGCAGTTCCATGTCGACCAGATCATCGACCCGGCCATCCAGGATGTGACGAGCGGCCCGGTCAAGCCGATCGCGACGCCGATCTCGGTCGTCAATTTCTCGGCCAGCGACGACAGCGGCGCCAGGCTTCTCGAGAACATCACCCTCGATATGAGGCCCGGCGAGACCGTCGCCGTCATCGGCACCGCGGGCGGCGGCAGCGAGGCGCTCGCCGATACGCTGGTGCGGCTGGTCTGGCCCGAGCAGGGGCGCGTCACTATCAATGGCGAGGACCTGCTGGACATTCCAGAAGCGCTCACCGGGCGGCGCATCGCCTATGCCTCGGGCGACGCCTTCCTGTTCCAGGGCACGATCTACGACAATCTGACTTATGTACTGAAGCACTATCCGGTGAATGAACGCGTCCTCGACGGCGCCGCCTTGACGCAGCGCGAATGGGAGAAGACGGAAGCGCGCAACGCCGGCAACCCGGATCACGATCTGCATGGCGACTGGATCGACTATCAGACGATCGGCGTCGACGGGCCGGAGGATCTGTTCACGGCCATGGAGCAGGCGCTCGATGCGGTGCAGTTCTCCGATGACGTGTTCGATCTCGGCCTCAGGGCGTCGGTCGACGAGAAGGCGCATCCGGCGATACCGGAGCATATCGTCGCGGCGCGCAAGGCGCTGAGGACAAGGCTCGAGGAAGAGAATCTGGCCGGGCTCGTCACGTCATTCGATCCGGCGCTCTACAATGCCGAGGCGACCGTCGCCGAGAATCTGCTGTTCGGCACGCCGATGGGGCCGGAGCTCTCCAACACGAATCTGGCGTCCAACGCGTATTTCCGCTCGGTCCTGGCGCAATCGGGACTCGACGACGCCCTCTACCGGATGGGCGTCGAGATCGCCCGCAACGCCGTCGAGCTGTTCCGCGACCTGCCGCCCGACCACCCGTTCTTCCAGCAGCTGGGCTTCATGACGGCGGACGAGATCCCCGATTACCAGGCGCTGCTGCAGCGGCTGCAGGACAAACCCTTCGCGCAAGTGGCCGAGGCCGACGGCAAGCGGATGATGAAGCTCGCCTTCTCCTATGTCGAGCCGCGCTATCGCTTCGGCCTTCTCGATCAGGAGCTGATGAACCGCATCGTCGCGGCGCGCGCCGCCTTCCATGACAATCTGCCGGAGAGCCTCAAAGGCGCGATCGAGCCCTATGACGCCGAGGGCTACAACAAGTCCGCCAGCATCCTCGACAATGTGCTGTTCGGCCGCGTCGGCCACCGCCATGCCGACGCCGCCGACCGCATTCGCGGCCTCGTGCGCTCGGTGCTCGACGAGCTCGATGTCAGCCGTGACGTGGTGAGAGTCGGGATGGAATTCAACGTGGGGGTCGGCGGCCGGCGCCTCACCTCGGTGCAGCGGCAGAAGCTGCATGTCGCGCGCGCCTTGCTGAAGCGCGGCGACTTCATCATTCTCAACAAGGCGTTGTCCTCGGTCGAGCAGCGCACCCAGGAACAGCTGGTGCGCTCGGTGCTGGGCGAGGCGGCGCGCGACGAGCGCAAGCCGGCGGTCATCTGGGTGCTGAGCAATCCGAATCTCGCCAGGCTGTTCGACCGGGTGGTGGTGCTCGATCGCGGAACCGCGGTCGAGGACGGCAATTACGATCAGCTGATGGCTCGAAAGGGCGTTTTCGCCGGGCTTCTGGCGTCGTAATATGGATGGAGTTGAAATGGGAGAGATGAGTCATGCAGCTCAAGGATGAAGTGGAGCTGTTGCGGCGCGTGCCGCTCTTCTCGAATGTCGCGCCGGCCAAGCTCAAGCTTCTGGCCTTCACCTCGGACCGCGTCAATTTCGACCAGGGCCAGACGCTGTTCAAGCAGGGCGATCCGGGCGATGCCGCCTATGTGGTGCTGTCGGGCTCCGCCGATGTGCTGGTCAATTCGCAAAGCGGCGAGATCAAGGTGGCGACGCTCGAGCCCAATTCGATCGTCGGCGAGATCGCCATCCTCTGCGATGTCTCGCGCACCGCCACCGTCAAGGCCAACGCGCCGCTCGAGACGCTGCGCATCCGCAAGGATCATTTCCTGAGATTGCTGGCGGAGTTTCCGGAGATGGCCGTCGAGATCATGCGGGTGCTGGCCGATCGTCTCAGCCACACGACCGCAGAGCTCAGCGAAGCGCGCAGCGATCTCAGGCGAAAGGCGAATTAGAAGGTCAGGAGGCGCGGGATGACTGCTCCCGATTCCGCCTCGCGGCACAAGTCCAATCCGCGTGTTTCGCTGCGCCAGCTGCGGCTGGCGACGGGCCTCGTTCTGTTCGCCTTTGCGGCGACGCATTTCCTCAACCACGCCGTCGGCCTGGTGTCGATCGAGACGATGGAAGCGGTGCGCGGCTGGCGGATAGCCGTCACCCGCAGTGCTCCCGGCACGGCCATCCTCCTCGCCTCGTTCCTCGTCCATTTCGTGCTCGGGATCGTGGTCTTCATCCGCCGCCGTTCCTTGCGGATCAGCCCGCATGAATGGGTGCAGCTTGCTTTCGGCCTGCTCATTCCGCTGTTTTTGATGCGCCATGTCACCGGCCTGCGCGGCGCTCACGAATATGCGGGCGTCGACGATAATTACACCTATGCCCTATGGGTCATGTGGCCGGACGAGGCGTGGCGTCAGGCGGCTCTGATGACGCTGGTGTGGGTTCACGGCTTGATCGGTCTGCATCACTGGCTGGAGTTCAAGCCCTCGTATCGCCGGCTGAGATGGTTGTGGATCGTCATCGCGACCTTGGTCCCGGCGCTCGGCTATGCGGGTTTCGCCTCGGCGGGCCGCGCCATCCGCTATGAGACGGATTTCCAGCCGCCGCTGAGCCAGGAGCAGTTCGATTTCCTGCATCGGGCGCTCGGCTACGAGTTCTATGGCTATCTGGGACTGCTTGCCCTGATCGTGGCGGCGCGCCTCGGCCTCGGGCTGCTCGACCGTTACCGGCATACGATCACCCTCACTTATACCGGCGGGCAAAAAGTATCGGCGCGCCGCGGCCTTTCCATCCTCGAGATCAGCCGGCTCAACAACATACCGCATGCCTCGGTCTGTGGCGGCCGCGCCCGCTGCTCCACCTGCCGGATCCGGGTGCTCGAAGGCCCGGCGGACCAGCCGCCAGCCGACGCCAATGAGCAGAAGGTGCTGAAGCGGGTGGGCGCTCCCGCCAATGTCCGGCTCGGCTGCCAGTTCAGGCCAGAGACCGATCTCACCATCACGACGCTGCTGCCGGCGGTTACGGCCGATACAGTGAATGGACTGGTCGACAAATATTTCTGGGGGGTGGAGCAGGACGTCACGGTCATGTTCTGCGACCTCAGGGGCTTCACCAGATTGTCGCAGCAGCGTCTCTCCTATGACGTCGTTTTCCTGCTCAACCAGTATCTGGGGCGCATGAGCGAGGTCATCATCGACACCGGGGGATATGTCGACAAATTCATGGGTGACGGGATCATGGCGATCTTCGGCATGGACAGCGGGGCCAGGACCGGGGCCCGGGACGCGCTCGCGGCGGTGCGCGCCATGGGCGGGGTGCTCGACGCCCTCAATCAAAGCCTGCATGAGGAAATGCGCGGCAAGCTCGAAATGGGCATCGGGCTGCATTCGGGCACGGCCATACTGGGGCGTATCGGGGCGGCCGGCAAAGGCTCGGCGGCGGGCGGCGTCACCGCGCTCGGCGACACGGTGAACACCGCGAGCCGGCTGGAAGGCGCCTGCAAGGAGCTCGATATGCAGGCCATCATCTCCAAGGCGGTGCTCGACAGGGCGGAAGCGGATTTCGGCGAGCTCGAAACCCAGAGCATCGAGATCAGGGGAAGAGCGGGGGCGCTCGATGTGGTCATGGTGAAGCGGGCGACGCAATTGCCCGCTTTAGAGTCGCCTAAGCCGTAGAACCTGCTACGATGGCGCCCGAGCGAGGGTTCAAGTCGTTGAAAGAAAAGAGTGAATTCACAGTAAAATTCTGGGGTGCCAGGGGCAGCATTCCGGTGTCGGGACCGGAAGTCGCCCGTTACGGCGGTGATTCGTCCTGCGTGGAAATGCGCTGCGGCGACCACATCCTGATGTTCGACGCAGGGTCAGGACTCAAGCGCGCCGGCCAGGAGCTCGAGCGCGAGGGGGTCGAACGTCTCGACATGTTCTTCTCGCACTGCCACTGGGATCATATTTTCGGTATTCCCTTCTTCATGCCGTTCTACCGTGGCAGCAACAAGATCAGCATCTGGTCAGGCCATCTCGCCGGCGTGATGAGCACGCATGAGATGATCTCCGGCATCATGAAGGCGCCCTATTTCCCGATCGCGCCGGAAATCTTCATCGCCGATGTCGACTACAAGGATTTCAAACCGGGCGACGTGCTGAAGCCGCATCCCGGCATCGTGCTGCGTACGGCGAGCCTCAATCATCCCAATGCCGCGGTCGGCTATCGCGTCGAATTCGCGGGCAAGTCCGCCTGCTACATCACCGATACCGAACATGTGCCGGGCAAGCCCGACCAGAATGTGCTGAAGCTCATCGATCGTGCCGATCTGGTCATCTACGATGCGTGCTTCACCGATGCGGAGATGCCGCGCTATCGCGGCTTCGGCCATTCGAGCTGGGAAGAGGGCATCCGTCTGTGCCAGGCGGCGAAAGCCAAGCAGCTCGCCATCTTCCATCATTCGCCTTTGCGCAATGACGACGAGCTGGACAGGATCGGCGAAGACGCGAAGGCGGAGTTTGCCGGGGCCTTCGTGGCGCGCCAGGGCCTAGTGGTGAAGCTGTAGCCTATCCCAGCAGCTCGCCGGGCGTTCGCCAAAGCACCGCACTGCTCAGCGCCGTAACGGCGAAGAGGTCGGCGAGGAAGCGGAAAGCGTCCTCGTCGCTCACCAGATGATGGCTGAGCACGCCGACCGGCCTGCCGTCACCGGCGACGCGCGCCTCCCGCAATTCCTGAACAAGCTCCGCGATCAGCACATCATGATCGCGGCAGCGATTGCCGGCGCGCGAATCGACGATGTCGATATGGGTGTTGACGACGATGAGACCCGGCAGCGATCCGAGCTTGTGGCCGAAAGCCGACAGGGCGGCGAAGCCGAGCGCCGGCAGATCGTCGAGCAGAGATGGGTCGATGCGATTCCACGGCGGCACCAGCATCGGGGTCAACCGGTCGCCATAGAATCGGCGTAGCCGCGCCAAGCCATTCGTCAGGTCGCCCAGCACCGCATCGCGCGGGCGGTGCAGTCCAAGCTCCTGCTTCTTCTCCGATGCGGGCGCGTGATTGGCATGCGACCAGCCATGAATGACGGGGTGGATGAGCTCTTCGCCGGCGAGGCGGTCGGCCAAAGCCGGGCCGGTGCGGGCCGGGATGATGGCCAGCGCCACCGGCACGCCGTGGTCGCGCCCGAGACCGGCGAACCGGTCGAGCGCCGGCGTCGGCGCGACGGCGTCATCGTCGCGAAGCCACAGCGAGGCGGTGCGACCGGCATCGCGCCAGCGCGCCAGCTCGTCCCGGAGCGGTTGCCAGAGAGTCATGCGCGTGCTTCGGCGAGCAATGACGCAAGACGCTGGGCCGCTCTGGTCAGCGAACGCTCCTCCAGCACGAATGCGCGCGCCGCGCGGCCATAGGCTTCACGCCTCGCATGATCGGTGAGGAGCGCGCGGACCGCCGCCGCATAGGCGTCGACATCTCCTTCCGGCGTCAGAAGGCCGGTCTCGCCATCACGCACTACGGCGGGAACGCCGGCGGTCTCCTGCGCCACCACAGGCAGGCCGGCGGCCTGGGCCTCGAGATAGGCGATGCCATAGGCTTCGCCGGCGCCCGGCCAGACATAGAGGCCGCCTCCGGCCAGGGCGGCGGGCACGTTCTCCGGCGCCATTTCGCCACGCCAGTCGAGCCGCTCCGCCGGTATGCCGGCGAAGAGGGCGATGGTCTCGGCGCGCACGGGCCCATCGCCGATGACAGTGAGACGCCAGGGCAGATCGAGCAGCCGCTCCAGCGCCTTGGCAAGCATGGCGAAGCTGGCGAATTTGTCGCCCTTGCGCATCATCGCCACGCTCATCAGCCGCGCCGGCGGTGCGTCCGCGAAACCATCGGCGAAGGGGTGCGTATCGATGAAAGGCGGAAGCATCGCCAGGCGGGCCTCCGGCACGGCCTTCGCCAGCCCGGCGCGGTCACGCCCGGTGAAGCAGAGATTGAGCCTGGCGAGGCTGATGGCGTCGCGGACCAGCGCCTGGCGTGCGGCCCAGCCCTGGCGATCGCGCTTGCCCGCATAGGAAGCCTCGGCGGTGACATAGGGAATGGCGAGATGACGTGCGAGATCAGGCCCCAGAAGGTCGGGCGCCTTGTAATAAGGATGATAGGTGAACCAAAGATCGGGTTTTTCGCCCATGCGCCAGGCATCCGTGAGCCGGGCCTTCTCTTCTTCGGCCGCCCGCAGGACAGGTGCGAAGGCTTGCGGCTCGGGATCGGACGTGAAGGTCCGCAAGGTGCTCACGACTTCGGTAGCGAAACCGGCGAGATTCAATGCCCGCAGGAGAAGCCGGGCCATCTGGCGGTCCCCCGAGGGAACCGGATGGTCGGGCGCTTTGAGCGGGGCATAAAAGGCGATCCTCACCCCTATGCCTATGGCGGTGTCGCGTCCGGGCGTCAATCGGGGATGGATTGCACGCGGTCGCCAAGGTCAAGCCGTCATGCTAGTTCTTCGACATGACTCACGACGGTTTCTTCGAAGCGCTGCCCACTTTCGAGAAATTCTCCGGCGTCGCCGACGCGGCGAATTATCAGGCCTTGCCGGAGGACTGGTCGCTGGCGACGGCCGATATCGTGAGCTCGACGCAGGCGATCGCGCGCGGCGAATACAAGGCCGTCAACATGGCGGGCGCCAGCGTGATCTCGGCGGTGCTCAATGCGCTGGGCGGGGCGCATAAGGTGCCCTTCGTGTTCGGCGGCGACGGCGCCCTGCTGGCGGTGCCGGAAGAGGCCGTGCCAAGGACGCGCGAGGCGCTGGCGCTCACGCAGGTCTGGGTGAAGGAGGATCTCGGTCTCGATCTGCGCGCCGCCATCGTGCCGATGCGCGACATAAAGGCGGCCGGGCATGAGGTGCGGGTCGCCCGCTTCCGCGCCAGTCCCGAAGTCACTTACGCGATGTTCGCCGGCGGCGGCGCCAGCTGGGCGGAAGCGCAGATGAAAGCGGGCAACTACCGCGTGCCGGCGGCGCAAGCGGGCGCGCGTCCGGATCTCGCCGGGCTGTCCTGCCGCTGGGACCCGATCGCGGCGAAGAACGGCGAGATCGTTTCCCTCATCGTGACGCCCGTCCAGGCGGAACGCGGCGCCGAATTCACCCGGCTCGTCGATGAGATCATCGCCATCATCGACGGCGAGGAGCGCGAGGGCCTGCCGGTGCCGCGCAAATTCGGCTTTCCGCCGAAGGGGCTCAGATATGAGACGCTCGCCACGCATCGCGGATCGCCGCTGCTGCGCAAGCTTCGCATCCTGGCCGAAAGCCTCGCCGGCTGGCTGGTCTTTCAGGGCAATATGAAAGTCGGCCGCTTCGACGCGGCGGTCTACAAGAACGACGTCGCGCAGAATACCGACTTCCGCAAATTCGACGACGGCCTCAAGCTCACGGTGGATATCGCGCCGGCCCTCATCACGCGCCTCGCCGAGCGCCTCGCCCAAGCCTATGAAGCAGGGCTCTGCCGCTATGGGCTGCATCGGCAGGACTCGGCACTCATGACCTGCTTCGTTCCCAATCCTTTCGCCCGCGACCATTTCCATTTCATCGACGGAGCGGCGGGCGGCTATGCCATGGCGGCGGCCGACCTGAAGGGCAGGGCGTGATCTTGCACGGGCCCCGTTGCTCCTCTAGCGTAATGCCTGTCGATCTTCTCAAGGGTACGGGCCAGCCGTCATGAAAATAGCTGTTATCGGGGCCGGTTATGTCGGGCTGGTCTCCGGGGCGTGTCTCGCCCAATTCGGCTTCGACGTCTTCTGCGTCGACCATGACGCGGCCAAGGTGGAGGCGCTCAACGCCGGCCGCGTTCCCATCCACGAGGCGGGGCTCGGCAAGCTCATCCATGACAATGCCCGCGCCGGCCGGCTCCATTTCACCATGGATCTCAAGGCCGCCGTCGCCAAGGCGGAAGCGGTCTTCATCGCGGTCTCGACCCCGACACGGCGCGGCGATGACGCCGCCGATCTCGCTTATGTGCATCAGGCGGCGAGCCAGATCGCCGCGGCGCTCGACGGCTACAGCGTCATCATCACGAAGTCCACCGTGCCGGTCGGCACCGCGCGCAAGCTCAAGGCGCAGATCAAGGCGGAACGGCCCGATGCCGATTTCGACGTCGCCGCCAATCCGGAATTCCTGCGCGAGGGCTCGGCGGTCGACGACTTTCTGAAGCCCGACCGTGTCGTCATCGGCACCGAGACGAAGCGCGCCCAGGAAGTGCTGCGCAAGATCTATCAGCCGATCGCCATGACGGGGGCGCCGCTCATCTTCACCGATTTCGAATCGGCCGAGCTCATCAAATACGCCGCCAACGGCTATCTGGCGATGCGCCTCGCCTTCATCAACCAGCTGGCCGATCTGTGCGAGGAAGTGGGCGGCGACATCGCAGTGGTGGCCAAGGGCATCGGCCACGACAAGCGCATCGGCCATCACTATCTGCAGCCGGGGCCGGGCTTCGGCGGCTCATGCTTTCCGAAGGACACCAAGGCGCTGGCCGTCACCGCGCGCGAAGCGGGAGCGCCCTTCAGCCTCATCGAGGCGGTGGTGAAGGCCAACGACAAGCGCAAGCTCGATCTCGCGGCGCGCGTCACCCGCATGCTCGACGGCTCGGTCGCGGACAAGCGCATCGCCGTTCTGGGACTTGCCTTCAAGGCCGACACCGACGACCTGCGCGATGCGCCGGCCCTCGACCTCATTCCGGCGCTCGCCGCCGCACGGGCTCAGGTCGTCGCCTATGATCCGGTGGTGAAGCCCAATGGCGCCGATGTCTTTGCCGGCGTCGAATGGGCGAAGTCGGCCTATGCGGCGGCCAAGGGCGCCGACGCGCTCATCGTGCTCACGGAGTGGAACGAGTTCAGGGGACTCGATCTCGCCCGGCTGTCCAAGTCGATGCGCAAGCCGGTCCTGATCGATCTGCGCAATCTCTATTCGCCCACCGACCTCGCCAAGACGCCTTTCGTCTATCACAGCATCGGCCGGCAGATGATCGGTCCGGCGGGATCATGAAACGAGCGCGATGGCGCTCGCATCGTCCTTGGGCTTGAAGCGAGGATATCTGGCGCCGGCGGGATCGCCGTCCTCGAGCTCGCGCATCATGTCATAGAGGCGCGCGAGCTCGCCGTCTCGTGTGGCGCAAGCGAGGAGATCGGTCTCCGATATCTGGCCGTAGTAATCGACCAGGCGGAAGAAGCCGTCGCTGGTCAGCAACACCGCGGTCGGATCTTCGAGCTCCATATATTCCGCAAAAGCGAGACAGGCGCGGTCCGCCTCGATCACGCCATAGCCGCCCGGCCGGTTGCGGCGGCGGCGGTTGTCGAACTGGACCTGCCGCATGGCGCGCGCAATGTCCTTGAGATCGGTCATGCCGGTGGCGCGCAGGCGCATCGCCTCGGCGGTGACCCAGTGATCGAAATCGTCATTGGCGAAATCGACGATGCGCCGGAAGCCGTTGCGGTCCTTGGCCAGGAGGCGGCAGTCGCCGAGGCGCACCGCCTGCCAGCGTCCATCGATGCGGCAGGCAGCGGCGATGCAGGCGGCCGGCGGATCATAGCTGGCGGGCAGCGCATGCTGCCCGAGATCGGTGATCAGCCGGTCGATCAGATCGGACACCACCCGCGGCAGGTCCTTGGCTCCAGGGAGAAGGGCGCGCAGATGCTGGTCGATACGCGCGACGAACCATTGCGCGTCGCTGCCCATCAGCCCCAGGCCCTTGTCGTTGATGCCGGTGACGCCGTCGAGGGCCCAGGCCGCCTCGATGTCGTGCGGATCGCCGATGAAGCCGACCGCGTCCTCGTTCACCTTGCCGCTGCCGAGGCTCAGCTGCCCGGCGAGTTTGAGTTTCATGAGCTCTTTCCGTCGATCCAGGTCCGGGTGACGGCGAGATCATCCGTCAGATGCACGAGATCGGCGTGGTAATCTGGAGCGATTCGACCGTACTGGCGATCCTTTCCGAGGAAAGCGGCGGGATAGAGCGAGGCCATGCGCAAGGCCTCGGCGAGATCGAGCTTCAGGACGGTGACGCAATAGCGCACGGCGTCGTCCATGGTGATGATCGAGCCCGCCAGCGTGCCGTCGGCAAGCTCGAGGCGGCCATTGCGGGCGAGAACCGTGCGGCCCTGGAGCTCGAACCGGTCGGCTCCGCCGGCGGCGGGCGGCATCGCATCGGTGACGAGGAAGACATGGCCCGTGCGCTTCGCCGCAATCGCCACCTCGAGCGCCAGCGGATCGACATGATGGCCGTCGGCGATGACGCCGCAATAGCTCTCGCGGTCGGCGAGCGCCGCGCCGACCATGCCGGGCTCGCGATGCTGCAACTGGCTCATGGCGTTGTAGAGATGGGTGAAGCCGCGGGCGCCGGCGGCGAGGGCGGCTTGCGCCTGCTTTGCGGTGGCGTCGGAATGGCCGAGCGAGATGATGATGCCGGCCTTGGCGAGAGTTTCGATCGTCTCCGGCGCGACATGCGACGGCGACACGGTGAGGAGGACGACGCCGCAATCGAGCCCGGTCAGCCAGGCCACGTCGTCGGGGGTGATGGCCCGGATATGCTCGGGCGGATGGGCGCCGCGCCGGCGCGGGTCGAGAAAGGGGCCTTCGATATGGATGCCGAGAATGCCCGGCACTTTCTCGCGCCGTGCCGTTGCCACCGCCTCGGCGGCCTTGCGGATGATCCGGGTGTCGTCGGTGATCACGGTCGGCAGCAGGCCGGTGGTGCCGAAGACGCGATAGGCTTCCGCCATGCGGCGCACCGTGGCGACGGTCGGCGCCTCGTTGAGCAGCACGCCGCCGCCGCCATTCACCTGCGCATCGATGAAACCCGGCGCCAGGATGCCGCCGCCCAGATCGACGGCCATGACGTCCGGGCCGAGATCGGCGGTCCGCACGATCTTCTCGATCCTGCCGTCGGCGATGAGGACGGCGAGGCCGGGCCGGATCGTCTCGCCGTCGAACAGCCGGGCGCCGGTCAGCGCGAAACGGGTCATCTCGTTTCCGTCACTTTCTTCAAGAGCCGCGGCCGGTCAGGATCACGCCCGCGCAGGCGCGCGATGCGCTCGGCGCTGCCATAGAAGCTCTGGATCATCGAAATCGGATCGAGAAGCGGGTCGCTGGTGCGGGCGAAGCCGGGCGTCATCACATGGGCGCCGGCCTCGGCGAGGCGTTTCGCCGTGTCGCGCGTGGTGGCGAGGGCCTTGTCCTCGGGCGCCAGCATCACGACCGGGAAGCCCGGGCCGACGAGCTCCATCGGCCCGTGGATCACCTCGGCGGCGGAATAGGCCTCGGCATGAAGCCCCGAGGTCTCCTTGAGCTTGAGCGCCGCCTCCTGCGCCATCGGCAAGGACGGGCCGCGGCCCAGCACATAGGCGGAATTCGCCAAGGTGAAAGCGTCCTCCATCTCCGTCCAGCTTATGGCGAGCGCCTTGTGCAGATCCTCAGGCAATTTCTCGACCGCCTTGGCGAAGCGGGCATCGCCGCCGCAGGCCGCGACGAGCGCCGCCGCCATGGCGGCGGAGGCGATGAAAGTCTTGGTCGCGGCGACGCTCTTCTCGGGGCCGGCGCATAGCGGCAGGCAGAGATCGGCATCGCGCGCCAGGGGCGAATCCTCGGTGTTGGTCACCGCCAGGGCGGGGATGCCGGCGCGCTTCGCTTCCGCCTGGAAAGCGAGGATGTCGGGGCTCTTGCCCGATTGCGAGATCGTCAGCAGCAGCGTGTCGCGCAGGGCCAGCCGCGCGCCATAGACCGAGACGACGGAGGCGCCGATCGAGCAGCAGGGCAGGCCGAGCATGATCTCGATCAGATATTTGAAATAGGATGCCGCACAGTCGGACGAGCCGCGCGCGCAGGTGACGATGTGGCTCGGCTTCCGCGCCTGATATAGCTTGCCCAGTTCGGTGAGCGCAGCGCGGTTGTGGGCGAGCATGCGGGCAAGGGCTTCGGGCGCTTCGGCGACTTCGCGCGCCATGTCGGTCTGATGGTCTGTCATGATCCTTCCGAGAGATGAAGTTCGGCGACGAAGTCATAGGAATCGCCGCGGTAATGAGAACGGGTGAATTCGACGACACGTCCGTCGGCGAGATAGGCCACACGTTCGGTGAAGAGAGCCGGACTTCCCTCGGGAAGGCCGAGCATTTCGCCATCGCCTTTGCTGAGGGCAGTCGCGTGGAGGCGTTGCAGGGCGCGCACCGGGCGCAGACCCCGGTCAGTCAAGGCCTCGTAGAGCGAGGTTTCGACGCCTTGAGGATCGGGCAGGAAGCGATGCGGGATGGCGGCGCGCTCGATGGCGAGCGGCTTGTCGCCGGCGCGACGCAGGCGGTGCAGCCGGCTTACTTTCTCGCCCGGCGACAAGGCCAGGACGAGCGCTTCCTCGGGTGTCGGCAGGCCGACGGAACGCTCGATCCAATCGGATGTGGTCGGCAGACCGCGCAAGCGCATATCCTCGGTGAAGCTGGTCAAGCGCGACAGCGGCAATTCGATGCGGTCTTCCTTGGAGGCGACGAAAGTGCCGGAGCCGCGGCGCTGCACCAGCACACCATCGGCGACGAGATCGGCGAAGGCCTTGCGCACCGTGACGCGCGAGATGCCGAGCATGCGGGCGAGATCGCGCTCGCCGGGAATGGCGTCGTGGCCTGCGAGCTCGCCTTGCGCGATGGCGTCGGTGACGAGCCGCTTGAGCTTCAGATAAAGCGGCGCCGGCCCGCCATCGGCGATGCGGGCGCGGGCGAAGATCTCAGTTGCGGCGCTCATGCGCTCCAGCCGGTGAGGCCGGCGGTCCGGCGCGCCATCATGATGGCGCCATCGAGCGCATCGCGCTTCGGCGCGATCAGATGCGCTTTGAGATCCGCCGGCATGAAAGGCGTCAGAGGCTTGGCGAGGCCGCCGACAAGCGCGACGCTCGGCGCGCCGCGGGCGAGAAGCTCCCTGGCGAGGCGGGCGACGGCGCGCGCGGCATCCTCGACGAGCTCGGCGCCATAAAGGTCGCCCGCAGCGGCGGCAGCGAAGATGCGCGGCGCGTAGCGGGCATAATCGCGCGGCAGGGCATGGCGGGCCCAGTCGGCGAAGCCATCACGGTCGCGGTGGAATTCGGCGAGGATCTCCTCGAGGAGCGGCGAGGAGGGAATGAGATTGTCGAGCGCGAGCGCGGCGCGCCGCAAGGCGCCGCGGCCCAAAATCGCGCCCGAGCCCTGATCGCCGATCCAGAAGCCGAAGCCGCCGATCCAGTGGCGCTCGCCCTGGACTACCGCGAGACCGGCCGAGCCGGTGCCGGCGATGACGATGCCGCCATCGGCGCCGTCATGGGCGCCGAGAAAAGCGGCGTAGCCATCGACATCGACACTGGCGCTGCCGAAGTCCCGCAAGGCCCGGCGGACGGCGCCGATGGTTTCTTCGGTGACGGCGCCGGCGAGGCCGAGACCGACATGGATGGAGCGCCGTTCCGTGTCGGCGAGCCCGGCCTGGCGCAGCGTCTCGGCCAGGGTGGCGCGGATGGTGGCGATGGCCGCGTCGAGGTCCTGATAGAGATTGGCGAGGCCGCCGACGGCCTCGGCGACAATCGTGCCGGACCGGTCGCGCAGACGGACCCGGCATTTGGTGCCGCCGCCATCCACGCCCATGAAGAGAACTCCATCGATCATGCGGGCACGTATAATACCAAAGTAATACCTGTGTATAGTGGTATTGTAATGGTATTTTCTCGGGTTGAAAGCTTGGATGGGACAGGTTAAGCGCAAGCGCATCACGATCATATCTCGGAGAGGGCTCTGGTGGCTGGACAGCAGAAAGACCGCGTCATCCTGGTCACCGGCGCCTCGCGCGGCATCGGCCGCGCCGCCTTGCGGGCGCTGGCCGAGGAGGGCGCCCATGTGGTGGCGACGGCGCGCAGCCTCGAGGCGCTGGTCGGGATCGAGGCCGAGGCGAAGACCTTGGGGGGTGCGGCGACACCGGTCGCCTGCGAGATGAGCGAGGCCGCCGACATCGACCGGCTGGCGACGGTGATCGCGGCGCGGTTCGACCGGCTCGACGGCCTGTTCGGCAATGCCGGCATTCTCGGGCCCAAGCAGCCGGTCGGCGAATTGCTCCCGGAGGATTTCGAGGCGGCGCTCGCCATCAATCTCACCGCCAATTTCCGCCTGCTGCACCGGCTCGATCCGCTGCTTCGGAAGAGTCCGGCGGGGCGGGCGCTGTTCGTGACCTCGGGCGTCGCCTGGAAACGCCATGCCGGCTGGGCGCCCTATGCGGTCAGCAAGGCCGGGCTCGAGGCGCTGGCAGGCGTCTATGCAAATGAGATCGAGGACACGACGGTCCGCGCCAATCTGATCAGCCCGGGGCCGATCCGCACCGAATTGCGGGTCGAGGCCTGGCCCGAGGAGGACCCCGAAAGCGTGCCGCTGCCGGAAGCGCTGGGACCTGCCATCGTCACCATGCTGAGCGCTGATTTCGACCAGAATGGCGTGATTTTCGATTTCAAATCAGGGCGTTATACGCGCTGCCAGGCGCCGGCTTAGATGTCATGCCGGCATATGCCATCTTGATGGCAGAAGTGGTTTCTCCTATATATCGTCTGGGAAAGGAGGTGTTCCCATGGCAGAACCTCAACTCTCCGTACGCAGCGCCAAGGCCCGGAGCCTCGCGCATCGTCTGGCCCGCCGGGAAAACCGCTCTATTGCCGACATCGTAGAGCGCGCGCTGGAAGCCTATGAGATTCGCGAAACCGGCCGCGAGCCGGCGGCATCATTTTATGCTCGACTGACAGCCGAAAGCGGCACGGATATAGACCTCGAGGCCGTCATCAAGGAGGGCAGAAAGAAGCACACAGGCATCGACCTGTGATTTTCCTCGATACCAATGTTATCGCCGAGTCACTGAAAAAGGAGCCAGATCAAGCTGTTATGTCCTGGCTCGAGCGCTTCGATGTCGAACTTGCGCTGCCCACCGTAACGATCGCCGAGATCGCCTACGGTATTCAGAAAATACGCCCCGGGGAGCGCTCTTTGAAGCTGGAAAGAGGGCTTTCCAGTTGGCGACATCGCCTTGCCGGCCGGATATTCGGGCTGACGGAGGAAGCGGCGCTCGCATATGGCGAGATCATGGGCCTAGCCACACGGCGAGGGCGTCCGATGTCTGAAGCCGATGGAATGATTGCGGCAATCGCCCGCGTCAATAATGGTCGCTTGGCGACACGCAATCTGGCCGATTTTCAGATCACCGAGCTAGATCTCATATCTCCCTGGGAATTCTAGAAGCCTAATTTTTGGCCTTTCTCACCGCGCTTGCCGCGTCGCAACGACGAATCCCGTTGACTCACGTCCGGATTTGCAAAATATTGCAAGCAACGAAAAAAAATTCAAAAATGGATGGGAGAAGTGGATCAGCCGCGGTCACATCTGCAGATCGACGAGGAAGCGACGCTGGCGGCGCGCGCCGCCTGGCTCTATTTCGCCGGCGGCCAGACCCAGGGCGAGATCGCCGAGAAGCTCAATATTCCCAACACCAAGGCGCATCGCCTGATCGCGCGCGCCAGCCGCGATGGGCTGATCCGGGTTTTCGTCGAAGGTCCGATCGCCGGCTGCGTGGCGCTGGAGGAAAGACTCAAGGCGAAATTCGGCCTCGGCCATTGCGAGGTGGTGCCTAATATCGACGACGGCGCCCTGCCGCTGCGCACGCTCGGCATGGCGGGCGCCCGCTATCTGCGCAATGTGCTCGACCGCGCCAGCCATGAGATCATCGGCGTCGGCCATGGCCGCACCCTCGCCGCGGCGATCGACTTCCTGCCGTCCTCGCCCGCCCCGCATGTGAAATTCGTGTCGCTGCTCGGCGGCCTCACACGGCGCTTCGCCGCCAATCCTTATGACGTGATCCACCGACTGTCGGAGCGCACCGGATCGGAAGCCTATCTGCTTCCTGTTCCCTTCTTCGCCAACAGCGTCGAGGACAAGGCGGTGCTCCTGTCGCAGTTCGGCATCGCCGATGTCGTCGCTTTGGCGCGACAAGCGAGCCTGCATCTGGTCGGCATCGGCGAGGTCGACAATGCCGGCTTCATCACTTCCGCCGGCATGATCGCTCCGGCCGAGATCGAGGAAGTGGCGCGCGCCGGCGCCTGCGGCGAGGTGCTGGGCTCGTTCTTCACCGAAGACGGCAGGCTTGTGCCGGCCGATCTCTCCGAGCGCGCGCTCGCCCCCGACATCGAGGTGCTGCGCGGGCGTGAAATGGTCGCCATCGCCGGCGGCCGCAACAAGATCAAAGCCATTCGTTCGGTGCTGCGGAGCGGTCTCCTGACCGGGCTCATCACCGACGAGACAACCGCCCGGCAATTGACGGGCGAAGAGCCGGGCGCAGAAGCCGGCAGCAAGAACGGCGATAAAGCCGCATCCGCCTGACGACGATCAACCAACGGAGGAAAATGGGAATGTACGAGAAAGAAAAAGGGCTGTTCGACGCCTTCGTGGCGGGCAAGCTCTCGCGGCGCGAGCTGCTCGCCGCTTCGGCCAAGCTCGGTATTTCGGCGGCCGCCGGCGGCATGCTCCTCACCCAGGCGCAGACGCGCGCCATGGCGGCGGAGTTCGACTGGATGGCCTATAAGGGCACCAAGCTCAAGCTCCTGCTCAACAAGCATCCCTATGCGGATGCGATGATCGCCAATCTGCAGACCTTCAAGGACATGACCGGCATGGACGTCACCTATGACGTCTTTCCGGAAGACGTCTATTTCGACAAGGTGACCGCGGCGCTGTCCTCGAGCTCGAGCGAATACGACGCCTTCATGACCGGCGCCTATATGACCTGGACCTATGGTCCGGCCGGCTGGATCGCCGATCTCAACGAATACATCAAGGATCCGGCCAAGACGAACCCGACCTATAACTGGGACGACGTGCTGCCGGGCCTCAGGGCCTCGACCGCGTGGAACGGCGTGCCGGGCGGCGAGCTCGGCTCGGCGGACGCCAAGCAGTGGTGCATTCCGTGGGGCTATGAGCTCAACAATCTCTCCTACAATGTGAAGATGTTCGAGAAGGCCGGCGTGCAGCCGCCGAAGAATCTCGATGAGCTCGTCGCCACCGCGGCGAAGCTCACCAAGGATCTCGGCGGACCTTACGGCGTCGGCGTGCGCGGCTCGCGCTCCTGGGCGACGATCCATCCGGGCTTCCTGTCGGGCTATTCGAATTTCGGCCAGAAGGACTTCACCGTGGCCGACGGCAAGCTGACGGCGGCGATGAACACGGCCGAATCGAAGGCCTTCCACAAGCAGTGGGTGCAGATGATCCAGGAATCGGGACCGAAGAACTGGTCGACCTATACCTGGTATCAGGTCGGCACCGATCTCGGCGCCGGCGCCTCCGCCATGATCTTCGACGCCGACATTCTCGGCTACTTCATGAATGGCGGCGACAACAAGGAGAAGGGCAATATCGGCTACGCGCCCTTCGCCGCCAATCCGAAGGCGACCGCGCCCACCCCCAATGTGTGGATCTGGTCGCTGGCCTTGTCGAACTTCTCCGGCCAGAAGGATGCCGCCTGGTATTTCATGCAGTGGGCCTCCTCGGTCGAGCATGACCTGTTCGGCGCCCGCAAGATGGACTTCGTCAATCCGGTCCGCGCCTCGGTGTGGAAGGACGAGGAGTTCCGCGGTCGCATCGACAAGTCCTATCCGGGCTATCTGAACCAGCACGATACGTCGGCGCCGGGCGCGAAGATCTACTTCACGGCGCAGCCGCTGTTCTTCGACCTCACCACCCAGTGGGCGGAGACCTTGCAGAAGATGGTGGCCAAGGAAGTTCCGGTCGATGAAGGCCTCGACAAGCTCGCCGCCAATGTCGACAAGCAGCTGAAGGATGCCGGGCTCGGCTAGGCATCGCGGCGCGGCCCGGCCGATCCTCCCCGGCCGGGCTGCGCACTCCTTTGCGCATGATCTTGAATCCACTTTTCCGGATCATGCGCTGACCTATAATCGGATGGAGAACGGGCCAGGATCATGACCGCGGCAGCCGATCACGTGACACGACCGAAGAGAAGCAGCCGGTTCTTCCGCCGGGCGCTGCCCTATCTCCTCAGCCTGCCGGCGCTGCTCGTCTGCATCGGCATCCTCATCCCGTTCTTCACCGCCGTCTATTATTCGCTGCTGCGCTTCCGGCTGAACCTCCCCGCGATGAAGGGCTTCATCTGGTTCGACAACTACATCAACTTCCTGAGCGACGCGGCCTTCTGGAACACGGTGAAGATCTCGCTCGTCTATGCGGGCCTCACCGTCGGCGTCGAATTGCTGCTCGGCCTCGGCATAGCGCTTCTCCTGCAGAAGCCGACGCGCTTCAACAATATCGCCTCGATCCTTTTGCTGCTGCCCCTGATGACAGCGCCGGCGCTGGCGGCGCTGATGTGGAAGCTGATGACCAATCCCAATTTCGGCATCCTCAGCTATTTCGTGAGCCTGCTCGGCTTCCATGATTTCAAATGGGCGTCCGATCCCTCGACGGCGCTGCTCACCGTCACGCTGGTCGATGTCTGGGTCTATACGCCCTTCATCATGATCCTGCTGCTGGCGGGCTTGCGATCGCTGCCCAAGGCGCCCTTCGAGGCCGCAGCCCTCGACGGCGTGCCGCGGAGCTTCGTCTTCTTCCGCATCACGCTGCCGATGCTGCTTCCCTATATCATCACCGCGTCGCTGTTCCGCCTCCTCGACTCGATCCAGCAGTTCGACATCGTCTATTCGATGACGCAAGGCGGACCTGGCGACCGGCTCATGGTGTTCCAGGTCCAGTCCTATCTGGAATTTTTCCAGTACACGAATGTCGGACGGTCGGCGGCGCTTTTGATCATCCTGTGGGCGATCACCTATCTGCTCTCCAACATCTTCATCAAGCAGTGGCTCAAGCTGCGCGAACGCGCCCATGGCGGGGCTTGAATCATGGACCATACTTCCACCCTTGAGAGAATCACCCGCGGCGTCCTCATCAGCCTGGTCCTGATCTTCTTTCTGTTCCCGATCTTCTGGATCGTGCTGATGTCGTTCCAGACCAACGAGACGATCCTGCGCATTCCGCCGAGCATCGTCTTCGAGCCGACGCTCGCCAATTATTCGGCGCTGATCACCGGCAGGCTCGAGACGACGGCCGGCAATCTCGACATCGCCTTCATGAAGAATCTGTGGAACAGCTTCTTCCTGTCGGCCTCGGCGGTCCTGATCTCGCTCGCGCTCGGCATTCCGGCGGCTTATGCCTTCGCCCGGTTCCGCTTCCGGCTCGGCGAGGACATCGCCTTCACGCTGCTCTCCTTCCGCTTCGCGCCGCCGCTGCTGGTGCTCCTGCCGCTCAGCCTCTATTTCAAGCAGCTCGGCCTCACCAACACCTATATCGGTCTCATCTGGGTCTATCAGCTCATCTGCCTTCCGCTCATCCTGTGGATCGTGCGCGGCTATTTCGAGGATATCAGCCCCGACATCGAGCATGCCTATCGCATCTCCGGCAACAGCTGGCTCAGGACCTTCTGGAAGATCGCCGTGCCGCTGGCGAAGCCCGGCATCGCCGCGGCGGGACTGCTCGCCTTCATCTTCGCCTGGAACAATTTCGTCTTCGCGCTCATCCTCGCTTCGGCCGACAAGCAGCCGGTGACGGTCGGCGCTCTCGCTTTCGTGACCGCGTCCGGCATCCAATACGGACAGATCGCCGCGGCCATCGTCCTGTCGATCGCGCCGACGCTGGCGCTCGCCCTCTACGCGCAGCGCTACCTGGTCGAAGGCCTGTCGCTCGGCGCGGTGAAGGGTTGATCATGCCGCATCTCGAACTCGCCTCCGTCTCGAAAGCCTTCAAGTCCAACAAGGTGCTGGACGACATCTCCCTCAGCGCCGATGCGGGCGAGATCGTCGTCATCTTCGGGCCTTCCGGCACCGGCAAGACGGTGCTGCTCCGCCTCATCGCCGGCGTCGAGGAGCCGACGGCCGGGACGATCAGCATCGACGACCAGGACATGGCCGATGTGGCGCCCGAGCACCGCGATGTCGGCATGGCCTTCCAGAATTTCGCGCTGTTCCCGCATCTCGACGCTTTCGAGAACATCGCCACGCCTTTAAGGGCGCGTTCGCAAAACGCGGCCCAGATCAAGGAGGGCGTGGCGCGGGTCGCGAGGCTGCTCAAGATCGACCATGTGCTCGGCCACGCGCCGCGGCAACTGTCCAACGGCCAGAAGCAGCGCACCGCCCTGGCGCGGGCGCTGGCCTCGTCGCCGAAGCTGCTGCTGCTCGATGATCCCTTGCGCAATGTCGATGCCAAACTGCGCTTCGAGATGCGGCTCGAATTGCCGCGGCTCCTGCGCGAGGCGAGATCGACCGTGCTTTATGTGACGCAGGACTACAAGGAGGCGATGGCGCTCGCCGACCGCATTGCGGTGCTGGCCGGCGGCAAGTTCGTCCAGGTCGCGAGCCCGGAAGAGATCTATCGTCGTCCGGCGACGATGAGTGTCGCGCGCCTGTTCGGCGATCCGACCATCAATCTCGTCGAAACCATGGTGGGCGAGGGGGCTACGATCGATCTCGCCGGCGAAAGAGCCGAGATCGACAAGGCCTATGCCGGGCTCACAGGCAGGCCCGTCACCCTGGGCGTCCGGCCGGAAGCGGTCGAGCTCATCGATGGCGCCGGCCTCAAGGCCACGGTCATGGCGGTGACGCCGCTCAACGAGCGCACCGTGCTCCTGCTGCAGACCCGGGGCGGCGCGGAACTCCTGGCGTCGCTGCCCTCTTCGTCATCGGCCATTCCCAAGGCGGAAAGCGAGGTCGCCATCGGTTTCAATCCGATCGGCACGCATCTCTTCGACCGCGAGACCGGTTCGGCCCTTGCCAGGAGACGTGCCTGATGTCGTCCGAACTCGTCCTCCAGAATGTCGACAAGATCTATGGCGCCGGCACCGTGCATGCGGTCAAGGATCTGAGCTTCACGGTGAAGCCCGGCGAGATCACCGCGCTCCTCGGCTCGTCGGGCTGCGGCAAGACCTCGACCTTGCGGATGATCGCGGGCTTCGAGACCGTGAGCAACGGATCGATCGCGCTGGACGGCCGCGCCATCCATCAGCTGGCCCCGGCGCAGCGCGGCGTCGCCATGGCCTTCGAAACCTATTCGCTCTATCCGCCGCTCACCCTCGCCGAGAATATCTCCTTCGCGCTCAAGGCCCAGAAGCTCGGCAGTGCCGACGTCGACAAGCGGGTCAAGGCGATGGCCGAGATGCTCGAGATCGCCGATGTGCTGCATAAATATCCAAGCTCGGTGTCGGGCGGCCAGCAGCAGCGCGCCAGCCTCGGCCGCGCGCTGGTGCGCAAGGCCGGCCTCTATCTGCTCGACGAGCCGATGGGCCAGCTCGAGCCGCAATTGCGCGCGGTGCTGCGCGGGCGCATCAAGCATTATCTGCGCGAGCATAACTGCACGACCATCCTCGTCACCCATGACCAGACCGAGGCCAATGCGCTGGCCGACCGTATCGCCGTCATGGAAGGCGGCGTGCTGCAGCAATATGCGACGCCGACCGAGCTCAAGGCGCGCCCGGCCAATCTCTTCGTCGGCACCTTCATCGGCGAGCCGCCGATGAATGTGTTTCCGGTGCGGGTCAGGGATGCCGGCCAGGCGATCGAGTTCACGCTCGAAGGCGGCGACGGACAGGTACTATCCTATGCGGCGCAGGATTTTCCCGATGCGGTGCGCCGGCGACTGAAGGACAATGAAGGGCTGGTGCTGGGGGTGAGGCCGCATGCGGTGCATATCGGCAAGAAGGGGCTGATGGCGCGCGTCGTCACCTGCCAGTGGCTCGGCGATCAGACCCATATCGCCGCCGAGATCGCCGGGCGCACCGTCGTCTCGGTCTCGCATGAGCAGATCAAGGCGGCGCCGGGCAGCAGTCTTTTCATGCGCATCGCACCGCAGGATCTTCACATCTTCGCCGCCGACAGCGGCGCTGCCATCGCCCATGGCGCGGAGCTCGCATGAGCGAGGGCATCATCATCGGCATCGACGCCGGCACATCGGTGATCAAATCGGTCGCCTTCTCGACGACGGGCGAGCAGCTCGCCGTCGCCGCCATTCCCAATGGCTACAAGACGCTCAAGAATGGCGGCGTCGAGCAGGACATGGCGCGCACCTGGAAGGATGCGGCGCAGACCTTGCGGGATCTCGCCGACAAGATCGAGAATCTCAACAACCGCCTCGTCGCCATCGCCGTCACCGGACAAGGCGACGGCATGTGGCTCATCGACAAGGATGGCGAGCCCGCGGCCCCGGCTTGGCTGTGGCTCGATTCGCGCGCCGCTGCGATCGCCGAGGACTTCACCCGCTCGCCCGCCTATCCGGCCCATTACGAGCGCACCGGCTCGGGCGTGAATGCCTGCCAGCAGAATGTCCAGCTCGCCTGGCTCAAGCGCCATGCCCCGGAGGTGCTCGCCAAGGCCGCTTCGGCGCATCATTGCAAGGACTGGCTCTATTTCAAGCTGACGGGCGAGCGGGTATGCGACCCTTCCGAAGCCAATTTCACCTTCGGCAATTTCCGCACCCGCCAATATGAGCCGGAGATACTGGACGCGCTCGACTGCTCTGAGGGCAAGCGATTGCTGCCGGCGATCGTCGAGGGAACGGAAGTCTCCGATGGCCTGAGCCTCGAGGCTGCCTCGGCGACAGGGCTTGCCGCCGGAACGCCGGTGGTGCTCGGCTATGTCGATGTCGCCTGCACCGCCCTGGGCGGCGGGCTGTTCGACCGCGAGGGCCGGGTCGGCTGCTCGATCGCGGGCTCGACCGGCATGCATATGCGGCTCGCGCCGTCGATCGATGCGGTGCGCCTCAATGACGAGCGCACCGGCTATACGATGGCCTTTCCGGTGCCCGGCATGCTGGCGCAGATGCAGTCCAACATGGCCTCGACCCTCAATATCGACTGGCTGCTCGATATAGGCCGCGAGGTGCTGGCGAGCCAGGGCGTCGAGCGCAGCCGCCGCGACCTGATCGACGGGCTCGATGACCGGATTTTGGAGCGGCCCGGCGGCCAGCTTCTTTATCATCCCTATATCTCGCAAGCGGGCGAACGCGGACCGTTTCTCGATCCCGCCGCCAGGGCGCAGTTCACCGGGCTCGAAGCCGGCATGGGGTATGCGGATATGATGCGGGCGGTGTTCGAGGGCCTGAGTTTCGCCGCGCGCGACTGCTATGCGGCGATGGGGCCTTTGCCGAGGGACATCCGCCTCACCGGCGGCGGCGCGCGGTCAAAAGCGCTGAGACTCCTTTTCGCCAGCGCACTCGATGCGCCGGTGCGGAGCGTGCTGCGCGAGGAGGCGGGTGCGGCGGGCGCCGCGATGATCGCCGCCGTGCAGCAGAAGATCTATCCCGACATGGCGGCCTGTGCGGCGCAATGGGTCGATCCGGCGCTCGGCCCCGAGACGAAGCCCGACGCGGCGCTCGTCAGGATGTTCGACACGATGTTCCCCATCTACAAGGAAACCCGCGACCGGATGCGGCCCATCTGGCGCGCGGTGCAGACTGCGAGGCAAATCAGTGAAACGTAAGCTTGTCATCATCGGCGATCATTTCATGCGTTCCGATATGTTCGAGAAGGCGATCGGCGAGAAATGCCCGAAGGCCGATCTCGACATCGTGCGGCATGATCTCGACTGGCCGGACAAGCCGATGGAGCATGGCTATGCCCATGCCGGCATGGACGGGCTCAAGGAATATATGGGCGGCGCCGACGACACCGTGGCGCTGATCGATGGCGCCGAGATCCTGGTCACTCATCTCGCCCCCTTGTCGGCCGGAATCATGGATCGCTGTCCGACGCTCAAATTCGTCGTCGTCTCGCGCGGCGGGCCGGTCAATATCGACATGAAGGCGGCACGGGCGCGGGGCATCACCGTCGTCAATACGCCGGGCCGCAATGCCTCCGCCGTCGCCGAATTCACCATCGGCGCCATTCTGGCCGAGACGCGTCTCATTACCAGGGGGCACGACGCTCTGAGAAGGGGTGAATGGCGGGGCGATCTCTATCGCGCCGACCGCACTGGCGAGGAATTGTCCGAAATGACGGTCGGGGTCGTCGGCTATGGCGAGATCGGCATGCGGGTGGTGCGGCTGCTGAAGGTCTTCGGCTGCCGTATCCTGGTCGCCGATCCTTACGTGCAACTTACGGCCGGCGATCTGGCCGACGGCGTCGAGCAGGTGTCGCTCGATCAGCTGCTGGCGCAGTCCGACGTGGTGACGCTGCATCCGCGCGTGACCAAGGAGACCGAGAAGCTCATCAATGCCGAGACGCTGGCGCAGATGAAGCCGACCGCCATCCTGATCAACACGGCGCGCGGCCCACTGGTCGATTACGATGCGCTCTATCAGGCGATGGCCGGCGGCCATCTGCGCGGCGCGATGCTGGAGACCTTCGCCATCGAGCCGGTGCCGGCCGACTGGCCGTTGCTCAAGCTCGAGAATGTGACGCTCACCCCGCATATCGCCGGCGCCTCGGTCAGAACCGTCACCTATGCGGCGGGGCTCGCCGCGGAAGAGGTGAGGCGCTATCTCGCGGGCGAGCCGCCCGTCAACCGGTGCTAGGGTGCTTGTCCTCGGCCTCCTCTTTGCTCGTCATCCCGTCATTGGCGGTCGCCTTATACCCTCGCCCCCTGCGGGGGAAAGGGAGGGGCCCAATGCGAAGCATTGGGAAGGTGAGGGGGAACGGACAGGAATGACTTTTTACATCGCAAAGGGATTGCACCACCGGTTCCCCCTCACCCTAACCCTCTCCCCCGCAGGGGGAGAGGGGATTGAGCGGGGAGGCGCGTGATGGCCAAGCGCGAGCCCTATGATCTCCTGGTGATCGGCGGCGGCATCAACGGCGCCGGCATCGCGCGCGACGCGGCCGGGCGCGGCCTCAAGGTGCTGCTCTGCGAGAAGGGCGACCTGGCGCAGGGCACCAGCTCGCGTTCGGGCAAATACATCCATGGCGGCCTGCGCTATCTCGAATATTACGAGTTCCGGCTGGTGCGTGAGGCGCTCACCGAGCGCGAGGTGCTGCTCAAGGCGGCGCCGCATATCATCTGGCCGATGCGCCTGGTGCTGCCGCATTCGCCCGAGCAGCGTCCGGCCTGGCTGATCCGTCTCGGGCTCTTTCTCTATGATCACCTCGGCAAGCGCGAGACCCTGCCGGGCTGCCGGCGCCTCGATCTCCGCCGCGATCCGGAGGGCGCCATCATCCGCGATCAGTTCAAGACCGGCTTTGAATATTCCGACTGCTGGGTCGATGATGCGCGCCTCGTCGTCCTCAATGCCATCGACGCCCGCGACCGGGGCGCCACGATCCTGACCCGCATGGCGGCCGTGTCGGCGCGGCGCGAAGAGGGGCTGTGGCAGGTCGATCTCAAAGGCACGGAAGGCGCGCGGCGGGTGACGGCGCGGGCGCTCGTCAATGCGGCGGGGCCCTGGGTCCAGGACGTGCTCGGCCATGTCAACGGCGTCAATTCCAGCCGCCGGATCCGCCTCGTCAAAGGCAGCCATATCGTTGTGCCGAAATTCTGGGACGGGCCGCAGGCCTATCTCTTCCAGAATGACGACAAACGGGTGATCTTCGTCAATCCATATCAGGACAATCTCTGCCTCATCGGCACGACGGACATTCCCTATGAAGGCAAAGCGGAAGACGTCGCCATCGACGAGCGCGAGATCGACTATCTGCTGGCGGTGGTCAACCGCTACAGCAAGAGGGAACTGAAACGCTCCGACATCGTCCAGGCCTTTTCGGGCGTGAGGCCGCTCTATGACGACAATGCCGCCAATCCATCCGCGGTGACGCGCGACTATGTCTTCGATATCGATGGTGCGGAGGGTGTGCCGCCTTTGCTCTCGATCTTCGGCGGCAAGATCACGACCTATCGCAAGCTTGCCGAACATGCGCTGGAGAGGCTCAGGCCCTATTTCCCGAAGATGACCGGCGACTGGACCGGGACGGCGCATCTGCCGGGCGGCGATCTGGGCGGCCAAAGCTTCCAGGCTTTTCTCGATGATCTCACCAGGCGCCATCCCTGGCTTCCGGCGCCGCTGGCACGGCATTATGCGCGGCTCTATGGCAGCATGGCGCATGGCCTGCTGGCGGGCGCCCATTCGACCGGCGATCTCGGCCGTCATTTCGGCGGGCTCCTCTATGAGCGGGAAATCGCCTATCTGCGCGAGGCGGAATGGGCCCAGACGGCGGAGGACATTCTGGAGCGCCGCACCAAGCACGGCCTGCATCTGAGTCCTCAGGAAACCGAGGCGGTCAGGGCCTATCTGAAGGGGTGGATGAATGGATGAGATGACGAGGCTCAAAACGCTCTCCGCCA
>JBMOOM010000047.1:70714-94887 GCA_049323275.1 Pseudomonadota bacterium
CCCCCGCTGCTGGTGCAGGCGGCCGGCGGCAATACCTCGCGGAAGCAGGACGGCGTGATGTGGATCAAGGCCTCCGGCACCTGGCTGCAGCATGCGCAGGCGCGCGACATCTTCGTGCCGGTGGCGCTGGCGCCGCTGCTCGCCGCGCTCGAGCGCGACGATCCGGCCTGCGAGAGCTGCACCGATTTCGTCCGGGCCGATCTCAATTCCCTGGGCCTCCGGCCCTCGATCGAGACGACCGTGCATGCGAGCTTCGCCCACCGGGTCGTCGTCCATGTCCATTGCGTCGAGACGATCTCCTGGGCGGTGCGCGCCGATGCCGAGGCCCTGCTGGCGCCCCGCCTCGCCCGCTTCAATTGGGCCTTCATACCCTATCGCCGCCCCGGCCTGCCGCTCGCCAAGGAGATCCGACTGAGGCTCAAGGCCGATACGGATGTGCTGGTCCTCGGCAATCACGGTCTGGTGGTGGCGGGCGACAGCGTCGCCGAGGCGGAGACGCTGCTGGGCGAGGTCGTAAAAGCGCTGGTGCGGCCGGCGCGCGCGCCGGCGGCGGCCGAGCCGGCCGCGCTGGAAGAGCTTGCCAAAGGAAGCCTCTATGAGCCGGCACGCGACACCGCCGTTCATGCCCTGGGGCTCGATGAGGCCTGCCTGATCCAGGCCCGCAAGGGCACGCTCTATCCCGATCACATCGTATTCCTGGGCGCCGGGGTCGCGGTCGCGAGGCCCGGTGAAAGCCCGAGGGCGGCGGCGGAACGCGTCGGCCTCGCCGGGCGGCCGGAACCCAAGGTTGTCGTCTTTCCCGGCCAGGGCGTCATGCTGCCCCGGGACGCGACCCCGGCGGTGCTCGCGATGGCGCGCTGCCTCGCCGATGTCGCCCTCCGGCTCGGTGCCGACGATCCGGTCCGGGCTCTATCGCTTGAAGACGAACTCGCTCTGGTGAACTGGGACGCCGAGAAATACCGGCAGTCGCTGCCGGCGGCGTGAGGGTGGACTGAAGCCCTTTTGCGAAAGTGGCTCTGTCTGGTGCAAGGCGAACCGGCGAAGGTCGCGCCTTCCCGAACCTGTGCCTTGAAAGGATTGCCATGCCAGATGTCGTGATTCGTCCCGCAGAAGCCAAGGACGAGGTCCGCTGGCGCGAGTTGTGGGCCGGCTATGTCAAATTCTATCGCGCCTCGGTGCCGGAGGAGGCGACCGCCAATACCTGGCGCCTGATTCTCGACCCCAAGAGCAAGATCGAAGCCCTGGTGGCCGAAAGCGACGGCCGGGTGATCGGCATCTGCAATTATCTGTTTCACGACAGCACCTGGAGCACCCAGCCCATCTGCTACCTGCAGGACCTGTTCGTCGATCCGGATGCGCGCGGCGGCGGCGCGGCCAAGAAACTCATCCTCGCCTGCGAGGAGAAAGCCAAGGCGAAAGGCGCCTTCCGACTCTATTGGCAGACCCAGGAATATAACGCGGCCGCCCGTTCGCTCTACGACACGATCGTGCCGCGCTCATCCTTCATCGTCTACCGCAAGAGTCTGTAGCCTTAATACTACTGACCTATGCGTAAACGTGAAATCCTCTATCCCGTCGTTCTGGCGCTGCTCTGGGGATTGAACTGGCCGGCGGTCAAGATCGTGCTCGGCGAGGTTCCTGTTTTCGTCCTGCGCGGCATAGCGCTGACGACGGCCGGCTTTCTGCTCCTGGGCGCGGCGCTGCTGATGCGCAAGCGGCTCGTCGTTCCTTCTTCCTCATGGTTCCCGCTGGCTGTGGCGGGAACCCTGAACATCGCCGCCTTCAACATATTCAGCGCTTTCGCACAGCTCAACACCACGACATCGCGCGCCGCGATCCTGACCTACACCATGCCGATCTGGTCCACCTTGCTCGCCGTGCTCGTGCTGCGCGAGCCGGTCGGCCGCGACAAGATCATAGCACTTGCCGCCGGCGCCATCGGCGTGGCGCTGCTCGCTTTGCCGGTGCTCGAATCAGGCCGATTCCTAGGGGTAATTCTGCCGCTGCTCTCCGCCTTCGCCTGGGCGCTCGGCATCATCGTGCAGAAGAAATGGCCGATAGAAGGCGACCCGGTCGCCACCACCGGCTATCAGCTTCTGATCGGCGCGATAATCGCCATTTTCTGTCTTTTCGTCACCGGTCAATCGCTGCCGGACGAGCTGTCGGGCCCGGTTCTCGGCGCCTTTGCATTTCATATCATCGGCGCCACTTCCATGGCCTATCTGCTCTGGTTCATCATCCTCGACCGGAACTCGGCTTCGACGTCAGCCCTGCTCAGTTTCGCGGTTCCAGTTGTGGGTGTTCTGTCCGCCATGCTGCTCGTCGGCGATCGGCCAAGCCTGCCAGATATTGCGGGTTTCGCCGCCATACTCCTGGCGGCCGGGCTCGCCATGAAAGCAAGCCTGGCGCAAGCTTCCGCCCGCCGTCGATAATGTCGTTTCTGCGTAAAACCTGAAGATATCCGCTCAAGTTTGCTATTTCAGATCATTGCGGTCTGAACCGATCGTGAACCTTTGAGCGATTTTCCACTTGCTAAAATTGTTGCAATTGTGCTCTGTTTGACAACGGCGACAGGAGATCGCCCCGGATCCGGGGGAGTAATATCACATGAAGAAAAGGAAGCTGGATGTGTCCAAGAATCTGGATACGCCCGAGCGGCAAAAAGACTTTATAGGCCGTGCAGTTGCGACGGGTGACGCGGAAGCGATCCGCGACGCGGTAGGGGTGGTTGCGCGCAAGCGCGGGATGACCGACATCGCGACCGCCACGAATCTGAATCGCGAGAGCCTCTACCGGTCTCTCGGCAGCAGTGGCAATCCCGAATTTGCGACCATCATGAAGGTTTTGAAGGCCCTCGGTCTGCGATTGTCGGTTGTGGCGAATGCGAAGGCTCGCCGGCCGCGTGAAAAAGGCGCGTGATCAAACTCTCAATGTTGGCGCGTGATCGGACGAGGATTCGCATCACGTGCTAAAGTGAGCGCTTTGAAAATTTGCCGAAGTCGGGATTATTTGCCCATGGCCGGACGTAGGTCGGCGACTGCTCAAACCTGACGGCCGCCGATCTCGTCGATATGGCGCAGCATGTCGGCCGGTTCGGCAAAGACGCGATAGGCGCCGGAGCGCACCAGCTCTTCCTCGCCATAGCCGCCGGAGAGAAGGCCGATGCCCAGCGCGCGGGCGCGGCGCGCCGCCAGCATGTCCCAGATGGCGTCGCCCACCACGGAAGCCGTGGTGATGTCGATGCCCAGCCGGTCGGCCGCCTCGATGAAGAGGTCCGGATCGGGCTTGGCGAAACGCACCTGGTCGCGGGTCACGACCGGCGTTTTCTTGAGGTCGACTCCCAGCGTCTTGAGCACCGGGCCAGCCGTCTCCATGCGGCCGCTGGTGGCGATGGCCCAGGGGATTTTGGCATTGGTCAGATAGGCCAGCAGGTCCTTGGCGCCCGGCAAGGGTTTCACCTTGGCCGACCGCTTGGCATAGGATTCGGCATGGACGCGGCGCAGATGATCGATTCGCTCCTTGCTGATCTCCTGGCCGACCTCGCGGAGCAGCATGTTGGCGAAAAGCCCGCCCGACATGCCGATGCGGCGATGGATGCGCCAGACCGGCAGTTCGATATTCTCCGACAGCAAGGCATCGTGCCAGGCGAGCACGTGATCATAGACGCTGTCGACGAGGGTGCCGTCGAGATCGAACAGGAAAGCGGGTTTCGCTACGGGCATAAGTTTCTTCGCGTCAGTGAGACATGAGAACCGGCCGGGTCATGTCGTCGAGAACATGACGGGTGGCGCCGCCGAAGACGAATTCACGCAGGCGGCTGTGGCCATAGGCGCCCATCACGATCAGTCCGGCATCGATCTCCTGGGCGCGCTTGAGCAACGCCTTGCCGGCGCTCTCGCCGCCGCCTTCCATGGTGCGCGCCTCGGCCTTCACGCCATGGCGCTGCAAGGTCGCGACGATGCGGCGCCCGGGCTCTTCCGGCGTGACCCGTTCCTCGTTCTTGGGATCGACGCAGACGATATCGACCGCTTGCGCGTCCTTGAGCAGCGGGATCGCGTCGAAGACCGAGCGGGCGGCTTCGCGCCCGCCATTCCAGCCGACCACGACGCGGCCGAGATCGAGCACATGCTCGTTGCGCCGCGGCAGAACAAGGAGCGGACGACCGGCGCCGATGAGCACGCGCTCGATGCAGTCGAGCTCGACGCCCGACACCTCGGCCGGGTCGGTGGCGCTGGCGATGATGATGTCGGCGGACTTGCCGTGGCTGATGATCTCGTCCGAGATCAGGGGCGAACGGCCCTCGATGGCGATGAACTCGCCCTGCAGCCCGGCTTTCTGCAATGACACTTCGAAGGCGCTCTTCACCTTGGCGAGATTGTTCTTGAAGAAGGTCTGATGGCCTTCGAACATCTGCGGCACGGCCTCGAAGCCGGTCGATGGATAGATCTGCGCGGCCGGGATCGTATATAGGCCACGCACGAAAGCGCCGCCCAGCTTGGCGATCTTGGCGGCGGCGTCATTCAGCGCATCGAGGCGGTTGATTTCATTGAGGGCGACGAGAACGGTCTTGTAAGACATCGTCATTCTCCGTGTTGGGCACGATCCATGCGGACATCGCGTCAGGCGCGACAGCGAGCGCGTCCCTAATATATAATCATCGGGATAGGAATTGCGAGCCCTGACACCGGCTTAGGAAAACCGGGCGCCGGCTCGGGTCAATCGCCGCAAAGCGCCACAGGAGCTACGAATTCAGGCGGCCCCAGGTGGCGCAGCCCAAGATCCGGCCCAGAGGCTTCATCTGCAGCAAAGCGACGCAGCTGGTGCTGTCCTCGGTCATCACGCTGTCCTTGGGCAGCGCCAGGGTCGTCCGCTCGCCGTGCCACATGCCGACCGGCACGAGCTTGCGCACGACATTCAGATAGATGATGTGCTGGCCGGCATTCTCGCCCTTTTCGATCTCGACCGGGACTTGCGGCGCGACCGAGACGAACCACAGGCTCGCGGTGGGGGCGGGCGTGTCGAGCGGCGCCTGGTCCACGGTGATCTGGAATTCCGTGTCATTGGCGAATATCGAGACCGGGACCCACATCGGCGGCGGATTGGCGAGCGAATGCTTGATCGCCGCGAGCACCGCGCTCTTCTGGCTGCCGACCACATGGGCGGCGCCGTCGATGATCATCTGCGGCGTGTAGACGTCCATGTCGCCGCGCGCCTTGGCATATTTGTACTGGCGCTTGGAGTTTTCGGGCGAGGCCAGCGTGTCGCGCCAGCCGCGATAGTCCCAGTAGTCAACATTGTAGGTGAGCGCCACGACGTCTTTCATGGCACGCACTTCCGACATGAAGGCATCGGCGGGCGGACAGGAAGAACAACCTTGGCTGGTGAAGAGCTCGACGATGGCCGGACGCGCCGTATCGGCCTTGACGACCCGGCCCACCGCGCCGGTCGCGACCGCACCCGCGGCCAGTCCCAGCACCTGTCGGCGGGTCAGTTCAATCGCGCTCTGCATTGGGCCTATATGACGTAAACATGACACCCCTTCGAGTCACGTTCAGGTGAGCCCGCTCACGAGGGAGTGAGGGCCCCTTTGCGGATTGGCGGCGAAGTGCTGCCACTTCGCCGGGAAATACGCCGGACCTCACGCCGCCTTGGCCAGGCTACGCAGCACATAGGGCATGATGCCGCCGTTCTTGTAGTAGTCGAGCTCGTCCAGCGTGTCGATCCGGCATTGCACGTCGATGACGCGGCCAGCCCCATCCGGCGCCGTGATCATCAGCTGCAGCATGGCCCGCGGCTTCAGCCCATCAGCTAACCCATGAATGGTTACTATTTCGTCACCCTTGAGGCCGAGGGTCTGCCAGGACTCGCCGTCCTTGAACTGCAAGGGCACGACGCCCATGCCGACGAGGTTGGAGCGGTGGATGCGCTCGAAGCTCTGCGCCACCACGGCGCGCACGCCCAGAAGCTTGGTCCCCTTGGCCGCCCAGTCGCGCGACGACCCGGTGCCGTATTCCTTGCCCGCGAAGATGACGAGCGGCACGTTCTCGCGCGCATAGAGCATCGCCGCATCATAGATCGGCATCTGCTCGCCCGAGGGATAGTGCTTGGTGACGCCGCCTTCGACGCCGGGCACCATCTGGTTCTTGATGCGGATATTGGCGAAGGTGCCGCGCATCATCACCTCGTGATTGCCGCGGCGCGCGCCATAGGAGTTGAAGTCGATCGGGCGCACCTGGTGCTCGGTGAGATAGATGCCGGCGGGGCTCGTCACCTTGATGTTGCCGGCAGGCGAGATGTGGTCGGTCGTGATCGAGTCGAGGAAGAGCCCGAGGATGCGGGCATTGACGACATCCTGCACCGGATCCGGCGTCATCTTCATGCCCTCGAAATAGGGCGGGCTCTGCACATAGGTGGAGGACATGCTCCATTTGAAGGTGAGGCCGCCCTCGACCTTGATCTTGCGCCACTCGGCGTCGCCCTTGAACACGTCCTTGTATTTCGTGGCATAGGCCTTGCGGGTGACGTTCTTGCGCACCGAGGCGGCGATCTCCTTGGCGCTCGGCCAGATGTCCCGGAGAAACACGGGCTTGCCGTCCTTAGCCGTGCCCAGCGGATCCTTGCTCAGATCGACATTGAGCGAGCCCGCCAGCGCATAAGCAACGACGAGCGGCGGCGAGGCCAGGTAGTTGGCGCGCACATCGGGATTGACGCGGCCTTCGAAGTTGCGGTTGCCGGACAGAACCGCGGCGGCGACGAGATCGTTCTTCTTGATCGATTCCGAGATCGCCTCGGGCAACGGGCCCGAATTGCCGATGCAGGTGGTGCAGCCATAGCCGACGAGGTCGAAGCCGAGCTTGTCGAGATCCTTCTGAAGGCCCGAGGATTTGAGATATTCGGTCACCACCTGGCTGCCGGGGGCGAGCGAGGTCTTGACCCAGGGCTTCACGGTGAGGCCCTTCTTCACCGCATTGCGGGCGAGAAGACCGGCGCCGATCATCACCGAGGGGTTGGAGGTGTTGGTGCAGGAGGTGATCGCGGCGATCACGACATCGCCGTGGCCGAGATCGAAGTTGGCGCCGTCGACCTTGAAGCGCGTATGCAACTGGTCGCCCTTCTTGAACTCGTTGGCGAGCACGTTGGCGAAATCGGGCGCGGCATTCTTGAGGGTGACGCGGTCCTGCGGACGCTTGGGGCCGGCCATCGACGGCTCGACGGTGGAAAGGTCAAGGGAGAGCGTGTCGGTGAAGACCGGGTCTTCCGACTTCGCGGTCCAGAACATGCCCTGCGCCTTGGCGTATTTCTCGACCAGAGCGATCTGGGCGGCGGGCCGCGCGGTGCCTTTCAGATAATCGAGCGTTTCGGCGGAGACGGGGAAGAAGCCGCAGGTGGCGCCATATTCGGGCGCCATATTGGCGATGGTCGCCATGTCCTCGAGCGCCAGGTTGGCGAGGCCGGGGCCATAGAATTCGACGAACTTGCCGACCACGCCCTTCTTGCGCAGCATCTGCGTCACGGTGAGCACGAGATCGGTGGCGGTGGTGCCCTCCGGCAGCCTGCCCTCGAGCTTGAAGCCGATGACTTCGGGGATGAGCATGGATGTCGGCTGGCCGAGCATGGCGGCTTCCGCCTCGATGCCGCCGACGCCCCAGCCGAGAACGGCGAGGCCGTTGACCATGGTGGTGTGGCTGTCGGTGCCGACGAGCGTGTCGGGGAAGGCGTATTCGACCGTCTTGCCCTTCTCCTTGACCTTCTTGGTCCAGACCGTGCGGGCGAGATATTCGAGATTGACCTGGTGACAGATGCCGGTGCCCGGCGGGACGACGCGGAAATTGTCGAAGGCGCCCTGACCCCATTTGAGGAAGGTGTAGCGCTCGCCGTTGCGGTCATATTCGAGCGCGACATTCTGCTTGAAGGCCTTGGAGTTGGCGAAGAAGTCGACCATGACCGAATGGTCGATGACGAGATCGACGGGAGCCAGCGGGTTGATCTTCTCAGGATTGCCGCCGAGATTCCTCATCGCATCGCGCATGGCGGCGAGGTCGACCACCGCCGGCACGCCGGTGAAGTCCTGCATCAGCACGCGCGCCGGGCGATAGGCGATCTCGTTCTCGGCCTTGCCGCGGTTCTTCAGCCATCTGGCGAAATTGACGATGCTTTCCTTGGTGACCGAACGGCCGTCCTCGTGACGGAGGAGATTTTCGACTAGGACCTTCAGCGAATAGGGCAGGGAGGAGATGCCCGCGAGGCCGTTCTTCTCGGCCGCCTTGAGGCTGTAATAGACATAGGTCTTGGCGCCCACCTTCAAAGTCTTGCGGCTTTTGAAGGAGTCGAGGGACGTAGCGGTCATGGCTGATCCTTGGTGCAAATTGGTCTCGGCGGGATTTGCCGAGCATATAGGTCCATTTCCATGACAATGCCAAGGCTGGATGTCACACAAGCGGGCAGGGGGATTTGGTGAAAATGCCCGTCCTTTTCCCTTCTTCCGCGCGTAGCGTGCGAGAAGGCGGCCGATTGGCCGGATGAGGGCTCTTTACCCGACTGAGTCGGGTGCGCCGCAAGGGCACCCTCTCCCATTGCTGTGCAACGGGAGAGGGGGAATGCTGGCGAGAGCCGGTGTGCGAAGGTGCTTTGCCTCGTGCCTCCCGATGGGTTAAGCGGGGGCCGATGGTCGAATTGAAAGCAGACTCGCTCGCCTGCCAGCGCGGCGGCCGGACGGTGTTCACGGACGTGAATTTCACCCTGTCCTCGGGCCAGCTCCTGGAGCTCAGAGGTCCCAATGGGGCGGGCAAATCCTCGCTCCTGCGGCTGATCGCCGGCCTCGGCGAGGCGGTTTCCGGCCGGATCACGCTCACCGGCGGCAGCGGCGACCTCTCCATCGGCCAGCAGGCGCATTACGCCGCCCATCAGGAGGCGATCAAATCGCCGCTGACGGTGGCCGAAAATCTCGATTTCTGGGCCGGCTTCCTGGGCGGCGGCGACAAAGCGGCGGCCCTCGCCGCCTTCGACCTCGAAGCGCTCGCCGATTATCCGGCGGCGCTTCTCTCGGCCGGTCAGAAGCGGCGCCTGTCGCTGGCGCGGCTGGCGCTGGTGCCCCGCCTCCTGTGGCTCCTCGACGAGCCGACCGTCGGCCTCGACGCCAATTCGCTCGGCCGGCTGACCAGGCTGTTGCGCAGCCATCTGACCGGCGGCGGGCTGGCGGTGGTGGCGACCCATGCACCGCTCGACCTGACGGCCGACGCGACCCTCGTTCTGGGAAGCAGCCGATGAAGCTCATCTGGGCGCTGATCCGGCGCGATCTCATGCTGGCGACGCGGCAGGGCGGCGGCGCCGGCACGGCGATCGGCTTTTTCGTCACCGTGATCGTGCTCCTGCCCCTGGGACTCGGGCCCGACCAGGCGTTGCTGCAGCGCATCGCGCCCGGCGCCCTGTGGATCGCGCTCCTGCTGTCGGTGCTGCTTTCGGCGGAGCGGATATTCCAGGCCGATTACGAGGACGGCTCGCTCGATGCGATGGCGCTGGGCGTCGTGCCGCTCGAAATCGTGGCGCTGGCCAAGGCGATGGCGCATTGGCTCACCACCTCGCTGCCGCTCGCCGTCGTCGCGCCCCTATTCGGATTCCTGATCAATCTCGATCCCCGGGACATCCTGCCGCTGTGGCTGGCGATGCTGCTGGGCTCGGCCTTCCTGTCGCTGCTCGCGGCGCTGGGAGCGGCGATCACCGTGGCGCTCCGGCGCGGCGGGCTTCTGGTGTCGCTGCTGATCCTGCCCTTTTACGTACCCTGCCTGATTTTCGGGGTGGCGGCGAGCCGGTCCTCCGAGCTCGTCCAGCCGTCGCTCCTGATCCTGCTGGCGCTGGTGCTCGCCAGTTTCGTGCTGGTGCCGGTCGCCGCCGCTGCGGCGTTGCGCGCCTATCTGAAATGAAGCGGGGTCCCTAAAATAAGATCATGCAGCAATTCGCCAATCCGGCCCGGTTCCTGAGGCTCGCCGAAACCCTCCTACCTCCCATCTGGGGGGTGATGATCCTCGCTTTCGCGGCCGGGCTTTATATGTCGCTCGTCACCGCGCCGCCCGACTATCAGCAGGGCGAGACGGTGCGGATCATGTTCGTGCATGTGCCGGCGGCCTGGATGGCGCTGATGGTCTATACGTCGATGGCGGCGGCGAGCGCCATGGCGGCGATCTTCCGCCATCCGCTCGCCGACATGGCGGCCAAGGCGGCAGCGCCGATCGGCGCCATGTTCTGCCTTCTGGCCCTTATTACGGGCTCGCTGTGGGGCAAGCCGATGTGGGGCGCCTGGTGGGTGTGGGATGCGCGCCTCACCTCGATGTTCGTCCTGCTGCTTCTCTATCTGGGCTATATGGCGGTGTGGCAGGCGATCGAGGATCCGCATCGCGCCGCACTCATCGCCCGCATTGTCGCCATTGCCGGCTTCATCAACGTGCCGATCGTGAAGTTTTCGGTCGACTGGTGGAATTCCCTGCATCAAGGCGCATCCGTCTTCCGCATGGGCGGGCCCACCATCGATGCGCGCATGCTGTGGCCGCTGCTCATCATGGCGCTCGCCTACACCCTTCTTTTCCTCGGGCTGCTCCTCATCGCCATGCGCAGCGAGATCGCCCAGCGCAAATTGCGCCAGCTGCGGCTTGCCGGCATCGAGGGGCGCTGATGGACTGGAACGCCGCCCATATCTCCTTCGTGATCGCTGCTTACGCCGTGAGCTTCGCCGGGCTCGCTTTCCTGATGGTCTTCATCCTGCTGCGCGACCGGAAACTGAAACGGCAGATCGCCGCCCTCGACCGTGGCAAGGATCGCCGGGATGGCTGATACCGATCCGCCGCGCAAGGGGCGCGCCTGGCTCACGCTTCTGCCGGTCGCCCTCTTCGCGCTCCTGGCGGTCCTCTTCTATCGCGGGCTGTCGGGAAATCCGGCCGATGTGCCGTCGGTGCTCATCAACAAGCCGGTGCCGGTTTTCACCCTCTCCCCCATCGAAGGACTCGATCTGCCCGGCCTCACCAGCGACGACCTCAAAAAGGGCGAGGTCACGCTCGTCAATGTCTGGGCATCCTGGTGCGTGCCGTGCCGCGAGGAGCACCCCATGCTCATGGAGTTGGCGAGGCGCGGCGATCTCCGCATCGTCGGCATCAATTACAAGGACGATCCGGAGAATGCCCGCCGTTTCCTGGTGACGCTGGGCATTCCCTTTGCGGCGATCGGCGCCGATCCCAATGGCCGGGCGGCGGTCGACTGGGGTGTCTATGGCGTGCCGGAGAGCTTCCTCGTCGACGGCCAGGGCACCATCCGCCTGAAATGGATCGGGCCCCTCACCCGAGAAGCCCTGACAAATCAAATCATTCCAAAGATCGAAGAGATCAGGCGCGGCGGCGGTTCTTGATCTTGAGAGCGGGCTTGGCGTCGCTCTCTTCCTCGACGCGGTCCATCTCGGCGGCGAGCAGGCTCAATGCCTCGGTGAAGGATTTGCGATGGCTCACCGGCACCGCGGCCAGAACCTGCTTGTCGACCTCATCGGCGCCAGGCTGCGCCAGCTTCAGCATGCGCTTGCCGGCGGAGGTGATGCGCACCGAATTGGTGCGGCCGTCATCCTTGGTGCGGCGGCGCTGCAGATAGCCCTGCGCCAGGAGGCGGGCCACGAGATCGGCCAATGTCGACCGGTCGATGCCGGTCATCTTCACCAGAGCCGTCTGGCTGACGCCTTCATTCTGATCGACGGCGATGAGAACGGTGAACTGGCGCTGTGTGAGGCCGGCCTTACCGACCTCACCTTGATAGACATAGGCGGCATACTGAGCCGCTCTCTTCAAAAGATGATATGGCGAGCGTGAAAGCTGCTTCACGTCTTTGTTGCCTGTCATCGACCCCTACTCCTGCCGCGCCACGAGCCGCCAGCCCCGCCACGCGTTTAACTTTGATGCCTCACTCCGGATGGTGTTGCTCCGCTTTCTCGCCCCGAAAATGCGAGAGCTTATCGTTGCCGTCACCCGAAGCCATTTGTCCTAGCGCCTCGCAACGGCGACGGCAAGAGGATAAAGCAAAGCGCTCTTGTGCAATTGCGAGAAACATTTTTGTGATGGTCGGATGGCCGCATCGTCAGCATACGGAGCGGTCTTCGGAGCATAGAACATTCTCTTGGAATCGTACCGGCGATCTATCTCTATGTTCTGCGCATTGGATTATCCGAAAACCGCGTCACGCTCGTCGGTCCCATGCGCCAAATTGTGACAAGGAGAGTTACTGAGGCGACTTCGGGTCGTCCTGGATCATGTGTTTGGTCATCATTGGCGCCTGGGACAGGGCGAAGACCAGGGTGATCGGCAGAAGGGCGACCTTGAAGTTCACCCACGTGTCGGTCGTGACCATGCGCCACACCACTTCGTTGACGATGGCGACGATGATGAAGAAAATTCCCCAGCGTATGGTGAGCGCGCGCCAGCCTTGCTCGGTCATCTTGATGGCTTCGCCCATGACATATTTGAGGAATGTCTGCCCAAAGAACAAACCACCGAGCAGAATGACCCCGAACAAGGCGTTGATCAAAGTGACCTTCACTTTGATAAAAGTCTCGTCATGCAGCCACAGTGTGAGCACGCCGAAAACAGCGACGAAACCGGCGCTGATCAGCGGCATGACGGCGAGCTTGCGGGTGAGGAGCCAGGACAGCAGCAAGGCGACCGCCGTCGCCGCCATGAAGATGCCAGTGGCCCAGAATATGCCGGCGAGCCAGTTGGACAGGAAGAAGGCCACCAGCGGGCCGGCCTCGATGAGGATTTTGACCAGAGGGTTCATTCAGCGAGACCTGCTATCGCGCGCGAGAAGGCATCGGCGTCGAAGGGCTGCAGATCCTCGATCTGCTCGCCGACACCGATGGCATGGATGGGAAGCTTGAAACGCTCGGCGATGGCGACCAGGATACCGCCGCGCGCGGTGCCGTCGAGCTTGGTCATGATGAGGCCGGTGACGCCCGCGACCTTGGTGAAGGCGTCGGCCTGTGACACGGCATTCTGACCAGTAGTGGCGTCGAGCACCAGCAACACAGCATGTGGTGCCGTTTCGTCCTGTTTCTTGACGACGCGCACCACCTTGTCGAGCTCGGCCATCAGATTGGCCTTGTTCTGGAGGCGCCCGGCGGTGTCGATGAAGAGAATGTCGGCGCCGTCTTCCCTGGCCTCCTTCATGGCATCGAAAGCGAGGCCGGCGGCGTCGGCGCCGGTCGGGCGCGAGATCACCTTGGCGCCGATGCGCTTGCCCCATACGGTGAGCTGCTCGATGGCGGCGGCGCGGAACGTGTCGCAGGCCGCCAGCACCACCGAATGACCCTCGCGCGCCGCGATGGCGCCGAGCTTGCCGATGGTGGTCGTCTTGCCGGCGCCATTGACGCCGACGACGAGGACGACGAAGGGCTTCCGGGTGCCGAAATTGAACGGAACCTCGACCGGCTTCAGCACCTTCGCCACTTCGCCGGCGAGAATGGCCTTCACTTCCTCGGGCTCGATCTCCTTGTCATAGCGCCCGGCCGAGACCGCCTTGATGATGCGTCCGGTCGTCTCGACGCCGAGATCGGCCTGGATCAGCGCGTCCTCGAGCTCCTCGAGCGTCGCCTCGTCGAGCTTGCGCTTGGTGAAGATGGCGCTGATCGAGCCGGTGAGCGAGCGGGACGACTTCGACAGGCCGTCCCTGAGGCGGCCGAACCAGCCGCCGCGCGGTTGCGGCGGCGGCACAGGATCAGTGGAGAGCGCTGCGTCGGGCTCGGGCAATGGTTCCGGCTCTGGAACAAGGGCGGCCGGTGCTTCCGCCTGCTGCGTCACATCGTCGGCGCGATCCGCGCCACGGCCGAAGAGTTTTTTGAAGAAGCCACTCATGCGGCGAGGCTCGCCTCGAGATGGTCGGCGCCGCGCCCCGTCACCATGGCGCGCACGATGGCGCCGGCATTCATGCGCTGCACAAATTTGACGGCGGCGAAATGTTCGGTGCGCCCGGTGCTTTCGGTCTCGATCAGGATCGAGCGCGAGGCACCCACCTGCTGGCCGAGAAACGCGTCGAGCCGTTCCTTGCCCTTTTCACGCAGGCGCCTGGCGCGTTCCTGAACGAGGGGCTTCGCCAGCTGCGGCATGCGCGCCGCCGGCGTTCCCGGACGCGGCGAAAAGGGGAAGACATGCAGATAGGTGAGACCACATTCCTCGACGATGTTCAGCGAATTCTCGAACATCGCCTCGGTCTCGGTGGGGAAGCCGGCGATGATGTCGGCGCCGAAGACGATGTCGGGACGCAGCTTGCGCATCTCGGCGCAGAAGGCGATCGAGTGATCGCGCAGATGCCGGCGCTTCATGCGCTTGAGGATCATGTCGTCACCGGCCTGGAGCGAGAGATGGAGATGCGGCATCAGCCGTTCCTCCTCGGCGATCGCCCGCATGAGATCGGGATCCGCTTCGATCGAATCGATCGAGGAGAGACGCAGGCGCTTCAGCTCCGGCACCGCCTTGAGGATGCGGCGCACCAGATTGCCGAGGCGCGGCGTTCCCGGCAGGTCGGCGCCCCAGGAGGTGATGTCGACGCCCGACAGCACGATCTCAGAATAGCCATTGGCGACGAGACGGCGGATCTGCTCGACCGCTTCGCCGGCGGCCACCGAGCGCGAATTGCCGCGCCCGAAGGGGATGATGCAGAAAGTGCAGCGATGGTCGCAGCCATTCTGGATCTGCACGAAAGCGCGGGTCCGCTCGGAGAAGCCCTCGATCATGTGGAGCGCCGTCTCACGCACCGCCATGATGTCGTTCACCTTGACGCGTTCCTCGGCCGCCAGGCCGAAATCGGCGATGCGGTAGTTGCGGGCGTCGAGCTTTTCCTGATTGCCGAGCACCAGATCGACCTCCGGCATCTCGGAGAACATCTCAGGCGTCGTCTGGGCGGCGCAGCCGGTGACGATGATGCGCGCCTGCGGATTGTCCTTGCGGGCGCGGCGGATGGCCTGGCGCGCCTGGCGCGTCGCCTCGGCCGTCACCGCGCAGGTGTTGAAGATGACCGCGTTTTGGAGGCCGGCCTTCTCGGCCTCATGGCGCATCACTTCCGATTCATAGGCGTTGAGGCGACAGCCAAAGGTGACGATGTCCGGCTTCGACATGATCACACCGCGAGATGAGCGGGCAGCACACCCTCATATTCATAGGCGACGGGACCGGTCATCAGGATGTGGTCGTCGCCCTGGCGCCATTCGATGACGAGGTCGCCGCCGGGCAAGGTCACGGTGGCCTTGCGGTGAGTGAGCCTGATGCGCGCCGCCGCCGCCAGGGCGGCGCAGGCACCGGTGCCGCAGGCGCGGGTCAGGCCGGCGCCGCGCTCCCATACTTTCAGGGTGATGTGGTCCTTGGCGTCGATGCGGGCGAGCGAGATATTGGCGCGCTCGGGGAAGAGCGGATGGTGCTCGAGCATCGGACCCGCCTTGGCGAGATCGACGACATCGAGATCCTTCACCCAGAAGATGCAATGCGGATTGCCGACATTGACCACCGAGGGCGAATGGATCAGCGGCGCATCGATGGGGCCGAGCTGCAATTCGATGTGGCGGGTATCGGCGAAAGGCTCGGACAGGGGAATGTCCTGCCAGCCGAAACGGGGAACGCCCATATCGACCGTCACCAGCCCGTCGCCCCCTTTTTCGCAGGTCAGATAGCCGCCCAAGGTGTCGATGGTGGCGACCGTCTTGCGCTTCTCGGTGAACAGGATGTCGGCGATGCAGCGGGACGCGTTGCCGCAGGATTCGACCTCGAAGCCTTCATTATTCCAAATGCGCATGCGCACGTCGGCTTTGCTCGACGGCTCGAGCACGATCAGCTGATCGCAGCCTATGCCGGTCTCGCGGTCGGCGATGGCGCGCGCCTGGTCGGCGCCGATGGACAAAGGACGCAAGCGGGCGTCGAGCACGACAAAGTCATTGCCGAGCCCGTTCATCTTGCGGAATTCCATGGGTGCCAACCCGTTCATGGCCGGTTTATATGGTGAAAGCTTCGGAAAAGGCTAGCCTTTTGCTAACCGTCAGGCAAAGTTTCTGCCATAGAGCCGCCACGATGCGGCCATATCCGGTGTCATCATGACCGCAAATCCTACGGATGGTGCATTCACTCCTGCGAAGCAGGGGGAAGCCCAGCAGCAATTCGGCACCGCCGGCCTGGCGCCGATGGACCGCCCCAGCGCCCTTACCCGCTTCTTCATGGGCATCGTCGCCAAGGCGGAAAGGCTCAATCTCAAATGCGCCAAGCTCGGCAATCCGCCGGTCTACGACAACAAGGTCTTCCCCTGGGTGGCCGAGATCGAGAAAGCCTATCCGGCGATCCGCGCCGAGCTCGAGCGCGTGCTGGTGCGCAAGTCGGAATTGCCGAATTTCCAGGATATTTCGTCCGACGTGAAGACGATCAGCACCGATCAGGGCTGGAAGACCTTCTTCCTCCTCGCCTTCGGCATGAAGTCGGAGCAGAACATCGCCCAGTGCCCGGAAACCTGGAAAGCGGTGCAGCATATTCCCGGGCTCAAGACCGCGATGTTCTCGATCTTCGAGCCGGGCAAGCACCTGCCCGCCCATCGCGGCCCCTATAATGGCGTGCTGCGCCTCCATCTCGGCATGATCGTGCCGGAGCCGCGCGACAAGATCGCCATCCGGGTGGACAAGCAGATCTGCCATTGGAGCGAAGGCAAGGTCCTGATTTTCGACGACGCCTATGAGCATGAAGCATGGAACCATTCCGATAAGACACGGGTGGTGCTGTTCGTCGACTTCGTCAAGCCGATGCGTTTCCCCGGCAATTTCGTCAACTGGCTGCTGATGAACATCGCGCTGTTCACGCCTTTCATCCGCGAAGGCCTGGACAACCATAAGGAATGGGAAAAGCGCTTCTACGCGGAAGCCGAAAGGCTGCGCAACCAGCCGAAGGCCTGATCCGTCCGCTGCCGTCAGCCCCGCTTTGCGTTGCGTTCGGATGCTGTCCGGGGAAGGGCTTTTCGCTTTTTTGCCTGTATCTAGGCTGTATCCGTTGCCGAGGTCGCTTCCATGGGCCGGACCTATCAATCCCGGCGATGAGTCCATCAAATAATTTCGCTGGACGGAATCCTGGCCGAATGGCCATCTGGCCGGCATGACCAGCATCTCCGCGTCCATTCAAGACAGCCGCCGCCGCGTCAATCCGTGGGTCGTCGTGTGGTTGTGCTTCGCCGTGCTCTCAATCGTCATGTCGGCGCGCCAAGTGGTCGCCATCATGACCGACGACTGGACGAAGACGCTCGGCTGGTCGAAGACCTTCATCAGCTCGGGACAGTCGGTGGCGCTGGTGATGATCGCCATCGTGGCGCCGATCGCCGGCAATCTCGCCGACCGCTATGGCGCCAGGCTGATGCTCACCCTGGGACTGCTCGTGGTGGCGGCCGGCCTTCTGATCTTCGCCGCCTATCCGATCGCCGCACTTTATATCATAGGCTACGGCCTCGTCGGCGGCGTCGGCTTCGCCACCGCCAATATGCATCTGATCTCGACCGCCGTCGCCAAGCTGTTCACCGAACAGCGGGGGCTTGCGACCGGCATCGCCAATTCGGGCGCGACGGCGGGGCAGTTCATCACCGTTCCCCTGGTCACCGCGGGGCTTGCTTATGTGAGCTGGCGCTGGAGCATCCTGGCCGTGGCGGTGATCTGTCTCGCCATGGCGGTGGTCATCTGGGTGGCGCTCAAGCCGACGGCGGGTGCGGAGGCGGCTGAAAAGGAAGCTCTGGCCGAGCCGCAGGAAGCCTTGTGGACGCGGCTCAAATTCCTGCTCACCAGCCCGACCTTCCACATTCTTTATTGGAGCTTCTTCATCTGCGGCGTCACCACCACCGGCGCCATCGAGACGCATTTCCTGCCCTATGCCGCGTTTTGCGGCTTCCCGCCGGTGCCGGCCTCGGGCGTCTATGGCGCCGTCATGGCCATCAATCTCGCCGGCATGTTCCTTTCCGGCTGGCTCACCGACCGGGTCAACCGGCCGTTGCTTCTGGGCTCCATATATATTGTCCGCTCCTTCTCCTTCCTGGTGCTCATGCAGGTGGGCACCAGCTACGAGATGCTGATCCTCTTCGCCTTCATCTACGGCATCTTCGACTATTCGACGGTGCCGCCGACGGCGAGCCTCGCGGCCTCGCATCTGGGGCTCAAGATCATGGGCCTCGCCATGGGGCTGATCAGCGGCGGCCATGCGCTGGGCGGCGCGCTCGGCTCGTTCATGGGCGGCTATCTGTTCGACCTCTTCGCCCGCTACACCGAAATGTGGTGGGCGGCCTTCGGCACCGCGGTGCTGGCCGGCATCATGGTCTTCTTTCTGAAGGAAGACCGGCCGGTGAAAAGGTTAATCTGGGCGCCGGCTTAGAGCCAATCCCGCCAAAGCTTGAAGATTTTGGCGACTTAGCCGGATGCGCGTTTGATGCTTGCCTAAAGGCGACGGACGCTACATTCTGACGCGGCGCGAGAGGGCGTTCCACGGGGAGCGCAGTCAATGTCAGCATCAGATGTCCTCATTGTCGGCGCCGGCGCCGCCGGCCTTGGCGCCGCAAAGGCGCTCATGGCGCAAGGCAAGAGCGTGCGCGTGCTCGAGGCGCAGAACCGTGTCGGTGGGCGCGCTTATACCGTCACCGACAAGTTCGGCGTGCCTTTCGACTGGGGGTGCGCCTGGCTTCATGCCGCCGACCGCAACCCGTTCTTCGACGACGGCCTGGCGCAAGGCGCCACGCTGCAACATCACGACCTCAATCTCGACCGGCTCTATTTCGGCGCGCGGCGCGCTACCGCGATCGAAATGGCGAAGATGTTCAAGGCCGATTTCGAGCTTGCCGCGGTTCTCGAGCATAGGACGGCCAAAGGCGACCGGCTGGCCGAGCTCATCGAGATCGGCGCCATCGGCGCGGCCGCCGCGACCTATGCCGGCCCCATGGATTTCGCTCAGGATACGGATGAAATCTCGGTCGCCGACCTGATGGCGGCGGCCGATCTCGATCCCAATTTCCTCGTGCGCGAAGGCTTCGGGTCGATCGTCGCCAATTGGGCGAAGGACGTGGCCGTCGAGCTCGAAACCCCGGTGCGGCGCCTGCGTTGGGACGGGCCGGGCGTCGTCGCCGAGACGCCGCGCGGCGAGATGCAGGCGAAAGCGGCGATCGTCACCGTATCGATGGGTGTTCTGGCCTATGGCGGCTTGCGTTTTTCGCCCGAGCTGCCTTTGCCGCAGGACGAGGCCATCCATAATCTGCCGATGGGGCTTCTCACCAAGATTCCGCTCGAGATCAAAGGCGACCGTCTGGGCCTCAAGCCCTTCGAGGACATTCTCATCGAGCGGCACGGGCATCACGACGTTTATTTCCTGTGCTTTCCCTTCGATTGCGATCTCATCGTCGGTTTCGTCGGCGGCGACTTCGCCTGGGAGCTCTCCGCCGCCGGGGAGGCGGCAGCGGTCGATTTCGCCGTGCAGAGCCTGGCGCGAACCTTCGGCTCGGACATCGAGAAGCAGATCGGGCGCGCGGCGATGACCGACTGGGGCGCCAATTCCTGCACCCGCGGCGCCTATGCGGCGGCGCGGCCGGGCTTCGCCGGGGCGCGCAAGACCTTGATGGAGCCGGTGGGCCAGCGCATCTTCTTCGCAGGCGAGGCGCTCGGCGGCTCGCTGGTCCAGACCTGCGCCGGGGCCAGGCTTTCGGGCGAGGCGGCGGCGCTTCAGGTCTGCCGGCACCTCAAATAGGGGCGGTCCGGGCCTAAATTTGACATTTGCGGCCTATTTCCCTAGAACACGCCCGAATTTCAAGACGCTTGAACGTCTCAAGGCCTTATCACACATGGGACATGATCCCGGGAGGTGATGGGCCGGCATCCGGCAGCGCGTGGCGCCCCCGGGTGTTTTTGCGTTTGGGCGAAAGGATTTAAGGTATGTTTGACACACTGCAAGAGCGCCTTTCCGGCATTCTCGACAAGCTCACCGGGCGCGGTGCGCTGTCGGAGGCCGATGTCGACACGGCGATGCGCGAGGTCCGCCGGGCCTTGCTCGAAGCCGACGTGGCGCTCGAGGTGGTGCGCGGCTTCATCGACAAGGTGAAGGAGAGGGCGGTCGGCGCCGAGGTGGTCAAATCGGTGACCCCAGGCCAGATGGTCGTCAAGATCGTCCATGACGCCATGGTCGAGACGCTGGGCTCGGATGGCTCGGCGCTCAATCTCAGGGCCTCGCCGCCGGTGCCGATCCTGATGGTCGGCCTCCAGGGCTCGGGCAAGACGACGACCACCGCCAAGATCGCCAAGCGCCTGCAGGAGCGCGAGAAGCGCAAGGTTCTGATGGCCTCGCTCGATACGCGCCGTCCGGCGGCGCAGGAGCAGCTCGCCATTCTGGGCCAGCAGACGGGCGTCGAGACGCTGCCCATCATCAAGGGCCAGACACCGGTCGAGATCGCCAGGCGCGCAATGTCGGAAGCCCGCCGCGGCGGCTTCGACGTCGTGATGCTCGACACCGCCGGCCGGCTCCATATCGACGAGGAGCTCCTCGCCGAAGCCGCCGCCGTGCGCGACATCGCCAAGCCCAATGAAACGCTGCTCGTCGCCGACGCGCTGACCGGCCAGGACGCGGTCAATCTGGCGAAGAGCTTCGACGAGAAGATCGGCATCACCGGCATCGTGCTGACCCGTATCGACGGCGACGGCCGCGGCGGTGCGGCGCTGTCGATGCGCGGCGTCACCGGCAAGCCGATCAAGCTGATGGGCACCGGCGAAAAGCTCGACGGTCTCGAGGACTTCCATCCGCAGCGCATCGCCGGGCGCATTCTCGGCATGGGCGACGTCGTCAGCCTCGTTGAAAAGGCGGCGCAGACGATCGACGCCGAGAAAGCGAAGCGCATCGCCGAGCGGATGAAGAAGGGCGCCTTCGATCTCGAGGATCTCGCCGACCAGTTGCGCCAGCTGCAGAAGCTCGGCGGCATGTCCGGCATGATGGGATTGCTGCCCGGCATGGGCAAGATCAAGAAGCAGCTCGACGGCGTCGATCTCGACAATTCGGTGCTGAAGCGCCAGATGGCGATCATCGGCTCGATGACGGTGTTCGAGAAGCGCAACCCCAAGGTGATGAACGCGTCGCGCAAGAAGCGCGTGGCGGCGGGCTCCGGCACCAGGGTCGAGGAAATCAACCGGCTGCTCAAGATGCATATCCAGATGGCGGATATGATGAAGAAGATGGGCGGCAACCGGGGCCTGATGAGCCGCATGTTCGGCGGCAAGGGCGCCCCCGACGCGGCCGAGCTCGAGAAGATGCAGGCCGAGCTCGCCAAGATGGATCCCAATGCGATCCCGGCCGAGCTCAAGGACATGATGCAGGGCGGCGCCTTGCCCGACATGTCCAAGCTGCCGGCGAGCCTGCCGGGCCTCGGCGGCGCCAAGCTTCCCGGCCTCGGCGGTCTGCCGGGCCTGGGCGGCGGCTCGCCCTTCAAGGGCCTGCCGGGCTTCGGAAAGAAGAAATGACATGGCTTTCCCGGAAATCGAGACGGAGCGATTGCGCTTGCGCCATTGGCGCGAAAGCGACGTCGATCCGTTCTTCGATTTCTATCGCGATCCCCTGTCGGCCGCGATCTACGGAAACGACATCGCGCGCAGCGATGTCTGGCGGCGGGTGGGGCTCGTCATCGGCCATTGGCATCTGCGCGGCTTCGGCCCGTGGGCGCTGGAAGACAAGGCGACCGGCAAATTCGCCGGCCATGGCGGCCTCTGGTATCCGGACGGCTGGGGCGATGTCGAGGTCGGCTATGGCATCATGCCGGAATTCCGCGGCCGCGGCTATGCCGCCGAAGTGGCCGGGCGCGTGCGCGACCATGGTCATCGCGATATCGGGCTCAAGCGGCTCGTCAGCTATATCGATCCCGCCAATACCGCCTCCGTCAAGGTCGCCGAGAAGCTCGGCGCCGCGCCGGACGGCGAGTTTCTGCTGCATGACAAAGTCCACATCATCTACCTGCATTCCCATCACTGACTATCCACCATCCAAGGAGAACTAGAGAATGTCCCTCAAGATCAGACTGTCGCGGGCCGGCACCAAGAAGCGCCCGTATTATCATATCGTGATCGCCGATGCGGCCTCGCCCCGCGACGGCAAGTTCATCGACGTGGTCGGCGCCTTCAACCCGATGCTCGGCAAGACCGACGAGAAGCGCGTGCAGCTCGACGCCGAGAAGGCCGCGGCGTGGCTCAAGAAGGGGGCGCAACCGACCGATCGCGTGCTGCGCTTCCTCGACAAGGCCGGCCTCAAGAAGCGCGACGCCCGCAACAATCCGAAGAAGGCTCTGCCCGGCAAGAAGCGCCAGGAGCGTGAGAAGGCCGCCGCCGACGCCGCCGCCAAGGCGGCCGAAGCCGCTGCCGCGCCGCAGAGCTGAGCGTGACGGATGGCCTCGCCCGACGATAATGTGCTGGCCGGTGTCATCACCGCCGCGCATGGCATCAAGGGCGAGGTGAAGCTCAGGAGCTTCACCGCCGATCCGGAAGCGATCGCCTCCTATGGGCCGCTTCTCACCGCGCGCGGCGAAAGCCTCGTGATCGAGAAGCTCCGGCCCCAGAAGGATGGTTTCATCGCCGTCCTGAAAGGGGTGCGGGACCGCAACCGGGCCGAGACGCTGAAAGGCGCCGAGCTGTTCCTGAAGCGCAGCCAGCTGCCGGAGCCCGCCGAAGACGAGGTCTATTTCCATGATCTCATCGGGGCGAGCGTGGTGACGGTCACGGGCGAAAAATTCGGCACGGTGATCGCGATGCCGAATTTCGGCGCCGGCGATCTTCTCGAAATCCGCCGCGACGGTGTTGCGGAAACGGTGCTGGTGCCTTTCGCCGATGAGTATGTGCCGAAGATCGATCTCGAGAAGCCCGAGCTGACGCTCGATCTGCCCGAGACCTATCTGGATGAGGGTGAGCCGGACGATCAATGAGCTGGCAAGCCACCATCCTGACGCTGTTTCCGGAAATGTTTCCGGGACCGCTCGGCGCCTCGCTCGCCGGCAAGGCGCTGAATGCCGGCATCTGGTCCCTGGCGGTGCGCGATATCCGCGCTTCCGCCACCGACCGGCACCGCACGGTGGACGATTCACCGGCGGGCGGCGGGCCCGGCATGGTCATCAAGCCCGATATTCTCGCGGCGGCGATCGACCAGACCGAGCATCAGGGGCCGAGGCTGCTGATGTCGCCGCGCGGTGAGCGTCTGACCCAGGGCCTGGTTCGCCATCTGGCGGCGGGACCCGGGGCCCTCATCATCTGCGGCCGCTTCGAGGGCGTGGATGAGAGGGTGATCGAAAGGCGAAGCTTGCGCGAGGTCTCGCTTGGGGATTTCGTCCTGTCGGGCGGCGAGCCGGCGGCGCTGGCGCTTTTGGACGCAGTGGTCAGGCTCCTGCCCGGCGTCATGGGCGACGAGCGGTCCGGCTTCGAGGAAAGCTTCGAGGACGGGCTTCTCGAGCAGCCGCAATATACCCGTCCGCGGATCTGGGAAGGCCTTGAGATTCCTGAAGTTTTACTGTCCGGCGACCATAGGGCGATGGCCCGCTGGAAGAAGGAGCAGCGGGAGCGACTAACCGAGAAACGCCGCGCCGATCTTTGGCAGGCTTATGTGCAGAGAAAGAATTGATTTTACCCGGCTCAGCAGGTAAAGAGCCGCAACTCCAAAAGGATTTAGTGCCATGAATATCATCGAACAGCTCGAAAAAGAGCAGGTAGCGGTGGTGGCCGCGAAGCGCGCCGTTCCCGAATTTGCCCCCGGCGACACGGTCGTCGTCAATGTGAAAGTGGTCGAAGGCGACCGCAGCCGCGTCCAGGCCTATGAAGGCGTGGTGATCGCGCGTTCGGGCGGCGGCCTGAACGAGAACTTCACGGTCCGCAAGATCTCCTATGGCGAAGGCGTCGAGCGCGTCTTCCCGGTCTATTCGCCGCTGATCGATTCGATCAAGGTGGTGCGCCGCGGCCATGTCCGCCGCGCCAAGCTCTATTATCTGCGCGGCCGCACCGGCAAGTCGGCGCGTATCGCCGAGAAGCAGCGCGCCATGGTGCCGGGCTCGTCGGACGCCGTTCCGGTGACCGAGGCCAGCGAAGCCGACAAGGCGTAAGTCAAGCTTCAGCTTGTTGAGATTGGCGCGGGGGGGGGCCAAACGGACGC
>JBMOOM010000048.1:0-6999 GCA_049323275.1 Pseudomonadota bacterium
CCTTCTCCCGCAAGCGGGAGAAGGGGAAAATCTGGATTGAATTCTGAGTCTCGGCGATTGAAGATGAGTTCCACCTACATGATTTACGCCGCTTTCTCCAACATCCCATAATTTTTCCCGGACAGTCCTCCCCGCTTGCGGGAGAAGGTGCCCGACAGGGCGGATGAGGGTGTTGGTTCAGCTCACGACAGCTTTTCAAGAGAACAAAAATAGCTAGCTTCAACACTTCCCATGATTTCGCCTCTAGCGAAGCGGAGAGAACACCCTCATCCGGCCTTCGGCCACCTTCTCCCGCAGGCGGGAGAAGGGGAAACCAGGTAGGGGCTTGTATCTCAATCCGAGTCGCCGGGAACCAGCGTCACGTCGAACAGCATCTCGCGCTGCTTGAAGCGGCCTTCCGACAGCCGCTGCAGCAGCATGGCACCACCCTGCTTGCCCATCTCATAAGCGGGCGACGCGATGGAGGTGAGGCGCGGGCGGACATAGTCGATGAAGGCGAAACCGTTGCAGCCGGTGACGCGCACATCGCCCGGCACCGCGAAATTGCGGTCCTGCGCCCAGGTGAGGGCGGCGCAGCCCATCTGGTCGTTGCCGCCGAGCAGCGCGTCGGGCAGGCCGCTGCGCTCGACATAACGCGCGATGGCCAGCTGCGTATCGGCGATCTCCTCGCTGCCGCAGGTCACCGTGTCGAGCGTGGCGCCGTGGCGCGTCGCCGCCGCCAGCGCACCCGCCTGGCGCTCGGCCATCGCCGGCCAGCTCTGCGCCGGCACCAGCAGCGCCAGGCGCCGCGCGCCGCGCTGGATCAGGCGCTCGGCCAGAAGCTCGCCGGCCTTGTGATCGTCCTGGCGGATCGACAGCGTGTCGGTCATGAAATCCGGCGCCTGGTCCTGGAAGATGACGATCGGCTGGCCGGTGTCCTTGAACTGGCGATAGAGCGCGCGGCGCTCCTGCTGGGTGCCCGAGGCCATGATGCACAGCCCGTCGGTCTGGTCGCGGCGCAACAGATGCAGATCGGCCACCGCGGCGCGGCGGATGCCGGTGACGAGAAGGCCATAGCCATTGCCGCTCAGATAATTGGAGATGCCGGCCAGGATGTTGCTGGTCATCGGATCGGCGAGGAAGCGCGGCGATTCATCGACGACGATGAGGCCGACGGCGCCGCGCTGCGAGAGCCGCAGATTGCGGGCGCCGGCATTGGGGCGATAGTTCAATTCGCGGATGGCGGCGGCGACCCGCTCGCGCGTCGCCTCCGACATCAGCTCGAGGCGGCCATTGACCACGTTGGACACGGTCGTCATGGAGACGCCGGCCCGCCGCGCAATATCCCGCAATGTCACCCGCCCATCATCGGCCATATCGTTTCGGCTCGGTTGCTCATCACTTTAACGTTACTCTAAACGAAAACACGACCATCCCCATAAAGGAAAACGCCATGTTCACAAGGATCATCGACCCCGCCACCGCCCCCAATACCGGCGCCTATTCCCCGGCCCTGAAAGTGGGCGATTTCGTCTTCGTATCCGGACAGGGACCGATCGATCCTCAGGGCAACATCGTCTCCGGCAGCATCGAAAGCGAAGTGGCGCTCACGCTCGACAATGTCTCACGTCTTCTCGCCGCCGCCGGCGCCGGCATGGATCAGGTGGTGAAATGCACCTGCTACCTCGCCGACATCGCCGATTTCGACGCCTTCGACCGCGTGTATCGCGGTTATTTCGGCGAGGTGAAGCCGACGCGCACCACGGTCGCGGCCGGTCTCGCCGGCATCAGGATCGAGATCGACGCCATGGCCTATGTCGGGAAGTGAGTCCGAGCCGCTCCTGAAAAGGTTGACTTCCCGGCGATAGGCACTACCTTCCCCTCGCCATGATCATGCTTCCGACACGTCATATCAAAGGGGCCCGGCTCGCCAAAGCCGGCCATTCGCCCGGGCGCGCTTAACTCAATTCCCGCGTCCGGGATCGTCGGGCTTTCTTTCATCACATCTTGAACATCAGGCCGCGCTTTCGCGTGTCCAGGGCTTTTCCCCGCAATGGCCCCGGCGCGTTCCGGCGCGTTGGAGCTTTGCGGTGAGATTCGTGGATCTCTTTCAGATCGAAGACATCATACTGGACCATCCGGCGGATAACGCGGCGCTGGTGCTGGAGGCCGTGTCGCTTCATTTGGCGGCCCGCAGCGGCGCCGACATGGAGACGATCCGCGCCGCGCTCACCACGCGCGAGGATGTCGGCTCGACCGCCGTCGATCACGGCGTCGCCATCCCGCATGCCAGGCTCGGCTGCGTCTCGGCTCCCGCCGCGATGCTGATGCGGCTCGCGCGGCCGATCGATTTCGACGCCCATGACGGCGAGAAGGTCGATCTCGTCTTCGCGATGATCTGGCCGGCGCTGCCCAAGGAGAACGCGCTCATCGGGCTCGCCGAATTGTGCCGCCTGCTGCGCGAGCCGCCGCTGCTCCACTGGCTGCGCGAGGCCGGAAATCCGCGCGAAGCGCGGATGCTCCTGTGCTGCGCCGCCGAGATCGTCGCCTCGCGCGACCAGCGCAGCCGCCTTCGCCTGCCGCCGCGCGGCACGCTGGCGCCGGTGCCGGCATGAGCGCGCCGGTCCGCCTGCAATATGGAGCGCTGCCGCATCGCCTTTCGGCCACAGGCGGGCGCGACATATTGCTGATCACATCGCGCGACACCGGCCGCTGGATCATTCCCAAGGGCTGGCCGATGCGCGGCAAGGTCGGCTGGGAAGTCGCGGCGCGCGAGGCCTTCGAGGAAGCCGGCATCGAAGGCGAGACGGAGGTGCTGGCGATCGGCGCCTATCACTATGCCAAGCGCCGGCCCGGCGGACGGTCGCTGACCTGCCGCGTCGAGGTCTTTCCCTTCGGCGTGGTGAGCGAGCTCAAGCGCTGGCCGGAACGGCATCAGCGCCGGCGCCAATGGTTCGCGGCGGAGGAAGCCGCACGGCTCGTCGATGAAGACGAGCTCAAGACTCTCATTCTCAGTATCGAGTGAAACAGCGCCATGACCCTGCAGACGCCCTATTACCTGATCGACAAGACGAAGCTTCAGCGCAATCTCGCCCGGATCGACGAATTGCGCGAGCGCTCCGGCGCCAAGGTCCTGCTGGCGCTCAAATGCTTCGCCGCCTGGTCGGTCTTCGACCTCATGCGCCGGCATATGGACGGCACGACGTCGTCCTCGCTCAACGAGATGCGGCTGGGCGCCGAAAAATTCGGCGGCGAGACGCATGCCTACAGCGTCGCCTTCGCCGATCACGAGATCGACCAGGTGATGTCGCATGCCGACAAGATCATCTTCAACTCGATCAGCCAGCTCGAGCGCTTCGCCCATAAGGCGGCGGGCCTTGCCCGCGGCCTGCGTCTCAATCCGGGCATCAGCTCGTCGGGCTTCGATCTGGCCGACCCGGCGCGCCCCTACAGCCGGCTCGGCGAATGGGACCCGGAGCGGATCAGAAGCGTGCTCGGCCGCATCGACGGCTTCATGATCCACAATAATTGCGAGAATGGCGATTTCGCCCTGTTCGACCGCATGCTCGGCGAGATCGAGGCGCGCTTCGGCCCGCTGCTGCGCGAGGTCGACTGGGTGAGCCTCGGCGGCGGCATTCACTTCACCGGCGAGGATTATCCGCTCGCCGATTTCGCCCTGCGCCTCAAGCGCTTCAGCGAGCGCCATGGCGTGCGGGTCTATCTCGAGCCCGGCGAAGCGGCGGTGACGAAAAGCACCACGCTCGAAGTGACGGTGCTCGACACGCTCAACAACGGCAAGGATCTCGCCATCGTCGACAGCTCGATCGAGGCGCATATGCTCGATCTGCTGATCTACCGGCAGAGCGCCAAGATCGCGCCCGATGCCGGCCCGCATCGTTTCATGATCTGCGGCAAGTCGTGCCTCGCCGGCGATATTTTCGGCGAATTCGCCTTCGCCGAACGGCTGAAGCCGGGCGACCGGATCTCGATCGAGGACACCGCCGGCTACACGATGGTGAAGAAGAACTGGTTCAACGGCGTGCAGATGCCCTCGATCGTGCTGCGCGAGCCCGACGGAAGCCTGAACCTGGTCCGCGCATTTTCATATGAGGACTATCTCGCGAGCCTCTCGTGAGCCCTCATTCATTCAACCCTCGGAAAGGAGGCACCCAAGCGAAATGAAGAAGAACGTTCTCATCATCGGCGCCGGCGGCGTGGCGCAAGTGGTCGCGCATAAATGCGCGCAGTACAACGATCTCCTGGGCGATATCCATATCGCCTCGCGCACCCTCGGCAAATGCGAGGCGATCATCCGCTCCGTCCTCGAGAAGCGCAATGCGGTGACCGGCCGGCGCCTCACGGCGCATCAGCTCGACGCGCTCGATGTCGAGAAGACGGCGGCGCTCATCCCCGCGACCCAGAGCCAGATCGTGGTGAATGTGGGCTCGTCCTTCCTCAATATGTCGGTGCTGTCGGCCTGTCTCGCCACCGGTGCGGCCTATATCGACACCGCGATCCATGAGGATCCGCTGAAGATCTGCGAGACGCCGCCCTGGTACGGCAACTACGAATGGAAGCGCCGCGACGAATGCGCGGCCAAAGGCGTGACCGCCCTGCTCGGCGCCGGCTTCGATCCGGGCGTCGTCAATGCCTATGCGCGGCTGGCGCGCGATGACTATTTCGACCGCATCGACTCGATCGACATCATCGACATCAATGCCGGCGATCACGGACGCTATTTCGCCACCAACTTCGATCCGGAGATCAATTTCCGCGAATTCACCGGCCAGGTCTGGTCGTGGCAGAAGGGCCAGTGGACGGCGAACAAGATGTTCGAAGTCGGCAAGGAATGGGATCTGCCGGTGGTCGGCAAGCGCATGGCCTATCTGACCGGGCATGACGAGATCCATTCGCTGTCGCGCAGCCTCGATGTACCCAATATCCGTTTCTGGATGGGCTTCGGCGAGCGCTACATCACCGTCTTCAACGTGCTGAAGTCGCTGGGCCTGCTCTCGGAACAGCCGGTGACGACGGCGGAGGGACAGCAAGTGGTGCCGCTCAAGGTGGTGAAGGCGGTGCTGCCCGATCCCTCATCGCTGGCGCCCGGTTATACGGGCAAGACCTGCATCGGCGATCTGGTGAAAGGCGTGAAGGACGGCAAGCCCCGCGAGGTCTTCATCTACAATGTCGCCGATCACGCCGAGGCCTTCCGCGAGGTCGGCAGCCAGGCGATCTCCTATACCGCGGGCGTGCCGGCGGCGGCGGCCGCCATTCTCGTCGCCCGCGGCGACTGGGATGTCGGCCAGATGGCGAATATCGAGGAACTGCCGCCCAGGCCGTTCCTCACCCTTCTCGACGAGATGGGACTTGCGACCCGAATCAGGGATGACGCCGGCGACCGGCTGCTGAATGAAACAGCGGAGCCTAGCGAACAACCGGCGCAACAAAGGCGCCGGGCCTGAGCCTGATCCATGGCCGCCGCGAAAGGGCGGCCATGATCGTCTCAATGCGCCGGCAAGACTTGTCCCGCGCCGGGACAAAGGGAACCCGGCGCATTCATCGGTCCGGCCTTACGTAATCTCGACAAAATTTGATCTTAACCTGATATTTCGCGGGATTTGCCCAACAGGCTATAGGTTGATCTTCGTCTCCGGCTGAGGTAGTTCGGCAGTCGAGACGGGGCGTTCAGAGATCAGAAGGAAGACATTGTGGCGGCACGGTTGCGTCTCAAAGCCATGAGCCTGCTTATTGCGGGCAGCCTTGCGGCGACACCGGCACTTGCCGGACCTTCTCTCGTCTTCGACGCCGCCACCGGTGAAGTCATCTCGCAGGATCGCGCCGGGGAACCCTGGTACCCCGCCTCGCTCAGCAAATTGATGACCGCTTATGTCGTCTTCGAGAAATTGAAGCGCGGCGAAATGCAGCTCGAGCAGAAGCTTACCGTCTCCGAGCTCGCCTCGAGCCAGCCGCCGAGCAAGGTCGGCATGCGGCCGGGCTCGACCATCACCGTCGACCTCGCTTTGCAGATGCTGCTCGTCTATTCCGCCAACGACATGGCCTATGTCCTGGCGGAAGGCGCCAGCGGCACTTATACGGAATTCGCCAAGCTGATGAATGCCGAGGCCAAGCGGCTCGGCATGACGGCGACGCACTATGCCAATCCGAACGGCCTGTTCGATCCGCGCCAGGTGACCAGCGCCCGCGATATCGGCGTGCTCGCCGCGGCATTGCTGCGCGACTATCCGGAACATGCGCATTATTTCTCGCAGGCCGCGGTGACGCTGGGCAAGCGGCAATTGCGCAACCGCAATAGCCTGCTCCGCCAGATGAAGACCGCCGACGGCATGAAGACCGGCTTCGTGTGCAATTCCGGCTACAATCTCACCGCCTCGGCGAGCGAGAACGGCCGCAAGCTCATCGCCATCGTGCTCGGCGCGCCCGGCGGCAAGGCGCGCGCCGATCTCGCCGAGATGATGCTCACCGCCGGCTTCGCCAAGCCGCCGCAGCCGCAGCAGATGCGCATCGGCCAGATCGTCAATATGGAGCTGGGCTCGGTGGTGCCGGCCGACATGACGCAGACCATCTGCAAGGGCAAGCCCACCGCCATCGCCAAGGCCTCGAGCCTCACCGGCTGGGGCGTTTCCTTCGGCTCCTATGACAAGCCGGAAACCGCCGACATGGCCTTGCGCGGCCGCCTTCTCGGCGTGCGCGACATGGTGGACAACTCGATCAACGGCGTGGTGCGGGTGCCGGGCGCCAACGGCTTCAACGCCATGGTGTGGAATCTCGATCAGGCCGCCTCGCTGTCGGTCTGTTCCACTTTCCGCAAGCAGAACGGCTATTGCGAAGTGATGACGCCGGAGAGCTTCGCCTCGATCGCCGCCCTCGCGCGTGCAACCGAAGAGCGCATCCAGCCCGCCGCGGCGCAGGAAACGCCGGCGCCGAAGAAAAAGAAGAAAGTGCAGAAGAAGAAAAAGCCGTAGCGGCCGGCCCATGAGTTTCCCGCACATCGGCTGATCG
>JBMOOM010000049.1:0-6747 GCA_049323275.1 Pseudomonadota bacterium
GAAGGTGTCCTTTAGCGCGCTGACTGTTGCGAGTTTTGCACGCAGACGTCCGGGTCAAGCGTTCCCGCAGCGAAGCGAGGACAACGCTTGACGCGGCGGCGACACCACAAACTTTTCATTGGGTGCAGGCGAAGTCCTGCACCCCTGCCACGTGGCGAACGGGGGGAGCGCGAGGGGGAACGCCTCGCATCTAAAGAAGACTCGCGCCGAAGGCGCTCCGCTTATCTCTCGTTACGGTGTTGTCATCTGTTAGTTCGATCGATTGGGTAAGCACGTGGAGATGTTGATTCTCTTTGCGCCTCCGGGTGCGTTGCCTCCGGAGGGCGGGATGGTTTCGATCGTGCGGGCGACCGACGGCGTTGAAGGGATTCCAGCCGGGTTTCCCATTTTACTCGACGCGCAGATGTCGATCATCGAGCCGGCTTTCAGCTATTTGCTCGAGCTCGCCACGATCCCCGGCCGTTCGCATGCGACGGAGACGCTGCGGACCTACAGCGAGCACCTGCATGACTGGTTCGACAGCTTGGAGCAGAGCGGCCTCGACTGGCGGCTTGCCGACGAAGGAACGATTGCTGGGTACCGCAACAGGATGCTGGCGGCACCGAGCCCCCATACGGGTCGCCCTTATGCCCGTTCAACCGTGAACGATCGTGTCCGGTCAGTGTGCCGCTTCTATTTGTGGGCGCATCGGCGCGGTCTGATCGACACGCTGCCGTTCGATTATGTCGATGTGTCGCTCCGGTCGTCGCGCCAGGGCATGATGGCGCATCTTGACCACCGTCGGCCTATCATAGCGGCGAATGTCCTGACAATTTCGGAAGCGGAGCGGCTGCCGCGCCCGCTGCGCGTCGATCAGCTCCAGGCTCTGTTCCACCATCTCGATCCGCCCTATGGGCTGATCGCAGAATGGGCGCTGGCGACCGGAATGCGCCGCAAGGAGTTGTGCGGCCTGAAGCTTCAACAGGTACCGGAGGTTGCCCATCTCGACATCGAGGAAGATCCGCTGGTCGGCATCCCGCTGACCATCACCAAGGGAGACCGGCCAAGGACCGTCTATCCGCCGTTGCGGCTAATCGACCGAACCCACTGGTACGCCGGAGAGGAGCGCGCCGCGCTCGTGAAGCGATTGCGCGCGGCTCGACCGCGCTATCGGTCGCCGGCGACGCTCTTCCTCAACAGCAAGGGCGATCCCATCACACGCGCAAGGCTCTCGGCGGTCTTCGGCGCTGGATTCAGGGCTGCCGGGCTCGCCGGATCAGGGCATTGGCTGCGACACACCTTTGCGATGGCGATGCTTGTCCGCCTGCAAAAGCAGGCGGCGACAACGCCTGACCTCAACCCGCTCAAGATCGTGCAGGTCCTTCTTGGTCATGCGTCGATCCAGTCGACCGCGATCTATCTGCGCTGTGTTGAGCTTCACGCGGACACACTCGCTGAGAGCCTCGCCTATCTGTATGGCGAACTGGTGCCTCATGGCCGTTCGTAAGCGGACCCCGATCGACCGCCGGTTTGCAACTGAGGCGACGCAGACGGCGGCGGTGGACTCGATAGCGCCGGCTGACACGATCATTTTCGTCGATGCCTGGGGCAACCCCGATCAGCGGTTCGATTCCGGACAGCTCGCCGGCCTGCCTGTCGATCTGCGTGACCTCCTGGTCGAGGCATTCCGCGCGCATTGCGTCGCTCAGCAATCAGCAACACGCCAGACGACATGGAGGGCGCTCCGACGTTTCACCTGTTTCGTCGTTGACGACGGCATGATCGAGACCGCGAGTGATCTCGATACCGCGGCACTTGGCCGCTATGTACTCTGGCTGAAGAAGCAAGGGGCATCGCGAGCGCCACGCGGGGCCCACGCTATCGCCTTCGACCTTCTGCGTCCCTTGCTCTTCTGGTGTCGGCGTAATCGACGCGGGCGCATAGCGCACGACCTGGAGATCCCCTGGAATGCGTTTCCGGGGCGGAGGGCGAGCCAACAGCCTCGGCGACGACTTCCCTCGAATCAGGTCAAGGCGATCCTGCGGGCCTGCTACGAGGAGATCGACGAGGCCTGGGCCCGGTTTCAGTACGGGCAGGAGGTTATCCGACGCCCCGAGCTACCGCCCAAGACCTTGCGCGGCCAGGGGCTCGACCGATGGATATGGCGCATCGGCCGGATCGACGACGGCCTCATGCCCGACACGACTGTCCTCGAGGCGCACGGGATCAAGTCCAGCACGCTGGTCCAGTACTGGGGCGGCGCTCGGACCATGGCGCAGTATTTCCATATCACCACCGACACGCTGGTTCCTTTCTTCTTGGCCATCGCCATCCAGACCGCGGCCAATCCCGAACCGCTGCGCCACATCCGTCGGGATTGCCTTGTGCCGCATCCGCTCGACGAACACCGCGTCATCGTCGACTGGAACAAGCCCAAAACGGGCGCGCGGCTTCAGAAAGCGCAGCGGCGGTCCTTCGATCGCCGTCGGCGGTATGCCGCACCCAACCTGATCGAGATGATGCTGGCGCTGACAGAACCGATCATCGCCACAGCACCGCCAAGCGAGCAAGATCGACTCTTCCTGACGCGCAGCATCCATAAGGAGCATTCGCGCCGATCGCTTCGCAGCCGCACCGGGGTCATCGAACACACCGTTCTGAGGCGTGCCATCCTCAGATTCATCGAGCGCGCCAACCAACGCATCGACGCGTGGAACACGGACCATCCGGACCAACTGCGGGAGCCGATCGCAGACTTTGCGCCGGCGTTATTTCGTGGAAGCGTGGCGACTGAGCACTACCGCGCGTCGGGCGGAGACGTTCTCGTCGCTCAATCGATCCTGAACCATGCCAGCGTCGCAACAACAGAGACCTATCTCAAGAGCGAGGAGACGACCCGCCTCCAGCGCCAGACGATCGCGCACCTGCAAGAGCAGATGATCAACTGGGTGCTCGGCCCCGAGCGCGACACGCCTCCGCCGGCCTTCGGGAAGCTGCGCGCCACCGCCCCTTTCGGGCACGACTGCCTGGCTCCTGTCGCTCCCGGCCGAGACGGCGTCGATCGCCTCTGCCCGCAGTTCGGCGGCTGCCTCGCTTGTCCGGGCCTCGTCGTCCCGATCGATGTCGGGCATCTGGCGCGCATCCTCGCCGCTGTCGATCGGCTCGAAGAGGCTCGTAAACGGCTCGATCCGAAGCGCTGGAGCCTTCTCTATGCCCCGTCGTGGCGCATTCTCACCCAGGACATCCTCCCGGATTTCCCCGCGAACATGCACGAGCCCGCCCGCAAGCTCGCTACCGGCATGCCGCTGCTCCCGGAGTTGGAATGACTATGCCGGCACAATCAGAGCGGCTCCATCGTTTCGATGCCGCGCAACGCGTTTCGTCACGATCGATCTGGACCGATGCGCAATGGCATTTCGACCATACGCGGGCCGATCTGCGTCGTCACCAATTTCGCGTCGATTGGGCATTCGAGCTGCCGGACGGCAGTCGCTTCACCGATCCGCGATGGCATCGGTGGCTGGAGGATGCCCGCACCTTCCTATGGTCGCTTCGCGTCGATCCTCCTGTCGGTCGCCGGCAAGCTCAGGCCAGATCGCTTGTGACAGTGGCCGTCCAGCTGCGCTTCCTGATCCGATGGATGGCGGGCCGGGGCATGCACGGGTTCGACGAGTTGGACACCGATACGGCAAAAGAGTTCATGCGATCCGTCACGGAGCGACGCGGCCATGCAGGCATGCCGCTCCGACCGGGCACCCGTCAGGCATACGCCAATCTATTGATCGGCCTCTTCCAGCAAAGAGCCAGACTGGCCTGCCCACCGAGCGAGCATCCCTTCGCCGATGAGCGCGCTAGCCGGTTCTCCGGCTTCGGCCGCCAGACCATCCAGCGCTTGCCCCACACGCCGGACGACATCGCCGTTGCGCTCATCTCGGCAGCGATCCGGCTGATCGGGCAACCAGCCGCCGACGTCATCGCGCTGCGCGACCGCGTCGTGCCGTTTCGCAAGGACGATCCTGGCCCAACGCCTTTCGCCCACCGCCAGGCCGTCCGTGCGCTCGTCTCCTCGTTCCGCTTTTCCACGATCGAGGGCGAGGAGGTCGCCTGGCACCCTCCGTTGACCCGCACAAGGGAGTTGCGCCTGCTGATCAACCGGATTCAGGAGGCGTGTTTCGTCACCATCTCCTATCTGGTCGGCGCGCGCGTGTCAGAGATTCTCTCGCTTCAAGCGAACTGCGTCGAAGAGCGCCCATCCGCCGATGGCGCCGAATCCTTTAGCTATCTCCGCGGGCGGATCTTCAAGACCGCCGGCACTGACGCCGGAACGCCGCATCTCTGGCCGGCGCCGGCACCCGTCCTGCGCGCCGTCGAGGTCCTGCATCATCTGTCGGAGCCATTTCGCGCTGAGACAGGCCGATCGGAGCTCTGGCTCTCCCTCGCTGGCAGGGGCGTCGTCGACCGCCGCCCGCCGGAGGTCCCGACCGGCTGGTCTCTCATCATCCGGCTGAACCGGAGGTTCGCTCCCTTCATCGATCTGCCTTGTCAGGGTGACGGCACGCCCTGGCACCTGACCACGCATCAGGGGCGCAAGACTTTCGCCCGCTTCGTCGGCAAGCGCGATCGCACCGGCCTGCACGCTCTCCAGCATCACTTCGGGCATGTGACCCGCATCATGACCGACAGCGCCTATGTCGGTACCGATTTTGATCTGAGCGAGCTCGTGGACGCACAGACCCTCGAAGAGACGCGCTTCGCTCTCGAGGAGCTGCTCACCGCCTCGCGCCTCGCCGGCAATGGCGGGCGCCGTTTGTCCTCGCGATCGCGTTTCCGCGGCCGCACGCGCGACGGCGAGCTCGCCGCCTACATCAATTTCCTGATCGAAGACAGCGGCATGCGGCTCGGCGTCTGCGATTGGGGGTATTGCGTCTACCGTGTGGAGACCGCCGCCTGCATGGGCGACAATCGTGGTCCGAACGCGCTCTGGCGCACCCAGAGCACCTGCGCAAGCTGCGCCAACTTCGCCGTCACCGAGCGTCATCGCCCGGTCTGGCAGGCACGCCTCGACCGCAATCTGGCGTTGATCGCCGATCGACGCCTCGACGATCCAAGCCTCGCGCTCGCCAACACGCGCATCGCCGAGTGCCAACGCATTCTGTCCGATCTTTCCGCCGCAGGAGAAGGCCATGCCCAAGAGATCCACCGCAAATCCGGATGATCGGCGCATAAAGGCCACGGCGGAGAAGCTGCGCGCGGCGCTCGATCGATTGACGAATGGATCCTCAGAACAACCCGCCGCTTCGATCCGACGTTTGACCGTCGCTGCGCTCGCGCGCGAGGCGGGCGTCGGCCGCAACGCCATCTACGCCAATCACCGTGACATCCTCGACGCCCTCATCCGAGCCCGCCGACGGCAAAGCGTACCTGATCGGATCACCACCATGGGCGACACACTCGTCGAACAGCGTGGTGTAATCGACAACATGCAGCAGCAGATCCGGCAGATCGTCACTGAGAATGCCGGCCTCCTCCAACGCGCCATCGAGGCGGAACGCCGTGCCGAGAGGGCCGAGCGCCGCAGCGCCCACTTGACCAAGGAGATCGTTGTCCTGCGCGGTCCCGCAGTGCTGCGAACGTCGAGCGAATGACCTCGTGCGTCGCGGGTGCCGTTCTCGTCGCGGCGGATTCACGAGCATTACCTTGGATCCGCTCCGAAGCGGCGGTATCACGGCGCCATCTGCACGAACAATCGAGCCTTCTCCGTTGGATCGGGGTCGCGGGATCAACCCGCCGTACCTTCGATCGCGCTACTGTTGCCGCGGTGATGTCGCCGTCGCGGCGGTAGTGAGGGCCTTTGAGCAATGCTCTCCTGTTGGGTTGCTTAGCCCACGTCCATACCGGCCTTTTTCTGGGGGATCACGCGCCACAATACGCTCGCTGCGCTCGCCGACCTTTACCCGCAATGGCTCGTTCGCGATCTTCTTCCCCTGCCGCCAAGCGGCGGCATTCCTCGCGAGGCAACAAGATCGCTCAGCCCGCCATCCTCCGCTGACGCTGCGGGCCAGAGGCTGCAGGTCGGTCGTTGCGGCGCTCAAAGATCGCCATCAAGGCCGCGATGGTCGCGGGCTTGGAAACAGCAACAGGAGATCACTATGGCTCAGATTGGCACCTTCACCCGCGCCGAAGACGGCTCATACACCGGCACCATCAAGACGCTCTCGCTCAATTTCAAGGCGCGCTTCCTTCCGGCCGAACCCTCTGAGAACGAGAAGGCTCCGAACTTGCGCGTGGTGGTCGGTAATGTCGAGATAGGTGCCGCGTGGCAGCGGACCTCCAAGGACAACAACACCGTCTACCACTCGGTCAAGCTCGACGACCCGTCCTTCCCGGCGCCGATCTACGCCAACCTCGTCGCGGTCGATGACGGCTACGCATTGGTCTGGTCGCGCTGATGCGGCCACCGCTCGGATGCGGCGCCCCATCTCGGGGCGTCGCAAATCCGACAACAGGACACTGTAGAAGTGTCCTTCAGAAAATGTCGCTATCGGATCAACCGCTTCATTTCAGAAAGACGGTTGCCAACTGACCTAAAACGGCTTTCAGGGAGAGATCGTCACACTGAGTTTGCAGGCCAAGGGCGTCCGCATCGTCGCCGAGCCCAATCGCTCCAACGACAACGCTCCGAGCCACCGCGTGTACGTGCGTCGGGCCGAGATCGGGGCGGCATGGTCGAAGCGCTCTGAGGAAGGTCGCGACTATCTCTCACTCAAG
>JBMOOM010000050.1:0-92339 GCA_049323275.1 Pseudomonadota bacterium
GATCGCTGAAACGGCCGGTGGCGACGCCGGCCAGCATGAGGGCGCCCATGACCGAGCCATGTCGCACCGGCGAGATCGCCACCGGCAGTCGCGCGACATCGGCGCGAATCTGCGCCCAGACCCGGCTCTGGCTGCCGCCGGCGAGCATCGTCAATTGCCTGGGCGCGGCGCCGAGAGCGCTGAGGCGGTCGAGCACGTCGCGCATCGCGAAGCTGCAGCCTTCGAGGATGGCGCGCGCGAGATGCGGCGCGCCATGGGCGGGCGTCAGGCCGTAGAAACAGCCGCGCGCCCCGGCGTTCCATTCCGGCGCCATCGCGCCGGTGAGCGCCGGCAGGAAAAGAAGATCGTCCGAGCCGGGCGGCGCCTTGGCGGCTTCGGCGTCGAAGGCCGCAAAGTCGGGCAGGCGCAGAAGGTCTTTCAGCCAGGCGACGGCGCCGCCCGACAGCCAGCCGGGATTCTCGACGAAATAGCCGCCGGCCGGATAGGCATGCGTTTCGACGAGGCGCTCCGCGTCGATGACGGGCTCGGCGAACAAGGCGCCGACCACCTCGCCGGTGCCGACCGCGACCGAAACCTGGCCCGGCTCGATGACGCCGGCACCGAGCGCCGCGGAAAAATCATCACCGGTGCCGACCGCGACCGCAATGCCCGGGGAAAGACCGGTCAGGGCCGCGCCCTCGCTCGTCAGGCCGCCCGCGATTTCATCGGCGCGCGCGATGGCGGGCAGCTCATTCAGCATCACGCCGAAGGCGGACAGCAGCGCCGAGTCATAGGCCTGTGACGCGAGGCCGTAGAGCATGCCGGTCGAGGCCTGGGCATGATCGATGACGGCTTCGCCGGTGAGCCTTTCGACCAAGTACGAAACGGGCTGGTGATAGCGTGCCGCCTTGTTTTCGCGATGCCGTTTGAGCCAGCGGATCTTGGCGCCCTGGTGACTCGCATCGGGAACGACGCCTGTCAGACGATGCAGGTGAGCGTGATCGAGATCGCTGAGCTCGGCGCAAGCGCGGCGGTCCATCCAGGTGAGGCAATGTCCCAGCGCCTCGCCACGGCCGGAGACCGGAATGCAGCCGTCGAGCTGGCCGCACACGGCGAGCGCCGTCACCTGTGCTGCGGTGACATCGGCGGCGGCGAGCGCTTCGGCGATGGCGGGCCCGAGCGCTTCCTCCCAAAGCCGGGGATCCTGCTCGGCATGGCCCGCCGCCCCGAAACGGGCGCGATAGCAGCGCTGCGCCTCGCCTTTGACGGCGAGCCCCGGATCGGCCACCGCGACCTTCAGGCTCTGCGTGCCGATATCGATGCCGACCAGCATGATCAGCAGCAGGCGGGGAGGCGTTTCTCCTTGCCCTGGCCGTAGCTCTTGAACTTCTCCATGACGCGCTGGATCTCGTCGTCGGGCAGGATATGCGGCACGCCGATCTGCAGCGCCCGCCAGTATTGCGCCGCGAGCGCCTCGATCTCGACCGCGAGCCAGGCGGCTTTCTTGAGATTGGGCCCGACGCAGACCATGCCGTGATTGGCGAGAAGACAGGCATGCCGGGTCGCGAGCGCCGCCAAGATGTAGTCGGCGAGCTCCTGCGTGCCCCAGGTGACATAGGGCACGCAGGGAACCGTCGGCCCGCCCGCCGCCGCGATCATATAATGGACCGCCGGAATCTCGCGCCTGAGCATGGAAAGTGAGGTGCAGAACATCGAATGCAGATGGATGACGGCGCCGACCTCTTTTTTCTTCTTCATGATGTCGCGGTGGAAGCGCCATTCGGTCGACGGCTTGCGCGGCCCCGTATGCGAGGCGTCGAGCTTCATATGGACGATGTCTTCCGGCTGCATGTCGGCATAGGGCACGCCCGAGGGCGTGATAAGAAAGCCGCCTTCGACGCGCACGCTGATATTGCCGGACGTGCCTTGATTGATGCCGCGTTCATTCATGAAGATGCAGGTGGCGATCATCTCGCGGCGCAGTGCTTCGTCTTTCATCGATGTCTCCCATTCAGGTCTTGATCGTTTGGCTAGTCGCGGGCTATCAGCACCTCGATGCTGAGCGGCGAGAGGGCTTCCGCCATGTCGGCGTCGGGCTCGCGGTCGGTGACGAGATAATGCGTGCGCTCGAGGCTCTGCACCTGCACCGGCGCGTAGCGGCCGAATTTCTGGTGATCGGCGACGACGATCACCGTCTGGGCCGACTGCAGCATGAGATTGTGCAGTTCCGCTTCCTCGCGGCTGAAATCCATGAGCGTGCCGCGCGGCGAGATGGCGCCGGCGCCGATGATGGCGAAGTCGGCGAAATAATTGGCCAGCATCTGCGTGGCGTCGCGGCCGAGGCAGGCCTGGTTCTGTGCCTGGATCTCGCCGCCGATGAGATGCACCCGATTGCCGTTGCGGCCCGAGAGCTTCATGGCGCTCGCCAGGCAGTTGGTGAACACGGTGAGAGTCTGGCGTGTTACCAGATGATCCGAGGCGCTCTGCACCGTTGTGCCGCCGGCCAGGATGATCGAGGCGCCGTCGGGGATCATGCTGGCGGCGAGGCGGCCGATCGCCTGCTTGCCGGTGACATTGGTGGTCTGGCGCACCGCCATGTCGGGCTCGTGCGTCTCGAGCGAGATCGCCCCGCCATGGGTCTTGCGCAGTTTGCGCTGCTCGGCGAGCACCACGAGATCGCGCCTGATCGTCTCGCGCGAGACATTCAAGCGGCGCTGGATCTCGGTGATCGAGATCGACCGATGGGCCTTCACCAGCGAAAGAATGTGGTTCTGACGCTCCTCTGCAAGCACGGCTGTCTCCTAGTCACTTGAAAAGATTGGGCGAATTATTTCGCTGTGGTTTTCTGTGTGATTTATAGCATTTTCTTGCATTATGTAGCAATAATGTTGTAGTTTGTGGAAAAAATAAGCAGCACAAAGGAGGGAAGGAACATGCCGACCGCGAAGGAACGGAAGTTATCGCGCCGTGCCGTGCTGAAGAGGGGCGCCGCCACGGCGGCGCTGGGCGCGCTCATTCTGGGCCGCCCCGGGCCATATGTCGGCGATGCGCAAGCCGCGACGCCGACCCTGCGGCTCCTGATGTGGCAGCCTTATGCGATCAAGGAGACGATCGCCGGCTTCGAGGAAAAGTTCAAAGCGAAATTCGCGCCGACTTTCTTCGACGGCAATTCCGAGGCCTTCAACAAGCTGAAGGTCGGCGGCACCAGGGATTTCGACATGGTGATGGCCGATGGCTTCTGGCCGCGCCTGTATTTCCGCCAGGGCCTCACCAAGGGGCTCGATTACGGCAAGATCCCCAATATGAGCGGGGTATTCGCCGACTTCCATCCCGACAAGTTCATCCTGCTCGCCGACGAGGAGGGCAAGAACAATGTCGCGGCGCCCAATTGCTGGGGCGGCTACGGCATCACCATCAACAGCTCGCAGATCGCCAAGGAGGATGTCGGCTCGATCGATCTTCTGCTGAACAGCAAATATGCCGGGCATTTCTCCACCAATTCGCGCTTCGAGGAGAATATCGCTTTGATGGGCATCCTCGCCGCGACGAAGCTCGGCACCAAAGACGGCCCGCGGCCCGACGGCAAGGCGTTCAATCCCTATCAGCTCACCGATGACGAGCTCGCCGAGACGAAACGCCTGCTCATCGAGCAGAAGAAGCTGCTGCTCACCCGCTATCAGGACTATGACGCGCTCGACCGCCTGATGCGCGCCAAGTCGGTATGGGCGGCGCCCGAATTCGCCGAGAGCTATCGCAAGCTCACGGTGCTGCGCAAGGACGGCAAGATCGACTTCGACGTCGAGCACGTGCTGAAGCCGAAGGAAGGCGGGCTGGGCTGGGTCGATACCTGGATGGTGAGCGCGGATGCCGACAGCGAGCGTACCGAGCTCGCCCATGCCTGGATCAATCTCTTCCTCGAAAAGGAGAATTATGTCCGCGTCGTGCGCTCGACCGGTTATGGCGGCGTGGTCGATGTGCGCTCCTTGATGACGGAAGACGAGATCGCGCTCTATTTCCAGAACCGCAGCGCCGAGGCGAGCCAGCTTCATATGTTCGATCAGCCCTCGTCGCCGGAAAAATGGGAGCGGATCTGGTCGGATGTTGAAGCATCTTAAGATCGATCCACCGCAGGCAATGGGAGAAGCGATGACGAAGGCAGGAGATCGGCCGGCATCGTTGTCGCTTCAATCCGTCTCGAAGCATTTCGGTCCCGTCAAGGCGGTCGACGGGATCGATCTCGACATCGGGCAGGATGAGTTCTTCTCCCTGCTGGGGCCTTCGGGCTCCGGCAAGACGACGATGCTGCGCATCATTGCCGGGCTCGAGCGCCCGACCGCGGGCCGCGTCCTGGTGCGCGGCCAGGACGTCACCGCCATGCCGCCTTACAAGCGTCGGATCGGCATGGTGTTCCAGAATTTCCTGCTCTTTCCGCACAAGACAGTGGCCGAGAACATCGTCTTTCCCTTGCGCATGCAGAATGTGGCGCGCGCCGAGCGTGACGAGCGGCTGCTCTGGGCGATGAAACTCCTGCGCCTCGAAGGCCTCGCCGAACGTTATCCCAATGAACTCTCGGGCGGCCAGCAGCAGCGCGTGTCGCTGGCGCGTGGCCTGATTTCGAGGCCGGCCCTCCTTCTCCTCGACGAGCCGCTCGCCAATCTCGACCGCGAATTGCGCGCCGAGATGGAGGTCGAGATCCGCCGTTATCAGAAGGAGCTCGATATTCCCTTCGTCTATGTGACGCACAATCAGGAAGAAGCCTTGACCATGAGCGATCGCATCGCCGTCATGCGCAATGGCGTCTTCGAGCAGATCGGTCCCCGCAATGACGTCTACAGGAAGCCCGCCACGGCCTTCGTCGCCGGCTTTGTCGGCCAGTCGAACCAATTGACAGGACGGGCCGAGATGGTCGGCCCGGACAGCCTGGTTCTGACCTGGCGCGGCCATCGGCTGCATCTGCCGCATCCGGGCGGCATCGCGGCCGGCGACGATGTCCGCTTCTTCATCAAATATGAGGACGTCGAGGTGACGCCCGAACGCGCGGCGAGCGGCAATCATATCTTCGGCCGCCTGCGTGACGTCATCTTCAAGGGCCAGACCGCCAATTTCATCGTAAGCCTGGCCGATGGCAGCGAGATCATCGCCAGCGCCTCCTCGCGCGATCAGAAGATCGCGATCGGCGAGGCCGTATCGGTCGTCTGGCCCCAGACGGCCGGCATGTGCTTCAAGTCATGAGGCGCATTCCGCCATTGCTGCTGCTGGCCGGGCCGGGCGTGCTCTTCATCCTGGTGACGCTTCTGCTGCCGCTTCTGGCGATCTTCATGTTCAGCTTCTGGCGCACCGAGAGCTACGAGCTCTATCCCGACTGGAATCTCGACAATTACCGGGTGCTGTTCACTGAGCCCGCTTATCGCACCTTCCTTCTCCGCTCTCTCCTCGGCGCCCTGGTGACGTCGCTGCTCTGCCTGCTTTATGCCTGGCCGGTCGCCTATTTCATCGCCCGCCATGGCGGACGCTACCGCCTGCTGCTCGTGCTGCTGCTGGCGGCGCCCTTCTTCACCGGCGTCATCCTGCGCATCGCCGCCCTCCAGGGCATCTTCGGTCCGGGCGGGCTCATCAATATGGGGCTCGGCATCTTCGGCATGCCGCCCGTCGCCGCCTTGATGTACACGCCGCTCGCCGCCACCGTCGGCCATGTCTATCTCTTCGTGCCGTTCATGGTGACGGCGATCTATCTGTCGCTGGTCAATTTCAATTTCGATCTGCTCGAGACGGCCAAGATCAACGGTGCCGGCCCGTGGCGCGCTTTCATCGAAGTGACCTGGCCGCTCAACTGGATCGGCACCGCCATCGGCCTGGCGCTGGTCTTCATTCCCTGCCTCGCCTCGGCGGTGACGCCGCGCTTCCTCGGCGGCCCCAGCGCTACTTCCTTCGGCATGAGCCTCGGCCAGCAATTCGGCGAGACCGGCACCTGGGCCTTGGGCTCGGCGATGGGCGTCGTCCTCTTCGCCTTCTCGCTGCTGGTGCTGGCGGTCATGGGTCTCACCATCAACCTCAAGCGCAGCGGTTTCACCGGTATGGGGGCCCGATGACGTCGGTCGGCGACCGGGCGGAGGGCTGGCGGCGCGCCGGCATGAGCGTCCTGCTCTGCCTTCTCTATGTCTTCCTCTATGCGCCGATCCTGTTCGTCATCTATGCCTCTTTCTCGGAGGACATCGTCTGGCCGTTCCCGCCGTCCTTCACCACCGCCGCCTATGCCGAGCTCCTCGACAATACGCTGTATTCCGATGCGCTCAAGAACAGCCTCATCATCGGCCTGGGCAGCGGCATCCTCTCGACCCTGCTCGCCACCGCCGGCGTCATCGGCGTCCTGCGCTTTCCCTCGCGCCGCCGCGGTCTGATCCTGATCGCCTTCCTGGCGCCGCTTTTCGTGGCGGAGCTGCTGATCGGCATTTCCTCGCTCGCCTTCAACGCCCGTCTGCTCGGGCTTCCCGGCAATCTCTTTTCGGCCATTGCCGCCAATGCGGTCGAGGGCACCGCCTTCGCCTTCCTCATCGTGCTTGCGCAACTGGTGCGCTACGACTGGCAGATGGATGACGCCGCCATGGTGTTCGGCGCGAGTCCGGTCCGCTGCTTCTGGGAGGTCACCTTGCCGACCATCTGGCCCAGTCTGTTCGGCGCCTTTCTCATCAGCTTCATCCTCGCCTTCAACAATCTCGAAATCTCCTTCTATAATCTGGGCGCCATCCCGACCTTGCCCTCGGTCGCCTGGGGCTCGCTGCGCTTCGGTCTCGGCCCGGAGCTGTTTGCCCTGGCGGCGCTCACCAACGGCCTGGTCTTCGCCGTCTTCGCGCTGATGTATGTCCTGATGCGCACCGGCATCGTCAAATTCGGCTATCGCGGCGTGTAGCCGTCATTTCTCCCCTCACCATTTCCGATCTGTTGACCGTTCGGCGCGGAGCGGTGAAAACTGTCGACTGCGCCGAATAGGAGATTTTCCAGATGCGACCTGCCGACCGCCGAAGCAAGATCCTCGAGCTGGTTCAGCAATCCGCCCGCGTGACGGTGGACGAGCTGGCGGAAAGCCTCGACATCTCGCGCGAGACGGTGCGGCGTGATCTGGTTCTTCTCTCCGAGCAGGGACTCCTGCGCAAATTCCACGGCGGGGCGACGATGGCGCCCGCCACCCAGACGGCGCATGAAAGCCCGCTCGATGAGCGCCGCGCCACCGCGAGGCTGGAGAAGATACGTATCGGAAAGAAGGCGGCGAAGCTGTTCCAGCCCGGCGACAGCCTCCTCATCAATTGCGGGACGACGACCATCTTTTTCGCCGAGCAGCTGGCGCAGCACGGACCGTTCACCATCATCACCAATGCGACGCCGGTCGCGGCCGAGATGTGGAAGGCGCCGCGGCGTGGTCCCGTCTATCTGATGGGCGGCAGCTATTTCGGCGATGCCTTTGAAACGTTGGGCGCGCAAGTGGTAGAGCAGATCCAGAAGGTCCATGCCGATCATGCCGTGCTGGCGGTCGGCAGCGTCAGCTCAGCCGGCAAGATCATGGACTACAGCGTGGACGAGGCTCATGTGGCGCGCGCCATGACGGAGAGCGCCGGCAGCATCACGGTGCTGGCGGATTCGAGCAAGCTCAATCGCAATGCGCTCCTCCAGATCTGCGGGCCCGAGCGGATCGACCGTCTCATCACCGACAAGCCCGTCGATGCGGCGCTCGCAAGTGTCCTCAGGCTCGCCGGTGTCGAGATCATCGTGGCGGACGAAGAGGCATAGCCATCGTCATTTCGCTCCTTTCCAAGGAAATGCACCGTCCTGGTCAAGGAATTATGTCCGAATGGACATTGTCGTGAAATATTCATGACTGAATAGTCATTTTGAATTGACAGATTGCCCGTTTGGGCATTTTATCGCTGTGTGCAGAGCGCAACGCAGGCGGCGGTCAGTTCGCCGGAAAATCAAGGGGAGACTTCGCCTTTGCTCACGGGTGGTTTTAAGCGTTCGTGATTTTCTTCTCCGGCTGCCCACTTGCCGGAGACTGATCCCAATGGCCTGCCGGGCTTTGTTCAACGCCCTCCCTCGCCCGGCAGGCGATTGGCGAACGCCCGCTCTTTGTCCTTTTGCGGCCCGCAAGGCCTGCCGTCACCAAACCCACATGCAGCTGACATGCGGGTAGCAAATAGGGTTCGCCGTACCGTCAACCGGAGTCACTCAAGATGCTGATCACACGCAGGACCACACTTCTCGGACTTCTCTCGACGACCAGCCTCGCTTTCTTCCCCGCGCCAGCCGGCGCCGAAACGCTCGCCGAACTGGAAGAGGCCGCGCGCAAGGAAGGCGAGATCGTCAGTCTCGGCTGCCCCGACGATTGGGCCAATTGGGGCGCCCAATGGAAGGGCATCATGGCCAAATATGGCGTCAAGCACACCGACACCGATATGAGCAGCGCCGAGGAGCTGCAGAAATTCGAAGCCGAGAAGGCCAATGCCTCGGCCGATTTCGGCGAGATCGGCATCGAATTCGGGCCGATCGCGGCGAAGAAGGGCATCAGCCAGCCCTATAAGCCCACCAACTGGGAGAAGATCCCGGCCTGGGCCAAGGACGAGGAGGGGCACTGGATGCTGGGTTATACCGGCACGATCTCGTTCCTCGTCTCCAAGAAGGTCGCGAACCCTCCGAAGACCTGGAGCGATCTCGCCGCGGGCGACTACAAGGTGGCGGTGGGTGATGTCGGCAAGGCGGCGCAATCCAACGCGCTGGTGCTGGCGGCGGCGATCGCGCTCGGCGGCGGTGAGGACAACCTGCAGCCGGCCCTCGACCTCTTCGCCAAGCTCGCCGAGCAGAAGCGCCTCCTCACCATCGGCGCCAATCCCGGCAATATGGAGAAGGGTGAGATCGAGGTCGGTATCGTGTGGGACTTCAATGCGCTCAATTACCGCAATCTCGTCGGCAAGGACAAGTTCGACGTGTGGATCCCGGCCGAAGGCTCGGTGATCAGCGGCTATACGACGACCATCAACGCCTATAGCAAGCGTCCAAACATCGCCAAGATGACGCGCGAATTCATCTTCTCGGAAGAAGGACAGATCAATTTTGCCCGCGGCTTCGCGCGGCCGATCCTCATCGATCACATCACCTTGCCGCCCGACGCGGCGGAGAATGTCCTGCCCAAGGAGCAATATGCGAAGGCGCGGCCGGTCAATTCCGAGCTGTGGATGGACGCGGCCAAGAAGCTTGGGCGCGCCTGGCAGGATCAGGTGCTGTCGAAGATGTAATCCTCCGCGCCTGGATGAGTCTCGTCTTACGGCAAGGAAAGGGTGAGGGGATGGAACGGACTTCGATCGACCATGCACCTCACCCTTTGGGTTCCGTATCTGTCCCGGGGGCGAGGCGGGGATGATCGACATATCGGCAAGGACGCGGATCCTGGCATGGCTCGCCGCCATGCCGTTCCTCATCGTCATCCTCATGTTCGAACTGGCGCCGCTGCTGGCGGTCGCCGCCAACAGCATCCAGACCGAGACGAGCTTCTCGCTCTCCAATTACGGCGAGATCCTCACCAGCAAATTCTATCTGGGCTCGTTCAAGGTGAGCTTTCTCATCTCGATCGCCACTGCCCTGATCGGTCTCGGCGTCGGCCTGCCGGCCGCGGTGCTCCTCAGGCGCATGCCGGGCCGGGTGCAGCAGTTCGTCGTCATCTGCTCCAATATCGGGGCCAATTTCACCGGCTTCCCGCTCGCCTTTTCCTTCGTCATCATGCTGGGGGTGAGCGGCTCCTTCACGCTCCTGCTGCAGCGGATCGGCCTGCTTGAGGACTTCAACATCTATTCGACCTCCGGGTTGGTCATCGCCTATTCCTACTTCCAGATCCTGTTCGCGATCCTTCTGGTGCTGCCGAGCCTCGCCGCCATCACCACGGAGATCGAAGAGGCTGCTCATCTCGTGGGCGCCAGCCGCTTCGCCTTCTGGCGGCGTATCGGTCTTCCCATTCTGGCACCGAGCCTTCTCGGGTCATTCCTTCTTCTCTTCGCCAATGCGATGGGTACCTATGCCACCGCCTGGGCGCTGGTCGGCGGCAGCGCCAACGTCGTCACCATCCGCATCGGCGAGCTCACCGCGGGCGATGTGTTCTCCGATCCCTATCTCGCCGATGCGCTGGCGATGCTGCTGGTGGTGAGCCTCATCCTGCCGATCGTCGTCGAGCAGATGTTCCTGAAAACCAAGAACACGGATCGGTGACCCGGGATGCATGAGCGCAGCGCAAGGGACTGGATGTGGGTCGGTTTGCTGGGCTGCCTGCAGCTTCTTCCCATCGTCGCCATCTTCCTCAATTCCGTCGCCGTCGACTGGGCCGGCACGATCCTGCCCGACGGCTACACGCTGGCCCATGTCCAGAACATCCTCAAGGACCCGCGCTTCCTGCTGTCGATCCAGAACTCGCTCATCGTCGGCTTCGGCTCACTCCTGGTGACCCCGTTCATCGTGGTGCCGGCCATCCTGGTGGCGCATTGTTATTTCCCGACGCTGGACAAGTATCTGGCGGCGCTGGTGATCCTGCCTTATGCGGTACCCGGCATCGTGCTGGCGCTGGGGCTCCTGCGGATCTATTCCGGCAATTACGGCATCGTGCTCAACGGTTCGCCCTGGATCCTGATTTTCGGCTATATGCCGCTCGCCGCGCCGCTCTATTATGTGCCGATCAAGAACAACCTGCGCGCCCTGCGGGTGACCGAGCTTTTCGAGGCGGGACGGCTGCTGGGCGCATCCGACGCCCTTATCCTGTGGCGGGTCGTTCTGCCTTGCGTGAAGCAGGGGCTCATCATCGGGCTGGTGATGAACTTCACGCTGGCGATCAGCGATTTCGTCTATGCCAATCTGTTGGTCGGCGGTCATTTCCCGACCTTGCAGATCTTCATGGGCGTGCTCAATGGCGGCAGCGGCCGCAAATTGAGCGTGCTCATCACCACCTATTTCGTCGTCATCTTCGTGGCGACGGCCATCGTCGTATGGGTGACGTCGCGGAGAAGCGAAGCATGAGTTATGTCGAGATCCGAGACCTCACCAAGAAATTCGACACGACCACCGTGTTCGAGAACATCAATCTCGACGTCGACGAGGGCAAGATCTGCGTGCTGGTCGGCCCCTCCGGCTGCGGCAAGACCACGCTGCTGCGCGCCGTAGCGGGGCTCACCCATCCCGACAGCGGCGCGATCAGGCTCGACAATCGCGACGTGACGAAGGTCGAGGCCAAGAACCGCGGTGTCGGCATGGTGTTCCAGCATTATGCGCTCTTCCCGAATATGACGGTGGAGCAGAATCTCGCCTTCGGGCTCGAGCAGAAGAACCTGCCCAGGGCGGAAATCCGGAAGAAGGTCGAGGCCGTCATCGAGCTGATGGGCCTGGGGCCGCGCGCCAGGGCAAGGCCCGCGGCGCTGTCGGGCGGACAGAAGCAGCGTGTGGCCTTGGCGCGCGCTTTGGTGCTCGAGCCTAAGCTTCTCCTTCTCGACGAGCCGCTCTCCGCTCTTGATGCGCAGATCCGCAAGCGGCTGCGCGACGAGTTGAAGCGGCTGCAGCATGATGTGGGTTTCACGGCGATCTTCGTCACCCATGACCAGGAAGAAGCACTGATGCTGGGCGACCAGGTGGCGATCATGCAGGCGGGGCGCTTCGTGCAGATCGGCGCGCCGGCCGAGATCTATAATCACCCCGCCAATCTGGCGGTGGCCAGCTTCGTCGGCGACTTCAACATCTTCGATCCCGGGACGGTGAAGCGCCTGTTCGGCGCCGCCGCGCAGGCCTCCTGGGCGGTGCGGCCGGAGGCGATCGACATATCGCCGGCGGACCGCATATCTTCGGTCAATGGCGCGGCGGCCGAGACGGAGGTCATGGTCACCGCGGTTCAGGTGCTGGGCGCCATGGTGCGGCACTATACCAGGGCGCAGGACGTCACGATCAAGGTCGATCTCCTGAACAAGCCGGATCAGCGCCTGTTCCAGATCGGTGAGAAAGCCCGCATATCCATAGCCCGGAACGCCATAGCCGAGATGAACGAATGACCGCACAGACTCTCAAGCCCAATGTCCTTCTGATCTGCGCCGACCAGTGGCGGGCCGACTGCATTTCGGGGCTCGGGCACCGGAATGTCCGAACCCCTCACCTCGATGCGCTGATGAAGGAGGCGGTGACGTTCCGCAATCATTTCGGCCAATGCACACCCTGCGGCCCCTCGCGCACCAGCCTTCTGACCGGGCTCTATCTGATGAATCACCGCTCGGGGCGCAACGGAACGCCGCTCGATGGGCGGCATACGAATCTGGCGCTCGAGGCGCGCAAGCGCGGCTATGAGCCGGCCCTGTTCGGCTATACCGATACGTCGCCTGATCCGCGCCGGCACCATCCGAACGACCCGGCGCTCACCGCCTATGATGAAGGCGTGCTGCCGGGTTTCATCACGCCCCTGCATCTGCCGGAAGACATGGGGCACTGGATCTCGGAGCTGATCGCGCTGGGTTATGACCTGCCGAACGGGCGCGCGGATGCGTTCCGACCGCGCCAGGGCTTCGTCAAGCCGCCGGATCGCGGCTTCCGCTTCATCCCGACCCAGCACAAGGCCGAGCACAGCGAGACCGCCTTCCTCACCGACGAGTTCATCAAGTGGCTGTCGATCCGCCGCACGCGGCCATGGTTCGCGCATCTGGTGTTCTTCCGGCCGCACCCGCCGATCATCGCGCCAGAACCCTATAATGCAAACGTGCATCCGAAGGATGTCGATTTTCCGCATCGCGCGGCGAGCCCCGAAGCGGAAGGCAGGCAGCATCCGCTGCTGGCGCATGAGATCACGAACGTGGCGCGGCCCGATGCCTATGACGAGCACAATCCGCTCGATCTCGTGCGCGCCGACGACCTCGAGATCCGCCAGATGAGGGCGACCTATTATGGCCTCATCGAGGAGACCGACCATCATCTCGGCCGCGTCATCGCGCACTTGAAGGAGAGCGGGCAATATGACCGCACGCTCATCATCGTGACGAGCGATCATGCCGAGATGCTGGGCGATCACTATGTGTGGGGCAAGGAAATCTATTTCGACGGCTCCTTTCATCTGCCGCTGGTGATCCGCGATCCCAGGCCCGGGGCGAAAGCGAGCTATGGCGGCACGGTCGACGCCTTCACCGAAGCCATCGACGTCATGCCGACCATCCTCGACTGGCTGGGCGCCGACATCCCGCGGAGCTGCGACGGGCGCTCGCTTCTGCCGTTCCTTGCAGGGAAGACGCCGGAGCGCTGGCGCGATGCGGTGTTCTTCGAGCATGATTTCCGCAATGTGCGGAGCCAGCGGGTGGAGCAGGCCTTAGGAATCCCATCGGATGAATGCTCCTACGCCGTGGTCCGCGACGACAAGTACAAATATGTGCATTTCGCCGCCCTGCCGCCGCTTCTCTTCGACGTCGTGAACGACCCGCATGAATTCACCAACCTGGCCGGGCGGCCTGAGCATCTGGGCACGGAGCTCCGCTATGCGCAGAAGCTCCTGTCCTGGCGGCTCGTCAACCAGGAGCGGCTGCTTACCAACATGCATGTCGGCGAAGGCGGCGTGTTCGAACGGAAATGAGCTAGAAGGCGATGCCGAGCCGCGCTGTGAATCCATTGTCGGCAACACCATCGCCGAAGCGGCCTTGATAGGCGGCGCCGAAATTCATGCTGCCAGTCAGCGCCAGATCGAGGCCGGCCTCCAGGAGCACGCTGTCGCGCGCCATCGGCACGCCGCGAATGGTGAAATCATCCCCGCCGGCAAAAGCGAGACGGCTTTCAGAGGCGATGTCGCCGAAGGCATGTTGCCACCCGATGAGACCTTCGGCGCGCGCCGCCATGTCGCCGAGCGCGAAGCGGACTTCGGGCCGCAGACCCAGTGTCGTGGTGAAATTGTCGGTGCTCTCCGAGTCGGCCGAGAGCGCGGCGCTGCCGCCCGTTTCCTGGATGCTGCCGGTGTGGAGATTGACATAGGCTGCCTGGACGAAGGGCGTGAACATCACTCCCCCGAGCTCGGCGTCATAGGCGATCTCTCCGAAGACCTGCGCGGCGCCGGCGCCATAATCGGCTTTGAGGTCTTGATCGACCGGATTGGTGATGCGGCGCCGGGTCTCGATGTCGTTCCAGCTGTAAGAGCCTCCGGCCTGGAACGCGAAGCCTTGCCACCGGGTGCCGCCAAAAAGACCGATATGATAACCATCCGCATTGCCTGAGGAATTACGGGCATTGGTGTCGAAGCTCGTCTGGCTGTAGCCGCCCAGCAGACCCAGGCGCCAGTCGCCCAGTTGCGTGTCGGCGCCGACGAAGCTTCCTGCCACCGAACGATCGAGCGATGCCCCATTACCGTTATCGTCCCAATCTCCCCAGGAACCGAAGCCTGACATCCAGAATCCGGAAGAGGGCCTGGCCACGCTGAGATCGGCCACGGGCGCGATCCGGCCCTCGGCGGTCATGGCGGCGATGTCCGTGGCGTGATCGCCCTTGAGCGAACGCAGGCGGTCTAGGACCGCCTGACGCAGAAAGCGGCTGTCCTCAAAAAGCATGGTCTTGGCCGAGACATGGATTTCGCCTGACAGCTGGTCGAAGGCGGCCGGGGCGCCCGCATCGGCGAGCAGCAGGATCGCGTCATAAAGCTCATGGCCGAAGCCCAGGCTTTCGGCGCCATTGGCCGTGGCGATCTGATTGCGCGACGCGGCTTTGTCGGCGAAGTCGATGTCATTGCGCAGCAGCGTTAGCTGCACGTCATTGCCGACATAAAGGAGATCGGGCGTCAGAAAGGCGAAGTCCGAGGTAACGCCGCCGAATGTGCCGTCGAGCCCGCCATCGGCGGTGAGGATCGTGTAGGTGGAGAAAGGTTTGTACGAGCCATTTGCCCCGACATGGACGACGGAGCCGCCCGAAAGCGTCGCGGTACCGGTGACATGGATGAGGCCGCTGGCGGTCGAAGCAGGATCGGCCTCGACCTCGTAACGTGCCCCGCTATTGAAGGTCAGGTCACCATTGACGGTGAGCGTGGTGGCAGGGCCGCCCGCCCGGATCGCCGCGCCGGAATTGAGTGTGGTGGCGCCGACCGTGCCTTTGCCCATCAAGGTTGCGCCATCCTCGATGGTGACGGCGGAACCGGCGATAGACCCGTCAACGGCGAGAGTGCCCTCGGTCACCTTTGTGGCGCCGGTAAAGGTGCTGGTACCGGTGAGAGTAAGCTTTCCCGCACCTTCCTTGGTCAGAGCGAGCGTACCGTCGCCACCATCCTCGATCACACCCTTGAACAGCGAATCCCCCAGTTCGGACGTATCGACGGTAAGCGTGGCACTGTCCTCGCCGCCGTTTCTGATCGTGCCGGTGCCCGAGAACATGTTGGAGAGCTTGCCGACTTTAGTGCTGTAGCCGTTGAGGACCAGGGCGCTGCCGGTCGAGCCGAACTGGATCTCGGTCTCGTTGGAAAGCGCGTTGGTGGCGCCGATCTGCACATCGGCGCTGCCCGCCAGCATCACGACGATGTCGCCGAGCGCACCGGTCGCCGTGGCGTTGAGCGTGCTGGTGCCTTGGAAGGCCTGCATGCCGCCGCTCACCGCATTGGCGGCAGACGCATTGAGCGTGCTGTCGCCGCTGAAGATCTGTACGCCGCCGCTCACCGCGTTGGCGGCTCTGGCATCGAGCACGCTGTCGTCATTGAAGAACTGCATGCCGCCGCTGACCGCGTTGGCGGCCGAGGCGTCGAGCTTTGTGCTGTTGTTGAAATATTGCTCGCCGCCATTCAGGGCATTGGTGGCCGATGCCTCGAGCGAGCTGCTGTCGTAGAAAAATTGGCTGCCGCCGGTTATGGCGTTGCCCACGGATGCCTTGAGGACGCTGTCGTCGAAGAAGTCCGGGAAACTGGCGGCCGTCAGAGAGTCCGCCGCGAGGGCGTTGAAGACGCTGTTGTCGTGGAATTGCTGAATTCCCCCGCTGAGCGCATTGGAGGCGGTCACATTGAGCGTGGCGTCATCGTAGAAAACCTGCCGTCCGCCGCCAAGCGCGCCGGCGACGGAGGCGTTGAGCACACTGCTGTCATTGAGATTCTGCTGTCCGCCGCTCGCGGCACCGGCCGCATCGGCGTTGAATTTGCTGTTGTCCCAGAAATTCTGGCTGCCGCCGGCGAAGGGGCCGGACGTCTCCTGGCTGCCGGTGAAGGTCTGCGCCTCGGCGCCACCGGGCGAAAGCATCAGAAGAGCGGCGAGCGTGGTGGAGGCGAGAAGGATGGAGCGGGAAACCAGAAGCTTCGCGCTCGTGCTGGAAATTCCCGCCGCCATATCGACCCTCGAATTGAAAGATGTTATGAATCAACAACTTCGCTGCGGAAAGCGCCATGGCACGGCGTCTCAAGGCGTGGTCAGAGCGTCTCAAGGGGCCCGGATCGAGAGTCTAGCGTTAGGTCATGTCCGCAACATTCGCCGAATTCACGACTGACGATGTGCCCGCGTGCGAGCGTGGCGACTATTGGGGCCGGCAGGTTCTTCAGCGCATGACGATCGCCAGCTCCAGCCACCGCCAGGACTTTACCGCCCGCTTGCGCCGCCTGCGCGGCGCCGCAGGGGACTTCTGGGATCATTTCTCCGACGAAATTCCGGTTGCCCGGGATGACGTCCGCTGCCGCCGCGATGGCGGCGATGAAATTTATGTCGGCATGCTGCTCGATGGCACGTCCGATGTCAGCCAGGCCGGCCATGATCATCGCCTCGAGCCCGGGCGCCTCTATGTCGTCGACATGGGACGGCCGGTCCGGGCGCACTGGACGCGCCATCGCGAGGTCGCCATCGTTCTCAGGCGCCGACACGCGGCGGCCCAGCTCGGCCGGCCGCTCGACGAGCTTGCCGGCCGCGTGCTGCCACGTCAGGGCATGACGGAGCTGCTTGCCTCGCATCTGCGCCTTCTCGCCTTCGGACTCCCGGCGCTGACGGCGCAGGAGCGCTCTGTCGCGCTTGAAACGGCCATCGCCATGACCTGCTCGGCCTTGCATTCCGGGCTGACGGCCGGCGCGGAAGACACGTCTCCAGGACTAAAGGCCGCGGCGCGGCTGATCATTCGACGCCGCTATGCCGATCCGGAGCTTTCTCCTGAAAGGATTGCCGCACTTCTGGGCTGCTCGCGAGCGCGGCTCTATCGCGCCTTTGCGGGCGAAACCCATTCGATCGCTCACCTGATCCGCGAGGTGCGTCTCAGCCGTGCCCGCGACATGCTGACCCACGCCGCGGCGGATGAGACAATCACCGCCATCGCCGAGCGTTGCGGCTTCCAGGACCTGTCGAGTTTCAGCCGCATGTTCAAGGAACGCTTCGCGATGAGACCGCAGCAGCTGCGCGACGAGCTCCGGGCTGCAAGCTCGGGGCATGCTCGGCCGGGCAGCCGATGAGCAAACGGCGTTCCGGATTACTGCTTTCATTCTGCAATAGGAGACCACGTCATGAAGATTCTCGCCATCAGCGGCGCCCTCCGCAAGGACAGCTACAATACTCAGCTCCTCAGGGCGGTGCGCGAGCTGGCGCCCGAGGACATGGAGATCGAGATCGTCACCTTGCACGGCGTCCCGCTCTATGATGGGGATGAGGAAGACAAGCATGGCGTGCCGGAGAGCGTGAAGGCGCTGCAGGCCCGCGTGCGCGAAGCCGACGGCGTCATCATCTCGACACCCGAATACAACTTCTCGATCGCCGGCGTGCTGAAGAACGGCCTCGACTGGCTGTCGCGCTCGGGCAATCCGTTCAAATGGAAGCGTGTCGGCGTGATGGGCGCCTCGGGCGGCCCTGTCGGCACGGCGCGTGCCCAGTATCATCTGCGCCAGAATCTCGTCGGCCTCGAAGCGATCACCATGCCCAAGCCTGAAATCTTCGTCGGCAATGCCGATAAGAAGTTTTCCGGCGGCAAGCTCACCGATGAAGAGACGAAGAAAGTGATCCAGACCTGGCTCGCCGCTTTCCGGGAATGGGTGGCCAAAGGCTGATTTGGTCTCCCTGATAGCGGTCCTTCAGCATCGATTCACTCTGATCTGACGCAGCCCGGTGGGCTCTTTGCATAAAGCTGCGTCAGGTTTCTGAAGGGCGCGAAATTGAACGGTCTCGGGCGCGATGCTTCAATGCCCGCCGACACCGCAACTTACGGAGACATGATGTCCGCCTCACATAATAAGACCAGGGATTTGGCCTTCGCCGACGATTTCATCGCGGCGGTGCTGGTCGACAATCCACGCGACCACAAGGTCGAGGACGGCATCGTCGTCAATCTTTCACCGAAGCCGATGATCACCACCGGCGGCACCGTGCCGGCGATCGTTCCGGCCTGGAAGTCGACCATCCTGCGGAGCGCCAGCATCGTCGACGCCGAGCGCGCCGCCGTCCTTAAGGTTCGCAAGGTGACCAATCTCGGCGGCGTGACGTTTCGCGGCTGGGATTGGCTCGGCAACCGTATCAAGAGCTTTCCGCGCGACACGCCGCTTTACATCTCGGCGCAGGACACGGTGGGAGAGGTCGCGACCGATCCTCTCGCCTTCACCAATGAGAGACCCGGCGGAACGGCGGCGCAGCGTTTTACTTTGAAGCTCAATTTGTGGTGGTCGCCGGGCACGACCGACTGCTTCATCCACAATGAGCATCCCTTCCTCGAAGTTCATACGCAGATCCACGGTCTCGGCCGCATGCAGAAATTCCGCGAGCGGCGCGAGGAGACGCTATATGAGGATGTGCTGATGCCGGTCGGCTACACGCATGATCCCTTCTGCCGCGTCGCTGGCCCGAGCCAGTGGGAATATCCCTGGCATCGCTATTACGCCGACACGGATTCGGTCTGGCTGGCGATCGAACTGCATCCGATTGCGTGAGGCTATCCTGAGTTCTCCCTCCACCGCGCGAAGCGCGGGGAGGGCGGACGGGTGGGGTCTCTCCGGCGGCACGTATTCATCGATTGGCCTGAACACTTTGCATATGTTGCTTGAAGGATCTCCCTGCGGAGAGCGCACCTACACCGGCACCTTGATCTCAACGCTCCTGCGCGTCTTCACCGCGCGCGCCACCGCTTCCGCGCCGGCCAGCGAAACCAGCCCGTCGCGGCCCGACGCATGCGGCGCGCCGCGGCCTTCGATCGCGGCCAGGAACTGTCCGACCGTATCGGCATAGATGTCATTGGCGCGCAACGGGATCGCTTCATTGCGGCCGCGTTGGCGCCGGACGAGCGTGCCGGTCGATCTTTGCGCCAGCGTCCCCGTGGCGATGAGGATGCCTTCCGAACCATGGGCCATGACCTGGCTTTCGACATCGGGCGTCACGAAGCTTTCATTCACCTGCACGAAAGCGCCGCCGCTCATGCGCAGCGCATACATCGTATGGTCATGCGCTGACGCCTCGCCGAGCGCCAGCGCGTCGCCGATGCCGATCGCTGTCTCGGGCTGCTGCTGCAGCAGGAAGCCCGCGAGATCGATGTCATGCACGCTGAGATCGAGATAGATGGCGCCCTCGGCGGGATCCTTGATGCGCCAGGTCTGCAGTACCGGCCTCAGGAGCCCGGCATGGATGATGATGAGCGAGCGCACCTCGCCGATATCGCCGGCGGCGATCATCCGCCGCATCGTCTGATGCACCGGTGAGGAACGCAGATGATGATTGACCGCCAGGACGACGCCGGCCTTGTCGCAGGCCTTGACCATCCTGAGCGCATCGGCGGCGCGGGTGGCGAGCGGCTTGTCGCAGAGCACATGCTTGCCGGCCTCAGCCGCCTTGATCACCTGCTGCCGGTGCAGCGAGTTGATCGAGCTGACATAGACCGCCTTCACCCGCTCGTCCGCCAGCATGCCGGCGAGCTCGGCGCTGTGATGCGGAATGCCGAGCTCTTGGGCAAAATCGGCGCGATGCGCCTCGTTGCGGCTCATCAGCCAGAGCGGGTCACCGCCGCTGCGCCGGATGGCGTCGACCATATATTCGCGCGCGATGGTGCTGGCGCCGATCACGCCCCAGCCGATCCGCGCCGCGTCGTCGGCTTCAGCAGATTCCATCACTTCCCCCGGAAGATCTCGCCTCATCTGATCTGGACCCATTGCCGGAGTTTTGACGATTCGAGGCAGGCATCGACGATCTGCGCGATGTGGTGGCCGCTTTCGAAGGTCGGCCACATGGCCTCGCCGGTCGTGACCGAACGCACCACCTCGGCCACCTCGATCATCTTCGATTCATTGTAGCCGAGGGCGAAATTGGCGATCGGCAGGAAGGCGGCGTAATTGGCGTTCTCCGGTCCCACATCGATCTCGCGATAGCCCTGGCGGCCGACCCTGTCGGCGCTGGAATAGAAGCGTAAGCGATTCACCTCGTCATAATTGTAAACGAGGCTGCCTTTGGTGCCGTAGATCTCATAGGTCTGCAGGAATTTGCGCCCCGTCGCGACGCGGCTGAAATCGACAAGGCCCATGGCGCCGTTCTCGAAGCGGCAGATGAGATTGGCGGCGTCGGGATTGGTCACCTCCGCCATCGGCTCCTTGCCGGTGGGCTCGGCGCCCTTGCCGTAATTGAAGCCGCTCACCACCGGACGCTTCGTCGTCACCACCTGGCAATCTGCGATGAGCTCACTCACGCGGCCGACGAGACGCTCCATGAAACTGAACACATGCGAGCCGGTATCGCCGACGATGCCGGTGGGCGCGAGCTTGCCGTCGGCCCGCCACATGAAGGGCGCGTTCGGATCACCCAGCACGTCGACATGCTGCGAGGCCTTGAATATCTTGATGTCGCCGATCTCGCCTGCATCGATGATGCTCTTGGCGACGTCATGGATCGGATTGCGCGGAAAGGCATGGCCCACCCGGGTGATGCGGCCTTTGGCCTTGGCGAGATCGGCCAGTTCGCGCGCCTCTGGCGCGGTATTGGTCAGCGGCTTCTCGCAATAGACATGCTTGCCGGCTTGGAGGGCCGCCTTCGCCACGTCATAGTGCAGCTGGTCGGGCAGGCAGATGTCGACGAGATCGACGGACGGGTCCTTCACGGCGTCACGCCAGTCGGCCGAGCTCCGGGCGGTCGGAATGATCTCGGCCACTTTGGCGAGACCCTTGGCGTCGCCATCGACCAGCCAGGCGATCTCGGCGGTGCCGTTGTCGGCGCCGAAGAGCAGCGGAATATTCTGATAGGCCATGTTGTGGACCTTGCCCATCCAGCCGCAGGCGCCCAGGACCGCCACTCTCGTTTTCTTCATGTCGTGCTCCTGCTGCCGCTGGCGCGGTCGATCTCTGTGCGAAGACGGTCGGCGGCGCGCATGGCGACGGCCGCTATGGTGAGCGCCGGATTGACCGCCGCCGAGGTCGGCAGGACGCTCGCATCCATGATATGGAGATTTTCGACGTCATGGGACCGGCACCACGGATCGACGACGGAGGTCGCCGGGTCCGTGCCCATGCGGGCGGTGCCGCATTGATGCGACGGCGTGCGCCGGTCGAAGGCGCGGCCGAGCACGATCGGAAACCCGGCCGCGCGGAACACCTCGCGGCTGCGTTCGACCAGCGCGGCATGGCCCTTCATGTTGGAGCGTTGCCAGTCGAGAACGATCCGATCGTCCTTGAGCATCACCCGGCTCTCCGGATTCGGCAGATCCTCGCTCATCACATACCAGTCGAAGCTGTAGCCGGCGAGGAGGCGGGTGGCGAATTCCGGCAGCGACGGCAGATTGGCCTTGAAGATCGGGCCGGTGATCTTGCCGAGCGCCTGCACATTGCCGAGCGGGAAGCCGGTCTTCGGGTCCTTCAGGTAGAAATCATTGAAGCCGAAGGTCTTCTGGTGGACCGAGCGGTTGCGCAGGCGCGGATCGATGGTGATCATCGCCGTGCAGTTGTGGTTCATGAAATTGCGCCCGAGCTGGTCCGAGCCATTGGCGAGGCCGTTCGGGTGAGCCGCATTGGCGGACCGCAGGAGCAGAGCGGTCGAGTTCACCGCTCCCGCCGCCAGGATGAAAAACTTGGCCTTTACTTTCACGATGCCGTCGCGCATCCGCACGCTGGCGTGATCGACGGTCTTGCCATCGGCCGCCGTCTCGAAACGCAGGAGCTGCGCGCCGGTGAGCAGCGTCACATTGTCAAACGCCAGCGCCTTGTGCAGCGGCCCGGTTTCGGCATCGATCTTGCCGGTGAATGTGTCGGGAAAGGCGTCCCATGGCGTCTTCGCCCGCGCGAGCCAGGCTTCGATGTCGATGGCGATCGGCAGCGAGCTCGCCTTCACGCCTTGCCGTTTCAGCCGGTCGCGCACGATGGCGAGCGAAGGCTCGTCGGCGACCGCCGGATAAGGATAGGGGGTCGAATGGCGCGGCTCGGTCGGATCGTCGCCGAGGGCGCCGCGCACCTGATAGAGCTGTTCCGCCCTGCCGTACCAGGGCTCGATCTCGTCATAGGCGAAGGGCCAGCCCGGTGTGGTTCCCTCCATATGCTCCAGCACGCCGAAATCCTCTGCGCGGTAGCGATAGAGGATGGCGCCGTAATATTTCGAGTTGCCGCCGACATTGTAATAGTTGTTGGGGCTGAAGGCCTCGCCTTTGGCGTCGAGCCATTGCTCCTTCGGGCGGAAGAAACCCTGCTGGAAGATGGCGCGGTCATCGCGCGTCTCCGGCGTATCCGTAATTCGCTCGCCGCGCTCGAGGACGAGAATCCTGGCCCCGGTCGGCGCCAGCATGAAGGCGGCGGTCGCTCCGCCGATGCCGGAGCCGATGATCACGATATCGGCGGTGATATTGTCCATCACACCGCTTCGACCGCCTGGGCATAACCGACATTGCGCTGGCCATAACGCCTGACGCGCACATTGGCCTGTTCGGCATGGCCGGAGAAGCCTTCCATCATGCAGAGCCTGGAGCAATATTCGCCGATCGAGGCCGAAGCCGCATCGGTCAGGACTTTCTGATAGGTGCAGGTCTTCAGGAACTTGCCGACCCACAGGCCGCCGGTATAGCGCGCCGCCCGCTTGGTCGGCAGCGTGTGATTGGTGCCGATCACCTTGTCGCCATAGGCGACCGTGGTGCGGGCTCCTAAGAACAAGGCGCCGTAATTGGCGAGATGATCGAGGAAATAATCGGGATCGGCGGTCATCACCTGGACATGTTCAGAGGCGATGAGGTTGGCCTCGGCGACCATCTCGTCCTGCGTGTCGCACAGGATGATCTCGCCACAGTCCGCCCAGGCCTTGCCGGCGATCTTCGCGGTGGGAAGGATGGCGAGGAGGCGGTCGATCTCGGCGAGCGTCTCGCGCGCCAGCTTGTCGGAATTGGTGATCAGCACCGCCGGCGAGTTCACCCCATGCTCGGCCTGGCCCAAGAGATCAGTGGCGCACAGCTCGGCGTCGCTCGTCTCATCCGCGATGATCAGCGTCTCGGTCGGACCGGCGAAGAGATCGATGCCGACTTGGCCGAACAGCAGGCGCTTGGCTTCGGCGACATAGGCATTGCCGGGGCCGGCGATCATGTCGACCGGCTGGATGCTTTCGGTGCCATAGGCCATGGCGGCGATCGCCTGGACGCCGCCCAGGCAGTAAATCTCATCGGCGCCGGCGAGATGCTGCGCGGCGACGATGAGATGCGCCGGCGCGCCTTTGAAGGGGGGAGCGGCCGTGATGACACGTTCGCAGCCGGCGACCTTGGCGGTCAGCACCGACATATGAGCGGAAGCGAGGAGGGGATATTGGCCGCCCGGCACATAGCAGCCGACATTGCTGATCGGAATGTTGCGATGGCCGAGGATGACGCCGGGCAGCGTCTCGACCTCGATGTCGATGAGCGCTTTCTTCTGGGCGATGGCGAAATTGCGCACTTGGGCTTGCGCAAATTCCATGTCGTCGCGCTCGCGCACCGTCATGCGGTCGAGACAGTCCTGGATCTCGGCCTTGCTCAGGCGATAGGACTTGCGGTCGAGCCCGTCGAACTTGACGGCGAGTTCGCGCACCGCCGCGTCGCCCCGCATCTCGACATCGGCGAGCAGCGCTTCGACGGTTTCGGTGAGGCGGCGATCCTTGGAGATCGCCGCCACCGGCTTTGCCGCTTTGACACGTCTGATCATCTGAAAACCTGTAAGAATTAGAATTAAGCGTGCCGAGGCGGCGGCCTTGCTTCACATATGCTGTTCGAGCGCGCGGCCGGCCGAATACTCGGCCTGTTCCTTGTTGTAATAAGCGGGTGAGGGGAAATCCCACCAGCCGGTGACGAAGGGGCCTGCCGCGTCGCGTGACGTCGTGACCTCGACCAGCGCCGGGGCGCTGCAATCCAGCGCCTTCTTCAGCGTCTTTTCGAGCTCGCCCGACTCCTCGACCTTCCAGGCCTCCATGCCGAAATTCTTCGCCACTTCCGCGATATTGGCCGAATAGGGTTCGCCATTGCCCTTGTGGTGATTGAACTCGCTGGCGATGTGGCGGCCCATGAATTTGCGCTGGCCGCCGCGGATCGACATGTAGCCGCGATTGTTCTGGACCAGGAACACCGCCGGAATGCCGTTCATCACCGCGGTGCCCATTTCCGGCAGCGACATCATGAAGTCGCCGTCGCCGACCACCGCCACGACCTGACGGTCGGGCTGCGCCAGCTTGGCGCCCAGCGCCGCCGGCACCGCCCATCCCATCGGCGAGAAGGATCCCGAGGTGATGTGGGTGCGCGGTTCATAGACCGGGAAAGTCTGCTTGACCGCGCCTTGCGTATTGCCGGAGCCGGCCAGGATGATGCCGCTGCGGTCCATCACCTTGCGCAGCGCGCCGAGCGGGCGTTGCGAGGTGAAGGGGGCCTCATGCGAGTCACGCCGCGGCGCCAGCATCGCTTCCCATTCGGCCTTGGCGGCGCGGATATCGGCCAGGAATTTCTCGCGGCGCGCCAGAGCGCGGGCCGATTGCTGGTCGGAGATGGCGGCGATGAGCGCTTCCAGCGTGGCGCGCGCATCGGCGACGATGCCGACTTCGGTCGGATAGTTCTTGCCGATCTCATGATGGTCGAGATCGATATGGATGAGCTTGCCGGGAGGGATCGAAAAGCTCGTGCCTTTCCGGTAGCTCGACGCCGACCAGTCGGTGAAGCGGCAGCCGACCGACATGACGACATCGGCGCTGGCGGTGATCTTGTTGCCGCACGACGTGCCGGTCTGGCCGACGGCACCGATCGCCAGGGGATGATCCTCCGAAATGGCGCCCTTGCCATTCCAGGTGGAGGACACCGCGGCGCCGACCTTCTCGGCGAGCACGGTCAGCGCGGCGGAAGCATTGGAGGAGATGGCGCCGCCGCCGGCGACGATCACCGGGCGTTCGGCAGAGAGGAGGAGAGCGGCCGCCTTCTCGACCGCGACCGGGTCGGGATAGGCGACGCCGACCGCCATGCGGTGGGCGAGGGGATGGATCTCGACGTCGGCGGCTTCGGTCTGGATGTCCATCGGCACTTCGACATGGACGGGCCCCGGACGGCCCGACAGCATGGTGTTGAAGGCGCGGTGCATGATGAAGGGCAATTCGTCGACGCGGCCGGCCTTGTAGGCGCGTTTGGTCACCTGCTCGGTGATGCGGGGGAAGGCGTTCTCCTGCTGGCGCTCGAGCTCCTGCATCACGCCATGGCCCTTCATGTGGGTGGCGGGGCCGCCCGAGACGTAGAAGGCCGGGATCGAGTCGGTGTAGCAGGTGGCGAGGCCGATGATGGTGTTGGTGGCGCCGGGGCCGATCGAGGTCGAGCACGCCATCGGCCGGCCGCCGGCGCGGAAATAGCCGTCCGCCATATGCACGGCGCTCTGCTCGTGCATCACCTGGATGAAGGGGATCTGCGAACCCTCTTCGAGGAAGGCGTCGAACAGCGACCAGATGCCGTGTCCGGGCACGCCCGCCACATAGTCGACGCCATATTGCTTGAGCGCGCGCGCCACGATCTGTCCGCCGGTGAGCTTCATGGGATTCAACCTCTCCTCTCCTGCCGGGCTTAGGGATGATGCCCGCTTCAGCATCGAGTTTCCGGAAAAGGGCAGCGCGTGACAATTTCGCACGCACTTGATTACTGAAGCGCCTTAGCGCATGTTGTGCGCCACCTCGCGTCAGGATTGCCGGGACAAATGGAACAGCCTTCGGATCAGATCGTCAATTTTGCCGCGAATCTGCGTCTTCTCTGCGAGCGCCAGGGCTCGATTTCGGCGGTTTGCCGCAAGATCAATCTGAACCGCCAGCAATTCAACAAATATCTGTCCGGGCTGCATATGCCCTCGTCGCAGAATCTGCGCCAGATCGCCAATTTCTTCGGGCTCAGCGTACCGATCCTGTTCACCGATCATGCCGAATTCCGCACCCTGGTCGAGGGAAATTTCTTCCACGCGATGGAGACGGTGCGCGCCTCGCCCGAGCTCAACCGCTTCATCGAGAACATGATCGTCGAATCGAGCGCCGATCATAAGGACATATTGGGCGTCTATGACCGCTACCAATATTCCTCGATCTACAAAGGCTTCGTGCTGCGCTCGGCGCTGTGCATCTACAAGAACCGCGAGTTCCTGCAGCATTATTACATCGAGCGCTTCCCGAGCCATGACGACCCGACCAAGACCGAATATGTGTTTAAATATTACGGCTTCGTCTTCCCCGTCGCCGGGCGGCTGTTCACCGTCGACTTCGAGGGCATCCAGAACAACGAGATGACCTTCGGCGTCTTCGCGCCGGTCAAGCGCAGCTCCAACAATTTCATGTTCGGCATCGGCAGCGGCATCGCCGCGACGATGTTCCGCCAGCCCTATTCGACCAAGGTGGCGCTGCATTATCGCGGCCCCGGCCTCATCACGCGTGAGCATCTCGACAAGCTGACCGTGCTCGACCGCGGCGACCCGTCCATCCCCCGCGAAGCGATGCAGTTTCTGGGCGATGCGTCCGAGATGATTCATCTGGGGTGAATCTGACGCACTGCGACGCAAATTCCGCGTTGAATCACGCCAATAAACCGGCGGTCGCGCAATGGTGCGCAACATGCGCCCGACCTATGGTCGGGCGGCCGGAACAGTGAGAAATCCCGATGACCATCAGCACCATGATGCCGTTTTCGAATGTGGCGCATCTCGCCTTCGACGACAAATTGAAGGCGGCGCGGCTGGCTGGCTTTACCGAATTGTCGCTGATGCCGATCGAAGTCGAGCGTTTCCTGGCCGGTGGGCTTTCCTTCGTCGATATGAAGGCGAAGGCGGCAGATCACGGCGTGCGCATCACCAGACTCGACCCGCTCAACACCTGGCCACGCCTGTGGCGGCCCGACAATATGGATGAAGCCTATATCCGGACCGTCGACACGACGCCCGATGCTTTCTTCAGGCTGGCTGACGGGCTCGGCATCTCGGCGATGAGTCTCAATGCGACCTTTCCCAAGGGCGCCATGCCGGTGGCCGAGATCACCGAGCATTATGCGAATATCTGCAAAAGGGCGCGCGAGCACGGCCTTGTCTGCGACCTCGAATTCATTCCGCTGTGGGGCGTGCCGACCCTCGATCTCGCCTGGGAGATCGTCAAGGGCGCCAATGCGCCCAATGGCGGCCTCGTCTTCGACGTCTGGCACTTCGTGCGCGGCGGCTCGAAAGCCGATCTGCTGCGCGAGATTCCGGGCCATCTCATCCACTGCGTGCAGCTCAATGACGGCCCGCTCGTCCTGCCGGAAGGCGTGTCGATCAAGGACGATTGCTATAACCGCTTCTTCCCGGGCGGCGGCGAATTTCCCAATGTGGAGCTCGTCCGCATCCTCGCCGGGACAGGCGGGCTCAATGGCGTCGGCCCGGAAGTTTTCTCGCCGATGCTGGCGAAAATGAGCGTCGAAGAGGTCGCGCGCAAATCGGCGGATTCAGTCGCCAGTGTGCTGCGCGCCGCCGGCGTGATTTGAGCAAGGCTATGCAGTCGGCGCTTCATATCGCGTCAGGAATCACTCTTTTGCGAAATTGTGAGATGCGCCGTTCCGCGTGACTATCCGCCACCAATGAGCGGGGCTGGAGCCCTGTCGGACCCTAGGGAGTGGCGAAGGATGACGGTCGACTACGACGGACTACCGGCATGAGCCTGTCCAAGCCAGTGACGGGTTCTCTGCTCTCCGCGCCCACCGTCCTCTATATGGCGGCGTTCTTCATCGTCCCGAGCCTCATCCTCTTCGCCTACAGTTTCTGGTCGGCGGCGTCCTATCAGGTCGTGCCGGATTTCGTGCTCAAGAACTATCTGGGCTCGCTCGCCTCGCCGCTCTTCTGGAAGGTGACGTTCAACGCCATCACCATCGGCCTCTCGACCGCGGCGATCACCCTCATCCTGGCCATCCCGGTGGCCTACTACCTCGTTTATGTCGCGCGCTCGCAGACCATTCTCTATCTCATTCTGCTGACCTGGTTCTCGAGCTATCTGGTGCGCATCTATGCCTGGCGCACTTTGCTCGGCACCAATGGCGTCCTGAACACGGTGCTCCTGCAACTCGGCATCATCGATCACCCGGTCAGCGCCTTCCTGTTCAGCTCCTTCGCCGTCACCATCACGCTGGTCCACATCTATCTGCCTTTCTGCATCCTGCTGGTCGTCGCCTCGCTCAGCGAAATCAAGCGTGACCTGATCGATGCGGCGCGCGATCTCGGCACGTCGTCGATCGGCGCCTTCTGCAAGGTGATCGCGCCCAATGCCGCCACTGGCCTGATCGGCGCCTTCATGCTGACCTTCATCCTGGTGGCGGGCGACTATGTCACGCCGCAGATGCTGGGCGGCTCCTCGGGGCAGACCACCGGTCTCCTGATCGCCGACCAGTTCCGCAAGACCGGCAACTGGCCGCTCGGCGCGGCCCAGGCCTTCCTCATGTTCCTGGTGTCGCTCGCCATCTATTTCGGGCTCATCGCCATGGGCCGGATGACCGGCCTCGTCGTCCATCGCCCGCGCAAGAAAAAGGAGGCGTGAATGCTGCTGCGTCTCATCGTCTGGACCATTCTCGCATTCCTGGTGGCGCCGCTCGTCATCATCGTGCTGTTCAGCTTTCACGCCTCGGCCTCGCTCTCCTTTCCCTTCGCCGGCTTCAGCCTGCGCTGGTATCAGGAGATCTTCGGCAATGCGCAGCTGGCCGGCGCCGTGATGAAGAGCCTGACCATCGCCTTCTTCACCGCCCTGATCACGCTTGCTCTCGGCGCTTCCGCTTCCCTCGGCTGGCTGCGGCTCGACCGCATCGGCCGCGCCGTCATCGAGGCCATGTCGGTCACGCCGATCGCGCTGCCGGGCTTGTTCGTCGGCGTGTCGCTGCTCGTGCTCTTCGCCCAGGCCGGCATCCGGCTCTCGACGCTCACCATTGTGATCTCGCATGTGGTCATCGCCTTGCCCATACTCATCGTCGCGATGAAGGCGCGGCTCGCTCTGTTCGATCCCTCGCTCGAGGAGGCGGCCCGCGATCTCGGCGCCAGCCAGCGCCAGACCTTCGCGCGGGTGACCTTGCCGCTCATCGCCCCGACGCTCATCTCCTCGGCGATCCTCGCTTTCGCCGTGTCCTTCGATGAGTTCGTGGTGACGTCCTTCGTCGCCGGCACCGAGACGACCCTGCCCATGTATATCTGGTCGATGATGCGGCGCACCGTGACGCCGATGGTCAACGCCATCTCAACGCTCGTTCTCCTGTTCTCGGTCGGCATTCTTATGGGCGCCTGGCTCATCGGCCGCTTGCGCCGCCAGTCCGCCATTTCCGCCCGCGCCGAATCGTAGAGGTAGAAGCCATGAAAGCTCCGACACCCATCATCGAGATCCGTGACGGCAAGAAGAGCTTCGGGGCCTTCGTGGCGCTGGAGAACATCAATCTCACCATCCATGAGGGCGAGATCCTGACGCTGCTCGGGCCGTCGGGCTGCGGCAAAACCACCTTGATGCGCCTGATCGCCGGCTTCGAGGGCCTCACCTCCGGCAGCTTGCGCGTCAGCGGCGAGGATGTCGCCGCCGTGCCGCCGGAGCGCCGCCCGGTCAATATGGTGTTCCAGCGTTACGCGCTGTTCCCCCATCTCGACGTTTTCGAGAATGTCGCTTTCGGACTCAAGGTGAAGGGGCTCTCGAAGCCCGAGGTCACCGAGCGGGTGAAGCGCATGCTGCATATCGTGCAGCTCGAAAGCCTCGCCAACCGCTATATCGACGAATTGAGCGGCGGCCAGTGCCAGCGCGTGGCGCTCGCCCGGGCGCTGGTCAACGAGCCCAAGGTCCTGCTGCTCGACGAGCCTTTGGCCGCGCTCGATCTCAAGATCAGGCAGCATATGCTGGCCGAGATGAAGCGCATCCACGCCGAAACCGGCGCCACCTTCATCTATGTCACCCATGACCAGGACGAGGCGATGATCCTCTCCGACCGGGTGGTGCTGATGGAAAAGGGACGTATCGTCCAGATCGACCGGCCGGAAGACATGTATGCGCGGCCCAAGAGCCTGTTCGCCGCGAAGTTCCTGGGCGAAACCAACCTCTTCGAGACGGCGGTCGCCGACACAGGCGCCCAGGGCACGCTGGCGAAGACCGCCTCGGGCATCGGCTTTCTCAGCCGCAATGGGGCGGGCCACAAGGCGGGCGACAAGGTCGTCGTGTCGATCCGTCCCGAATCCTTCAGCTTCGCCGACAATGACGAAGGTTCGGCGCAGAAAGCGCAGGGCCAGGTCGAGGATGTCGTCTTCATCGGCAGCCGTTCCTTCTACACGGTCCGGCTCGATGATCAGGCCAAGATTCGCATCCAGGTTCAGCGCAATGGCCGGGCGAAGCTGCCCGAGCCCGGCAATCGCGCGACGATTTACTGGGATGCCGACAATGTCGTGATGCTGCCGCAGGGCTGACTGTCGCACTCTGAAGCAGGAGATGCACAAGGGAGCGCCGACAATCTGGCCTTTGCGAAATTGTCCAGCCAATCCCGCCACCACATAATCCGCCTACTGAACGTCAACCAGAAACCTATGGGGAGTTGAAATGAAGACCATCTGGTCACCCGAACAAATCATGCAGGCCGCCGCGATGAATCGCCGGTCCTTCCTGGGCGGCGCCGCCGCCGTGGCCGGCGGCCTGGTCGCCGGTCCCTTCCTTCCCAATGCCGCCTTGGCCGCCGCGTCCGGCGACATGCAGATCATGGCCTGGGAAGGCTGGGAGCTGGTCGACGAGCTCAAGGACTGGCGCGAGAAGAACAATGTCTCCATCGAAGTGAGCGCCATGGGCAATCAGGACGATGTGACCAACAAGTTCAACATGCCCAATCCGCCGGCCTTCGATGCCGCCGAATATAATCAGGGCTATGCCGATCTCTATATCGACGTGATCAAGATCACCAAACCCTTGGACAAGGCGAAGCTGTCCAATTACAGCGCCGACAATCTCTTCGACGTCTTCTATGACAAGCCGACCTGGTATCGCGACGGCAAGCTGCATGGCGTGCCTTATGCCTGGGGTCTCAACACCATCGTCTACAATCCGGCGAAGATGGAGAAGCCGACGTCCTATCAGGATCTGCTCAAGCCCGAGCTCAAGGGCAAGATCGTGCTGGTCGACGATACGCTGGTCACCTGGCCGGTGGCGGCGACGCTCGCCGGCTTCGGCGGCAAGTTCCCCAACCTGACGAAAGAGGAGATGGCGCAGACCTTCGAGCATCTGAAGCAATATCGCGCCCAGGCCCGCCTCATCAGCCTGACTTACGGCGACGTCGTCTCGCTGATGGTGTCGGGCGAGGTTCTCGCCTGCTTCGCCGGCTGGACCGGCATTCCGACCGAGACCGCCAAGCAGGGCGTCAAGACCGAATATACGATCCCCAAGGAAGGCGCCGCCACCTGGTGCGACGCCTGGTTCATGCCGCCGTCCGTCGACAACGAAGAGACGGCCTATGAATTCTGCAATCTGGCGATCTCGCCGGAAGTGCAGGCCAAGATCGCGACCCGCAATGCCGCCGGCGTCGTGTCGTCCAAGGCGGTCGAGCTCCTGCCGCCCGAGACCAAGGCGCTGTTCGATTATTCCGATGTCGACGGCATCTTCAAATCCTCGCCGCTGCTCGGCATCCCGCCGCTCGAATCGGCGGAGCACGCCACCTATGCCGACTGGGTCGCGGCCTGGAACGAGTTCAAGGCGGGCTGACGCTTTTCCATGCCTGACTATATCGTCGTGGGCGGCGGCTCGGCCGGATGCGTCGTCGCCTCGCGGCTTTCTGAAGATGCGGCAAGCTCGGTGCTGCTGCTCGAGGAAGGCCCCGAGGACCGCAACATCGCCATCCATCTGCCGGTGATGGTCTATAAGACCGCCACCGGCAACCTGCTGCAGCGGCTGGAGCAGGAGCCGGCGGCCGGGAATCCGAAAGCAAAGAAGCCCACCATGGTGCAGGCGCGGGTTCTGGGCGGCGGCAGCTCGGTCAATGCCATGCTTTATGTGCGCGGAATTCCCTCCGACTACGACCGTTGGGCGCAAGAGGGCGCCGAAGGCTGGGCCTATGACGATGTCCTGCCCTTCTTCAGGCGTGCCGAGGATAATGACTCGCTCTCAGGACCGGCGCATGCGACCGGCGGTCCGCTCAAAGTATCGAATCCCGAATATGTGAGTCCGCTCACCCGTCTCTGGCTCAAGGCCTGCCAGGAGCGCGGCATTCCGCCGGTGCCGGATTTCAACAGCGGCAACCAGGCGGGCTCGGGCCTCTATCAGCTCACGCTGCGCAATGGCCGGCGCGCCAGCGCCGCTGTCTGCTATCTGAAGCCCGCGCGCAAGCGGCCCAATCTCGCCGTCTCGACCAACAGCCGCGCCTTGAAGCTCATCGTCGAGGACAAGCGCGTCACCGGCGTGGAATATATGAAGGGCGGCGAGCGCATGATCGCCAAAGCGGAGCGCGAGGTGATCGTGGCGGCGGGCGCCATCAACACGCCGCGTCTGCTGATGGTGTCGGGTATCGGTCCCGGCAAGCATCTGAGCCGGATCGGTGTTCCGGTCGTGCATGATCTGCCGGGAGTCGGCCGCAATCTGCAGGACCATATGGACGTCTATCTGGTCTACGAGCTCCAGGGCGATCATGGCTACGACAAATACAAGAAGCTTCATTGGAAGGCCTGGGCGGGCCTCCAATATGCGCTGTTCCGCCAGGGGCCGGTCTGTTCGAACATCATCGAAGGCGGCGCCTTCTGGCGCGTGAACCAGGATGATCCCCATGCCGACGTGCAATATGCCTTTCTCGCCGGCTCCGGCGTCGAGGAGGGGGTGCGGCCGGTCAAGGGCGCCAGCGGCTGCACGCTCAATGCCTGCCAGATCAGGCCGCGCTCGCGCGGCTTCGTCGAACTGCGCTCGCCCGATCCTTTTGCGCCACCGCGCATCGTGCCCAATTATCTCTCCGACCCTTACGATCTCGAGACGATGGCGCGCGCCGTGAGGCTCGGCCGTGAGATCATGGGACAGCCGGTGCTGAAACCCTATATCCGGCGCGAGATCCTCCCCGAGCATCCGCTCGTGACACCCGAGGATCATCGCCAATATGTGAAGGACCAGGCGCAGGGCGCTTTGCATCCGACCGGCACCTGCCGGATCGGCGCCGATCCGATGGCGGTGGTCGACAGCAAGCTCAGGGTGCACGGCCTGTCGGGCCTGCGCATCGCCGATGCCTCGATCATGCCTTATGTGCCCTCGGGCAATACCAACGCGCCGGCGATCATGGTCGGGGAGCGCGCCTCCGACTTCATTCGCGCTGGCCGCAATGATCTGAGGAGCTGATGCGCCTGTCCGCCTGTATCGAGATGCTGTTCGTCTACGAAGCGTCCGATATCGTTGACCGCATGGCGCTCGCCGCCGCAGCCGGCTTCGAGACGGTCGAGTTCTGGCATTGGCGCAACAAGGACATCGCCGCCATCGACAAGGCGCGGCGCGAGCTCCGCCTCGCCATCGCCGGCCTGCTCGCCGAGCCGGTGGCCGACCTGACCGATCCGGCGCGCCATGACGAATTTCTCGCCGGTTTGAAGGAGAGCCTTGCGGTGGCGCGCCGCCTCGAGGCGCCGGTCCTGATCGCCCAGGCCGGCAGCGAGTTGCCGGGAAGATCGCGCGCCGGGCAGCATCAGGCGATCGTCACGGCGCTGAGGCGCGCCGCCGATCTTCTGGCCGGCGCCGGCGTCGTCCTGGCGCTGGAGCCTTTGAACATTCGCATCGATCATCCCGGCTATTATCTGTCATCGACGGAAGAGGGGCTCGACATCGTCGATGCCGTCGGCCGGCCGGAAATCAGGCTCCTCTACGACCTCTATCATTCGATGGTGATGGGCGAGGCGCCGGCGCAGGTGCTGGCGGGCCGGGTCGACCGCATCGCCCATCTTCATGTTGCCGATCACCCGGGCCGGCATCAGCCGGGCACCGGCGGGCTGGCGCTCGCCGAAGCGCTGGCCTGGATCGGCAGCCGGGGCTATGCCGGCGCGGCCGGACTCGAATTCGTGCCGAAGGGGCCGACCGCGCAAGCCGTCGAAGACGCTAGACGGCGGCTGCGAGCGATCTAGGCTTCACGCCATATTCCTCGGCGAGGAAATCGTCGATCAACTGCAGCGCTTCCCGCAGCGCATCCGCTTCGCTGCCGATACCGAAACGTAAATGGTTTTCCATGCCGAACCAGGCGCCCGCGACGAGAAAGACGCTCTTCCTCTCGCGCAGCTTGCGGCAGAGGGCCTCCGAGGCGTCGGGCAACTGGTAGCGCAGGAACGCCATGGCGCCGGCCTGGGGCGGCACCCAGCTGAAGATGTCCGATCTGCCCTCGATCCACTGGCGCATCTGGCCGAGATTGCGCGCCAGCACGTCGCGATTGCGCTTCAGGATACCGGTGCGCCTTTCCGGCTGAAGCGCGTGCAGCGCCACCCGCTGTCCCGGAATATTGCTGCCGATGGTCGTGTAGTCCTGATGCCGCATGGCCTTCTCGATCACGGCTTCGGGCGCCACCATCCAGCCGATCCTGAGGCCGGCCAGCGCCATGCCCTTGGCGGTGCCGCCGGTGACGATCGTCTTCGGCGCCGCGCCGTGGAGGGTCATGATCTCGTCGCCCATAAGCTCGGTGCCGCGATAGATCTCGTCCGAATGGAGATGGATGTCGCGCTCGGCGCAGAGCGCGATCAATGTGGCGCGTTCGGCATCGCCGAGAATCGAGCCGGTCGGATTGTTGGGATTGCACAGGCTGATGAGGCGCGTGCGGGAATTGACCAGCCGGCGCAGCTCGTCGAAATCGATGAACCACCGGTCGCGGTCGAGCCGCAGCGGGCAGAGATGCACGCTCGCGCCCAGAGCCTTGGCGAGGCCCGGCGCCTGCATGAAGGTCGGCGTGACGATGACGGCTTCGTCGCCGGCCTCGAGCGTGCTCATCACGGTGAGCATGTTCGCCTCGCTGCTGCCGGTGGTGACGAGCACATTCTCCGTGCTCGCGCCTGGATGCAGCGCCGCGATGGCCGCGCGCAAAGCCGGCTCCCCTTCGGTGTGGCCATAGCCGAGCGGTAAATCGAGCAGATACTCTATTTCTTCTGACGACAGGATCTCGCGCAGCGTGAAAGGGTGCAGTCCGCTTTCGGTGAGGTTGTATTTGACCGTGTTCTCCCAGATCGACTGGTTTCTCTCGAGCTCGAACAGGTCAATGCGCATGGTTCACCTTGGATGAAGCGGGGATGACGGCCAGAGGTAGCGAGCGGGCTAGGAAGAATTCTCTCGAATCCCGGGAGGGGTCGGAAACATTCTGCCGAAGCCGCGAAGCAAAAGAAAATTGCATGCCGGATGCGCCGCGTATCAGGGGGCGCAGGAAATCTCTTCAGTCGGGAACAGGGCATGGACATCAGGCCGAATTACATCAATGGCGAATGGCGCGCGGCGGAGGCTCATAGCGAGCGCCGCAACCCATCGGATCTCTCGGAGAGCATCGGCCGCTTCGCCATTGCGAGTCCCGCGGATGTCGCCGATGCGGTGACCGCCGCGCATCAGGCGCTGCCCGGCTGGAGTGCTGAAACCCCGCAAAGGCGCCAGGACATTCTCAACAAGGCGGCGGATATCGTCAGCCGCCGCAAGGACGAACTCGCCATCCTGCTGTCGCGCGAGGAAGGCAAGACGCTCCCCGAATCGAAGACCGAGGTGACGAAGGCAGGCGAGACATTGCGCTATTTCGCCGGCGAGGCGGTGCGTATGGCCGGTGCCAGCCTGCGCTCGGTGCGCGCCGGTGTCGATATCGACATGCGCCGCGAGCCGGTCGGCGTCGTGGCGCTGATCACGCCGTGGAATTTCCCTTTCTCGATTCCGGCCTGGAAGGCGGCGCCGGCGCTGGCCTATGGCAATTGCGCCATTCTGAAGCCGGCCGATCTCACCAATGCCGTCGCCTGGGAACTGGCGAAGATCCTGCATGAGGCAGGTGTCCCGCCGGGCGTCTTCCAGCTGGTGATGGGGGGCGCCGAGACGGGAGCGGCATTGACATCCGACCCGGGCATCGATGGCGTGAGCTTTACCGGCTCGGGCGCGGTCGGCCGGCGCATCGCCAGGGATGTGGTGGATCGCGGAGTCCGCATTCAGCTCGAACTCGGCGGCAAGAACCCGCTTTACGTCGCCGGCGACGCCGACATGGCGAAGGCGGTCGATGCCGCGATCAAGGGCGGCTTCTATTCGACCGGCCAACGCTGCACCGCGTCGAGCCGCATCATCGTCGATGCCGCCATCCACGATCGTTTCGTCGAGGAGCTTCTGGCGCGCACGCGGGCATTGCGCATAGGCCACGCGCTCGATCCCAAGAGCGACATAGGTCCGCTCGCCAGCGCACCGCAATTGCGGCGCGTATCGGACTTCATAGTGCAGGCCGAGCAGGACGGCGCCGAGCGCCGATATGGTGGTGACAGTCTCGAGCGCGAGACGGAGGGATATTTCCTCTCGCCGGCAATCTTCACGCGCGGCGACATGCGCCAGATCATCAACCGCGAGGAAGTCTTCGGCCCCGTCATTTCGGTCTTCAAGGCGGATGATTTCGACGCGGCGGTGAAGATCGCCAATGCCACGGAATATGGTCTGAGCGCCGGCATCTTCACCGCCTCGCACGCCAAGGCCCGCGCCTTCATGCGGGCGAGCAATGCCGGCATGGTGATGGTGAACCTGCCGACCGTCGGGTCCGATTATCACGTGCCTTTCGGCGGGCGCGGCGCCTCGGCCTATGGGCCGAAGGAAATGGGCCTGGGCGCGGTCGAGTTCTTCACCCAGACCAAGACCGCCTATATCGCCGATTGAGGCGGTGCGCCTGCCTGTTTCATTCCCGCCCGGGGACGAAAAAAGCAGGTTCTTTCCGGCGGCTTGCCTAGTCTCATGAGAACAGAAAAAATGGAGTTTGCGTGATGCGCAAGAAGATCAGCCCGATCGACCCGGCCACTCTCGAGGCGGACACCAAGTCGACCTATCCCGAAGTGTTCCAGAAGCCGGTTGCCGGCCGCCGCAAGCGGCGCCTCGCGCCGCTCGCCCAGCTCAAGCATCTGTCGGCCGTGCATGTGGAGCTGCCGCCCGGCTGCGCCTCGTCGCTGCGCGTCTGGCACAGCCATGAGGACGAGCTGATCATCGTCACCGAGGGCGAGTTGACGCTCGTCACCGATGACGGCGAGGAGATCATGCGCGCCGGCCATATTGCGGGTTTTCCCGCCGGCGCCGCCAATGGCCATCAGATCGTGAATCGCAGTGGCGCGCGCGCCGCCTTCGTCGAAGTCGCGAGCTTCGACGAGCAGAACACCTCGACCTATCCCGACCATGACCTCCTGCAGATCCCCGACGGCCGCGGCCGCCGCTTCGTCCGCAAGGACGGCACGCCCTATTGATCCCGTGACCCAGCAGATCTCTCCCCGGCTGTCGGAGCCGCTGGCGCCGGAAATCCTCGATCTGGTTTTCCGGCCGCGCATCGAGCGCGAGCTCGGCGCCGGCATCGGTGATCTCTGCGCCGTGAACGAGGCGCATCTGATCATGCTGGAAAGGATGGGCCTGGTGTCGGCGCGCGATGCGCGCCGGCTGGCCGAGGCGCTGATGGCGATCCGCGGCGAGGGCCTCGCCGCCATTCCACGCGATCCCTCGCGCGAGGACGGCTATTTCAATTTCGAAGCGGCGCTGATGGCGCGGGCCGGCGGGGAGGCCGGCGGCCGGCTTCACATCGCGCGCAGCCGCAATGACATCAACGCCACGCTCGACCGCCTGACGATGCGGTCTTTGTTGGTGGAGATGATCGCCGCCGCGGTCGACTGGCGCCGCATCCTGGCCGAGCGGGCGCTGTCCTTCGCCGACATGGTGATGCCGGGCTATACCCATTTGCAGCTGGCGCAGCCGATCACCTTCGGTTTCTATCTCGCCGGCATCTGCGGTGCGCTCGGCCGCGATACCGAACGCCTGTTCCACGCCTATGAAGCGGCGAACAGCTGTCCCCTGGGCGCCTGCGCGCTCGCCGGCACATCCTTCGCGACCGACCGCGACCTGGTCGCCGATCTTCTCGGTTTCGACAGCGTGCGCCTCCACACCCAGGACGCCGTGGCGTCGCGCGATTATGCCTGGGATGCGGCCGCGGCCATGCTGAGTCTTGCTTCCACCTGGGGCCGTTTCGCCCAGGATCTCTATGTCTGGGCGACGCCGGAATTCGGACTGGTGTCCTTCCCCGACAGCATCGCCGGCATTTCCAGCATCATGCCGCAGAAGAAGAATCCGATCGCGGTGGAGTTTCTGAAAAGCGCCTCGGGCGAGGTGCTGGGCGGTGTCGCCGGAAGCTTCGCCATCCTGAAAGGCGGCCATTTCAGCCACGCCGGCGATACGAGCCGGGGAGCCCTGGCGCCCCTGTGGCCGGCGCTGCGGCTGAGCCTGAATGCGCTCAGGATCGCAAGTCTGGTCGCCGCCCGCATCGAGCCGCGTCCCGCCATCATGGCGAAACGCGCGGCGGAGGGTTTCTCGACGGCGACCGACCTCGCCGATGAGCTGGTGCGGCAATGCGGCCTGTCCTTCCGCCAGGCGCATCATGTCGTGGCCGATCTCGTCCGCGACGCGGTCGCGCGGGACCTGGGGGCCATGGATATGCGCGAGAGCGATCTGAGCCAGGCTTTCGAGCGCGTGATGGGGCGGTCGCTGCCGGTCGACGCCACCGATCTGCTCGGTGTTCTCGATCCCGCCAAGGCGGTGCGCCGGCGCCAGTCGGCGGGTTCGGCCTCGCCCGCCGAGACGCGCAAGCTCTGCGCCACGCTCGAAGACGAAATCGATCGTGACGAGGATGATCTGCGCGTCCGGCAGTCCGCCCTCACCGCCGCGCGCCAGCGGCTCGAATCGCAGGTCTGTGCTCTCATGAAAGCGAATGAAGCATAGCTCGCCTTTGGCAGAATTTGCCGTGTCGCAGGCGCATTTCGACACAATCGGCGCAGTACCGGCGGTTAGATGAGCCCATGAAGGATGCACAGGACATGCAAAGCGGAACGGGCCAGTTCGTGCGGCTGGGCGAAGAGGCGCGGCCCGTTCTCGAGATCACGATCGACGGCCGGCGGTTTTCCTGTCTCGCAGGCGATACGGTGCTGACCGCGGTGCTGCTTGCCGGGCGGCATCTGCGTCAATCCGAATTCGGCGACGGCCCGCGCGCCGGCTTCTGCAACATGGGCGCCTGCCAGGATTGCTGGATGTATCGGGCCGATGGCCGGCGCATCCGCGCCTGCACCACCTATGTCGAGGCCGCGATGAATATCTGCACGACCGATCCGCAGCATCATGTCGCTTGAGAAGATCGTCATCATCGGGACCGGACCGGCCGGCACGCGCGCCGCCGAGACACTGCTGCGCCGGGGCTGCCGCAACCTCACCGTCATCAGCGAGGCGCCGGCGAGCGGCGGGCAGATCTATCGCCGCCAGCCCCCGGGCTTCACGCGCAAGGCTGAGGAGATCTATGGCAGCGAGGCGGAGAAGGCGGTGGCGCTGCACGGGAGCTTCGACGCGCTCGCGAGTGCCGTCGACTGTCGGCCGGACACGCTGGTCTGGAATATCTTCGACCGCAAGGTCTTCACCAATGGTCCGGATGGCGTCGAGGAGATTCCCTTCGACCGGCTGGTGCTGACCACCGGCGCCATGGACCGCATATTGCCGGTGCCGGGCTGGACCTTGCCCGGCGTCTTCACGCTCGGCGGCGCGCAGATCGCCTTGAAGCATCAGGCCTGCGCCATCGGACGCCAGGTGGTCTTTGCCGGCGCCGGCCCGCTGCTCTATCTCGTCGCCTGGCAATATATGAAGGCCGGGGCGAATGTCGTGGCGGTGCTCGACACCTCCGCTTTCGCCAACAAGATCGCCGCGAGCCTCAAGCTGCTCGCGCTGCCGCGCCTCATGCTCAGGGGTCTCAAATTCCGTCGTGACCTCAAGGCGAAGGGCGTAGCACTTCACGAAGGCGTCCGCCTCACGCGTATCGACGGCAACCGGTCGGTGACGGCCGTCACCTTTACCAAAGGCGGCGCCGTGAACCGTCTTGACTGCGATGCGGTGGGGCTGGGCTTCGGCCTCAATCCCGAGATGCAGCTGGCCGAGCTGGCGGGCGGCCGCACGCGCTTCGATCGGATTTTCCGGCAATGGGTTCTGGCCCATGACGGTGAAGGCCGCGTTGCCGATCGTGTTTATGTCGCCGGCGATGGCCATGCGATCGGCGGCGCCGATGTCGCCGAGCTCACCGGCGAGCGCGCCGCCTGGGCGGTTCTTGCTGATCTCGGCCTGCCGGTCTCCGCCGAGCGCCAGGCTCTCATCCGCCGCGCCTTGAAGCGCCAGGCGATCTTCCGGCAGGGCATCGAGCAGAGCTTTCCGCTGCCGGCCGCGTGGGTGGCCGACACGCCGGACGAGACGATCCTGTGCCGCTGCGAGAATGTGACTTTCGGCGAGGTGCGCGCGGCCATCGCCGAGCTCGAGCCGCGTGACGTCAACCGGCTCAAGGCTTTTGCGCGGCCGGGCATGGGGCGCTGCCAGGGCCGCGTCTGCGGCCATGTCCTGGCCGAGCTTCTCGCCGCCGAGACCGGCATGCCGCTGGAGGAGGTCGGACGCCTGCGCGGCCAGGCGCCGGTCAAGCCGCTTCATTATGCGGCCGCGGCCGGCAAGGCGGAGGCGACTCTTGCGCTGTGGTTGAAGCAGGCCGACGAGTGTCTGGAAAATGGCTGAGATTCATGAAACCGATATCGCGATCATCGGCGGCGGCATCGCCGGCATGGCCTCGGCCTATCATCTCGCTGAAGCCGGCAGGCGCGTGACGCTGCTCGAGAAAGGAGCGGCGGGCGCCCAGGCGAGCGGCGTCAATTTCGGAGGCCTGCGCACCAATGGCCGCGCCATGTCTGAGCTTTCCCTGAGCCTCAGGGCACGCGCCATCTGGCGGAAGCTGAAAGACCTGATCGGGCACGATTGCGAGACGGAATTCACCGGCCATGTCGAGATCTGCGATCGCGAGGATCATCTTGCGGCGGTCGAGAAATGGGCGCCCGAGGCCAATGAACTGGGCGTCGGCGCCGAGATGCTGTCGGCAACCGGGATCGCCAGGCGCTTTCCCTGGATCGGCCGGCGCATGCTGGGCGGATGTTTTGTCGCGGCCGACGGCGCGGCCAATCCACGCCTGGTGACGCCCGTCCTCGCGCGCGCCGTGCGCAGGCTCGGCGTCGTGGTCCGCGAGCAGGAACCGGTGACATCGGTCGCTCATGCGAATGGCCGTTTCGAGATCGAGACCGGCAAGGGCGCCAGGATCCGCAGCGCCATTCTCGTCAATGCCGCCGGCGCCTGGGGCGCCCGCATCGCCAGGCAGCTCGGCGAGGACTATCCGCTCGATGTCATGGCGCCGCAAATGGTGGTGAGCGAGCCCTTTCAGCGCCAGGTGACGGCGACGGTCGATTATCCGGTCAATGGCCGCTTCTTCTATGCCCGTCAGATCGGACGCGGCAATCTGCTCTTCGGCCGGGGACCCGGCCGCGCCGATCTCGACACGTCGCGCGCTGCCTATGTGCCGCAGAATGTCTTCGATGCATCGCGGGTCGCGATCGACATCCTGCCGATGCTGAAGGGCCGCACCTTCCTGCGCACATGGGCGGGTGTCGAAGGCAAGACGCCGGACTCGCTTCCGATCTTAGGGCCGAGTCCGGTCCATGACGGGCTGATCCATGCCTTCGGATTTTCCGGCCACGGTTTCCAGCTCGGCCCGGCGACCGGTGCGGTCGTGGCCGATCTCATCCTTAAGGGCCGGACTACGACCGACATAGCGGGCTTCAGCCCACGCCGCTTCGAGAAGAAGAAATGAGATCACGCGACGCGCTTGAGCTCGATCCGGGTCGGATCCTGGACCGGCGCGGGCAATACCGGCTCGTTCTTGATCTCGCGCAGCACGACGAAGCTGTCATAACGCGAGAACTGCACCTCGCCGGCCAGCATCTCACGTGACAATTCCTCATAGGCCGCGAGATCGGCGCAGTCGAAGCGCAGCATGTAGTCATAGGGGCCGGCCAGGCCGAAGCAGCTGGTGATCTCGGTGATGCGCCGCACGATGCGCTCGAAGGTCTGGAAGTCGTGCGCGCCGTGCGTTTTCAGCGACACCGCCGCGAGGATGGTCACATTGGAATAGAGTCTGGTCCAGTAGACCTGAGCGCGGTAGCCCTTGACCAGGCCGAGCTTCTCGAGCCGGCGCACCCGCTTGTGGCAGGGGCTGGGCGAGATGCCGACGAGGGTGGAGAGGTCCTGATTGGTGATCCGGCCGTTCTTCTGCAGCTCCACCAGGATCTTGATGTCGATGCGGTCGACCTTGTTGTGCAGCGGCGTCCCTTCGGATTTCGGAAAATGTGCGTTCATAGTACTATCCTCAGCGGATCTCCCTTCAGTATTTCCGACAGGTCATCACCGGAGCGGCCGACCAGGCAAACGAAAAGATGGAAGCTCTGAATGAGAAATTTGCACTCTGACGTCCCGATGATGGCCTGGCTGCACACTTTGGTCGCCTTCGAGGCGACGGCGCGCCATGGCAGCGTCAAGCAGGCGGCCGACGAATTGTCGCTGACGCCCGGCGCCGTCAGCCGCCAGATCAAGCATCTGGAGGAATCGATCAACGCCGTGCTCTTCCAGCGCGGCCATAATTCGATCGAGCTGACCGAGGTGGGCCGGGTGTTCCTGGCCAAGGCGCATGTGGCGCTCGCCGCCGTGCGCACCGGCGTCCAGGAGGTCTATGGCCTGGCGACGCGCCTGACCGTCAAGGTGCCCTTCACGCTGATGCAGCGCTGGCTCATTCCGCGGCTCGGCGAGTTCCGCAAGGCGCATCCCGCCACCGATCTCAGGCTGCGCACCATGCCTCCGCCCGCCGGCGACCAGACCGATATCGAGATCGTCTATCTACGCGGCGAGCCGCGCGCCGATGTCGAATTGGGCGTCTTGTTTCTCCTCGACCGCACCGTGCCGATCTGCCGCGCCGATCTCATTCCGGCGAGCGCCGCGCCTCTCGCGCCGGAGCGGCTCCTGGCCTATCCGATCCTGCAGGACACGCCCGATGGCTGGTCGTGGCATCAATGGTGCCGGCAGCAGGGCATCGCCTATCAGCCGCAGAAGAACGTGCTGATCTTCGACACCGACGAGGCCTCTATCGATGCCTGCCTCGCCGGTCTCGGCATCGCCCAGGCGAACATGGCCTTCATATCGCCGATCCTGGCGCGTGACGACCTCGCCATGCCATGCGGCGCCAGGGGCGCGATACTGGGCGGCTATTATGCGGTGATCCGCAACGCCAACCCGGCGGCGGATGTTTTCGTCGACTGGCTGAAGACGGCCGGGCTGGAAGCCGGGTCGTAAATTCACCGTCATGCTGAGGTGGCCGCGTAGCGGCCCTCGAAGCATCCTTCGGGATGAAGCGGTAACGTTGAAACAAACCCTTCGAGGCTCGCTACGCTCGCACCTCAGGGTAAGGGGGAAGTCACGCAGCGATGCTGGTGGCGCCGGTGCGGATCGCGGCGATGTTGCGGCCATAGGCCTTGGCGTCGCCCTTGAACACGGCCGAGCCCGCGACCAGCGCATTGGCGCCGGCCTTCACGACCAGCGGCGCCGTTTCGGCAGTGATGCCGCCATCGACCTCGATATCGATATCGCGGCCCTGGACGAGATCGCGCGTCTCGCGGATCTTTTCGATCATGCCCGGGATGAAGCTCTGGCCGCCGAAGCCCGGATTGACGGTCATCACCAGGATGAGGTCGAGCCGGTCGAGCACATGTTTGATATGGGCGACGGGTGTCGACGGATTGAGCGCGACGCCGGCCTTCTTTCCGAGCGCCTTGATCGTCTGCAGCGAGCGGTCGAGATGCGGGCCTGCCTCGGCGTGAACGGTGATGATGTCGGCGCCGGCCTTGGCGAAGGCTTCGAGATAGCGGTCGGCCGGCGCAATCATCAGATGCACGTCGAAGATTTTCTTCGTCACCGGCCGGATCGCCGCCATCACCGGCGGGCCGAAGGTGATGTTGGGCACGAAATGCCCGTCCATCACGTCGATATGGATCCAGTCGGCGCCCGCTTCATCGACGGCGCGCACCTCCTCGCCGAGCCTGGCGAAATCGGCGGAGAGGATGGACGGCGCGATATGAAGCGGGCGGCTCATGCTCGGATATGCCTGATCAGATATGCTTGCTCAGCGCGACAGCCGTGTCGGCCATGCGGTTGGAGAAGCCCCATTCATTGTCATACCAGGCGAGCACGCGGACCAGCGTGCCGTCCATGACCTTGGTCTGGTCCATATGGAAGGTCGACGAATTGGGATTGTGGTTGAAGTCGATCGAGACATTGGGATCGTTGGTGTAGCCGAGGATGCCCTTGAGCTGCTGCTCGGCGGCGCGCTTGATGGCGCCGTTGACTTCCTCGACGCTGGTCGCGCGCTTGGCGACGAATTTGAAGTCGACCACCGAGACATTGGGGGTCGGCACGCGGATCGAGACGCCGTCGAGGCGGCCCTTGAGCTCGGGCAGCACCAGGCCGACGGCCTTGGCGGCGCCGGTCGAGGTCGGGATCATCGACAGTGCGGCGGCGCGGGCCCGGTAGAGATCCTTGTGCATCGTGTCGAGCGTCGGCTGGTCGCCCGTATAAGCGTGGATCGTGGTCATGAAGCCCTTGTCGATGCCGATCGCGTCGTTCAGCACCTTGGCGACCGGCGCCAGGCAGTTGGTGGTGCAGGACGCGTTCGAGATGACGACATGGTCCTTGGTCAGCTTGTCGTGATTGACGCCATAGACGACGGTGAGGTCGGCATTGTCGGCGGGCGCCGAGACGATCACCCGCTTGGCGCCGGCGGTGAGATGGGCCGAGGCCTTCTCCTTGGAGGTGAAGATGCCGGTGCATTCGAGCGCGATGTCGATGCCGAGCTCCTTCCAGGGCAGCTGCGCCGGGTCCTTGATGGCGGTGACCTTGAATTTTTCCGTGCCGATCGAAATCGTGTCGCCGGCGACCGCCACGTCATGCGGGAAGCGGCCATGCACGCTGTCATAGCGTAGGAGATGGGCATTGGTCTCGACCGGGCCCAGATCATTGACGGCCACGACGTCGATATCCTTGCGTCCCGATTCGAAGATGGCCCGCACGATGTTGCGGCCAATTCGGCCAAATCCGTTGATCGCGACGCGTACAGCCATGTCTTCTCTCCTCTTCGGCAGACTTAAAATGAGCAGGGCCCGCTTTATAGACGACTGGCCGGCAGGGGGAAGGGAAAATGGCCGGGGCGGGACGAAGGGCCGCCTGCCGGATGCCCTTCCGGCAGTTATGCGTCATCAACATAGCTGAGCTTACATTAGCTATAGATAATATAAGCTTGCTTATTATTTGACGGGCTCCTAGATGTCATCCGTCATGAAACCCGAACATGCATCCATTGGTCTTCTGCTGATCGATACCGGGCGCCTTTTGCGCAAGCGGTTCGAGCAGAATGTCCGCGGCACCGGCCTGACCCGCGCGCAATGGCAGGTCCTTAAAGAGATTTATGTCCAGGAGGGCTTGAACCAGGGCGCCCTGGCGGAGCTTCTGGAGGTCGAGCCCATCACCGTCGGCCGCCTGGTCGACCGGCTCGAGCAGGCCGGCCTCATCGAGCGCCGCCCGCACCCGACCGACCGCCGCGCCTGGTCGCTTTATTTGCTGCCGGCGGCGCATCCGTTGCTGGAGACCCTCAAGGGCATTGCCGGCGAGACGCGCGCCGAGCTGCTCCAGGGGATGAGCGACAGCGAGATCGACGAGGCGATGCGCCTCCTCGCTAAGATGAAAGACAATCTCATCGCCATCATGAGCGATGCGGGCGATGAGCGGAGAGTTGGAAATGGCCGCCGTTGAAGCAAAGACAGAAAAGCGCGAGACCTCGGAAGCCCGCGAGCCCGGCAAGGTCGTAGATCTGCCGGTCGTGCCGAAGCGGCGCAACAAGCGCAAGCTCCTGCGCATCAGCCTCCTCACCCTGGGCCCGCTGGTGGCCCTGGCCGTGGCCGGCGAGATGTATCTGGCGGGCGGGCGTTTTGTCGAAACCGACAATGCCTATATCCAGGCCGCGATCATGAATGTCACGACCGACGTGGCGGGCACCGTCGCCGATGTCGCGGTGCATGAGAACGAGCATGTCGAGAAGGGCGCGCTTCTGTTCAGGCTCGATGACGAGCCCTATCGCATCACGCTGGCCGGCGCCCAGGCGAAGCTCGGCATGGTGCGCAACGACCTGGTCGCCTTACAGGCGACCTATCGGCAGAATCTCTCTGCCATCGAGCAGGCCAAATCGTCGCTCGATTATGCCCAGGCGACCTATGACCGCCAGCTCAATCTGCAGCAGCGCGGCGTCGCCGCCCAGGCCTCCCTCGACCAGGCCCGCCGCGACCTCGACATGGCCAAGGAGCAGATGTCGGGCGCCCAGCGCGCCGCCGACGCCACCCTGTCGCAGCTCGACGGCAATGCCGATGGACCGGTCGACGATCATCCGCGCATGCTCGAGGCCAAGGCCGAAATCGACAAGGCGCAGCGCGATCTGAATCGCGCCACCGTCTATGCGCCATGGTCCGGCACCGTCGCCAATGTCGAGAATCTGCGCGTCGGCTCCTATGTGACGGTCGGCCAGCCGGCGATGAGCCTCGTCGCCAGCAACGATCTCTGGGTCGAGGCCAATCCGAAGGAAACCGATCTCACCTATCTCAAGGTGGGTGACGAAGCCGAGGTCAGCGTCGATGCCTATCCGGGCAAGACCTGGAAGGCGAAAGTCACGAGTCTCAGCCCCGCGACCGGGTCCGAATTCTCCGTGCTGCCGCCGCAGAACGCCACCGGCAACTGGGTGAAAGTCGTCCAGCGCGTGCCCGTCAAGCTCGCCATCGAGAACGAAGCCGATGCGCCGCGCCTCACCTCGGGCATGAGCGTCGATGTGTCGATCGACACCGGCCATAGCCGCAGCCTGTGGTCGTTGTTCGGCTCGTCGGCTAAGGCTGCGGAGTAACCCGAGAGAGCTCGCTATGAGCGAAACCGTACAACATCGAGGCATCATCACGGTGTGCGTGATGCTCGCCACCATCATGCAGGCGCTCGACACGACGATCGCCAATGTCGCGCTGCCCTACATGATGGGCTCGCTCTCGGCCACCCTCGACCAGATCAACTGGGTCCTCACCTCTTACATCGTCGCCGCCGCCATCATGATTCCGGTGACGGGATTCGTGGTGACGCGTTTCGGCCGCAAGCCGGTCTTCGTGATCGCCGTCGCCGGCTTCACCGTCGCCTCCGTCCTGTGCGGTCTCGCCACCTCGCTCGAGCAGATGGTGCTCTACCGCCTGCTGCAGGGCGTGTTCGGCGCCCCGCTGGTGCCGCTGTCGCAATCGGTGCTGCTCGATTCCTATCCGCGCGAGCGGCACGGCTCGGCCATGGCCATCTGGGGTGTCGGCGTGATGGTCGGTCCGATCCTGGGGCCCACGCTGGGCGGCTGGCTCACCGAATATTACAACTGGCGCTGGGTGTTCTTCATCAACGTGCCGGTCGGCATTCTAACCATTGCCGGCCTGATGACCTATCTCTCCGATTCGCCGCGCACCAAGGCGAGCTTCGACTGGACCGGCTTTCTCCTGCTGGCCTTCGCCATCGGCGGCCTGCAGATGATGCTTGACCGTGGCGAGAATCTCGACTGGTTCTCCTCGGTCGAGATCATGATCGAGGCCGGCATCGCCGTCACCGCCTTCTACATGTTCATCGTCCACATGATGACGGCGGACAATCCCTTCATCGATCCGAGGATCTTCGCCGACCGCAATTTCTCCATCGGCCTCATCGCCATCTTCATCGTCGGCATCATCCTGCTCGCCACCATGGCGCTGCTCACCCCGTTCCTGCAGCAGATCATGGGCTATCCGGTGCTGACCGCCGGCCTCGTGATGGCGCCGCGCGGCATCGGCACCATGGTCGCCATGATGATCGTCGGCCGCGTCATCTCGCGCGTCGATCCGCGATTTCTCTTCGCCTTCGGCCTGGTGCTGATCGCCTTCACTCTGTGGGAGATGATGTACTACACGACCGACGTGTCGCAGGCGACGATCATCCGAACCGGCATCATACAGGGCGCCGGCCTGGGCTTCGTCTTCGTGCCGCTGTCGACCATCACTTTCGCCACCCTCGATCCGCGCTATCGCACCCAGGCGACATCCTTGTTCAGCCTGATGCGCAATATCGGCTCGAGCATCGGCATCTCGATCGTCATCTTCCTTCTGACCCGCAACACCGCGGTCATGCATGCCGATCTCGCCGCCCAGGTGACGCCCTTCAATCTCGGGCTCCATATGCCGGGGCTGAGCCAGATCTGGGACGTGACGACGTTGTCCGGCAAGGCGGCGCTCAATGCCGAGGTGACGAAGCAGTCGGCCGTCGTCGCTTACGCCAATGACTATCTGCTGATGATGTATGTGGCGCTCGCCACGCTGCCGCTCGCCTTCCTGCTGTCGAAGCCCTCCAAGCGGGGCGGCGCCGCTCCGGCGGTCGCGGCGGACTGAGCGCAATCAAAATTACCGCTGCTCGGGCGGAATGTCCCTGATCCGCCGGCTATGCGCCTCGATATCGGCGTGGCTGTAGGACAGCGACATGCGCTTCTGCGAGGCCGGTCGTTTGGCGAGCGAGAGGCCGGGCCGCCATTCGGTCCTGGGCCGGATCGGCCGCGGCGCGAAGCCGCCGCCGCAATTCGGGCAGACATTGGCGAGCACATTCTCGGCACAGTCGGCGCAGAAGGTGCATTCATAGGTGCAGATCCGCGCCAGCGGCGAGGCGGGCGGAAGATCCTTGTCGCAATATTCGCAGTTCGGCCGCAGCTCCAAAGCCATCAGGATGGTCCTCCTTCGTGACAGGGACAGCCTATCCGGCTAAGCTCTGGCGTAAATGCCAAAGAACCCTCGAAATCCGCCAAAACCCAGGACGGTCGAGATCGTCGTGTTTGCCGATCTCCAGCTCCTCGATGTCGCGGGGCCGTTGCAGGTCTTCGCGTCGGCGAACGACGTGGAGCGTCAGGCCGGACGTCCGGCGCCATACGCCATCAAGGTCGTGGCGCGCCGCTCGCCGGTGAGCACCTCCGCCGGACTTCCGCTGCTGGCCGCACGCCTCTCGCCGCCGGGCAAGCCCGTCGACACATTGATCATTGCCGGCGGGTCCAGTGTCCATGACGCCTGTTTGGACAGATCTCTGATCCGCTGGCTCGGCGCACGGGCGCGCAAGGCGCGACGGGTGGCGTCGGTCTGCACCGGCGCCTTCCTTCTCGGCGCGGCGGGCCTGCTCGACGGCCGGCGCGCCGTGACCCACTGGTCGGATTGCGAACGTCTCGCCAAGAGCTTCCCGACGGCGCGCGTGGACATGAACGCCATTTTCGTGCGCGACGGCGCGCTCTGGACCTCGGCCGGCGTCACCGCCGGCATCGATATGTCGCTCGCTCTCGTCGAGGAGGATGTCGGTCACGCGGCCGCCGCCGCGGTCGCGCGCGAGCTCGTGGTATTTCTCAGGCGCCCGGGCGGTCAGGCGCAATTCTCGGCCGTGCTGGGCTTCCAGGCGCAAAACGACACGTTCGACGAACTGCATGGCTGGATGGCCGGGCATCTCGCCGAGGATCTGTCGGTCCCGGCGCTCGCACGGCGCACCGGCATGAGCGAGCGCAGCCTGTTGCGGCACTACCGGGCTCAAATGGGCGTCACGCCGGCGCGCGCCGTCGAGAAGATGCGGGTCGAAGCCGCCTGCCAGCTGCTCGCCACGACACGCGATCCCATAAAGCGGATCGCGCGGCGCTGCGGCTTCGGATCGGAGGAGACGATGCGGCGCAGCTTCTTCCGCCAGATGGCAGTCGCGCCCCATGACTACCGGGGGCGCTTTTCGTCGCCGGCAGAGCCTTGATGAGTCTCAGCGCCCCTGCACGAGCCGCAACTGCGCTTCGTCGCTGCCGATTTTCGCCGGCTCCTCGACATCGAGCTGCTCGATGCGCATGCCGCGCTTGGTGATCTTGTCGGCCGAGAGGCCGAGCTTTTCGAGATCGCTGTTCGCCTGACCGAAATGGCGCTGCAGGTCGAGCACCCGGTCCTTGAGCCGGCCGACATCCTCGAGCAGCCGCGCCACCTCGACCTTGATGACGCCCGCCTGCTCGCGCATGCGCGCATCCTTGAAGATCGCCTGCATGGTCTGGATCAGCAGCATCAGCACATTGGGCGAGGCGATGATGACGCGCTCGCGGTGCGCCTTCTGCAGCACATCCTCGAAGCGTTCATAGAGATCGGCATAGATCGATTCCGACGGCACGAACATGATCGCCGTCTCATGCGTCTCGCCGGCGATGAGATATTTGCCGGCGATGTCCTTCACATGCTGGGTGACGTCGCGCCGCAGCCGCGTCTCGGCGGCGCGGATCTCGGCCTCGCCGGTCGCCACTTTCAACGCGTTGAAAGCCTCGAGCGGGAATTTCGCGTCGAGCACCAGGCGCAATTCGGATTCGGGCAGCTTGATCGTGCAGTCGGGCCTGGAGCCGTTCGACAGGGTCGACTGGAACTCATAGGCATTGGCATGCAGGCCGTCGCGGATGATCGCTTCCATGCGGGCCTGTCCGTAAGCGCCGCGCGCCTGCTTGTTGGCGAGGATGTCCTTGAGCGAGATCATCTCGGAGGAAAGCTGGGTCAGATTGGCCTGCGCCGTATCGATGACCGCCAGCCGCTCATAGAGATGCTTCAGCGACTGATGGGTACGCTCAGCCTGCTCATTGAGGCCGCGGCCGACCCGGTGGCTCACCTGGTCGAGGCGCTCATCGAGCGTGCGCGCCAGATGCTGCTGTCCGCTCGCCGCCTGATCGGTGAAGCTGCGGAGCTGGCCCGCCATCTCGGCCAGGCGGAATTCGAGATCGGACGCCCGGCGCAGGGTTTCAAGGCTTTCCTCGCGCCGCTGCTTCTGGCCACGCCATGCCATCACCGCCGTGACGATGAGGAGAATGAAGGCCAAGGCGGCGGCGGCGAGCAGGATCTGCCCCAGGCTGAAGGCCTGGCCGCCGATCTGGAGAACGGTCTGGTCGAGGGTCATGACCCATCTTACGCGATTCGGGTCCTCAAATACAAAACAAGAACGCTCTTCAATCACCGCAACTGTCATAAAGCCGGCAGGATTTGGGGTAACATGGGAGCAGAAGGAGACCTGCCATGCTGCGCCCCCTGTTTCTGTCTCTGACGCTGATATTTGCGGCTTCCGGCGCCGGCGCGGCGGAGATCGCCGGCCGCTATGTGCTGGAAAAGGTCGAGCAGGGCTTCCTCCGGCTCGATTCGCAGACCGGGGTGATGTCGCTGTGCGCCGCTCCGTCGGGGGTATGGGAATGCCGCCCCGTCAGGGACGAAGGCCTTGATGCAAATGAGCAATTGGCCCGTTTGCGGGACGAGAATGAAGGCCTTAGGAAGCGCCTGGCCGAGCTTGAGAAGGGCGGCACGACGACCAAGCTGCCGAGCGACCAGGAAGTCGACCGCATGATGGACATCTTCGGCAAGATGTTCGACCGTTTCCTCGATTTCGCCCGCGAGATGGACGGCAAGGAGAAGAGCGGCACGTCGCTCTGATTTTTTTCGACGAATCTTACCTTAGGACAGACCGGCGGTGAATCTCCCTTCGCCCTGAAGGCCTTAGCGCGATTCATCGCGCCTCTCCCAAAAGTGTCGACATATTATGCGATGCAGGCGATTATTTTCTGGCATATATGTCTCTCTGGCCATAAAGTGTCGACATATCGGGCGCCTGGGCGGCCCGCAATCAGGGGGAGGGGCGGTTTAGTGTCTGTTTCGATCAATAATGAGCGTCCGGCGCCGGATGGCGTGCTTGTCGATATTGCCGACTATGTCTTGAATTATCGGATTGACAGCGCGCTCGCCTATGAAACGGCGCGCAACTGCCTGATCGACACGCTGGGCTGCGGTCTCGAGGCGCTCGACTACCCGGCCTGCACCAAGCTTCTGGGACCGGTCGTTGCCGGTACCATCGTGCCCAATGGCGCGCGTGTGCCGGGCACGCCCTATCAGCTCGATCCCATCCAGGCCGCCTTCAATATCGGCACGATGATCCGCTGGCTCGACTTCAATGATTGCTGGCTCGCGGCCGAATGGGGCCATCCATCCGACAATCTCGGCGGCATCCTTGCCGTCGCCGACTGGCTGTCGCGCACCGCGGTCGCTGCCGGACGCCCGCCGCTGACGATGCGCGACGTCCTCACCGCGATGATCAAGGCGCATGAGATCCAGGGCTGCATCGCGCTCGAGAATTCCTTCAACAAGGTCGGCATCGACCATGTGATCCTCGTCAAGCTCGCCTCGACCGCCGTCGTCTCGGGCCTTCTCGGCCTCAGCCGCGACGAGATCATCAACGCCCTCTCGCTCGTCTTCGTCGACGGCCAGGCGCTGCGCACCTATCGCCACGCCCCCAATGCCGGTTCTCGCAAGAGCTGGGCGGCGGGCGATGCGACGAGCCGCGCCGTCCGCCTGGCGCTCACCGCGAGGACCGGCGAGATGGGTTATCCCTCGGCTCTCACCGCCAAGACCTGGGGCTTCTACGACGTCTCCTTCCGCGGCCAGCCCTTCCGCTTCCAGCGCCCCTATGGCTCCTATGTCATGGAGAATGTGCTGTTCAAGATCTCCTATCCGGCCGAATTCCACGCCCAGACCGCCGTCGAGGCGGCGATGGCGCTGCATGACCAGCTGAAGCGGATGGGCCGCAGCAGCGACGACATCGCCGTGGTCCGCATCCGCACCCATGAGGCGGCGATCCGCATCATCGACAAGCGCGGGCCGCTGCACAATCCGGCCGATCGCGATCACACGATGCAATATATGGTCGCCATAGCGTTGATTTTCGGGCGCCTGACCGCCGCCGACTACGAAGACGGGATCGCCGCCGATCCGCGCATCGACGCCTTGCGCGCCAGGATGGAATGTATCGAGGACGAGGCCTTCACGCGCGATTATCACGATCCCGACAAGCGCTCGATCTCCAACGCGATGACGGTGACGCTCGCCGACGGCATCGTTCTGCCCGAGATCATGGTCGAATATCCGATCGGCCATAAGCGCCGCCGCGCCGACGGCATCCCGCTGCTCGAGGCGAAGTTCCGCACCAACCTGGCGCGCCGCTTCGTCGACAAGCGCCAGCGCCAGATTCTCGACGTCTCGCTCGACCAGGAGCGGCTCGAGGCCATGGCCGTCAATGACTATGTCGATCTGTATGTGAGCTGAGAAAGGACCATGCCGTATCTTCTCGGAACCGAAATTCCGGCCGAGCCCGCGGGCGAGCGCTTCCGCGCGCTCGTCGAGGCGGGCGGCATCGTCCGGATGCCGGGCGCCCATAATGGCATGGCCGCACTTCAGGCGAAGGCTGCCGGCTTCAAGGCGCTTTATCTTTCGGGCGCGGCGATGACCGCCTCGATGGGATTGCCCGATCTCGGCATCATCACGGTGGACGAGGTCGCTTTCTTCATCCGCCAGATCGTGCGCGCTTCTGGTCTGCCCGTCCTGGTCGATGGCGACACCGGCTATGGCGAGGCCCTGAATGTGATGCATATGGTGCGCGTCTTCGAGGACGCGGGCGCCGGCGCCGTGCAGATCGAGGATCAGCTGCTCCCCAAGAAATGCGGCCATCTCAATGACAAGAAGCTGGCCGAGGCTGAAGACATGGCAGCGAAGGTTGCCGCGGCGCGGCGCGCCCGCCGTCACCTTTACATCATCGCGCGCACCGACGCGGCGGCGAGCGAGGGGATCGATGGCGCCGTGGCGCGCGCCAGGCTTTATCTCGAGGCGGGCGCCGATGCGATCTTCCCCGAGGCGCTGACCTCGGCCGAGATGTTCCGCGAATTCGCAAGGCGCATGCCGGGCGTGAAGCTGCTCGCCAATATGACCGAGTTCGGCCGTACGCCCTTTTTCACGGCGTCCGAGTTCGAGGAGATGGGCTACCGGATGGTGATCTGGCCGGTGTCCTCGTTGCGTGTCGCCAACAAGGCGCAGGAGAAGCTCTATGCCGCTCTCGCCCGGGACGGCGGCACGTTTGCGATGATCGACGAGATGCAGACGCGCGCCGAGCTCTATCAGGCCATTGGGCTTGCCGGCTATGAAGCGCTCGATGCCTCGATCGTCGCGACCATCACGCCCGAAAGCATGCCGCAGCGCAAGCAACCATAACGACCTCCGCGCCTGGCGCGGCAACAAGATGACCAGCCTAGGACAGTCCAAAGGCGGCACGAAAACAAAAGATGAGGAGACGATGCTCAAAAGATCCTTTCTGACCGGTGTTATCGCGCTGGCTTTCAGCGCAGGCCTTGCCGCGGCCGAACCCGCGAAAGTCCTGATCCCGGCCAATCCCGGCGGCGGCTGGGACGGCGCCGGCCGCGAGACCATGGCGGCCTTCAACAAGTCCGGCGTCTTCACCGACGGTGTGTCCTTCACCAATAAAGGCGGCGCCGCCGGCACCATCGGACTGGCGGAGTTCGTGCGCACCGCCGAGGGCGACGACAACGCGCTTCTGGTGACGGGCGTCATCATGGTGGGCGGCGCCATCAGCAACAAGACGCCGGTCTCGCTCGACAACACCACGCCCCTGGCGCGCATGACCAACGAATATAATGCGATCGCGGTCCCGGCCGACTCGCCGATCAAGACGCCGCAGGACTTCCTGGCGGCGCTCAAGGCCGATCCGGGCGCCTTGTCGGTCGGCGGCGGTTCCGCCGGCGGCGTCGATCACGTGCTGCTGGCGCTGCTCGCCAAGCAGGCGGGGGCGCCGGTCGACAAGATCAATTTCGTCTCCTTCTCGGGCGGCGAGATCCTGGCGGCGTTGGGCGGCGGCAAGATCAAGGCCGCGATCTCGGGCGCCTCGGAGTTCCGCGACTTCGCCAAATCGGGGCGCATCCGCCTCATCGCCGTCACCGGCCCGGCGCGGGTCGAGGGCCTCGACGTGCCGACCCTGAAGGATTCGGGCATTCCGATCGAAATCGGCAATTGGCGCGGTTTCGTCGGCGCGCCCGGCATGAGTGATGCGGGCCGCAAGACCTGGCTCGACCGCTTCGAGAAGCTGCATGCGAGCGATGCCTGGAAAGAGGCGCTCAAGACGCATGGTTGGGAAGACGCCTATCTCGCCGGCGACGAGTTCAAGGCCTTCATCAAATCCGAAGAAGCCAATTGGACGACCGCGCTCAAGGATGTCGGTATCCTGAAGTGATCTCGATGCCCCGCCGGATCGTATCGGCGGGGCGATCCTTCAGGTGGAGTGACAGGAGCCGTCATGCCTTCTCTCGATCAGCGCAAAGCCGCGCGTCCGTGGTGGCTGGGCGTCGCCGTCTTCGCCATGGGAGCGCTCTGGCTCTATGGCGCGGGAAGCATCGCCTCGACCACCAACTATATCGGCCTCGGTCCGGCGGCGATGGTGCAGGTCGCCGGCGGCGGCCTGGCGATCCTGGGCATCCTCCTCGTCATCCAGGCCTTGCGCGGCGAGACCTTCGCGCCGCAGGATGAGGAGGGCGCAGATGCCGCCGCGCCGCCCTCGCGCCGGGCCTTCCTTCTGGCGCTGGCCGGCGTGGCGATGCCCTTGCTGACCATGAAGTTGCTCGGCTTTCCGATCACGGCGATGCTCGCTTTCACTCTGGTGACGCATGCCTTCGGCTCGCGCCGCACCCTGCTCGATCTCGCCATCGGCGCGTTGATCGGAACCCTCTCCTGGTACGGCTTCGAGCTGCTCGGCATCGAGCTCGGGCCTTTCATTCCTCTGTTCAGGTGAGATGATGATGGACGTTCTGCAGCAGCTCCTTGCCGGCTTTGCCGTCGCCCTTCAGCCGGTCAATCTGTTCTGGGCATTGGTCGGCTGCCTGCTCGGCACCGCGATCGGCGTTCTGCCCGGCATCGGCCCGGCGCTGACCATCGCTCTGCTCCTGCCGGTCACGGCGCAGGTGGCGCCTGAATCCGCCTTCATCATGTTCGCCGGTATCCTGTATGGCGCGCTTTATGGCGGCTCCACGACCTCGATCCTGCTCAACATGCCGGGCGAGAGCGGCTCGGTGATGACCGCCATCGAAGGCAACCGCATGGCGCGCAACGGCCGCGGCGCGGCGGCCCTGGCGACGTCGGCGATCGGCTCCTTCGTGGCCGGGACCCTCGGCACGCTGGCCCTGACCTTCCTCGCACCCACCATCGCCGAGCTCGCCTTCATCTTCGGGCCTGAGGATTATTTCGCGCTGATGATCCTCTCCTTCACGTCGGTCGCCGTGGTGATGGGGACGTCACGGGTCAGGGGATTCACGGCGCTGTTCTTCGGCCTGGCGCTGGGCACGATCGGCATCGACACGCAGACCGGCCAGTCGCGCATGGTCTTCGGCACGCTGGAGCTGCTTGACGGCATTTCCTTCACCGTCGTGCTGGTCTCGCTCTTCGCCATCGGCGAGACGCTTTATGTGGCGAGCCGGCAAGCGCGCACGGCCTCGGTGGTCTATCCCTTGAAAGGCCGCGCCTGGATGACGCGCGAGGACTGGCGCCGTTCGTGGAAGCCATGGCTGCGCGGCGCCCTCATCGGCTTTCCGATCGGCTCGCTGCCGGCCGGCGGCACCGAGATTCCGACCTTCCTGTCCTACACGGTGGAGCGCCGCCTCAGCGAGAAGCCGGAGGAGTTCGGCAATGGCGCCATCGAGGGCGTGGCGGGCCCGGAAGCCGCGAACAACGCCGCCGCCGCCGGCATATTGGTGCCGTTGCTCACCCTCGGCCTGCCGTCGACCGCGACGGCGGCGGTGCTGCTCGCCGCCTTCCAGAATTACGGGCTGCAGCCGGGTCCCTTGCTGTTCGCCACCAATCCCGGCCTCCTCTGGGGCCTCATCGCCTCGCTCTTCGTCGGCAATGTCATCCTCCTCATTCTCAACCTGCCGCTGGTCGGCATTTGGGTGCGCCTGCTGCTGATCCCGAGGCCTTACATCTATGGCGGCATCGTCGTCTTCGCGCTGGTCGGCGTCTGGGGTCTGTCCACTTCCTGGATGGACCTGCTCCTGATGTGCGGCATCGGCCTCATCGGCTATGTCGCGCGCGTCTATGATTTTCCCATAGCACCGGCGCTGATCGGTCTGATCCTGGGGCCGCAGGCCGAGATTCAGCTGCGCCGTGCGCTGGCGGTGAGTCAGGGCGACTGGAGCGTGCTCGTCGGCACGCCGATCGCGGCGACGTTGCTGGCGATCGCGGCTCTGGTGATTTTCCTGCCTTACTTCGTCGCGAAATTCCGCGGGGCAATGCAAGAGTCCAAGGCGTGACGGCGTAGCGCGTGATCAGGAAAAGTGGAGTCCGGTTTTCCGTCCGATCACGCGCCGAACTTGAGAGGCTGTCACGTCTTGGCTCATTATTCTCCAGATAGTTTTGCCAACACCCGGCTTGTGGCCCGCCGCCTCGGGGGCTGATTCTCCGCCGCAGCCGCCAGCGCCGTCTGCAGCGCGACCTTGGCGGCGCGTATGTGGCGGCGCATGAGGATCTCGGCGAGCTCGCCGTCGCGCTGGACGATCGCATCGGTGATGCGCAGATGTTCCTTCCAGGCCTCGCGGCCGCGCCCCGGGACGGTGCGATGCAGGCGCCGGCACAATCTCAGACGCGGATAGAAATCGTCGCAGAGCAGCTTGGCGAGGATGAGATTGCCGCTGCCGCGGGCGATGCGGATATGGAAGTCCGCATCGGGCTCCTCCTGCAGATAGGCGCCGAGCGGGTTGCGCTCGATCTCGCCGCGATGGCCGGCCACCAGGGCCTCGAGCGCCGCGATCTCCGCATCGGGCATGTTGCCGGCGGCGAGCCTGGCGGCCATGCCTTCCAGTGCTTCGCGCACATCGAGAAGGGCGAGGAACTCGGCGCCGGTCGGCTGCGAGACCCGGACGCCTTGATTGGCGACATAGGTCACGAGTCCGCGCTCCTGAAGCCGGCGGATCGCCTCGCGCACCGGCGCGCGGCTTGCGCCATGCTGGGCCGCGATGGCCGGCTCGCTCAGCTTTTCACCAGGCTGGATCTCACCGGCGAGGATTGCCCGGGTGAGCTCGTCATAGAGGCGTACCGTGAGGCCGAGTGAAGCCGCGTTGTCCTGCATGATGTCCTTCAGCCTGCTCGTGGATGGGAGACACTATAAACGCTTCTTCGCCGCTGCGAGAGGATGAAGATCTAAGGACTGCCGTTCACCAGCTTGTGACTTGATAATTGGACGCCAGTCCAGAAAAAATGAGACCCGTCCATCCTCACGGGACGGACGGGTCCTTGGCACACGCAAGCTCGGGACGGCGACAGGAGCCGCGCGCGCCAACTGGTTCATACGAAGGGATCACGAAAAGAAGCTTCTGCTTCCCCGGCACATCAAGTTACCTGATGATCCCCCGCTGGATCGAAAGGGCAGGTTGATCTCTGTTCGTGGTCACTTCGCGGTGAGACTGTGGCAAACATCGGGCATATTCGCGTCAGGACCAAGGACATTTGGTTGAATATTCAACTAAAAGCGTCCGTAACGTTAACAAGCACAGAGGCTAGACCCGGCTCCGTGCCCGTGTGCCCCGCTTCGGTCACAAGTTCGAAACGCGCTTTCGGCCAGTTTTTGTGCAGCGCCCACGCGGTCGCCATGGGGGTCACGACGTCGTAGCGGCCCTGGATGATGGCGCCCGGTATGTCCTTCACGCGAAAGGCGTCCTTCAGCAATTGGCCGTCCTCCCGGAAGAAGCCGCGATTCATGAAATAGTGGCATTCGATGCGCGCGAAGGCATAAGCGAAGCGGTCATCGGCGGCCTGGGCGATGCGCTCCTTATTGGGCAGCAGCGAAAGGCAGGTGCTCTCCCACACGCTCCAGGCGCGTGCGCAGGCGAGCAGCACCGCCTCGTCCTTGCCGGTGAGCCGCTTGTGATAGGCGCCGATCATGTCGTGGCGCTCGGCTTCGGGGATCGGCGCCTGATAGGCCTCGAAGGCATCGGGGAAAAGCCAGCCGGCGCCGTCCTGATAGAACCAGCGCAGCTCCGCATCGCGCAGCAGGAAGACGCTGCGCAGGATGAGCTCGCTCACCCGCTCGGGATGGGTCTCGGCGTAGACGAGGCCGAGCGTCGACCCCCATGAGCCGCCCAGCACTTGCCAGCGCTCGATGCCGAGCAGCTTGCGCAGGGCCTCCATGTCGGCGACGAGATCCCAGGTGGTGTTTTCGGCGAGCTCGCCCGAGGGAGTCGACTTTCCGCAGCCGCGCTGGTCGAACAGGATGATGCGATAGGCCCGGGGATTGTGGAAACGGCGCAGGAAAGGCACGATGCCGCCGCCCGGTCCGCCATGCAGCACGACCACCGGCTTTCCGGTTGGATTGCCGCATTCCTCATAATAGATTTCATGCAGGGCCGAGACCTTGAGCCTGCCGGTGCGGTAGGGCTCGATTTCGGGATAGAGCAGTCTGTGGGCGTTCATGCGGGCTTAGCCTTGGCCTTTCGGAAGTGAAGCGATAGATTGCGGAAAAAGCAGAAAATGCCAGTCGGACTGGCCGGTTATGGGAGGAACAGGCGCAATGCCAGTCTATAGGGTCATCATTGTCGATGATCATCCCCTGTTTCGCGCCGCATTGAAACAGGCGCTGAGCGGGGCCTTCAAGGGCATCGAGCTCGACGAGGCGGGAACGCTCGATGCCGTCACGGCGCGTCTCGACCGCGACAGCGACGTCGACCTGGTGCTCCTCGACCTCAAGATGCCGGGCGTCCAGGGCCTCTCGGGCCTGATGTTCCTGCGCGCCCAATATCCCGCCGTGCCGATCGCCATCGTCTCGGCGAGCGACGAGCCCCATATCATCCGCCGCGCCCTCGATCTCGGCGCCTCGGGCTTCATCCCGAAATCGCTTGCCGTCGAGGAGATGCGCCAGGCGGTCGCCGCCATTCTCGATGGCGGCGTCTGGGCGCCGGAAGGCCTCGGCGCCGCGTCGGCGGCCGACCGCGAAGGCGATGCGCTCGCCCAGCGCGTCGCGACGCTGACACCGCAGCAGATGCGCGTCCTCATGATGCTGAAGGAGGGATTGCTCAACAAGCAGATCGCCTTTCAGCTCGGCGTCTCCGAAGCCACCGTCAAGGCGCATGTCTCGGCGATCTTGCAGAAGCTCGATGTCGGCAGCCGCACCCAGGCGGTCATCGCCGCCGGCCGCATCGACGGCGAAAACCATACATTGGCGAGCTGACTATTCCGCCGCCTGGGCCTGCGCCGCGAATTGCGCCAGGGCCGCCCGCAGCGCCGCCGGCTTCACCGGCTTGCGCAGATACTGCACGCCTTGCTCGGCGGCGCGCTCCTGGACCAGGCGTGAGCGGTCGGCGGTGATGAGGATGGCGGGCACCCGCCGCCCGGCGCCGGCGCGCAGGCGCTCGATCAGCATCAGCCCGTCGTCGCTGTGGAGATGATAGTCGGCGAGGATGACGTCGACCTTGTCGGCTTCCGCCTGGAAGAGGTCGCGCGCCTCGGCGGCGCTGCGCGCGGTGATGACGCGCGCCTCCCAGCCGCCGAGCAGGGCCTGCATCGCCTCCAGGATCTGCGGCTCGTTGTCGACCACGAAGATGGTGAGTCCCCCGATGCGGCTGTTGAGCCGGGACACGGCGCGCGGATGCGTCTCCACCAAGTCGGCGCGCGATGCCAGCGGCACCGTGATGGCGAAGCAGGAGCCGTGACCGGGGCGTGAGACGAGATGGAGCGGGTGATTGAGCATCCGCGCGATGCGCTCGACGATCGAAAGACCGAGGCCGAGGCCCGGCTCGACGCCCTTGTCCTGGCCGAGCCGCTCGAATTCCTGGAAGATCACCGCCTGATTGTGCTCGGCGATGCCGGGCCCCGAATCATGCACCTCGATGCGCAAGGCATCGCCCCTGCGGCGGCAGCCCATCAGCACCTGGCCGCTGCGGGTGTATTTGATCGCGTTGGAGACGAGATTCTGCAGCACGCGGCGCAGCATCCGGCGGTCGGTATGCACCACCAGCGAGCAGGGGACGACGGTCAGCGTCAGGCCGCGTTCGAGGGCCGCCGGCGCGAATTCGAGCTTCAGCGCCTTGAGCAGGTCGTCGATGAGGAAGGCCGATGGCTCGGGCTTGAGGGCGCCGGCATCGAGGCGCGATATGTCGAGCAGGGCCGAAAGAATATCCTCGACGGCGCCGAGCGAGGCATCGACATTGCGCACCAGTTCGCCGTTCTCGCCGCGCACCTTGCGCTCGACCAGGCTCGCGGTGAAAAGCCGCGCCGCATTGAGCGGCTGCAGGATGTCGTGGCTCGCCGCCGCGATGAAGCGGGTCTTGCCGAGATTGGCGGCGTCGGCCTCGGATTTGGCGCGCGCCAGCTCGCTGTTGAGCCGGGTGAGCTCGGCGGTGCGCTCCTCGACCCGCCGCTCCAGCGTCTCATTGGCGCGTTTCAGCGCTTCCGCCGCCTGCACCGACTGGGTGATGTCGGTGAAGGTCACCACATAGCCGCCGTCTTCCGGCATCTTGCTGGCATGGAGCTCGATCACCATGCCGCGCCGGTCGAGATGCTCGATGAGCGAGTCCTGCGTCGCGGTGATCCGGCTCAGCCGGTCGAGCCGCATCTGCGGCAGGCGGGCCGGCTCGATCGTCTGGGCGCGCAGCATGACGTCGATCACTTCCTCGAGCGGGGTTCCGATGCGGCTCATATCGGCGGGCAAGGCGAGGAGGCTGCAGAAGCGCTCGTTCCAGCAGACGAGCTTGCCTTCGCTGTCGAAGACCGCGATGCCCTGGCCGAGATTGTCGATCGCCGACTGCAGCAGGTCGCGATTGTACTGGATGGCGGCCGAGGCGTCGTCGAGGAGCTTCATGGCGCCGCGCGGATTCTTGGAATGGCGCTCGAGCAGCAGCGCCATCACCAGGCGCGAGGACGCAGTCCCCACCGCGCTCGCCAGCAGATGCTCGGCGAAGCGCAGCATGCGGATGTCGGCTTCCGACTTGCGGTCATGCGGAATCTCGCGCGCCGCCGCCGCTTCGGCGAAGGCGCGCGAGGTGCGCTCGGCGCCCAGATAGCGCGCCACCGTCGCCTCCACTTCGCCGACCGTCACCGCGGTGCGCCACAGGCGGAAGCCGGGCGCCACGCCGAGCGGCATGTCGCGGGTGACGAAGACCGCCGCCTGCATGCGTTCGATCGGCGACGGGGCCCGGAGCAGCGACACCGCGACATAGACGGCGCTGTTGACGAGCAGGCTCCAGATGACGCCATGGGTCAGGGGATCGAAGGCGAGATTGAACAGCATGCGCGGGCGGAACAGTCCGATGCCGAAGGGACCGTCGGTGATGAAGCTCCCGTCGATCCAGCCGGCATCGGCGAAGGAGGGCAGGAACAGCGTATAGGCCCACAGCGCGAAGCCGGCGGTGACGCCGGCCATGGCGCCCCTGGCGGTGCCGCGCTTCCAGACGAGGCCGCCGAAAAAGGCGGGGGCGAATTGCGCCACCGCGGCGAAGGAGATGAGGCCGATCTGGGCCAGCGCCGCGGTGGATCCGATCATCCGATAATAGCTGTAGGCGAGAAGCAGGATGACGGCGATGGCGATGCGCCTGATCGCGATCAGCACCCAGCCCATGTCGTGATGGATCTGCGCCCGCTCCATGCGCCGGCGCAGCATGATCGGCATCACGAGGTTGTTGCAGACCATGATCGACAGCGCCACAGCCTCGACGATGACCATCGCGGTCGCCGCCGACAGCCCGCCCAGAAAGGCGATCAGCGCGAAGGTCGGACTGCCGGCGAGCACCGGCAGAGCGAGCACGAACGTATCGCCGTCGGCGACGCCGGGCCGGAAATGCGACAGACCGGCAATGGCGATCGGCACCACGAAGATGTTGATGGCGACGAGATAGACCGGGAACAGCCAGGCGGCCCGCTTGATGTCGCGCGCGCTGGCATTCTCCACCACGGTCACATGGAACTGGCGCGGCAGCAGCATGATGGCGATCATGGCGAGCAGCGTCTGGGTGAGCCATGAGCCGCCGGCGAAACCTTTGGTGAAGAGTGCGGCGATATCCGGCGTCTGCCGGACATGCTCGAAGAGGGCGGACGGACCGCCCATCATCGCGAAGGTGATGAACAGGCCCGCCGCGATGAAGGCGAAGAGCTTGACCACCGATTCGACCGCGATCGCCATGATGAGGCCGTCCTGATGCTCGGTCGTGTCGATATGGCGGGTGCCGAACAGCATGGCGAAAGCGGCCATGGCGGCGGTGACGAAAAAGGCGATGTCCTCGGTGACCGGCAAGGGCATGGCGCCGGCGCTCGACCAGCCGGGCGCCGCCATCATGGTCTCGAGCGCGAAGGACACCGCTTTGAGCTGGATCGAGATATAGGGAATGATGCCGACGGCGGCGATGAGGGCGACGATCGCGCCCAGCATCTCGTTCTTGCCGTAGCGCGCCGAGATGAAGTCGGCGATCGAGGTGATGTTCTGGCGCTTGGAGATGTCGACGATGGTCTGCAGCAGCTTCCAGCCGACCAGGAAGACCAGGATCGGGCCGATATAGATCGGCAGGAAATCGAGCCCCGAGCGCGAGGCGACGCCGACGCTGCCGAAATAGGTCCAGGAGGTGCAGTATACTCCAAGCGACAGGGCATAGATGAAGGGCCGCGGCGTTCCGGGCGCGCGCCCGCGCGCCTGCCGGTCGCCGAAGCTCGCCACGGCGAACAGCAGGCCGACATAGGCAAGGCCGGCGATGAGTACGGTCCAGCTGTGGAACATCGGACTTTAGGTCAATTTATCCGCACTTTAGCGCGCTTCGCACGGAAGTGGAAACATCCCTCGTGAAAGTCTTCAACTTTGGCGGGATATGCCCTGGCGATGGGCAGCCATGCCTTTCAACCGGAGCGTGACTGAGGTACATATTCCTTGTTTGGGGGCCGGGCCAACCGGCGCGTCATCTGAAAGGGCAAATAAAGATGAGCATGTGGCAGGAATTCAAGAGTTTCGCATTCAAGGGCAATGCCTTCGATCTCGCGGTGGGCGTGATCATCGGCGCCGCCTTCAGCAAGATCGTCCAATCGATCGTCGATGATCTGATCATGCCGATCATCGGGGCGTTCGGCAGCCTGGATTTCAACAATTATTTCATTGGCCTGTCCTCCGCCGTGAATGCGCCGACCCTGGCCGCGGCGAAGGATCAGGGGCCGGTCCTCGCTTATGGCAGCTTCATCACCGCGCTGGTCAACTTCCTGATCGTCGCCTTCATCCTGTTCCAGCTCGTGAAGGTCTCGAACCGCATGCGCAAGGCCGAGCCGCCGGCTCCGCCGCCGGCGCCCACGCCCTCCGAGAAGCTTCTGGGCGAAATCCGCGACGCGCTGGTCAAGAAGTAGGCTTCTCTCTAATATGCCTCCCATCGGACCCGGGTGCTCATCGCCCGGGTTCTTTTTGGCAGCGACCTTCCCGATGACCTCTCTTTGCGCCTCGGCCCTTCTCGACAGCATCACCAGAGCCAGCCGCGACGAGCCCGATTCGGGCATCATGGCGGCGGTCAATCACGGCATCGCGAAGCCCGGCATCATTCCGCTGTGGTCGGGCGAGGGCAATCTGCCGACGCCGGAGGCCTTCTGCCGCCCTGCCATCGAAAGCCTGCTCAAGGGCGAGACCTTCTATACCTGGCAGCGCGGCATCCCGCCTCTGCGCGAGGCCTTGGCGCGCTATCACAGCCGCCATTACGGCCGGACCTTCGAAGCGGAGAGTTTCTTCGTCACCGGCGGCGGCATGCAGGCGATCCAGACCATCCTGCAGATGATCGCCGGCAACGGCGACGAGATCGTCCTGCCGACGCCGGCCTGGCCCAATTACGCAGGCCCCATGCGGCTCATGGGCGCGAAGCCGGTCGAGGTGGCGCTCGATTTCGCCAATGGCCGCTGGCATCTCGATCTCGACAAGCTCTTTGCGGCGATCACGCCCAGAAGCAAGGCGATCGTGCTCAATTCGCCCTCCAATCCGGTGGGCTGGACGGCGAGCCTCGACGACCTGAAGGCGGTGCGCGACGAATGCCGCAAGCGCGGCCTGTGGATCGTCGGCGACGAGGTCTATTCCCGCTTCTATTATGGCGACAAGGGCGAAGCCCGGGCGCCGTCCTTCCTCGATATCTGCGATACGGAGGAGCGGCTTCTCCTTGCCAATACCTTCTCCAAGAACTGGGCGATGACCGGCTGGCGGGTCGGCTGGCTGCAGGCGCCGAAGGCTGTCGGCCCCGCGATCGAGCGCATCATCCAATACAACACGTCGGGCACCGCCGCCTTCCTGCAGCAGGGCTGCGCGGTGGCGCTCGACGAGGGCGAGGATTTCATCGCCGCGCAAGTGGCGAAGGCGCGCGCCAATCGCGATCTGGTCGCCGCCGCCTTGCGCGCGCATCCGCAGATCCGCTTCGAGTTGCCGAAGGGCGCGTTCTACATGTTCTTCGCGCTCGACGGCATGACCGACTCGCTTGCCACCACCTATCGCATCATCGACGAGGCCGGAATCGGCCTCGCGCCCGGCGGCACTTTCGGGCCTGGAGGCGAAGGTTTCCTGCGCATGTGTTTTCTGCGCGATCCGGCGAAGCTCGGCGAGGCGATGGACCGCTTCAGCACCTGGCTGAAGACGTCGAAGCCGGTCTGATCAAATTTTTCGCAGGCGCGAAGGCGTGCTGCCCGAGCAGGCATTGCAATGCACAATGAGAAGGCAGGGGACGCTTGTCGCTGCCTGCCGTTGATTCTTGCAATTCTTAATTTAATCCCAATATCAATTAGTTATAAAATTTCTAATGAGTGTCCACCAGGCTGGCACGGCCATTGCTACGGATATTGCATCGCAATATGTGATTGGGGTTCCTCCCATCTCCTCAAGAAGCAATTGCGCAAACTCAGGTGCTCGTGGGTTCCCCCCAACTTCGCACCAGGGGGCGGGCCGGTGAATGGTTGCGCCGGTCTGCCCCCGCCCATTTTTTCACAGGATATTCCTTTTCACGAGATATTCTGCCGCAGATCCTTGGCGATGGCTTTCTGCGCATCGAACTGGGCGCGCCGCCGCGCGATCTCTTCCGCCGAAAGCCTGTCGATATTGCTGTAGTCGAGCTTCCATTCGGCCGAGGCGCTCCACCGCAAGGGCGACTGCACGGTGGTCCGCGCCGCCGGTGCGTGACGAAGCAGCTCGAGGGCCAGGTCCAGCGTGAAATCCTGTGATGCCTCGTCCTTCGGCCGTCCGGCCGAATTGCCGAGTGGAAAATCCGAGAACAGGAAGCGCGGCACGCCGACATATTCGACGATGTCCTTGGCGGCGCCCATGACGACGGTGGCGACGCCGCTGCGCTCGAGGGCGCGCGCGGCGAGGCTCACCGTCTGGTGGCAGACCGGACAATTGGGCACCAGGATCGCCGCGTCGGCTTTGTCCTCCAGGCAGCGCCGGACGATTTCCGGGCAGTCGGCCGCGAGCGTCGTGCGATGGCTGCGATTGGTCGGTGCGCCGTGGAAGCGGGGCGTCAGCGCGCCGAACCGGCCTTGCGCCTGCGCCCGCCGCATCGCCGCGAGCGGAAAATAGGTGCCCTGGTCTTCCGCCGTCGTATGGGCGCGATCGATGGCGACATGCGAGATGCGCAGATCGTGATCCTTGTCCGTGTCGCCGGAATAGACCTGATAGAATTTCGCCGCCGCATTATAGGGGGCGCCCGGTCCCTGGTCGCCCTTATGGGGCTGATAGGGCGCGGCGGTGGTGATGAGCGCGATGCGGCATTCAGCCAGCGGCTTGGCAAGCCGGGTGAAGGGCACATCCGCATGATGCGCCCAGCGATAGGGCGCACCATAGCCGAGCGCCGCATAATAATCGCGGATCCGTGCGAGATAGGGAATGGGCGCATCGAGCGGCTCGGCGAAACCGAAGTCCTGCCGCTCGTCGCCTGTTCGGTCCGTCTCCGTCATGATAGGAGCTTGCCACTGTGAGAGGCGGGGCGCAAATGGCGATGATACGCAACATCGGGGCGGGTATGGACGAGGCGGTGGTCGCGCGCATCGAGGCGCGCCTTGCCGATATCCGCCGCGATCACCGGGTGGCGATCCCGCTCGCCATCGAAAGCGGCAGCCGGGCCTGGGGTTTTCCCTCGCCCGACAGCGATTATGATTGCCGTTTCGTCTTTGTCCGTCCGCTCGATCATTATCTTTCCCTGTGGCAGCGCCGCGATGTCATCGAGACGCCGATGGATGGCATTCTCGACGTCAATGGCTGGGATCTCGGCAAGGCCCTCAAGCTCCTGCTCAAGGGCAATGCCGTGATCATCGAATGGCTGCAATCGCCCATTGCCTATGGCGTCGATGCCGATTTCCGCCGGGAATTCCTCGACCTCGCCCGCAAGGCCACCGATCGCCGCCTGGTGGCGCGCCATTATCTGCATCTGGGCGAGCATCAGCGGCGTGTCCATTTTGGCGATGACAGCATCGTCGCGCTGAAGAAGATATTCTATGCGCTTCGCCCGGCTGCTGCCTTGCGCTGGCTGCGCCATCACCCCGATGAAGCCGTGGCGCCCATGCACTTTCCGACCTTGCTCACGGGGTGTGAGGCGCCCGCCCCGGTCATCGGGATCATCGAGGATCTCTTGGCCCGCAAAGCCGTCACGCGCGAGCTGGGGACGGGTCCGCTGCCCGCGCCGGTGTTGGCCTTCATTGACCAGGAATTCGAGGAGGCGCAGAAAGCATTCCCTCGCGCCGAGCGCGACATCCGGCCGGAATCCCGCGATCGGGCGGAAGCCTTTTTCCAGATGATGGTCAGGCGGTTCTCATCACGGGTTTAATTCACGCTGTTGGGCAGCTCGCGCTCGCGCCTGGCGATGAAGTCGCGCAAGGCCTCATCGACCGCTTCGTCGAGCTTCGGCTCTTCATATTGGGCGAGCATGGCGCGCGCCTTCTCGCGTCCGCGCTGGTCATGGTCCTTGGCGCCCTCCGCCGACCATTGCTCGAAGGAATTGAAATCCATGATGCTCGGCATGAAGAAGGCGCTTTCGAAATGCTCGAGCGTATGCTGGGTGCCGAGGAAATGCCCGGCCGGGCCCACTTCGCGCACCGCCTGCATCGCGTCCTTGAAATCGGCGAAGGAAATGCCCTGGCCATATTTGTACCAGGAGGCGAGCTGCTCGGTGTCGGTGACGAATTTGGAATAGCCGGCGCACAGGCCCGCTTCGAGCCAGCCCGCCACATGCCAGATGTAATGGGCGCCCGACAGGATGGCGGCATGCATCAGCATATTCGCTTCATAGCCGGCCTGGGCGTCATTCACCTTGGAGCCGACATGGAAGCCCGAGGTGCGCCAGGGCAGCCTGTATTTCCGCGCCAGCGCGCCCATCAGATACATCATCTGCGCCGCTTCCGGCGTGCCCCCCATCGGCGCGCCCGACTTCATGTCGACCGTCACCATGAACTGGCCATAGAGCTGCGGGCTTCCCGGCCGCACCAGCTGCGTGAAGGCGAGGCCGGCCAGCGCCTCGGCATTGACCTGCGCCACGGCGCCGACCGAGGAGGCCGAGGTCGAGGCGCCGCACAGCGCGAAAGGCGCCAGGATGCAGGGCTGGTTATGCGCCGCATAGACCTTCAGCGCGTCGAGCATGGTCGCGTCCCAGACCAGCGGCGAATTGCAGTTGGTGATCGACACGACGACGGTGTTGTCGCGCACGAAATCGTCGCCGAAGACGATGCCCGCCATCTTCATGACGTCCTCGGCGCGTTCCTTGGCGGTGACGATGCCCATGAATGGCTTGTCGGAATATTTGAGCGCCGACTGGATGATATGGAGATGGCGCTTCGGCACCGGGATCTCCATCGGCTCGCAGATGATCGAGCTCGAGGAGTGGAGTGTCGGGGACATATAGCTGAGCTTGTGGAAATTATTGAGATCGGCGAGAGAGCCGTAGCGGCGCTGATTGTCGAGATCGCGCACATAGGGCGCGCCATACATCGGCACGAAGACCGAGTTCTTGCCGCCGATGGTCACCGAGCGCTCGGGGTTGCGCGCATGCTGGACGAATTCGGACGGGATCTGGCCGACGAGCTTCATGAGCAGGGCGCGGTCGATGCGCACCCGCGTCTCGCGCACATCGGCGCCCGCCTGCCTCCACATGGCGATCGCTTCGGCGTCGCGGAATTCGCAGCCGACCTCCTCGAGGATCTTCAGCGATTCCTCGTGGATGAGCTCGATCGCCTCATCGGGCACGATCTCATAGACCGGGATGTTGCGGGTGAGAGCGGGGAAGGATGGCACCGCCTTGGCGCGCAGGGTTCTGCGGCCCTCGCGCCCGCCGCCGCGCCGCCCATGGGCGGAAACCTGCTTGGACATTTCATGCGTGTCGATGGCCGGGCGGGTGTTTTCCATGGGGGGAGCCTAACCTTGCAGCCCGTCGCCTGTCTTCCGTAAAACGACGCTACGCCTCACTTCCCGCCCTCATCGTCGGGGCCGAGGCCCTGTGAGATGGATGCGACGAAGCGCGAGAACAACTCGCCCTGCGAGCCGATGCCGAGTTTCATATAGATATTCTTGCGGTGGATGCGCACGGTTCCGGTGGCGATGCCGAGGATCTTGCCGATCGCCTCCGAGGAATTGCCCTTGAGCACGAGTTCCGCGATTTCGCTTTCGCGCTGGGTGAGCCGGCCGTCGCCGAAACGATGGAAGGCGGTGACGAGGAGCCGCTCGGTCTCGTTGACTTTTGGATCGGGGCCGGCGCCGGAAAACCGGCTCTCGATGTCTCTCCAGTGATGGGTCGCCGCGGCGACGACCAGCGGCGCTATGCTTTGCAGCCTCTTCCGCTCCCGCGTGGCGAAGGCCTGCAGTCGCCCGGCGTCTCGCATCAGCGAGATGACGATCCGCGTTCCGGTCTTGATCGGCACGAAGAAGGCGATCTCTTCCGACAGCCCCGTCTGCACATAATAAGAGCGGAAATATTCGCTTTGCGGAAACCGGTCCGGCGCCAGGTCGGCGACCCGGTGCGGCCCTGGCCCCCAGGTCTCGGGCCGCGCGATGAACAGGGGATCGAGCAGGTAAGGGCCGGCCTGGTAGTCGTCGACGAAGACGCGCCTTTTCGCCGCCGGGAAAGTGTCGAACAGGTCGAGCGGCCGGGCGCCATGGCAATAGGCGAAAATCACCGAATAGTTGAAGGGCGCCACATGTTTGAGCGCGTCGATCAGCGCGGGAGCGAATTCCGTCGTGCCGATGGCGGCGACGGTCGCCGCCAGGCTGTCATTCCAGGCCTTTTCGCCGATATCGGCTACGCTGGTCATGCGCCTATCCCATTTAGGATATATACAGTTCAAGTCCCGACTGCGATCATTTTACCACCTGTGGGATATATCGCCAGAGCCCCGTCGCGGACGTTCATTGTTCATGACCCAGAAAATCGTCCCGGACATCTCTTTCCGCGCCGTGTCGAAGCGCTATGGCGAGGTGCTGGCCGTCGACCGCGTCGATCTCGATCTGCCCAAGGGATCCTTCGTCTCGCTTCTCGGACCGTCGGGCTGCGGCAAGACCACCTGCCTGCGCATGATGGCGGGTTTCGAGCAGCCGAGCGAAGGCGAGGTTTTCATCCGCGGCGACAATGTCACCGGGGTGCCGGCCTATAGGCGCCCGGTCAATATGGTGTTCCAGCATTATGCGCTGTTCCCGCATCTGAATGTCGCCGACAACATCTCCTATGGGCTGCGCCAGCGCGCGCCCAGGCCGCCGCGCGAGGAGATCGCCAGGGCGGTCGACGAGGCGCTGGCGATGGTTCGGTTGCAAGGCTATGGCCAGCGCCGGACCTGGGAATTGTCGGGCGGCCAGCAGCAGCGCGTGGCGCTCGCCCGCGCTCTGATCAATCGTCCGGCGGTGCTGCTGCTCGACGAGCCTCTGGCGGCGCTCGACCGCAAGCTGCGCCACGACATGCAGATCGAATTGCAGAATCTGCAGCGCAATGTCGGCATCACCTTTCTCCTCGTCACGCATGACCAGGAAGAGGCGCTGTCGATGTCGGACCGCGTCTGCATCATGAAGGAAGGCCGGCTCGTCCAGACCGGCACGCCGCGCGAGCTCTATGACGAGCCGGTCAATGGTTATGTGGCCGATTTCGTCGGCAAGTCGAATTTCTTCACCGGCATCGCCGGCAGCCTGCGCAGCGGCCTCATCGATGTGGCGCTCGCCGACGGCATGAAGGCGACCGGGCGTGCCTCGCGTTCGACGGCATCGCCGCAAGCCGGCGAGACCGTGCTGGTGAGCGTGCGCCCCGAGCAGATCCGGCTGGCCGCCGCCGAGACCGACCTGCCTAACCAGGTCGCTTTCCGCGCCCGAGCGAAAGTGCTCAACCGCATCTTCCTCGGCGAGCAGACGGAATATCTGGTGGCGCATGAGAAGCTCGGTGAATTCATGGTCAGGAGCCCGCGCCAGGGCAATCCGGCTTTGGCCTTCGAGATCGGCGACAAGGTTGCGGTCGGCTGGCCGCCCGATGCCGCTTTGATCCTCGCCAAGGATTGAGTGCGTAGACAGAAACGATCAGGAGGAAACAAATGGCAGACGACAGGATCATCACACCGCAGAAATTCATGGACGAGCTGCGCCGCTTTCAGAAGGGCTCGGTCACCCGCAGGCATTTTCTCGGCGTCACCGGCCTGGGCGTGGCGACCGCGGTATTGGGCGGCGCCATGCCGGGGCTTAAGGCTCGCAAGGCCTATGCGGCCTTGTCCGGCACGGTGAACCTCACCACCTGGCCCAATTACCATAATCAGGAAAATCTCGACGCCTTCACCAAGAAGACCGGCGTCACCATCAACATGAATGTGTTCGGCTCGAATGAAGAGATGCTGGCCAAGCTCCAGGCCGGCTCGACCGGCTGGGACGTCTTCGTGCCGACCAATTATACGATCAGCACCTATAAGGGCCTCGATCTCATCGAGCCGCTCGACCTCAAGCTCCTGCCCAATTACGACGTGGCGAGCCAGGACCAGCGCTTCACCTCGGAAGGCACGATCGATGGCACCGTCTATGCGGTGCCGAAGAACTGGGGCACCACCGGCTTCGTCATCAACACCAAGAACGTCACCCAGAATCCGACCAGCTGGAAGGAGTTCTGGGATCTGACCAAGGGCCCGCTTTCCGGCCGCGTGATGGTGCATGACTATCAGCTCACCACCATCGGCAACGCGCTCAAATATTTCGGCTATTCCTTCAACTCGAATGACGAGAAGCAGCTGGCCGAGGCCGAGAAGCTGATGCTCGAGGCGAAACCGCATCTCTTCGCCATCAACTCCGACTATCAGCCCTCGATGCGCAATGGCGATGCCTGGGTGTCGGTGGCCTGGACCGGCGATGCGACTCAGCTGCATCGCGACATCCCGGAAATCCAGTATGTGCTGGGCAAGGAGGGCGGCGAGATCTGGACGGACTATTTCGCCATTCCGAAGGGCGCCGCCAACAAGGAGGCCGCCTATGCGCTGATCGACTGGCTGCTGACGCCCGAGATCAACGCCAAGGAGGTCCAGGCGCATGGCTATCCCTCGACCGACGCCCGCACCAACAAGCTGGTGCCGAAGGAGATGCTGGAGAACCCGATCCTCTACCCGGCCAAGGATCTGCTCACCAATCTCGAATTCGGCGCCGCGGCGACGCTGACCAACCCGCTGCGCGCCGAGATCATGGCCCGCTTCAAGTCGGCTTGATGACAAGGCGAGAGCTTCCCGCCCACGCGGGAAGCTTCAGAGCCCATGCTCATTCTCCCTTCTCCCGCTTGCGGGAGAAGGTGCCCGATAGGGCGGATGAGGGTGTTGGCTCAGTTCACGATAGCCCTTCAAGAGAACAAAATGACCAGGCTTCACGACTTCCCATGCTTGCGGCTCTACAGAAGCTGAGAGAACACCCTCATCCGGCCTTTGGCCACCTTCTCCCGCAGGCGGGAGAAGGGAAGGTCAGGCAAGGCCGTGCAGGCTTCGACGGATTTCCCCTGACGGTCCTGCGCTGCGCGGGGCGAGGGTAAGATGCCCCAGCTCGCGCCCCTTTCCCGATCGAAGACCGTCACCGCTTTGCTCGTGGCGCCGGCGGGACTGTTCTTTTTCTTCCTGCTCGTCCTGCCGCTGATCGTCGTGATCATCTATTCCTTCGGCGCCCGCGCCGATGCCGGCGGCTATGCGCCGGCCTTCACCCTCGACAACTACGCCAATCTGCCGGCGCGCGGGCAGGCCTTCTTCAACACCCTGACGCTGGCGCCGCTCGGCACGCTCCTCACCGCGCTCGCCGCCTATCCGCTCGCTTATTTCCTGGCGGTGAAGGCCAGCCCCAAATCGCGCACCTTGCTGCTCGTGCTGGTGATCGTGCCGTTCTGGACGAGCCAGCTGCTGCGCTATTACGCCTGGATCATGATCCTGGGCTCGAAAGGCATTCCGAGCTGGCTCGCTTATCTAGGCATCGCCGACCTGCGCATCATCAACACGCCCTGGGCGGTCCTGATCGGCGCCGTCTATGGCTTCCTGCCGCTGATGGTGCTGCCCATCTATGTCAGCCTGGAAAAGCTCGACAAGCGCCTGCTCGAGGCCTCCGCCGATCTCGGCGCCGATTCCTGGCGCACCTTCCGGCAGGTGACGCTGCCTTTGTCGGTCCCCGGCGTCGCCACCGGCTCGATGCTCGTCTTCATCCTGCTGATGGGCGAATATATCCTGCCGCAGCTTCTGGGCGGCGGCAAAGTCTTCTTCATCGGCAATGCGCTGGTCGATCTTTTCCTGCAGTCGCGCAACTGGCCCTTCGGCGCCGCCGTCTCGACCGCGCTGGTCGCCATCATGTTCGTGACCATCGTGGTCTATATGCGCTTCGTTCTGAGCCGCGGCGATATGCGCCGCGCCGCTTTGGTGTAGCCATGTCGATGCGCCTCTATGCCGTCTTCATCTACATCTTCCTCTACGCGCCGATCGCGCTGATCGCCTTCTTCTCCTTCAATGCCGGGCGTTATGCGATGGACTGGCAGGGCTTCTCGCTCGACTGGTACGGCAAGGCCTTCACCAACCCGATCATCATCAAGGCCTTGGTGACGAGCCTTATCATCGCCGGCTGCACGTCGGTCATCGCCACCACGGTCGGCACGCTCTGCGCCCTCGGCCTCGAGCGGATGACGGGCTGGCTCAGGCAGCTCTTCGACGCTCTCGTCTACATCGCCATCATGGTGCCGGGCGTGGTCATCGGCATATCGACATTGATCGCTTTCGTGACCGTGTTCGACACCGTCAACCCGACGCTCGAGGCCATCGGCATGGCGCGCCTGCAGATGGGCCTGTGGACGGTGATCGCCGCCCATGTCCTGTTCAATCTCGCGGTGGTCGTCCTCATCATCAGGGCGCGGCTCGCCGGCATGGACAGGAGCCTGGTCGAGGCGTCGGAAGATCTCTATGCGACGCCCTTCGCCACCTTCCGGCAGGTGGTGCTGCCGGCGCTGACGCCGTCCATACTCGCGGGTCTGCTTCTGTCCTTCACCTTCTCCTTCGAGGACTTCATCATCGCCTTCTTCGTCGCCGGCCCCAACACGACCTTGCCGATCTATGTCTTCTCTTCCATCCGGCGCGGCGTCACGCCCGAGATCAACGCGATCGGCACCACGGTCCTCCTGACCTCGCTGGCGCTTCTGGTGCTGGCGCAGTTCCTGCTGCGCCCGGGCGCCAGGGGCAGATGAGGATATTCTACCGGCCGCATTCTCCGGCTGTCAGGATGGCATCCGCAATCCGCCGCTGCGCGGGGTCCAGTTTTTCGTAGAGTATTTCATAGCTGACCCTCAGATTGGCTTTGGCCTGGAGCCTTTCAGCCTGACGGGCGCGCAGCGCCGCGGTATTGTCCTCATCGATCGTCTGGCTCCCGCCCATCACCTGAAGTTCCGCCTCGCGCACATCGCGCACCGCGCTGCGATAGGTTTCCAGGGCCTCGGCATAGCTCAGCCAATGTTCGGTTTGAACGCTCGTGATCCGGAGCGCGGTTTTCACCGCCCGGACGCGCTGCGGTGAGCCGACATCGGAGTCCGCCCAGGCCGAGCGCAGCGAGACGACAGGCGCGGCCAGCAGCGCAAGTGCCGCGAAAAAATATTGGCGTCTGTTCATTACCCTCATCGATTTGAAGCAATTTACGGCGTGGAGCACTGATCTTGTCAATATCCGAAAACTAAGCCGAAAATTGTAACTTTATCCCGAGCGGTAATTTTGTTTCCGCGTAGTATCTTTGCTTCGAGATAGTATTAAAGTCGTAGGCTGTGAAGTAATCGCCTTTCACGAGTGCTGGAAAAAAGGAAAAATACATATATTATTAAGTGCGCTTATCTAGTCTTTTCATGTAATCGCATTCGGGCTTTGGGGGCAGGGCCAGGAGATTGGTTCGGGAGGAACCATGAACCGACATGACCCTCAAGTATCCGCTGTCTTCGCGGCGGAGCATCTCGCCGAAGTTGAGTCCGCCCCGGGGCGCGACCATGGCGGCATTCAATCCGTGGACATCGGCATGAGCGTGCTCAAAGCCCTGGCCGTCGCCAGGGGGCCGATGTCGTTGAAGGAAATCGGCGCGGCCTGCGGCATGGCGCCCAGCAAGGCCCACCGCTATTTGCACAGTCTGGTGGCCGGCGGCCTCGTGGCGCAGCAGAAGCGTTCCGGCAAATACGATCTCGGCCTCTTCGCGCTGCGCCTTGGCGTATCGGCCATTCGCCGCATCGATGTCGTCAACCGGGCCAGCGATCATCTCGAAGATCTCGTCGAACAGTTGGGCATGCCGGCCCATATCGCCATCTGGAGCCACGAGGGCCCCATCGCGGTGCGCTGGCAGCGCACCGCCGATTCGCTGATTTCTCCCGACGTGCTGGGCTCGACTTTCCCGCTGCTGCGCTCGGCGACCGGCAATGTCTTCCTGAGCTACATGCCGGAACGCATCACGCAACCTTTTGTCGACGCCGAGATCCAGAAGGAAAGCGAGCTCGAGAACCCTATCGAATTCGATGTCGAGGGAACCGTCCGCGCCGTGCGCGAGCAGGGCTATGCCATGGCCTTGGGCACGTTCGTGCCGAATTACATCGGCATCTGCGCGCCGATCGTGAATTGGGACGAGGAGATCTGCGCCGCGGTGACCGTGGTCGGCCGCCTGACGCGAGATCCCGAGCAGCGCCGCGCCGCCGCCCTGCGGCTGACGTCCTTCTGCAAGACCTTGTCGGCCGCGATCCGCTGATCACCTTCTTACTGTACCGCGCGCTCCTTCGTCATTGGACGACGACGGGGTTGGTGCAGCGCACGCCATGCACGGTGACGTCGGCTTCGCCGAGCTTGATGCCGAGTGTGGTCAGCGCGGTATAGACGATCTTGTCGAGCGCCGGGGTCACCGGTGCGATCAGCACGCGCACCAGGTCCTTGAGCTGCCGGGTGAGGACGCCGAGCAGATCGGGCAGCCCCAGTATGTCGACATTGAGGGTGAGATTGCTCGTCAAAGACGTGACGAGCGTCTCGGTGTAGTTCTGGGTGACCGCCGATTTGAAGCGCTGCGCCGCGATGTCGGAGGCGGTGAAGACGAGATTTTGCGCGCTGTTGTTGCCGACATTGACATGGGCGCTGGCGGTGATGCGCGCCAGGCTCAGCGCATTGACGATCAGCGCCGGCCTGACCGTGGGCGTATCGTTGACGGCGGTGAAGTTGCTGACGTCGCCGATCCAGGCATTGAGGATGCCGGGCTGCGTCGCGACGGTGACCTGGTTGCCGGCGGGGGTCGCGCCGCAGGTCACATTGGACAGACGGCCTTCCGCATAGGCGACGTCGATGAAGATCGGCAGTCTGATGGCCGTGCCGGCGAGGAGGCCGGTGCCGCCGATCTCGACGCTGAGCTTGAGCCGGGTCTGCGCGGTGCGCACGAAGGCGCCCTTTTCGCCGACCGTGATCCAGGAGGAGTGCTGCGGCGGCTCGCCGATCACCAGGCTGAGCTGGGTGTTGGTCAGTCCCGGCACGGTGGCGCCGAGATTGACGTCGACCTGATGGTTGCCATTGGCGACCATGGCCAGCGTATTGACGAGCTGGAGGGCGTTCACCGCGGCGGCAAGCCCATATTGCTTGGCGGTGCCGATCTGCGCATTGGCCGCCTTGCCGATATCGAGCATGCGGGTGAGATTGATGGCGGTGGCGGCGTTGATCGAGCGGGCGAGATCCTCGAGCGTCTTCGCCACGTCGAGCTTGCTGTCGGCGCGCGCCGTCTTCGCCATGGCGGTGAGGATCTGACCGGCCTTCACATTGGCGTCGAGCACGTCGCGGTAGGAGCCGGCATGGATGTCGGCGTCGACCGCCAGCTGGTCCAGGAATTTCAGCAGGTCGATATTGACGTCGGCCAGGCCGCGATAGTCCATGACGCGCAGATTGACCTGGCCGCCCAGCATCTGGCTCAGTATCGCATTGATGATGCCGCCTTCGAGCGACAGCAGGCGTGAGCCGATGGAGAAGGCGGCTTCGGCCGGTCGGGTGGCGATCGCCGCGGCGGCGATCTCCACATCGGCGTCGTCGGTGAATATGCGTCCGAAATAGACGGGTGTCGGCGCCCTGGCGATCACCCGCGCCGCATTGATCGGCTGGCGGTTGGCGACGAAACGCAGCGCCTGCGCCTTGGTCGGATCGGGATCGTAGTTGCCGGTCTCGACGGTGAGCGTGTTGAGCGTCCAGCGGCCATTGTCGGTGAAGGTGGCGCGCGCCGCCCGGGTGGCATTGGCCGGACTGCTGGCCGCCGCGATCGCGGCGAGATCCGCCGCGCCCTGCAGCCGGCGGCTGTCATAGTGAAAAGAGGCGACATCCACCGCAATCGCGGCGAAGCCGATCAGGACCGTCAGGACGATCGCGGTTATGACCGCGACAGCGCCTTGCTCCGACCGCGCGAACGGTCGAAACCTATGCCGTAATGCCATCAATATCCTCCGATGCGGACGACCGCCGTCCTTTGGATGACGGCCGACGGCATCGGGAAAAAGCCGGTCGTCACCTGAAGGGGTAGATTGGAGATATCCGTGCGCAGGGTGACGCTGTAGCGGGTCGGATCGCCCGGAAATGGAGCGGTCGTGACCGTGATGGCGCTGCCTCTGAGCAGCCGGTAGTTCGGGCTGGATTGGGTGACGTAGTTGCTGACGATGGTCTGCCGCTCGGTGGCGGATATGCCGGCGACCGAGGCGCGCGCCGCGTCGGCGGTGAGCTCCTGCAGGCTGCTGATCGCGCTGAAATAGATGCCGTAAGCGGCGATGCCGAGCAGGATCAGAATGAGGACCGGCGCAACCAGCGCGAATTCGATCGCCGCCACACCGCGACAGTCTTTCCCCATTTTTTTATGCCAGGCCATGCGAGACAAACCCATCCACCAATGATGTCGCGTAACCTAGGAAGTATACTCTAACGAACGCCAAGTGAAACTCAGCCAAGCTGCTTTAAATACTTTGAAAACTTGAAATGATCTGGACGCGGATAAAGTAGAAAATGCTCGGAGATTGATCCGCGACCGCAGTTTGTTCTGGATGTATTTGGAATTTCGCCGACAAGTCTAAGTATTGATGAAAATGGCGGGACCATTTCTGCAAAGGTGAATATTCATGGGGTCTTTCCGGGCAGCAATATTGAGTGATTGTTAACCATGGGAACCGGTTTGCCGGCTCTTCGGCGGCTTGTAAGCGCCGCCCGGCCGTGCAAACTGACGTCATGCAGCCTTTGCGTTTCCTGATCGTCGACGATCACCCGCTGTTTCTGGAAGCCCTGGAAATGGCCCTGCATGTCGCCTTTCCGGCCGCCCGGGTGGAGACGGCCGATTCGATCACCACGGCGCATCGCGCTCTGTCGAAAGGGGCCAGGCCGGACCTTATTCTGCTCGATCTCAAAATGCCGGACATCGCCGGCTTCGAGGGGGTCGTCAGCCTCAAGGCCGCGAGCCCGCGCACGCCGCTTTGCGTCATTTCCTCGATGTCGGGTGAGGAGATCGTGCATCAGCTGCGCGATCTCGGCGCCGCGGGTTTCATCAACAAGAGCGAGAAGCGAGAGAAGATCATCGCCGCCGTGCGCAAGCTGATCGATGGCAAGGATCATTTCGCCGCCAGCGAGCGGCCGGTTTCGGCTGGCGCGCCGGCGCAGCGCGAGCTCGACATCCTGGCGCGCCTGCGCGAGCTCACCCCGCAGCAATACAAGGTCCTGACCCTCATCTGCGAAGGCAAGCTCAACAAGCAGATCGCTTTCGAGCTCGACATCGTCGAGACCACGGTGAAGGCGCATATCACCTCGATCTTCAAGAAGCTCGCCATCCATAACCGCACCCAGGCGGTGCTGATCATGCAGAAGCTCAAATTGCAGGGCCTCGTCGTCGACCAGCCCGAAATCTTCACGGAGCAAGAGCGCCGCCATGCCGGCTAGAAAGGGCTTCTCCGCAGATGCCGACCCCCGGGCGGCGGCGGCCGAGCTCGTGAGCCGGATCGACCAGCCCGGCATGACGCTGGTGATCTTCTTTGCTTCGCCGAGCTATGACCGTGAGGCGTTGGCGCAGGCCATCCGCAACCGGCTGCCCGGGATCCCGGTGATCGGCTGCACCACCGCGGGCGAGATCACCTCGGAAGGTTATCGTGAGAACACGCTGACCGGCGTCAGTTTCGGCGGCGCCGATTACCGCGCCAGCATTCGGCTGATCGAGGGCCTCGACCGTTTCCGCATGGAGGCTGGCAATGTCGTGGTGCAGGATCTGTTCGCCGATCTGGGATTGGCCCCCTTGTCGGCGCGCGCCATCCCGCGGCAGGTTTTCGCCATGCTGCTCATCGACGGCATGAGCCGCCAGGAGGAAGTGGTCGTCTCCTCGATCAGCCGCTTCCTCGATCCGGTGCCGCTGTTCGGCGGTTCCGCCGGCGACGGGCTGGATTTCGGCACGACCTGGGTCTTTGCCGACGGCGCGTTTCATACCAATGCCGCCGTTCTGGCGCTGATCGAGACGGACTGTCCCTTCAGCGTCTTCAAGCTCGATCATTTCCGCCCCACCGACAAGAAGATGGTGGTGACCGAGGCCGATCCGGTGCGCCGGCTGGTGACGGAGATCAATGCCGAGCCTGCCGCGCCCGCTTATGCCAAGATGGTCGGCCTCGACGAGCATCAGCTCAATCCGATGACCTTCGCCGCCTATCCCGTCGTCGTCAGGGTCGGTGGCGAATATCACGTCCGCTCGATCCAGAAGGTCGAGGAGGACGGCTCCTTGCGTTTCTATTGCGGCATCGATGAAGGCCTGGTGCTCACCGTCGCCGATGGCGACGACATCGCGCGCAATCTCGATTCCGCCTTGACGAAGCTCGCCGCCGAGCTCGGCTCGCTCGACCTCATCCTCGGTTTCGACTGCATCCTGCGCCGGCTCGAGGCGGAGCAGAAGCAGAGGAAGCTCGATGTCTCGCAGGTGCTCAAGCGCCATGGCGTCGTCGGTTTCAGCACTTATGGCGAGCAATATCGCTCGATGCACGTCAACCAGACCTTCACCGGTGTCGCCATCGGCCGCGCCAGACGCAGGACGGATGAGCTGCGGGCGCCATGATCGACGCTTCGGAAAGGCTGGAAGACCGTCTGCGCAAGCTCGAGAAGATCAACCGCGCGCTGATGAGCCGCGTCGAGCGCTCGACGGATTTCTCCGGCAATGGCTTCTCCCTGTTCCAGACGGCGATCGTGCTCGAAGGCCAGGTCAGCGCGCGCACCAGCGATCTCAAGCGCACCTTGGAGGATCTTTCCGATGCCTATGCGCGGCTCGAGGATGCGCGCGACGAGGCCGAGACCGCCAAGCAGAATCTGACATCGGCGATCGAGGCGGTGAGCGAAGGCTTTGCGCTGTTCAATGACGCCGAGGAGCTGGTCCTGTGCAATGCGCCGTTCCGCGCCCTCCTGCCCGACATCGCGGCGTGGCTGGTGCCGGGCACGCCCTTCGTGCGCATCGCCGAATATTTCTCGCAGAGCCGGCATCTCGTCCTCGATCAGCAGCGCAGCGCCGAAGCCTGGCGCGCCGCCCGCATCGATCTCTTCCGCAAGCCGCATGCCGCCTTCATCCAGCAGCTGTCCGGCGACCGCTGGATCCAGGTCTCGAACAAGAAGACGGAGACGGGCGCCACCGTCGTCTTTCAGACCGACATCACCGATATCGTGCGCGGCGAGCGGCTCAGGCGCGAGCGCGAGCTCGACGAGCAGTCGCAGCTCCTGCAGGCGACGCTAGATCACCTGCCGCAGGGCATCTGCATGTTCTCGCGCGACCTGCGCCTCAAGGCGTGGAATCATCGCTTCGTCGATCTCCTGAGCCTGCCCGTGCGCCTGGTCGTGCCCCTGGCCGGTTTCGACCGGCTATGGGACTGGGTCGGCAAATCGGTCTTCGCCTTCGATCCGTTGGGTGCCGGCAAGGTCGCCGCCTGGACGCGCAATCCCTCAGCCGACCTCGAGCCGGTCGAGCTGACGCGCAGCGACGGCACGATCCTGAGCGTCAGCGGCAATGTCATGCCCGATGGCGGCATCGTGGTGAGCTTCACCGACGTCACCGCCGGGCGGCGCGCCAGCGACGCCTTGCGCGAGGCGAAAGAGACGCTGGAGGAGCGCGTCGAGGAGCGTACCGCGGCCCTGACCCGCGAGGTTCTGGAGCGGCGCGCCATCGAGGTCGAGCTCATCGACGCGCGGGACAAGGCTCAGGATCTCACCAAGAGCAAGACGCGGTTTCTCGCGGCGGCGAGCCACGACGTGCTGCAGCCGCTCAATGCGGCGCGGATCTTTCTGTCGCTCCTGAGCGGAACCGGGCTCGATGCGCGTCAGCTTCACTTCGCCGGCAAGGTGGATATGGCCTTCGGCTCGGTCGAGGAGGTGCTGGGCACGCTGCTCGATATCTCCCGGTTTGACAGCGGCAGCGTCGAAGCCAATATCGTGCCGTTGTCGGTGGCCGAGATCCTGACGACGCTGGCCGCCGAGTTCCAGCCCTTGGCCGACCAGAAGCAGCTCAAATTGCGCTGCGTGCCGACCGCGCTGCACGGCCTGAGCGATGCCAGGCTGCTGCGCCAGATCGTGCAGAATCTGATCGCCAACGCCATTCGCTACACGGCGAAAGGCGGCGTCCTGATCGGCGCGCGCCGGCGCGGCGCGATGATCTCGCTCGAGGTCTGGGATACCGGCCCCGGCATTCCGGAGGACAAGCGCGACTTCATCTTCGAGGAGTTCCGCCGCCTGGGCCAGGATCTGCCCGATACGCCCAAGGGCGCGGGGCTCGGCCTCGCCATTGTGCGGCGCATCGCCAGGCTACTCGACCATCGGATCGAGGTCGTCTCCGAGGTCGGCAGAGGCTCGTGCTTCGCGATCGGGATTCCGGCCTGCGCCGCGCCGCAGCGCCAAAGCGGTCCGCAAGCCGCGATGGAGCGGTTGCCGGTGGATCTCGCGAGCTTCACCGCCATCGTCATCGAGAACGATCTCGTCATTCTCGAAGGCATGATGGAGCTGCTGCAGGAGCGCGGCATGCGCGCCATTCCGGCGGTCTCGACCGGCGAAGCGCTGGAGACCCTGCAAAGCCTCGACAAGACGCCCGATCTCATCATCGCGGATTATCATCTGGACGAGGGGACCGGCAGCGAAGCGATCGCCGCCTTGCGCGATGCGGTCGGCCATCAGATTCCGGCCGTCGTGGTGACGGCGGATCATACGGCCAGGGTGCAGGCCGAGATCCGCGACAGCGGCATCGCCTATCTGCGCAAGCCGATCAAGACGGCCGAGCTTTTCGCTCTCATTCACAAGGTGATTGCGGAATAGCGCGTTCAGGCCGCTTCGACGACCCGGATCTCCAGCTCCTTGCCGAGGGCGCGCACGGCACTGTCGATCTGATCGAGCCTGGAGTCGTGATCGAGATCAAGCAGCCGATCCACCTGGGGGGCATGAATACCGAGCTTTCTGGCGAGATCGGCCTTTCGGGTTCCGGTCTTGATCATGAGGCCGTAGAGCGCCAGCTTCGCGGCGATGAGGGTGGACAGATGGACATAGTCCTGGCCCCGCTTGGCGCGTGAAGGCTTGGGGATCTTCTCTCTGTCGCTGATCCGTCCCTGGATGACGGTTGCGATGGCATCGGCCGCTCTCAGCAACGCGTCAGCCTTGTTTTCGCCAAAGGTGACCAGTTCCGGGAAGTCCGGCGCCGTCACCAGAAGGGTGCCGTTGCTGTCTTTCTTGAGGGTAACGGGATAGCGCAGCATTATCTTTCGTCCTTCAGATCGAGATCCTTCAATATCTTGAGCCACAGGCCTTTGCCGATCTCCTTGGCTCCTCCATGTTGCGGGAGGACTGATTTGAGATGACGCGCCTGACAATCAGATGGCCACCTTTTCCGGGCTCGAAGCTGCAGCCGAAACGAGCAAGAAAGCGCTTCGCTTGACTACTGTTCATGACTAGCACACCGGGGATGTTTAATAAACAGATGTGTTGTATTGTGCGTGGCCTGCATGCTGTCTCCGCGAAATTTCTAATGAAAGTCACGGCTCTTGATGAGCGCGGGCGGGGCCGTGTCGAACAGATCGCCTTGCCTGAGCGTGCGCAGCTCGACGGTGAGGTCGACGAAACGCTCGGCGACGACATGGATGACGAGGCCTTCGCGCTGCAGCCGCCCGCGAATGGCGAGGAACTCGCCGGTCATCACCACCCGCCGGTTCTCCGCCAGCACCTGCGGCCAGACGATGATATTGGCGATGCCGGTCTCGTCTTCGAGGGTGATGAAGACGACGCCCTTGGCGGTGCTGGGCATCTGCCGCATGAGGACGAGGCCGGCGACGGTGACCTTCGTGTTCTGCTTCAAGGTCGGATCGCGATGGGCGGCCGTGGTGATGGCCCCGAGCCGGGTGAGATCGCCGCGGAAGAAGCTGCAGGGATGGGCCTTGAGCGACAGGCCGGTCGTCCCATAGTCGTCCATCACCTCTTCGCTGAGCTGCATCTCGGGCAAGGCGACGGACGGCTCATGGAAGAGCCCGTCCTCCATATGCGGCGCGAAGAGCGGCAGATTGCCGTCCTGCGCCGAGCCCGGGGCCTTTTCCAGATCGATATCGAGCCGGCTCAGCCGCCGCATGGCCCAGAGCGCCTTGCGGCGATCGAGACCCAGGGAGGTCAGGGCATCGGCTTCCGCGAGCCGTTCCAGCGTGAAGCGCGAGACGCCGCTGCGCCGCGCCACCTGCTCGAGGCTCGAATAGCCGTTGCCGCGCTTGGCGATGAGTTTCTCTTTGACCTCATCCTCCTTGAGACCGGAGATCTGGCGGAAGCCGAGCCGCACCGCCGAGCGGTCGTCCATGGTGCCTTCGAGCGTGCAGTCCCAGTCGCTTTCATTGATATCGACCGGCAGCACCTCGACACCATGCTCGCGCGCGTCGCGCACCAGCTGCGCCGGCTGATAGAAGCCCATCGGCTGGCTGTTGAGGATGGCGGCGCAGAACACATCGGGATGGTGGCATTTGATATAGGCCGAGGCATAGACGAGCAAAGCGAAGCTCGCCGCATGGCTTTCCGGAAAGCCATATTCGCCGAAGCCTTCGATCTGGCTGAAGCAGCGCTCGGCGAAGTCCGGTTCATAGCCGCGTGCCGCCATGCCGGCGATGAATTTGCCGCGAAAAGTGCTGACCGTGCCGTTGTTGCGGAAGGTCGCCATCGAGCGGCGCAGGCGGTCGGCATCGTCATGCGAAAAGCCTGCCGCGGTGATGGCGATCTGCATCGCCTGTTCCTGGAAGAGCGGCACGCCGAGTGTCCGCTCGAGTACTTTTTCCAGCTCATCCGATGGAAAGCCCGGGCCTGGAGAGGGGTAAACGACTTTTTCTATGTCATCGCGCCGCTTGAGATAGGGATGAACCATATCTCCCTGGATGGGCCCCGGCCGCACGATCGCCACTTCGATGACGAGGTCGTAGAATTTCTTCGGCTTGAGCCGCGGCAGCATCGACATCTGGGCCCGGCTCTCGACCTGGAACACGCCGACGGAATCGGCTTTCGACAGCATGTCATAGGTGGCCTTGTCTTCGTATGGCAGGTCGTCCAGCGTGTAATAGGGCTTGCGGTAGCGGATGCGCAGCATTTCGAGCGCTTTTCGGAGGCAGCTCAGCATGCCGAGCGCCAGCACATCTACTTTCATGAGGCGAAGGGCGTCGATATCGTCCTTGTCCCATTCGATGAAGGTGCGGTCATCCATTGCGGCATTGCCGATGGGCACGGTCTCGCACAGCGGCTTCTGGGTGAGCACGAAGCCGCCGACATGCTGGGACAGATGGCGCGGAAAGCCGATGAGCTCATTGGCGAGACCGACGGCCTGCCTGATCTTCTCATTGTCGGGATCGAAGCCGGCTTCCCGCACATATTGGTCGGGCATGTGGCTGCCATAGCCCCAGATGGTCTTGGCGAGCGCCGAAGTGACGTCCGGCGTCAGGCCCATCGCCTGGCCCACTTCACGGATGGCGCGGCGCGAGCGGTAATGGATGACGGTGGCGCAGATGGCGGCGCGCTCGCGCGTATAGCGTTTATAAATATATTGAATGACGTCTTCGCGCCGCTCATGCTCGAAATCGACATCGATATCGGGCGGCTCGTTGCGGGCCTGCGAGATGAAGCGCGAGAACAGCAGCTTGGTCGAGCGTGGATTGACCTCGGTGATGCCGAGACAATAACACACGGTGCTGTTCGCCGCCGAGCCGCGTCCCTGGCAGAGAATATATTGGCTGCGCGCATAAGCGACGACGTCATGCACGGTGAGGAAATAGCGGGCGTAGTCGAGCTCCTCGATGATGCGCAATTCCTCGCGGATATTCCGGGCGACATCCTCGGGCACCTCTCCCTTGTAGCGCTTGGCCGCGCCCTTCCAGGTGAGGTCGGCGAGATGCTCCTGTGGCGTCTTGCCCGGCGGCACCGGCTCGTCCGGATATTCATATTTGAGATCGTCCAGAGAGAGGCGGCAGCGCGCGGCGATTTCGGCGCTGCGCTGGACGGCATCCTCATGGCCGGCGAAGAGATGCAGCATCTCCGCTTCCGATTTGAGATGACGCTCGGCATTGGCATGGAGCCGGAAGCCCGCTTCGGCGATGGTGCATTTCTCGCGGATGCAGGTCAGCACATCGCAGAGCGGACGCCGTTCCGGCCGATGATAGTGCACGTCATTGAGGGCGACGAGCGGCGTGCCGTGCCGGCGTGCACGATCGGCGAGATGGGCGAAACGCTGCCTCTCATCGCCTCTATGGCGATGGATGGCGCCGAGAAAGACCCGGCCCGGCGCCGCTTCGGCGAGGCTGGCGAGCTGCGCCGGGAAAATATCGTTGTCGGACGGCAGCGCGATCAGCATCTGGCCGTCGCTCGCGGCGCAGATCTCATCGAGGCTGATATGGCATTCGGCTTTCTTGCCGCGGATATTCCCCGTCGTCAGCAGGCGGCAGAGACGGCCATAGGCGTCGCGGTCGGTCGGATAGGCGAGCGCCTCGAAACCGTCGACCGTGACGAGCCGCACGCCGGGAAGATACTGGATCTTGCGCTTCTTGGCTTCCACATGGGCCCGCACCACGCCGGCGAAGCTGTTGCGGTCGGCGAGGCCGATGGCGGCGAGGCCGAGCTCGTCGGCGCGCTCGACCATTTCCGGCGGATGCGAGGCCCCGCGCAGGAAGGAGAAATTGCTGGTGACGGCGAGCTCGGCATAGGCCATGGCCGCAGCTCACGCGAAAAGACCATGGACGAACCAGCGCGGCGCATCGGTCTCGCGTCCATAAAGACCGTCGCGATAGAGCCAGAAGCGCTGCCCGGCCATGTTCTCGACGCAATAATAATCGCGCGTCAGTGCGAAGGCGCTGCTGCGCCACCATTCGGGCGCGATGCGTTCGGGGCCGAGGGCCGTGGTGACGTCATGCAGCTTGCCGCGCCAGCGGAAGCGTCGCGGCGGTCCGTCGGGGATGAGCGCCGTGACGTCCGCGGGCTCTGCCTGAGCCAGAAGCAGAGGCGGGCGGCCGCGTTCCATGTCATGAGGCCAGCTCGTTGCCGCGTTGTCCACTTTGATTTCAGCGCGCTCCGGAATATGGCTTTCGACCGGCTTGATGTGCCGCACGCTGCCGGCGCCGAGGCGCTGGCGCAGCGCATCGACAAGGCGCGCTTGAGCTTTTGTATCGTCCTGGTTGTCAGAAGGTGAAGCGAGATCGCCTTGCTCGTTCCGCAGAGGCTCGGCGGAGGTGACCGAGAGGCTGATACAGTCGAAACCGAATCCCGCTTCGAGCCCGCGCGTCAGGCTGTCGAGCTTGAGGGTGATGAGACGCGTGACATGGGCGGGATCGCGCGTCGGCGCCGCAAGTCCGAGATCGAGCTGCCGCATGTCGCCGTCGACGCGATAAAGGCCGAGCCGCAAGGACCGGATGCCGACACCGTCCCGTTCGAGGATGGGAATGAGATTTTCCATCAATTTGCGCGCGGTGGCGACGACGATCTCTTGCGTGAAGATCGGGTCGAGAAAGGAGCGCCGCGCATCATAGACAGGGGGTGGTTTTATATAATGGAGAGCCTCCGGCCGTGCGCCCAACGCCTGGTCGAGGCGGGTAAGCAATTCCTTCTCGAAACGCGCCGCGAAAGGAGCACGCGGCGCATCGATCAGCATGCCGATGCGCTTGAAGCCGAGGCGGTGCAGGGCTTCATGGGTGTCGGCGCCGAGGCGCAAAGCCTTGATGGGCAGGGGCTTCAGCGCGTCTTTTTCCTGTCCTTCCGGCAAAACGAAGGGCAGGGCCGAGGCATGATGCGACAGCGCCCAGGCGGCGCCCGGCGTGCCGGCGATGGCGCAGCGTGCGGTGAGGCCGAATTTGCGCAGGCGTTTGACGATATCCTTGAGGAGCGCCGCCTCGCCACCGAAGAGATGTGAAGCTCCCGTGATGTCGAGGAAGAAGCCGTCACTGCCATTCTCCGGGCCCCAGGGCGCGACGGAGGGCGCATAACGCGTCGCCCACAAAGCCAGGCGGCGCAAGGCGCGCGCGTCCCTGTCGGCCTCGAGAGGTCGCGCCTGCAAAAGGCCGCCGGCCTTGGCGCGCGCATCGCTCAGACCCTGGCCGGCGAAGAGACCGATCTTCTCGGCGGGCGGATTCGTGGCGGCGATGCGCGGACCGCCCGACGCATCGACGGTCAGGACGAAAGGCCGGTCAGGCGCTATATCGCCCGATGGGGGCTGCGCCGTCAGGAAGCGCAGGATCGGCCATCGCGGCAGAAAGACTGAAACGATGCGACGCATGTGACCACTCCAACACCCACTCACCACTCGAACCATTGCGGCAGCGCTCCAGCGCCACCCGCCAGCTTGTCGCCTGTAGACCACCGGTCGCATCGCGCCGGGCCGGCGCGGAAGCGACGCGCCAGCGCGTTTCGGCGGCGCTGGCGGCCGCCGATCCGGGTGGCCGCAGCAGCAGCAGCGGCCGCTTCGCCTCGCGCGCCGCGAGACTCAGGCGCTGGCTGGTCTTGAGATCGAAGTTCTGTGCGATGAGCCCGAGCGTGACGGGGACGGCGCCCGAGCGCAAAGTCTCCTCGATCGCCCAGAAGGCTTCCCTGTCATGCTGTGTCTCGACCAAAGTGAGGCGGCCGGGATCGAGGCCGAGCGCTTTCAGCCCATGGCCGTAAAGCTGACCGGTGGCGGCGAGGCTCTGCGCCGAGGCAATGATGAAAACCGATCCCGAAGTGCCGAGCGAAGCCGTGAGCGCGATAAGAAAACCGAAAGCTGCCGCCAGGTCTTCGGGTATAGCGGCATGGACCTCATGCAGGCTTTCGAGCGACAGACCTTGCCGGGGCAGGTTTCTGTCGAGCGGAAGCCTGAAGGAGAAGAACCGGCTCTTGCCCGTGCGGGGAAGAGGCGGGGTCAGAAGCTGGCGCAATTCCTCTAGGCTGGCAGGCTTTGTGGGCCGCCGGCGGGGAAGAGGAGAGGGCGCCGAGACAGGGATCATCAGAAAAGACTAGAACAGAGAAAGAACATAAACAATACAGAAGAAGCCTGACGTAGAGGTCAGTTTGCCGCTCGAGACCGTTCGCTTTTGTTCACTCTTCCTGCCGGCGGCTCGCATCCCCCTTCGGGGGGCGAGGGACCTGTCGCGCAAACCTCTGCTAGTGCAATGGGTTAGTGCTGAAGAACGGGCGAGAATCCCCCATTTCGCAAAATTTGCCAGTATCTACCCAGTATCCGTTGGAGGTGGGGGAGAATGTCTACTCCTGCGGCCCGCGCGCCTGCATCAGGGGCGTCGGATCGGTCGCCGGCGTCGGGATGGCGATACCGATGCGGGCGAGGGTGTAGCGCACCCGGCGCAGTGCTTCCCGCGCTTTGGCGCCGAGCTTCACCGCGACCCCGGCGGCGAGCGTGTCGATCACCGCCAGATGCGCGTAGCGCGACGGCGTCGGCACCAGGACATTGTCGCCTTCGGCGATGGTGATGGCGATGACGATGTCGGCCGCCTGGGCGAGCGGCGTTCCCGGCCGGGTCAGCGCGATGGTGCGGGCGCCGAAGGAGCGGGCGATCTCGATCGCCTCGATCACCGGTTTCGAGCGGCCGCTGTTGGAGATCGCGAAAGCCGTGTCGCCGGGCTTGAGCGTCGCCGCCGACATGCGCTGCTGATGGCCGTCGCTATAGGCGGAAACCGGAAGTCCGAGTCGGAACAGGCGCAGCTTCGCATCCTCGATCATGGCCGCCGATCCGCCGCCCTGGCCGTAGAGATCGATCCGCCGGCTTTCCGCCAACGCATCGATCGCCTGGCCGATCGTCCTGGTATCGAGCTGGTCGAGGCATTCGCGCACCGCGCCCGCCGCCCGCATCATGATCGTCTGGGCGAGCTGGCCGATATCGTCGTCGAAAGCGCGATCCGATTTGAGATAAGCCGAGGCCACGGTGAGCGTGGTGGCGAGCCGGATCTTGAACTCGGCGAAGGAACCGCAGCCGACCGAGCGGCAGAAGCGGGTGACGGTCGGCTGGCTGACCTTCGCTTTCCTGGCGAGATCGGCGATCGTCAGGCGGGTGGCGGCCTCGTAATCGCGGCCCACGATCATCGCGACCCGGCGCTCCGAGGGCGACAATTCGCCTTCGATGCGCTCGATGCGCGAGACGATGTCGATCGCCGGAGGCTGTTCCGATGGCTTTTCGCCGCGCCGCTGCGCCATGATCCCCGTCCTATGCCCGCCGGGTCAGTCTCGTAATTAAATTACAGGCTTTTGACGATTGGGCAAGTGCGAGACGCCTGTGCGCCGCAACTTTTTGCAATTACCGCTCATTTTGAGCGGCGAATGTCCTGACATTGGCTATTGCAGATTCTGAAATTTTGTCACATGATTTGAAAAAATAACGATAAGCGGCGAGCGAGCCTCGCCGCGGGGGCCAGGAAACATGATGGATGCGACGCCCATGCGCAACGTAACCGGTGCTTCGGACAGGAAAGCGCCCAAGATGGTCATTGCGGGCGCCACCAAATATTATCAGACCCGCACCGGCTCGGTGCATGCGCTCGACAATGTGTCGCTCGATGTGCGCGACGGCGAATTTCTTTGCATATTGGGCCCCTCCGGCTGCGGAAAGTCGACCTTGCTATGGTCGATGGGCGGCCTGCATGGCCTGACCAGCGGTGAGATCACGCTCGGGCCTGAGAAGATCGCCAAGCCGCATCCCGAGATCGCGATGATCTTCCAGGACGCCAATCTGCTGCCCTGGCGCAATCTCGCCGCCAATATCGCCTTGCCTTTCGAGCTCAAGCGCAAGCCGGTCGATCAAGAGCGCATCGACATGCTGCTGAAGCGCGTCAATCTCTGGGGCTTCGAATCGAAATTCCCGCGCGAATTGTCGGGCGGCATGCAGCAGCGCGCCTCGATCGTGCGCAGCCTGTCGGTCAACCCGTCGCTGCTCCTCATGGACGAGCCATTCGGCGCGCTCGACGCCTTCACCCGCGACGAGATGAACCTGCTCATCCAGGAAATCTGGATGGAGACCGGCAAGACCATCGTCTTCATCACCCATTCGATCTCCGAGGCGATTTTCCTCGCCGACCGCGTCGTCGTGATGTCGGCGCGCCCGGGCCGCATTGCCTCGATCTTCGACATCGACATACCGCGCCCGCGTCCCGTTGACATCCAGACGCGGCCGGACTTCATCGAACGTGTTTTGCATATCAAGGCGAGCATCGATCACGGCCGCAGCCCCAGCGAAGGGCTGGCGATCACGTAAAACTGGCTGCATCGGGACATCGCTCAAGGGAGGACGTGAAGTGGATAAGGCGCTGGGCGACAAAATTCCGGAATTCAACCGGAAGAAAGCCGGCGGAGGCGGCGACGGTGTCGGACTGTCGGGCACATCTCTGGGGCTCGGCGATCATCGCACCAAGCTCGAGACGCTCGCCATCATTCTGGTCGCGGTGGTGATCATCGGCGGTTCCGAGCTTCTGCTCAAATGGTTCGGTGTGCCGCAATATGTGCTGCCCACCCCGAGCCAGATCGTGACGGCGCTGTTCACCGAATGGGGCTTCATCTGGCCGCATCTCCTGGTCACGCTTTATGAGCTGCTGGTCGGCTTCGCCATCGGCGCCTCGATCGGCTTTGTTCTCGCTGCCGTCATCACCCAGTTCCCCTTCGTCGAGAAGATCGTCACCCCCTATATTCTGCTGCTCGTCACCACGCCGATGCTGGCGCTGGTGCCGCTGCTCATCCTCAAGCTCGGTTTCGGCAGCGAGCCGCGCATCATCGCGGTGGCCCTGGCCTCGGGGCCGATGGTGATGATCAATTCGGCGACCGGCTTCCGGCGCGTCGATCTCGCCAAGATCGCGCTCGCCCGTTCCTTCGGCGCCTCGACCTTCCAGATCTTCACCAAGATCCGCATTCCGATGGCGATGCCGATGATCATCGTCGGCCTGATGGTCGGCTCGATTTTCGGACTCTTGACCACGGTCGGCGCCGAGATGGTAGGGGGCGCCGAAGGCCTCGGCAACCG
>JBMOOM010000051.1:0-91475 GCA_049323275.1 Pseudomonadota bacterium
CAAGCGGCTCAATCAGGAGGGGCCGAAATTCAACGTCTCGCAGGCCTCCTTCGTGATGCTCGACCCGACCGGCGCGATCCTCTCGATGGTCGGCGGCAAGTCCTATGTCAAAAGCCAGTTCAACCGGGTGACCAAGGCAAAGCGCCAGCCGGGCTCGGCCTTCAAGCCATTCGTCTATCTGGCGGCGGTCGAGCAGGGCTATGGCCCGGATTCGGTCGAAGTCGACGAGCCGGTGCGCTTCGGCGACTGGGAGCCGGAGAACTACAAGCGCGAATATATGGGGCCGGTCACCTTGACCAAGGCGCTGGCGCTGTCGATCAACACGGTCGCCGCCAAGCTCGCCTTCAACGTGTCGCCGACCGCCGTCATCGCCACCGCGCATCGCCTCGGCATCACCTCCGATCTGGCCAACAACGCATCGATCGCGCTCGGCACGTCGGAAGTGACGCTGCTCGAAATGGTCTCCGCCTTCACCCCCTTCGCCAATGGCGGCGCGCCGGTCCAGCCCTATATCGTGTCGCGCATCCTGACACGGGACGGCACGCTGCTCTATGAACGCTCGGGCGACGGGCTGGGCCAGGTCGTCTCCAATTACGATCTCGGCGCCATGAACCGCATGATGCGCGCCGTGGTGACGCAAGGCACCGGGCGCAGCGCCCAGTTCGGCGACTATGAGATCGCCGGCAAGACCGGCACCAGCCAGGACTACCGCGATGCATGGTTCATCGGCTACACGGCGCATTACATCGCCGGCGTATGGGCCGGCAATGACGACAACTCGCCGACCAAGAGGATGACCGGCGGGTCGATCCCGGCGGCGATCTGGAAGGACGTGATGGCCGAGGCCCATAACGGGCTGTCCAACCTGCCGCTGCCCGGCGACGACAATCCCTATAATGACGGGACCGGCGGCGCGGTGGCCTCCTATTCCGAGAGCTATGACGCCGGCGCCGATGAGGAATATCTGCCGCGCCAGCGCGAAAGGCGGCGCGGCTTCTTCGAAAGCCTATTCGGCGGCTCCGACGACGAAGGCGACGAGGAATACGTCCCGCGGCAGCGGCAGCGCGACAGCGGCAACTCGGCGCAGCGTCTCAGAGAGCGCGGCAACAGCAAGTAAGATCACATCCTGAGCAATCTGAGGACGGTGACGCCATGCGCATCCACGAGGATGAGCCTGTCGCGCTGCTCGTCGATCCGCCACAGGCGCGCATCGCCGAGCGCTGAGAGGAATTCACTCTCCTGATTCATGATCGCCGGCAGGCAGGCCATCTTGGTCGAAATCATGGAGCTGAAGCTGATATACGCCCCGTTGACCGTCATTCCGCCACTGATCCGGTTGCAGCCGCCGCTGCCGGTCACTCTTCCATCCGCGGCGATCTGGATCACCGCGTGAGCCTCCTTGGCCACACCGCGGCGGCGGATCGACTCCGCATGCCAGCGGCCGATGAGTGCGCTGGGAAAGCCGCTGGCGAGCGACATGTCGGGCAAGGCCGACGCCGCCACGGCGAGGCCCACGAACCTCCGCCGTGAGAGTTTCATGCTGATTTCCCTTTTATGCCCGGCGAAATAGTAGCCCATCGCCGGGCGGAGATCGTAAGTTAATTACGCCGAGGCCTATCATTTGCCGGTCGCGTATGCGTGGAGCTCGGCGCCATGCTGCTTGAGCCAGGTCTTGGCGCGGGCGGCATTTGGGCAATGGGTGAGCACCAGCCGCCAGAATTGCCGCCCATGATTCATGTGCTTGAGATGCGCCACCTCATGGGCGGCGACATAATCGAGCACGAAAGGCGGCGCCAGGACCAGGCGCCAGGAATAGGACAAAGTGCCGTCCGACGAGCAGGAGCCCCAGCGGCTTTTCTGATCGCGCACGACGACCCGGTGGAATCTGGCGCCCATCGCGGCGGCATGGGCCTCGCTCGCCTTGACGAGATCGTGACGCGCCTCGAGCTTCAGCCAGTCGACGAGGCGCCGCTCGAGATGTTCCGTGTCGCCGGCAATCAGGATGGTATCGTCCTGCACCGTCACCGCGCCGCGGCGGCTGCCCGATGGCATGATGCGGTACTGTTCGCCGCGCAACAGGATGGCGGCGCCCGCTTCGACCGGCCGCCTCGCGGGCTCGGCGGCGAGACGCTCGGCGATCCATTGCGATGACCGCTTGGCGAAATCGAGCCCCTCTTTACGTCCCACGCGCGCCGGCAGCGTAACGATGACGCCGCAACGGTCGCGCGACAGGCGCAGGACGAGGCGGCGCGCCTTGGCATGGCGCCGGAAGGCGACGGGGATGGATTTGCCTTCGATGGCGAGCTCAGCCGGCTCGATCGTCTTCGGTCGCTTCACGAGGCCTAATGATTCGAGGAACCGGCTCACGCCTGCTTGCGCATGAAGTCGACGATGCGCGGCACGGCATCGGCGCGGAAGCGCGAGCCGTTGAACACGCCATAATGGCCGACGCCCTTCTGCAGGAGATGCAGCTTCTTCTCCGCAGGCAGCGCGGCGCAGAGATCATGCGCCGCCTCGGTCTGGCCCACGCCCGATATGTCGTCGCGCTCGCCCTCGATGGTCATCAGGGCGGTCCTGGTGATCAGGCCGGGCTCGATCTTCTCGCCGCGATGGCGGAAGATCCCGCGCGGCAGCTCGTGATTGACGAAGACCTTCTCGACTGTCTGCAGATAGAATTCGGCGGTCAGGTCCATCACCGAGAGATATTCGTCGTAGAAATCGGTATGCTTCTCGGCGGCGTCGCCGTCGCCCTCGATCAGGTGCCAGAACAATTCGCGGTGCGCGTTCATATGGCGGTCGAGATTCATGGTCATGAATCCGGTGAGCTGCAGGAAGCCCGGATAGACGTGGCGCAGGGCGCCCGGATGCGGGAACGGCACCTGCACCACGGCATTCTTGCGGAACCACTCGACGCCGCGCGCCACCGCCAGGCGGTTGACGACGGTGGGGTTGCGCCTGGTGTCGATCGGGCCGCCCATCAGGATCATGGATTTCGGCTGGTTGGGATTCTTGTGCTTGGCCATCGAGGCGATGGCCGCGAGCACCGGCACGGAAGGCTGGCACACCGCCATCACATGCGTGTCGGGACCGAGGAAGGTCAGCATCTCGATGACATAGTCGATATAGTCGTCGAGATCGAAATGGCCTTTCGTCAGCGGCACCTGGCGGGCGTCGACCCAGTCGGTGATGTAGACATCGGCATGCGGCAGCATCGCCTCGACCGTGCCGCGCAGCAGCGTGGCATAGTGGCCGGACATGGGCGCCACGATGAGGAGCTTGGGCTGCTTGACCTTGGACTTTCCGTCGGCCCAGGCCTTGGAGAAATGCAGGAGCGAGCAGAAGGTCTTGTCGAGGACAGGCTCCTCGACAATCGCCACCTCATCGCCCGCGACGACCGTATAGTCGAGACCGAAAGCCGGCTTGCCGTAACGCCGCGTGACGCGCTCGAACAGGTCGAGCGAGGCCGCCATGGAGCGGCCCATATAGGTCTGGGCGAAGGGATTGACCGGATTCTTCCAGAAGAAATTCGCCGCATCCGCCGCCGCCCGCCAGGGGGCCATCGCGGCGTGGTTCATCTCATAGAGATAATAGAGCAATTCCCGACTTCCTCGTGGGTAAGGGTGCGCCGCAACATGTCAGGCACGTTAACAAGGCCTTCTGCGCCGGGCAACCCGACCAACATCCTAGAGCCATGCAAAAAACGGGTAGCCGACGGAAGGGCAAAAAGGAGGATAACAGCCTGAAATTAATGAACCTTTTCCGGTAAAGGCCATTATTGGACGACTGCACGTAAGCCGTCGGCCAGCGTTTTTACATCGGTCCCATAGGTGAAGTGCTTCACGAATTTCCCATCCGGCCCCATGAGATAGAGGATGGTCGAATGGTCCATCAGATAGTCGCCGGGGGCGGCGCCTTCGGCCTGCTTGGCCTTGGCGTAATAGACGCGATAGGACTTGGCGACGGCCGCGATATCCTCCGCCGACCCGGTCAGACCCGTCAGACGCGGGTGGAAATTCGAGATGTAGAGCTTCATCGCCTCGGGCGTGTCGCGCTCGGGATCGATGGTGATGAAGACCGGCTGGATCTTGTCGCCCTGGGGTCCCAGCTGGTCGATCGCCGCCGACATCACCTGCAACTCGCTCGGGCAGACATCCGGGCAGAAGGTGAAGCCGAAGAAGATCAGCATGTATTTGCCGCGGAAATCCTGGTCGGTGACCCGTTTGCCGTCCTGGTTGGTCAAGCTGAAGGGCCCGCCGACCAATGCCTCACCCGAGCCGCCCGGCCCCGCGCGGGTGAGCCACAAAGCGCCGAGCCCGGTCACCAGAGCGATGAAGAGCACGACGAAGGCGAAAATGAGTTTCTGGCGCGAAGGCATGGCGATCAATTAGTAGGCCCGCCGGCATTCTGCCAGAAGAAACCGCCGCCTTCACGGGATCGTAATGTCACGCCTGATCGGGCGGGATGACGCCCTTCTTGAAGGCGAAGCACCCATAGAAGCGGCGCTCGCCGGTGACGATGACGCAATAGGCCTTGCGGGCGAGATCATAAAAAGCGAAGCGCTCGATCGACCCCATCGGCCAGGAGCGGCCCTCCGCCTTGTCGATCTCGGCCTGCACCTCGGCCTGGACCGGCGGAACCTCGTCGGGCTTGCCGACGATCTCCATGCGCAAGGCCGGGTGCTCGACGAAACTGTCGAGCGGCATGACGGAGAGGACCGCGCGGGCGGCACGCGCCGCCGTCACATTGTCGATGCGGAGCAGCTTGCCAAGCACCGTCTGGCGCGCCACCGAATCGGCCGGGAAATTCGTGTCGCAGATGATGACGTCATCGCCATGGCCCATGGCGCGCAGCGCATAAAGCACATCGGCATTGAGGGCCGGATCGATCGATTTCAACATGTGAGTCCCTTATTTCTTGCGCGTGATCTTTTCGGAAAACCGGTATCCACTTTTCCGGATCACGCGCTATTCCCCGTAAGGTATCCAGACATTCTTCACCTGCGTCGCCTGGCGCAGGAAAACCGGTCCTTCCGCTTGCGCGGGATCGAACCAGTCGGTCGCGAGGCCATGATCGACAAGCGTGCGTTTCAGGTTGGATGACGAAAGGCGCTCGGCTTCGGCCGAGGCCTTGTCGGAACCGAAGACCCACAACGCATCGACATCGTCATGCTCGGCCAAGGTCTTGGTGAGGCTGAGGCGATCGCCGGTGACGATATTGACGACCCCGGCCGGCACATCCGAGGTCTCGAGCACCGTGTAGAAATCGGTGGCCGCGAGCGGATGGCGTTCGCTCGGCACCGCGACGACGCGGTTGCCCATGGCGATGAGCGGCGCCACCAGGCTGACGAAGCCGAGAAGCGGCGCCTCGTCCGGACAGACGACCCCGGCGACGCCGATCGGCTCCTTGAGCGCGAGCGCGAGGCCGCGCAAAGGCGGCGTGTGGATGTCGCCCTCGAACTTGTCGGCCCAGGCGCCATAGGTGAAGAGCCGCTTGATGGCGGCATCGACCTCGGCCGACGCCGCGGCGCCTCGGGCTCCGGTCATCGCCGCGATACGATTGGCGAATTCGGCGCGCCGTCCGCTCAGATTCTCGGCGATGTAATAAAGGATCTGGGCGCGGTTATGCGCGGTCGCCTTGGACCAGGCCTCGGCGCCGCGTGCGGCGGCCACCGCATTGCGGATGTCCTTGCGGTTGCCCTCGCCCACCTCGCCCAGGATCTCGCCCTTGGGCGAGAGGACCGGCCGTGAATAATTGCCGTCCGGCCGGGCCTGCTTGCCGCCGATGAACAGCTTCGCGGTGCGGTCGATCATCGGCAGGCCGGTTTCGGCCTTCGCCTTCGCCGGCGGCAGGGGCTTCGCGGCGGGGCGGGCCTTCCGCTTCGCCCAGGCCGTCAGCTTCAGATATTCATAAGCGCCCTCGCGGCCGCCCTCGCGGCCGAAGCCCGATTCGCGATAGCCGCCGAAGCCGGCGCTGGCGTCGAAGAGATTGGTGGAATTCACCCACACGACACCGGCCTGCAATTTGGGCGCGATGTCGAGGGCGAGGCCGATCGTCTCGCTCCACACGCTGGCCGCCAAGCCGTAGCGCGTATTGTTGGCGAGCATCACCGCCTCGTCGGGCGTGCGGAAGGTCATCGTCACCAGAACCGGCCCGAAAATCTCTTCGCGCGCGACGGTCGAGGCGGGATGGACATGGGTGAGCAAGGTCGGCGGGTAGAAGAAGCCCTTATCCGTCGCCGCGCCCGGCGACTGATACCAGTGCGCGCCTTCGGCGACACCCTGCTTCACCAGGCTCTCGATACGCTCGAGCTGCACCTTGTCGACGATGGCGCCCATATCCACCGCCTTGTCGAGCGGCGGACCGACGCGCAATTTGGCCATGCGCGCCTTGAGACGGGTGATGAAATTTTCCGCGATGCCTTCCTGCACCAGGAGCCGCGATCCAGCGCAGCAGACCTGGCCCTGGTTGAACCAGATGGCGTCGACCAGACCCTCGATGGCGCCGTCGATATCGGCGTCGTCGAAGACGATGTAAGGCGACTTGCCGCCGAGCTCCAATGTCAGCGATTTGCCGGTGCCGGCGGTCTCCTTGCGGATGAGGCGGCCGACCTCGGTCGATCCGGTGAAGGCGATCTTGTCGACATCCTTGTGCTTGACGAGCGCAGCGCCGGTATCGCCATCTCCGGTGACGATATTGAGCACGCCCGGCGGCAGGCCCGCCTGCGCGGCGAGCTCGGCGAAGAGCAGCGCCGACAGCGAAGTGAATTCCGCGGGCTTCAGCACCACCGTATTGCCGAAGGCCAAAGCCGGCGCCACTTTCCAGGCGAGCATCAGGAAGGGGAAGTTCCAGGGAATGACCTGGCCCACCACGCCCACCGGCTGATGGCCGGCGAACTCAGTCTCCTGCAGTTGCGCCCAGCCGGCATGGTAGTAGAAATGGCGCGCCGCCAGAGGCACGTCGAGATCGCGCGTCTCGCGGACCGTCTTGCCGTTGTCGAGGCTTTCGATGACGGCGAAGAGACGGGCGTGACGCTGGATGAGGCGCGCCAGCGCATAGAGATAACGCGCCCGGCCATGGCCGCCGAGCCTGGCCCAGCCTGATTGCGCCTTGCGCGCCGCCTTCACCGCCGCGTCGATATCGCCCGACGATCCATGCGACAGCTTGGCCAGCACTTGGCCCGTCGACGGCTCCCGCGTGTCGAAATGGCTTTTGCCGTTGACCCATTGGCCGCCGATGAAATGGCGGAAGCCCTTGTCGTGCTTTGCGAGCCAGGCGCGCGCCTCGGCATCGCTTTCCGGCGCCGGGCCGTAATCCATCGTCTCGAAATAATGTGCGACGCTCATTTCCTACCCGACCGGATGGCGGTTGAAGGCCGAATAGCGGCCGGTGACATGATGCTCGAGCTGGCGCTCGATATCGGCGAGCAGCGAAGACGCGCCGATGCGGAAGAGATCGGGCTCGAGCCATTCGCGGCCGAGTTCCTCCTTCATGAGGATCTGATAATTGAGGATGTCCTTGGCGGCAGATATGCCACCCGCCGGCTTGAAACCGACCTTGAAGCCGGTGAGCGACTGATAGGCGCGGATCATGCGCAGCATCGCCAGAGTGACGAGCAGAGTCGCGTTCACCGCTTCCTTGCCGGTCGAGGTCTTGATGAAATCGGCGCCCGCCATCATGCAGACCATCGCCGCCTTGGCGACATTGCGCAGCGTCTTGAGATCACCCGTCGCCAGGATCGCCTTGACATGGGCGTCACCACAGGCGGCGCGGAAGTCGCGCATCTCGTCGTAAAGCGCCTGCCAGTTCTGGGTCAGCGCATATTCGCGGGTGATGACGATGTCGATCTCGCGGGCGCCATCGGCGACCGAGGCCTCGATCTCGCGCAGCTTGACATCATGCGGCACGAGGCCGGCCGGAAAGCCGGTCGAGACCGCGGCGACCGGAATGTCGGTGCCCTTCAGCGCCGCCACCGCGGTGGCGACGAAGCGGTGATAGACGCAGATGGCCCCGGTGGTGATGTGACGGTCGGCCATGCCTAAGGCCGCGAGAAGATCGGGGCGCACCGGGCTCTTCGCCTTGGCGCAGAGCCGCTCGACGCGCGCCTCGGTATCGTCGCCCGACAGGGTCGTGAGGTCGATGCAGGTGACGGCCTTGAGGAGCCAGGCCGCCTGGGCATCCTTCTTCACCGTGCGGCGGCCGGGCAATGACGCAACGCGACGCTCGGCGGCCGGAAAATTCAGCCTGATATCGTCGATCACATCGAGCGCGAGCTTCATGCCCTCATTGCGGGGCGAGGCATTATGGCCGGATTTCGCCAATGGCAGGACCGTTACAGACATCATCACTCCCTAACTGGGTTGATGGTAGTTTGCCCTGCCCAGAGGTGCAACTAGGCTTTCAGCCCAGCGGCCGCCGCTGAAAGTTTCGTTATGGCAGCCCAGTCCCTGGCCGCCAGCAAGGCCTTGGGGGCCATCCAGGAACCGCCCACGGTGATGACATTGGCGAGCTTCAGATAGGATGGCGCGATCTCTACGGTGATGCCGCCCGTCGGGCAGAAGCGCACCTGCGGCAGAGGCGAGGCCAGGGCGCCGAGATAGGCGGCTCCGCCCGACTGCTCGGCGGGGAAGAATTTCTGCAGGGCGTAACCACGCTCGAGCAGCAGCATCGTCTCGCTGGGCGAGCGCGACGCCGGCAGCAAGGGCGTCCTGCTTGTCTCGGCGGCGTCGAGCAGCGCCGGCGTTGCGCCGGGCGACACGGCGAAGGCGCAGCCCAGCTCCTCGCTGAGCTTCAGGCCTTTGGCGTCGAGCACGGTGCCGGAGCCGACGATGGCGTCCTTCACTTCGGCCCGGATGGCGCGGATGCAGTCGGGCGCCGCCTTGGTGCGCAAGGTGATCTCGAGCACCGGCAGGCCGCCTTCGACCAATGCCCTGGCGAGCGGCACGGCCAGCGCCACATCGTCGATCACCAGCACCGGCACGACCGGCGCCTGCCGCAATATCGCTTCGAGACCCGCCTGGCGTTCGCTCATCACTGCACTCTGAAAATGGTGGCGCCTTCATCGGCGCGGTTGACCTGGGCCCGGAAGGGCAGAAACAGCTCGCGCCCGACGCCGAAATCATTGCCGGAGAGATCGGCGACGGCATTGCGGCGCGCCGCCCATTCTTCCGCCTCGACCAGCACTTCGAGACGGCCCCGGACCGCATCGAGACGGATCATGTCGCCATTGCAGATCTTCGCGATGGCGCCGCCATCGGCGGCCTCGGGCGTCACATGGATGGCCGCCGGCACCTTGCCGGAAGCGCCCGACATGCGCCCGTCGGTCACCAAAGCGACGCGGAAGCCGCGATCCTGCAGCACGCCCAGAGGCGGCATCAGCTTGTGCAGCTCCGGCATGCCATTGGCCTTCGGGCCCTGGAAGCGGATCACCGCCACGAGATCGCCGGTGAGCTCGCCCGCCTTGAAGGCCTTCTGCAGCTCTTCCTGCGAATGGAAGACGCGCGCCGGCGCCTCGATGACGTGGCGGTCCTTGGGAACCGCCGAGCTCTTGATGACGGCGCGGCCGATATCGCCATCGAGCAAGGCAATGCCGCCGGTCCGGTCGAAAGGTTCATCGCAGCCGCGTAAAATCGCCTTATCGCCGCTTTGCGCGGCCGCATCGGTCCAGGCGAGGCCGCCCTCGGCGAGACGCGGCTCGACCAGATAGCCGTCGAGGCCGGCGCCCCACACCGTCTTCACGTCGCGATGCAAGAGGCCCGCCCCAAGCAATTCGCGAATGAGGAAGCCCATGCCGCCCGCGGCATGGAAGTGATTCACATCCGCCTTGCCGTTCGGATAGATGCGGGTGAGCAGCGGCACGGCGGCCGAGAGCTCGGCCATGTCGTCCCAGGTGAGATGGATGCCGGCCGCCGCCGCCATGGCGATCAGATGGATCGTGTGATTGGTCGAGCCGCCAGTGGCGAGAAGCCCGACGACGCCGTTCACCACGGTCCGCTCATCGACGATGCGGCCGATCGGCGTGTAGTCGTTGCCGGATGCCGTGATGGCCAGCGCCCGCTTCGTCGCCGCGCGGGTGATCTCGTCACGCAACGATGTATTGGGATTGACGAAAGTCGTGCCCGGCAGATGCAGGCCCATGATCTCCATGAGCATCTGGTTCGAATTGGCGGTGCCGTAGAAGGTGCAGGTGCCCGGCCCGTGATAGGACTGGCATTCGGCTTCGAGCAGCGCGTCGCGGCCGACCTTGCCTTCGGCATGAAGCTGGCGGATGCGCGACTTCTCGTCATTGGGAAGCCCAGACGTCATCGGACCCGCCGGAACGAAGATCGACGGCAGATGGCCGAAGCTCAAGGCGCCGATGACGAGGCCCGGCACGATCTTGTCGCAGACGCCGAGATAGACGGCGGCGTCGAACATCTGATGCGAGAGCGCCACCGAGGTCGAGAGCGCGATGACGTCGCGCGAGAACATCGACAATTCCATGCCGGCCTCGCCCTGGGTGACGCCGTCGCACATGGCGGGCACCCCGCCCGCCACCTGCGCGGTGGCGCCCGCCTCGCGCGCCGCCTCGCGGATGATCTCAGGGAAACGCTCGAAGGGCTGATGCGCCGAGAGCATGTCGTTGTAGGCGGTGACGATCGCCAGATTGGAGCAGGCGCCCTCGCGCAGCATCGCCTTGTCGCCGGGACCGCAGGCGGCAAAGCCATGGGCCACATTGGCGCAGCCGAGCTTGGCGCGGCGCGGCGTGCTGCTGGCCGCTTTCTCGATGCGGTCGAGATAACGCCGGCGCGAGGCCTCGCTGCGCTGGATGATCTTTTCGGTGACGGCGGAGATCTTTTCGCTGACGGACATGACAGGCCCTCCTGATCAGGGGCACCAATAAAGGACGACGGGCTCGCGCGCCCGGAGCACGGCGCGGATCGGCATGTCCTTGACGGGACCCGGTCCTTCCGCCTGGGCGAGCGTCTTCTGCTTTTCGGCGCCCTCGATATGGAGGGCGATGAAGCCGCTGTCGAGCAGCGCCGGCAGAGTGAAGGTCAGGCGCTTTTCAGGCACGCCCGGCGCCGACATGGTCACAATGCGCTTGCCGCCGTCGAGTTCCAGGGCTTCGGCCAGATGATCGCCGCCCGGGAAGAAGGAGGCGGTGTGGCCGTCATTGCCCATGCCGAGGATCACCACATCGAAGGGCCCGAGCTTGTCGGCATTGCCCTTGCCGAAGAGCGGCACGAATTTCGCCGCCGCCGCATTGGCCTCGAGCAGATTCTCGCGCACCAGCCTCGCATTGGAACGCTCGTCGGTTTCCGGCACGCAGCGCTCGTCCACCAGGGTGACGGTGACATGCGCCCAGTCGATCTTGGCGCGCGCCAGGAAGTTGAAGAACAAGGTCGGCGTGGTGCCGCCCGAAACGGCGAGCAGCGCCTTGCCGCGATCGGTTATCGCATTCGACAGATAGGCCGCGACGTCTGCGGCCAGGCCCATGGCCAGTTTCTTCTTGGTCTCGAAAAGCTTCCGCTCGGCTATCAACTCGCACCATCCTCATGCCAGGTGCGGCCGTCGCGCTCGATCAGCGCCACCGCCGCCGCGGGCCCCCAGGTTCCGGCCGTGTAGGCCTTGGGCAAATCGGCCGATTCCGCCCAGGCGTCCAGAATGGGGTCGATCCAGCTCCAGGCCGCCTCGACCTCGTCGCGGCGCATGAACAGGGTCTGGTTGCCGCGCACGACATCGAGGATGAGGCGCTCATAGGCGTCCGGATTGCGCACGCTGAAGGCCTCGGCGAAGCTCATGTCGAGCGGTACGTGCTGGAGACGCATGCCGCCCGGGCCCGGATCCTTGATCATCAGCCAGAGCTTCACGCCCTCATCGGGCTGCAGACGGATGACGAGTCGGTTGGCTTCGATGGGGCCGGCCGAATCGTCGAACACCGAATAGGGAATGGGCCTGAAGGTGACGACGATCTCGGAGACGCGCTCGGGCAGGCGCTTGCCGGTGCGCAGATAGAAGGGCACGCCGTTCCAGCGCCAATTGCCGATCTCGGCCTTGAGGGCCACGAAGGTCTCGGTCTTGCTCGCGGGCGAGCCGAGCTCGTCGAGATAGCCCGGCACCGCGCCCCCCGCCGAAGCGCCGGCGCGATACTGGCCGCGCACCGTGTTGTTGGCGCCGTTATGCGCCACCACCGGCTTCAGCGATTTGAGGACCTTCAGCTTCTCGTCGCGCAGCGCATCGGCGGCGATCGAAGTCGGCGGCTCGATGGCGACGAGGCAGAGAAGCTGCAGCATGTGGTTCTGCACCATGTCGCGCAGCGCGCCGGCGGTGTCGTAATAGCCGGCACGGCCTTCGACGCCGAGAGTCTCGGCGACGGTGATCTGCACATGATCGACATGGGCGCTGTTCCAGATCGGCTCGAACAAGGCATTGGCGAAGCGCAGAGCGAGGAGATTCTGGACCGTCTCCTTGCCGAGATAATGATCGATGCGATAAACGCTGCTCTCGGGAAATACCTTGCCGATCGAGTCGTTGACCGCACGGGCCGATTCGAGATCCTTGCCGAGCGGCTTCTCGATCACCACCCGGCTCTTCGGCGTGACCAGCTTGTTCTTACCGAGCCTTTCGCAGATCGGCCCGAAGAGATCGGGCGAGGTGGCGAGATAGAAGACGCGGATACGGTCCTCGCCCGGCTTCAAGGCCTTGGCGAGCGCGTCCCAACCCTGGTCCTGGGTGGCGTCGAGCGTCACATAGGAGAGGCGCTTGAGGAAGGCCTCGACTTCGCCGCCCTTGCGCTCCTCGGCCGGGATATGCGCCTCGAGCGCGGCCTTGGCGAAAGCGACGAATTCGGCGTCGGTCATGGCGCGGCGCGACACGCCGATGATGCGGGCGCCGGGCGGAATCTGGCCTGCCAGGTCGCGGTGATAAAGGGCGGGCAGAAGCTTGCGCTGAGCGAGATCGCCCGTGGCGCCGAAGACCGCGATATCGAAAATGTCGACGGGAATGATGCGTGTGGTCATTTTTTGTGCAATGCAAAAAATAGAGGGCCGTTTGTATTAGTCTCTGCAAGCCCTTGAGACAACCGGAAAGGCGGGCTTGACGGCGCGAGGCTAAGCCTGTTTGACCGCACATCATGACCGACCTGCCGATCACCGCGATTTTGCCGAGCCTCGCCAACGCATTGGCCGGTCATGCCAATGTCATCCTGGCGGCCGAGCCGGGGGCGGGCAAGACGACGCGCGTGCCGCTTGCCCTTATGGCAGAGCCGTGGCTCCAGGGGCGCAAGATCGTCATGCTGGAGCCGCGCCGGCTGGCGGCGCGCGCCGCCGCTTCGCGCATGGCGCAGAGCCTCGGCGAGCCGGTCGGCAAGACCGTCGGCTATGCCGTCCGCCTCGACCGCAAAGTGTCGGCCGAGACCCGCATCGAGGTGGTGACCGAAGGGATACTGACCCGGCGCTTACAGACCGACCCGGCGCTTTCGGATGTCGGCCTCCTCATCTTCGACGAATTCCATGAGCGCAGCCTCGACGGCGATCTGGGCCTCGCTCTGGCGCTCGATGCGCAAGCGGGCCTGCGGGAAGATCTCAAGATCCTGGTGATGTCGGCGACGCTCGACGAGGCGCGGCTGTCGAAACATCTGGGGAATGCACCGGTCGTCTCGGCGCCCGGCCGCACCTTTCCGGTCGAGACCCGCTATGGCGACCGGCCCGAGCGCGCCACGCTCGCCCGCGACATGGCGCGCGCCATCCGCAGCCATCTCGGCGAAACGAAAGGGGGCATCCTGGCGTTTCTGCCCGGCGAAGCGGAGATCCGCCGCACCGAGGAGGCGCTGAAGGAAACACCGCTTGCGGCCAATGCCAGAGTGATGCCGCTTTATGGCGCGATGGCGCTCGCCGATCAGGACCAGGTGCTGAAGCCCCAGACCGACGGCACCCGCAAGATCGTGCTCGCCACCACCATCGCCGAAACCAGCCTCACCATCGACGGCATCGACATGGTGATCGATTCGGGCCTCAAGCGCGCGCCGCGTTTCGATCCGGCGACGGGAATGACCGCGCTCGAAACGGTGCGCGTCTCGCAGGCCTCCGCCGATCAAAGGCGCGGGCGCGCCGGACGGCAAGGTCCGGGCTTGTGCATCCGCCTGTGGCCCGAGCAGGAGATGCGGGCGCTGAAGGCCCATGACGAGCCCGAAATCCTCATCGCCGATCTGGCGCCCCTGGCACTCGAGCTCGCCAATTGGGGCGTGAAGGATGCCGGGTCATTGCGCTTCCTCGATCCGCCGCCCGCCGCCACTTTGGCGCAGGCCCGCGATCTCCTGGGCGAGCTCGACGCGCTCGATGCTTCGGGCGCCATCACCGGCATGGGCAAGATGATGGCGCGCCTGCCGCTCCATCCGCGCCTCGCGCATATGATCGCGCGCGCCCGTGAGCTCGAAGCGGGCGCTATGGCGGCCGACCTCGCCGCACTACTCTCCGAACGCGATCTCCTCGGCCGTGAGGCCGGCGCCGATATCGGCGAAAGGCTTACCGCCTTGCGGCGCGGCAATGCCGGCAAAACCTTGCGCGAGCGCATCAAATCGGCGGCCCGGCAGATCCGCGGTCTCGCCGATATCGGCGAGGAGGACAGCGATGTCGCGCCGGGCGTGCTGGTGGCGCTCGCCTGGCCCGACCGCATCGCGCAGGCGCGCGGCGCCCGCGGCCGCTTCCGCCTGTCGGGCGGCGGCGGCGCGGTGCTGCCCGAGCACGATCCTCTGGCCCGCGAGCCGTTCCTCGCGGTGGCGACGACCGACGGCACGAGCGGCGACCAGAAGATCTTCCTCGCCGCGGCGCTTTCGCGCGAAGACCTCGAAACCACTTTCGCGTCTCATATCGAGGAGACCGATCTCGTGCGCTGGGAGAGCCGCGCCCAGATCGTGGTCGCCAACCGGCAGCGCAAATTGGGCGCCCTCCTTCTCGACGACAGACCGCTCGCGACACCCGATCCGGAGAAGATCGCCGAGGCGATGACCAGAGGCGTCGCCGAAATGGGCCTCGCCGCCCTGCCCTGGAGCGATGCGACGCTCAGCCTGCGCAACCGTCTGCGCTTCCTCGGCCGCGTGCTGCCCGAGGAAGGCTGGCCCGATCTCTCCGATGCCGCTTTGCTCGCGACGTTGAGCGACTGGCTCACGCCCTATCTGGCCGGCATGACGCGGCGTTCGCATCTCGACCGGCTCGACATGTTCGCCATCATCTCGAATCTCATCCCGCATGAGCTGAAGCGGCGGCTCGACAAATTGGCGCCGCGCCATGTCGCCATTCCGTCCGGCGCCGAGATCACCATCGATTATGACGGCGACGGCGATCCGGTGCTGAGGGCCAGGCTCCAGGAAATGTTCGGCCTCGCCGAAACGCCGCGCATCGCCGATGGGCGGGCGCTCCTGCGCATCGAGCTTCTGTCGCCGGCACGACGGCCGCTGGCGGTGACGCAGGACCTCAAAAGCTTCTGGACCAATGCCTATCCGCAGGTGCGCTCCGAAATGCGCGGACGGTATCCGAAGCATCCCTGGCCGGAAGATCCGATGAACACGCCCGCGGTGAAACCCAACCGCATCAGGTAACTAGAGCGCTTCCCGCCAAAGTTGCTCGACTTTGGCGATAAGGAAGCGCTCCAGATTATATGTTTTTCGAGCCCTTTTTCCCGTTCTGATCGAATCGGAACGATTCGATCAGAACGGGAAGGGGCTCTAAGGAACCTGGTCCATCCTCCTGTGGTTGATGCTGACAGACCATTGCATTCGTCTGCGATAGGAGTCCGTCATGCCACCCAAGAACGCCACCATCGCCCGGATCTGGCGCGGCCGCACATTGGCGGCCCGCGCCGATGAATATGCCGAATATCTCTACGACGTCGGCATCAGGCCGCTCGAGGAAAAGGCGCTCGGCGTCGAGATGCTGCGCGAGGACAGGCCCGAGGAAAGCGAATTCGTGACCATCTCCTATTGGGAAAGTGTGGAAGCGATGTCACGTTTCGCGGGGCCGGATCCGCGCCGCATCCACCATCTGCCGCGCGATGAGGAATTCCTGATCGAGCTTCCGCGGAAGGTGCAGGTCCTCACCATCGTCGCCAGTCACCCCGTTCCGGCGGATGCCTGAAACGAACATTCGCCAAACGGCGCCGGACCGTATAAAAGAGCCCGGCATTTCCAGGGCACCCGCAACTCCGATTTCCAGCCATGACCGCGATCGTCTCCATTTCCGGCGTCTCGAAGACCTATGCCTCGGGCTTCACGGCGCTGAAGAACATCTCGCTCGATATCCATAAGGGCGAGATCTTCGCGCTGCTCGGGCCCAACGGCGCCGGCAAGACCACCCTCATCAACATCATCTGCGGCATCGTGCGGGCCTCGACCGGACATGTGATCGCCGACGGGCATGACATCGTCGGCGACTATCGCGGCGCCCGCTTCAAGATCGGCCTGGTGCCGCAGGAGCTGACGACGGACGCCTTCGAGACGGTGTGGGCGACGGTGACCCTGAGCCGCGGCCTGTTCGGGCGCGGGCACAATCCGGCGCTGATCGAGAAGATCCTCAGGGACCTGTCGCTGTGGGAGAAGAAAGACAGCAAGATCATGACGCTGTCGGGCGGCATGAAGCGCCGGGTGATGATCGCCAAGGCGCTGAGCCATGAGCCGACCATCCTGTTTCTCGACGAGCCCTCGGCCGGCGTCGATGTCGAGCTCCGGCGCGACATGTGGGAGCTGGTCCGCTCCTTGCGCGCTTCGGGCGTCACCATCATCCTCACCACCCATTATATCGAAGAGGCCGAGGAGATGGCCGACCGGGTCGGCGTCATCAACAAGGGCGAGATCATCCTGGTCGAGGACAAGCAGACCCTGATGCGCAAGCTCGGCAAGAAGGAGATCACGCTGGAGCTGGCGCAGCCGCTCCTCGCCATCCCCGACAGCCTCGCCCATCACAAGCTCGAGCTTTCCGGCAACGGCCACGAGCTCACCTACAGCTACGACACGCAGGGCGAACGCACCGGCATCACCACCTTGCTGCAGGACCTGGCGCAGGCCGGCATCCGCTTCAAGGACCTCAACACCAAACAAAGCTCGCTCGAGGACATCTTCGTCAATCTGGTGAGGGAGCGGTCATGAATATCCACGCCATCCGCGCCATCTACAAATTCGAGATGGCGCGCACCTTCCGCACGATCCTGCAGAGCGTCGTGTCGCCGGTCGTGTCGACCTCGCTCTATTTCGTCGTCTTCGGCGGCGCCATCGGCTCGCGCATCGCCGAGATCGACGGCGTCACCTATGGCGCCTATATCGTGCCCGGCCTCATCATGCTGTCGCTCCTGACGCAGAGCATCATGAACGCCTCCTTCGGCATCTATTTCCCGAAATTCATAGGCACGATCTACGAGATCCTGTCGGCGCCGATCTCCTCGCTCGAGATCGTCATCGGCTATGTCGGGGCTGCCGCGACCAAATCGATCATGCTGGGTCTCATCACGCTCGGCACCGCCGCCCTGTTCGTGCCGCTCCATATCGAACATCCGGTCTGGATGCTGGGCTTCCTGGCGCTCACCGCCGTCACCTTCAGCCTGTTCGGCTTCATCATCGGCATCTGGGCCAAGAGCTTCGAGCAGCTGCAGGTCATCCCGATGCTGATCGTGACGCCGCTCGCCTTTCTGGGCGGCAGCTTCTATTCGATCGACATGCTGCCGCCTCTGTGGCGGACGATCTCGCTCGCCAATCCGGTGGTCTATCTGGTGAGCGGCTTCCGCTGGAGCTTCTTCGGCAAGTCCGACGTCGCGATCGAGATCAGCCTCGCCATCACGCTTCTCTTCCTCGTCGCCTGCCTCGGCATCGTCGCCTGGATCTTCAAGACCGGCTACCGGCTGAAGAACTGATCCCAACGGATAGAGGCAAAATACAGTGTAATCATGCGAGACAGCATTTTTTAGCCTTCTTGCCGCTGCCACAGGGGCAAGGATCATTGCGCCCGACATCGCGCATGGGATTGATATAGGGCTGGTCCGGGAGCCAATCCAAGTGAGACGGCTTCCCGGGATCGTTGTCGCTCCTGCCATCCGTCCAGCTCAGGGATTCGGTCACGTCCTCAATGTAACCGAGGCTCACGTCCTCGAAGCGCTGGATATCGGCGGGGGCTTGCTCGGCACGGATGAGATCCTTCTCGAAATCGGCCCGGTGCAGCCATTGAGGGTGAATCCGGCCCTCGTCCCAGGCACGATGAACGAGTGGCGCCAGATCGCGCAGACCGAGCAAGGCGACAGCCTGAAGCCAGCCATACCAAGCATAATTACGGTCATCCGCGAGCCTCTCGGCATAGAATCGTTCCAGGAATGCCCGCATACGACCCGGCTCGATGCGGCCGTCCCAAGCTAGGAAAGTCGCGGCGCCGAACAGAGAAGACCGCACAAATTGTTCCACAGCCTGATCGGCAATCAACGCGAACAGCGATTCGGCGTCATCATCGAACAAGCCCGCCACGATCCGTGGCAAGGATATGGTGATGGCGTTGTCGAGAAAAAAGTCGAGATCCTCTTCGGGTCGACGCAAGAGGCGCAGAAGAATCGGCCAGGCGAGCGTGTCACGCGCCGCACCCAGTATATGGAGACCACGGAAGGCGAGCAAATTATCTTCCGGCGACAGAATCTCGCCATCGGCGGCCCTGGCGAGCACAGCGCGCAAGGCAGGGGCCGCCTCCCCGATGAGCGCGGTGCATATGCCGATGGCGGAAATCGGCAACCTCACCTGCGTGGCTACGATGCCCAGATAATGGTCGATCGACGCCAGCTCGGCAACGCCGAGAACCCGGGTAAACTCATCTCTTTCCATCGCTAACTCTCGTGTTTCATCAGCCATGACTTGCCGGCGCCCAAAGGCGCAATACTGAGATGAGCGGCGATCGTCTGGCCGATATCGGCGAAGCTGTCGCGCCGGCCGAAGCTCGCCGGTGCTGCGCCCGGCGAGAAGGTGAGGATCGGCACACATTCACGCGTGTGATCGCTGCCGCGCCAGGTCGGGTCGCAGCCATGATCGGCGGTGATGACCAGGAGATCACCCGGCTGCAGAAGCGCGAGCGCCTCCGGCAACATCGCATCGAAGGCTTCGAGCGCCGCGCCATACCCTCTGGGATCGCGGCGATGGCCGTAGAGCATGTCGAAATCGACGAAATTGGTGATGAGCAGGCCGCCGTCGCGCAGAGCCGGCATGGCGGCGAGCGAGGCCTCGAACAAAGCCTCGTTGCCGACCGCCTTGATCTCGCGGCCGGTTCCGGAATGCGCGTAGATGTCGCCGGTCTTGCCGATCGAGATCACCTCACGGCCGGCCTCGGTCAGACGGTCGAGCAAGGTCGGCGCCGGCGGCGCGATCGAATAATCCTTGCGGTTGCCGGTGCGGGTGAAGTCACGCGCATCGGCGCCGACAAAGGGCCTGGCGATGACGCGGCCGACATTGAGATCGTAGGACAACTCGCGCGCAGCCTCACAGACCTCATAAAGACGGTCGAGGCCGAAGGTCTCCTCATGAGCGGCGATCTGAATCACCGAATCGGCCGAGGTGTAGACGATCGGCCGCGAGCTCTCCATGTGGTCTTCGCCGAATTCGGCGATGATGTCAGTGCCGGATGCATGCTTGTTGCCCAGGAGCCCGGGCAGCTCGGCGCGGGCGATGAGCGCGTCGGTGAAGCTCTTGGGGAAGCAGGGAACGGTCTTCGGAAAATAGCCCCAGTCGAAGGTGACCGGCACGCCGGCGATCTCCCAATGGCCGGACGGCGTGTCCTTGCCGTTCGATGTCTCGACGCCGAAACCCCACTGACCTTTAAGCGCCGTGTCGGCGGAAAAACCCCTGGGGAGATGGCCGCTCGCCGCCAGAGCGGCATGGCCGAGGCCCAGGGACGCCAGATTCGGCAGCGCCAGCGGCACCTGAGCCACGATATGGCCCAGCGTATTGGCTCCCCTGTCGCCGAACCGGTCGGCATCGGGCGCGCCGCCGATGCCGACGGAATCGAGGATGAAAAGGAAAGCGCGGCTCATGGATGTCAGGCTCCGATGCGCGTGAGCACCGGCGATGATACCGGAGGCGCAGGCCCCACGCGATAGGAACCCCGCACGATCCCCGCCGCGCGGGCGAAGGACGCCTCGTCGCGCGCATGGATCAGCGCCAGCGGCCGGTCTCGCCCGACCGACGCGCCGAGCCCCGCCAGCCCGGTCAGGCCGACGGCATGGTCGATCCTGTCGCTGGCGACACGGCGGCCGCCGCCCAGCTCGATCACCGCGAGACCGAGCGAGCGGGTATCGATAAAAGCAATGGTCCCGTCCTCCGCCGCCAAAACCGGGCGGATGATCGGCGCCTTGGGCAGCTGCGAGGTGTAGTTCTCCAGCAGATCCTTAGGCCCGCCGAGCCCCGCGGCCATGATCTGGAAATGCTCGGCCGCCTTGCCCGATGAGAGGGCTCCTTCCAGCAGGACCCTCCCCGCGGCATCGTCGCGCGCCAGGCCGGCGAGCTGCAGCAATTCGGCGCCCAGCGCGACGGTGACCTCATGCAGGCGCGGGTCGCGTCTTACGCCGGTCAGGTAATCGAGCGCATTGGCGATCTCGACGGCATTGCCGGCGGCGCTCGCCAAGGGCTCGTTCATGTCGGTGATGAGGGCCGAGGTCCTGAGGCCGGCGCCATTGGCGACGGCGACGAGGCTTTGGGTGAGCTCGCGTGCTTCTTCGGGCGTCGCCATGAAGGCGCCGGTGCCGGTCTTCACATCGAGCACCAGCTGCTCGAGGCCGGCGGCAAGCTTCTTCGAAAGAATTGAGGCGGTGATGAGCGGCACCGATTCGACCGTGCCGGTCACGTCGCGAATGGCGTAGAGGCGCTTGTCGGCGGGCGCCAGGTCGGCGGTCTGGCCGATGACGGCGCAGCCCGCCTCGCGCACCACCTTGCGGAAGAGAGCGAGATCCGGCTGCGAGACATAGCCCGGTATGGAATCGAGCTTGTCGAGCGTGCCGCCGGTATGGCCGAGGCCGCGGCCGGAGATCATCGGCACGGCGCAGCCCAGAGCGGCCAGCATCGGTGCCAGCATGAGCGAGACATTGTCGCCGACGCCGCCGGTCGAATGCTTGTCGACGACCGGCCGGCCGAGATCCCGCCAATCGAGCACGGTGCCTGAATCGCGCATGGCCTCGGTGAGCGCCACCGCCTCGGCGCGCGACATGCCGCGCAGGAAAACCGCCATGGCGAAGGCGGCGGCCTGGCCCTCGGAGACGCTGCCCGAGGTGAGCCCGGCGATGAAGTCGGCAATATCGGCCGGCGCCAGGTCCTTGCCGTCCCGCTTGCGGCGGATGAATTCCTGAGCGAGCATCACATGTCTCCGGCGCAGAAGCGCGACAGAAGCCGGGTCATGTCGCCGGCGGCCTTGCCGCCTTCGCTTTTGGTTTCCTCATGGCTGGGGCTCGCGCCTTCGATACCAGCGCCGAGATTGGTGATGACCGAGATGCCGGCGACGCTCAGGCCGAAACGACGCGCCAGGATGGTCTCGGGCACGGTCGACATGCCGACGGCCTGGGCGCCCCAGCTCCGCGCCATGCGGATCTCGGCCGGGGTCTCGAAGCTCGGGCCGGAGAACCAGACATAGACGCCTTCATGGAGCGCGATCTTCTCGGCCGCCGCGGCGCGGCGCAGGGTTTCGGCGAGCTCCGCATCATAAGCGGCGGTCATCGGCACGAAGCCCTTGTCGCCCTCCTCGCCGATGAGCGGGTTCATGCCCGAGAAGTTGATGTGATCGGTGATCAGCATCAGGCTACCCGGCCGCATTGCCGGGTCGAGCGAGCCCGCCGCATTGGTGAGGATCAGGGTCGTCACGCCGAAGACCTGAAGCGCCTCGATGACCGGCCGCATGATGGCGGCGTCGCCCCGCTCGTAGGGATGACCGCGGCCGCGCAGGACCATGACCGGCCGGCCCCCGAGATGGCCGGCGGACACCTCGCCCGAATGGCCGGAGATGCCCGGCACCGGAAAACCCGGCAGGTCGCGATAGGGAATGCGGATCGGCGAGGCGACCGCTTCGGCGACCGGCCCCAGGCTCGAGCCCAATATGATCGCGGTCTCGGGACGCAGCGTGCCGAGCCGCTGACGCAATATGTCGACGGCCCTGATCATGACGACAGATTCTCCGGGCCGAAGGAGGCGGGCAGCAATTCGCCGAGCGTGAAGCTCCGCTTGACCCGCCCGGCTTCGTCGCAGACATGGATGGCGAGACCGGGGGCGCCGAATTCCCGCAGCTTCTGCCGGCAGCCGCCGCAGGGCGTCACCAGCCCCTCGCCGCCGCCGACGACCGCCGCCTCGACGATCCTGCGGCCGCCCGCCAGCGCCATGGCGGCGATGGCGCCGGCCTCGGCGCAGGTGCCTTCCGGATAGGCGGCATTCTCGACATTGCAGCCGGCATGGACCGCGCCGGTCTCGTCCTTCACCGCGGCGCCGACCAGGAACCGCGAATAGGGCGCATAGGCCTTGGCCCGCGCCGCGACCGCCGCGGCGATGAGCGCTCGATCAGGCATGTCATTTTTCCTTCACATAAGGCACGCCGCCGGCCTTGGGCGCCACCGCATGGCCGATGAAGCCCGCCAGCAGAATGACGGTCAGGATATAGGGCACCGCCTGCATCAGCTGCACCGGCACGGTGCCGATGCCGGCGATCGGCACGCCCTGGAGACGGATCGAGACAGCCTCGAGCACGCCGAACAGGAGACAGGCCCACATTGCCGGCACCGGGCGCCATTTGGCGAAGATCAGCGCCGCGAGCGCGATGAAGCCCTTGCCCGCCGTCATGTGCTCGATGAAGCCGGCGCTCTGGGCGATGGAGAGATAGGCGCCGGCAAAACCGCATAACACGCCGCAGCAGGTCACCGCCGCATAACGCATGGCCGGCACCGAGATGCCGGCGGTATCGACGGCGGCCGGATTCTCGCCCACCGCCCTGAGGCGCAGCCCGAAGCGGGTGCGGTAGAGCAGCCACCAGGTGAGCGGCACGGCGAGGAAGGCCAGATAGACCAGGATGTTCTGGCCGGAGAGGATCTGCGAATAGATCTGGCCGATCACCGGCACGCCGCGCAGCTCGGCGGCGAAGGGCCAGGCAGCGCCCATGAAGCGCGCCTCATTGGGAAGCTGCGGCGTCTGGCCGCCGATATCGAACCAGGTCTCGCCCAATTGCGCGGTGAGGCCGGCGGCGATGAAATTGATGGCGACGCCGGAGACGATCTGGTTTCCGCGATGGGTGATCGAGGCGAAGCCGTGCACCAGCGCGAAAAGGACAGAGGCGAGAATGGCGGCGAGCAAACCCAGCCAGGCGGAGCCGGTCAGCGCCGCGACGGTGCCGGCGGTGAAGGCGCCGACCAGCATCTTGCCCTCGAGCCCGATGTCGAACACCCCGGCGCGCTCGGAATAGAGCCCGGCCAGACAGGCGAAGAGCAAAGGCACCGAGAAGCGGATCGCGGAACCGGAGATCTGGGCGAAGAGATCAAGCCATTCCATGGTGCTGGCATCCTGAATCCGAAACCCTTCCCACTTCCGTCATCCCGGCGAAAGCCGGGATCCATTGAATAAACGCGAGGCGGTCAGCGCATGTCGTTTGGCAAGAATTTAGTGGATCCCGGCTTGCGCCGGGATGACGGATTGGGAAAGTGTGCGCGCTCGCCGTTGCGTTCATCACACTAAGCCTCCTTCGCTTTCAGCCGCGCGCCGGTGAACAGGCGCGCGATATGCGGACGGAACATGTGCTCGAGCGCGCCGGCGAAGAGAATGACGAGGCCCTGGATGACGACGATCATGTCGCGCGTGATGGTCGGCTTCTCGAAGGAGAGATCGGCGCCGCCCTGATAGAGCGCGCCGAAGAGAAGCGCCGACAGCACGATGCCGAAAGGATGCGAGCGCCCCATCAGCGCCACGGCGATACCGACGAAGCCATAGCCGGCGGTGAATTCGAGGAGCAGCCGGTTCTGCGCGCCCATGATCTCATTGAGGGCCAGGAATCCCGACAGCGCGCCCGAGATCAGCATGGCGATGACGATGAGGCGCTGCGGCTTCATGCCGGCATAGGCGGCGGCGGCCGGATTGGCGCCGAGCACGCGCAGCTGATAGCCGAGCGTCGTGTGCCACAGCAGCAGCCACATCGCGCCGGCGCAGATCAACGCCCAGACGAAGGAGAGATTGAGCGGCGAGCGCGCGATCTCGATGCCGAGCCCGGCCAAGACGTCGTGGATCAGCGGCAGATGCGCATTGGGATCGAAGGTGCGCGTCTCGGGATTCATCGAGCCCTTCGGCGACATGACATTGACGAGCAGATAGATCATCAAGGCCGAGGCGATGAAATTGAACATGATGGTGGTGATCACCACATGGCTGCCGCGCCTGGCCTGCAGATAGGCCGGGATGAAGGCCCAGCCGGCGCCGAACAGAGCGGCGCCGATGATGGCGAGCGGGATGATGATCACCATCGGCAGGAAGCCGAGCGACAGGCAGACCAGCGCCACACCGAGGCCGCCCAGATAGGCCTGGCCCTCGGCGCCGATATTGAACAGGCCGGCATGAAAGGCGACGGCGAAAGCGAGCCCGGTGAAGATGAAGTTCGTCGTGTAGAACAGCGTATAGCCGAGCCCCGAGCCATAGCCGAAGGCGCCGTTCAGCATGATGACGACGCTGTCGAGCGGCGATTCGCCGATGGCGAGGAAGACGAGGCCGGTGACGAGGAAGGCGGCGGCGAGATTGACGAGCGGAATGAGGCCGATATCGACCCAGCGCGGCAGCTCGCGGCTCGGCCCGCTCATGCCGCCGCCCCCGCCATCATCAGGCCGATCTGCTTCTCGGATGTCTCGGGCGCGCATTCGCCGGTGATATTGCCGCCGCACATCACCAATACGCGGTCGGCGAGTCCCCTGATCTCGTCGAGCTCGACGGAGACGAGCAGCACCGCCTTGCCGCGGTCGCGCATGGCGATGAGCCGCTTGTGGATGAATTCGATGGCCCCGATATCGACGCCGCGGGTCGGCTGGCCGACGATGAGCAGGTCGGGATCCTGCTCGATCTCGCGCGCCAGCACGATCTTCTGCTGATTGCCGCCGGAAAAGAGCCCGAGGCGCAGATGCGGGTCCTGCGGGCGGACGTCGAAGTCCTGCATCTTCTTCTCGGTGTCGGCGACGATGGCGCGGCGGTCCTGGAAGATGCCCTTCTGATAAAGCTCATCGCCGTGATAGCCGAGAATGACATTCTCGCAGGCGTCGAAGGAAGTGACGATGCCGAGACGATGGCGGTCCTCCGGCACATGGGCGAGCTTCTGCGCGCGCGCCGCCGCGGCGTCGGCGGGCAGAAGCTTGCCGTTGAGCAGGATCTCGCCCGAGAACGGCGCCCGGATGCCGGCGATCGCCTCCAGGAGCTCGCTCTGGCCGTTGCCGGCGACGCCGGCAATGCCGACGATCTCGCCGGCGCGCACGCGGAAGGAGATGCCGTCGACCTTCGCCGTGCCGGCCTGGTCCTTGACCACGAGATTCCTCACCTCGAGCACAGTGCGCTCCGGCGCCCGCTCGGATTTGACGACGCGCAGCAGCACCCGGCGGCCGACCATCAGCTCGGCGAGCTGCTCCGGCGAGGTATCGCGCGTCTCGAGCGTCGCCACCATCTCGCCGCGCCGCATGACCGAGACGCGGTCGGTGACCGCCATGATCTCCTTGAGCTTGTGGGTGATGAGGACGATCGTCTTGCCCTGGCTCTTGAGCTGCTTGAGGATGCGGAACAGATGCTCGGCTTCACTCGGCGTGAGCACGCCGGTCGGCTCGTCGAGAATGAGCACTTCGGCGCCGCGGTAAAGCGCTTTCAGGATCTCGACGCGCTGCTGCAGGCCGACCGGAAGATCGTCGATGAGCGCATCGGGATCGACCTTGAGGCCGTAATCCTGCTCGAGCCGCAGCAATTCGCGGCGCGCCTTGGCAAGGCCGTTATTGAGGATGAAGCCGCCTTCGGCGCCGAGCACGATATTTTCGAGCACGGAGAACTTGCCGACCAGCATGAAATGCTGATGCACCATGCCGATGCCGGCCTTGATCGCGTCGGTCGGGCTCTCGATGCGCGTTTCCCGGCCGTCGATGCGGATGGCGCCGGAATCGGCCTGGTAGAAGCCGAAGAGGATCGACATCAAGGTGGATTTGCCGGCGCCGTTCTCGCCGACGATGCCGTGAATGGTGCCCTTCTCGACGCTGAGCGAGATGTCCTTGTTGGCGTGGACCGGCCCGAAGCGCTTGTCGATATGGGCAAGCGCGATGGCGGGGTGAGCCGCCATCGCCTTGGTCGATGTCATGATCAAAACCGGATCAATAGGGGCAGGTGGAATCTTCCATGTAGTCATGGACCTTGATGGTGCCGCCCTTGATGTCGGCCTCCGCCTTGTCCACCGCCGCCTTCATCTCGGGCGTGATCAGCGCCTTGTTGTTGTCGTCGAGCGCCCAGCCGACGCCGCCTTCGGCGAGGCCGAGAACCGTGACGCCCGGCTTGAAGGTGCCATCCTGGCCGGCCTTGAAGACATTGTAGGTGGCGACGTCGACGCGCTTCAGCATCGAGGTCAGCACCTTGCCCGGATGCAGGCCGTTCTGATTCGAATCGACACCGATGCCGAGCTTGCCGGCATCCGCCGCCGCCTGCAGCACGCCGATGCCGGTGCCGCCGGCGGCGTGATAGACGACGTCGGCGCCGCGGTCGAACTGCGACTTGGCGAGCTCACCGCCCTTGACCGGATCGGTCCAGGCGGCGCCGGTGGTGCCGGTCATGTTCTGGAACACCTCGGCATCCTTGTTAGTGGCCTTGACGCCGCCGACATAGCCGCAGGCGAAGCGGCGGATCAGCGGAATATCCATGCCGCCGACGAAGCCGACCTTGCCGCTCTTCGAGGCGAGCGCCGCCAGGACGCCGACGAGATAGCTTCCTTCATGCTCCTTGAAGACGATCGAAGCGACGTTCGGCGCCTCGACGACCATGTCGATGATGGCGAAATGCGTGTCGGGGAATTCGGCGGCGACCTTCTTCACCGCTTCGGCATGGCTGAAGCCGATGGCGACGACCGGCGAGAAACCGCGCTCGGCGAATTTGCGCAAAGCCTGCTCGCGCTGGCTGTCATTCTGGATCTCGAAATCCTGGAAGGCGACGCCGGTGTCGGCCTTGAACTTCTCGGCGCCCATATAGGCGCTTTCGTTGAAGGACTTGTCGTTGCGTCCGCCGAGATCGTAAACGACCGCCGGCTTCACATCCGCCGCCCAGCTTGCGCCCGCCATCATTGCCGTCATGGCCACGGCCGCAAACAGCTTCCTGATCATGAAAACCTCCCTGTTGATCCTTATCTTTGCGGCAGGCCTGGCACGGAGCCGGGAAAAGGAACTTGACCCCGTCTGGCGCCGTTTCAGACCTACGTCCCGGGTCACCCGACCCCGGAACGTCCAGTTGACGCCAGCCGCGCGTCATTTGCAAGCTGGCCTTTGTGCGGAGCCCACAGGCTTGAAACCTGGCGGCTGCGGCAACATATTGACGTCATCCGGTGCCTATCGAGGGCCGGACAATAGAGCTGCTTTCCGAAGGGCCCCATATGACTCGTCTCTCGCTGTTCTCCAGCCCCTATCTTCTTGGCTTCGATGATTTCGAACGCATCGTCGACCGGGCGGCCAAGTCGGCGAATGACGGCTACCCGCCCTATAATATCGAGCGCGTCGCGCGCGGCGACAGCGCGCCGGAAAAATTCCGCATCACGCTCGCGGTCGCCGGATTTTCGCGCGACGAGCTTGAAATCACCGTCGAGGAAAACCAACTCATCATAAGGGGCCGTCAGACCGACGACGGTTCCCGGGCCTATCTCCACCGCGGCATTGCCGCCCGCCAGTTCCAACGCGCTTTCGTCCTGGCGGACGGTGTCGAGGTAAAGGGGGCTCAACTGGAGAATGGCCTGCTCGCCATCGATCTCGAGCGGCCCGAGCCTCAGAAGATCGTGCGTAAGATCGAGATCAAAGGAGTCTGAGCCATGACCGGACCCGAAACCGAAAAGAAGCTCGAAATCGCCACCGAAGAGCTGGCGGTGCTGGGCAATGGCGCGCTTGGCTATATTCGCGAAATCGAGCCCGGCCACGCCGCCAAGCTGCTGGGGCCGCAGATCAACGTGCCGGGCGACATCAGGCTTTATTGTCTCTATGGCGCCGACGGCACGCCGATGTCGATCTCCGACAGTTTCGAAGCGGCTTCGGCCGCAGCCCGTGAGCACGAGTTGACGGCGGTGACCGTTCACTGAACAAATTCAAGAGAGATTGCCGGAACGCCCTTTCGAGAAATCGGAAGGGCGTCTTGGTTTGAGGCTTCGCCTTCGGCGAAGCAGCTCAGCGCGAGGGCATTGTTCTATGCCGCGTGCGGCGTCGCGGCGGGCTCGGTGAGGATGGCGTAGAGGCCCTCGGCGGTATCGGTGCCGCGCAGCTTCGCCACGATGTCGTGGTCGCGCAGCAGCCTGGAGATGCGGGCGAGCGCCTTCAGGTGATCGGCGCCGGCATGCTCGGGGGCGAGCAGCAGGAAAACGAGATCGACCGGCTCATTGTCGACGGCGTCGAATTCGACCGGCGCGGCGAGCCGCGCGAACAGGCCATAGACGCGGGTCAGCGTCGGAATCTTGCCATGCGGAATGGCGATGCCGTGGCCGAGACCGGTGGAGCCGAGCTTCTCGCGCTGCAGCAGCGTCTCGAAGATCACCCGATGGTCGATGGCGGTGAGCTTGCCGGCGGCATGCGCGATCTCCTGCAGAAGCTGCTTCTTGTTCTGCACTTTCAGGCTCGGCAGGATCGATTGCGAATCGATGATCTCGGCTAGGTTCATTTCCGGGTATTCCTTGTTGCGCTCGGGGCGAGGCGGCTGGCTTCAGGAAGCCGCGCCGAGATGAGGATCGATCCAGCCGATATTGCCGTCGGGACGACGATAGACGACGTTGAGACCGCCATCGCGCGCGTTGCGGAACAGCAGGAACTGGCCGGTGGAGATGTCGAGCTGCATCACCGCCTCGCCCACCGAAAGCTCCGGCACATCGGCGGAGCTCTCCGCAATGATGACAGGGTTGAGATCCTTAGGCTCCTCGGCATCATGATCCCCCGCGCTCGCTATGATGTAGTCCGCGGCAGCGCGCCGGCGCACCGGCTCGACGCGGCTGTCATTGTGATCCTTGAGCCGGCGCTTGTAGCGCCGCAACTGTTTTTCGAGATGACTTGCCGCCTTGTCATAGGATTGCATGGCCTCGGCGCCCTGGCCATGGGCCTGGAGCACGAGACCGGTCGCCAGATGCAACGTGCAGTCGGCCGTGAACTGCGAGCGTTGCTTCTCGAGCGTGACATGGGCCGAGACGGTTCCATTGAAGAACTTCTCGGCGATATCGAAAATCCGATTCTCGATATGCGTCCGCAATGCGGCGCCGATGTCCAGATTTTTGCCAGTGATCTTGACCTGCATTTTACCTGACAGTGCTTATCGACTTGGCCCATCCAATGTGGGCGGTGCGGCGTCCGACGTCAACTGCCGAAAGCCCGCAATCCCGGCTTTCGGCTTCCGCTATGTCACCAGAGAGGACCAGCCCCCTCCAAAACGGCGCGGAAACTAGTCGCGGGCAGAGGTTAAGTCAACCTTAATCCGTGTCCGCTTCCGGCGCTCACGAGCCAAAGGCGTTCTTCTCCCGGCGGCGTTGCACAGAGGATGGAATTCCAAGTGATTCTCGATATTTAGCAACGGTCCGGCGGGCGATGTCGACGCCCTCGGCCTTGAGCATGTCGACCAGCGTATCGTCGGACAGGATATTGGCGGCGGTTTCGCGCTCGATCAGCTCGCGCAGACGGTGGCGGACGGATTCGGCCGAATGCGCCTCGCCGCCGGCGGCCGAGTTGATCGCGGTGGTGAAGAAATATTTCAGCTCGAAGATGCCGCGCGGTGTGACGACATATTTGTTCGACGTCACCCGGCTCACCGTCGATTCGTGCATCTCGATGGCTTCCGCCACCGTCTTGAGATTGAGCGGGCGCAGATGCTGGACGCCATAAGCGAGGAAGGCGTCCTGCTGGCGCACGATCTCGCGCGCCACCTTGAGGATCGTCTTGGCGCGCTGGTCGAGGCTCCTGACCAGCCAGGTGGCGTTGGCATGGCATTCGGTGAGATAGGTCTTGTCCTCGTCGCGCATGGCGCCGCGCGACACCTGGGCCATGTAGCGGTTGTTGACCAGCACGCGCGGCAGCGTGTCGTTGTTGAGCTCGACCAGCCAGCTGCCGTCGGGCGCCGGCCTGACCGACACGTCGGGCACCACCGGCTGCACCGGCTCGGCGCCGAAGACATGGCCGGGCTTGGGATTGAGGCGGCGCAGTTCGGCGATCATGTCGCGGATGTCGTCGGCGTCGACCTTGCACAGGCTCTTGAGCGCGGCGAAATCACGCTTGGCGACGAGATCGAGATGATCGACCAGCACCATCATCGCCGGGTCGAGCCGGTCGAGCTCCTTGAGCTGCAGCCTGAGGCATTCCTTCAGATCGCGGGCGAAGACGCCGGCGGGATCGAAGCCCTGCAGCACGGCGAGGACACGCTCGACATGGGCGATGTCGGTGCCCAGCATCTCGGCCACCTGGGCGGTGTCGGCGGTGAGATAGCCCGCTTCGTTCACCATGCCGACGAGATTCTGGCCGATCAGCCGGTCGGCCGTGTCGGCGATGGCGAGCATCAATTGCTCGGTCAGATGCTCGGCGAGCGTCGTCTCGCGCGTCAGCGTCGCGCCGAAATCGAGATCGTCCTGGTCGAGCGACACCGCGCGCGAGGATTTGAGCGAGGCCCAGCCCGAATCGCCCTGCGCCATGGCGCTGCGGTTCGCCGCATCGGCGCGGCTCTCGCCCTGATAGACATTGTCGAGGTCGGTATCGAGGGTGGCGAGCTTCTCGCTGGCGCTCGCCCCATCCTTCAGGGCGCTCGCGACATCGCGCTCCTCCGACGCCTCGGCGACGGCCGGCGCCTCGCGCTTCTCGTCGCGCTCCAGCAACGGGTTCTTCTCGAGCTCGCTTTCGACATAGGCCTGGAGCTCAAGGTTGGACATCTGCAGAAGCTTGATCGCCTGCTGCAGCTGGGGCGTCATGACCAGGGACTGGCCCTGCCTGAGTTCCAACCTTGGAGTCAGCGCCATCCAGCGCTCCTTCCTGCCTAGACGGGGCGCCTCCTCGAGATTGTGAAGGACCGGAACGCCCGCAATGAGGCAGCGCGTAGCACAGCCACGCTTAAAATGCACTAAAACCGGCGATCACGGATTGGTGCGGCAGGTCAGGGTTTATAAACTAAAGCCTTCGCCGAGATAGAAGCGGCGCACGTCAGGATTGTGGACGATTTCCTGCGGGGTGCCCTCGGTCAGGACCTCGCCCTCATGGATGATGAGCGCGCGGTCGATGAGCTCGAGGGTTTCACGGACGTTGTGATCCGTAATAAGCACCCCGATTCCCCGAGCGGTAAGCTGTCGCACCAGCTGGCGTATATCACCGATCGCAATCGGATCAATTCCGGCGAAAGGCTCGTCGAGGAGCATGAATTGCGGGTGGGTGGCAAGGGCGCGGGCGATCTCCACCCGGCGACGCTCGCCGCCAGATAGCGCCACAGCTGGCGAATGTCGTAAATGCGAGACGGAAAACTCATCGAGCAACTCACGCAACTCACTTTCGCGCCGCTGACGGTCGGGCTCTGCGAGCTCCAGCACGGCACGAATGTTGTCCTCAACCGTGAGACCGCGAAAGATCGAGCTTTCCTGGGGCAGATATCCGATTCCAAGCCTCGCCCGCTGATACATGGGCAAAGTGGTGATATCCGTCCCGTCGAGGCTGATCGTTCCCTGGTCCGACGCGATGAGACCGGTGATCATGTAGAACACCGTCGTCTTGCCGGCGCCATTGGGTCCAAGCAGCCCCACGGCCTCGCCACGCTTCACGGAGAGGTTGACCCCTCGGACGACCGGACGCTGACCGAAGCTCTTGCGGAGCCCCACGGCGACCAGACCGTCATCGGGGTGCGAGTCCTCGGCGCGGGGCCTCGGCCCTTGCTCCGCTGTCCGCCGGCCCAGCCCCATCACCTTCTCCGGTTTGCGGGGCCGTGCGGCCGTCATTGCCTCACCCTTCTGCGTCACCTGATTACCGCCCATTTAGATTAATATTGGGTGAAATTGTCACTGCCCGGGCACGAAGCTGCCCTTGACGCGCCCGCCGGTCATCTCGCTCTTGTTGGTCTTGAGGTCGACGAACAGCTGCTCGCCGTTCATCACCGTCTTGCCCTGCACCACCTTGGCGCCGCCCTTCACCCAGAGCTTGTTGGATTTCACGTCCATATGGGCGGTCTTGCCGGTGACCGTCTGCTTCGCGGTGACGATCACCACGCTGCCCTCGGCGTCGAGAAGCGTGACCTCGGTCTTCTTCTCGTCCTTGTTCTTGGGATCGACCTGCTCCTCATAGGTCACGGTCAGAAGGTCGGTATTGAGCGTGACGTCGCCGCGCTTGGCCTTCACATTGCCCTTGAAGATGGCCTTCTTCTGCTGATCGAGGATCTCCATCGTGTCCGCCTCGATGTCGACATTGCGCGGCGTCTGCGATTCCGCGGCGGCGGACGAGGTGTCGACCGTCTGGGCCGAAGCCGGGAGCCCACCCAGAGCAAGCCCGGCAAGCACGGCAAGAGCGGCAAGGCTGGCGCGGCAGATCATGGGGTGCTGTCTCCTTGAGATTTCGAGCTTCCGAAATGGGCCTTCACCCCATTCAAGAACAGAATATTGTTGCCGTCATTGGTTATTTCCACGCCATTGGCGTTGATCGTGCCGTTCGACATCTCGACCACGACCGGCACGTCGCTGGTCAGCCGCTTCTCGGCGACCACCACATGGGCCTTGTCCATGCGGGCGGTGAAGCGGTCGCCGGACTGGATGATCACCTCGGTATCGAGATCGAGCGTCTTGACGTCCGAATTATAGAGGCCCTTGCGGGACTGGAAGGTGATGGCCTCGCCGTTCTGGCGGTTGGTGGCGCCCGAGACCTCGTCGAGCTTGATGAGCTTCGGCTCGTCCTTGTCCTGGATCGCGGTCTTGGCCGAGATCGAATAGGGCCGCTGCTGGCTGTCGAGGCCGGTGATGGTGGAGGTCGAAACGGTCACATGATCGGCCGGCACGACCGGTTCATCGACGGGCTTCGGCTTCGGCGTGAAGGCGCCGGTCTGATAGAGGAAGACGAGGAGGAGGCCGACGGCGACGATGCCGAAAGCGCCCGAAATGAAAGGCGCGAGCCGCGCCCTCACCGGCGCGCGCACCGGGCGGCGGCGGCGCGAAGCTTGCGGGAAGGCCTCAATGTGCGAAGACATCGTCTTCGGTCCAGCCGAGGAGATCGAGCTCGGCCCGCACCGGCACGAAATCGAAGCAGGCGCGCGCCAGGCCCTTGCGGCCCTCGCGCTCCAGCATCTGGTCGAGCCTGGATTTCAACTCATGCAGATAGAGAACGTCCTGGGCGGCATATTGCTTCTGCGAATCGCTCAGCACATGCGCGCCCCAGTCGGAGCTCTGCTGCTGCTTATTGAGCTCGATGCCGAGCAGTTCCTTGACGAGGTCCTTGAGGCCGTGCCGGTCGGTATAGGTGCGCGACAGCTTGGAGGCGATCTTGGTGCAGTAGACGGGTCCGGTGACCACGCCCAGATAATGTTTGAGTGTCGCGACATCGAAACGCGCGAAATGGAAAATCTTGGTCGAAGCGCGATTCTCGAGCAGCGCCTTGAGGCGCGGCGCCTCATAGGTGGTGCGGTCGAGCTGGACGAGATGGGCATTGCCGTCGCCGGAGGACAATTGCACCACGCAAAGCTTGTCGCGCAGCGGATTGAGGCCGAGCGTTTCGGTATCGATCGCGACTTCCGAGCCGAGATCGAGCCCGGCCGGCAAATCGCCCTTGTAGATTTTTATCGCCATCCGTCAATCGATCGCGGCGCCCCGCCAGAGGGTGCAGCTGCCCTGTTCATGTGCTTCGGTCAGATCGAGGGCTCGCCGGGCCGAAGCTCGGGGAGTGCAAATTGGTGCCCAGAAGAGGACTCGAACCTCCACGCCTCTCAGCGCTAGTACCTGAAACTAGTGCGTCTACCAATTCCGCCATCTGGGCATTGCGGGGCTTCATAAATACCCATTGCATCAGTGTCAACTGACCTGCTTGTGCCGGGCGATTTGGGCTTTGCAAAGGCGGGGCCCGGCCGGTAAAAGGCCCAAATCCTGTCAACATGATGGATTTGACGGCGTGACGCTTGCTCCTTCCGAAACACTGATCACCCTCATCGGCGGCTCCGGCTTCCTCGGCCGGCATGTCGTCCGCGCCCTTGCCAAGCGGGGTTACCGCATCCGGGTCGCCTGCCGCCGGCCCGATCTCGCCGGCCATGTCCAGCCTTTGGGCGTGCCGGGCCAGATCATGCCGGTGCAGGCCAATGTGCGCTATCCCGACTCGCTCGCGGCGGTGTGCGAGGGCGCCCACGCGGTCGTCAATCTGACCGGCGTGCTTTACAGCGCCGGAGCGCAAAGCTTTGATGCCATTCATGTTTTTGGTGCGGAGGCATCCGCGCGGGCGGCCAAGGCGGCCAAGGCGAAGACCTTCATCCAGATCTCGGCGATCGGTGCGGATGCGAATTCGGCCAGCGGCTACGCCAAATCCAAGGCGGAAGGCGAGGCGCGCGCCCGCGCCAATTTCCCGGGCGCCATCGTGATCCGGCCGTCGATCGTCTTCGGCCCAGAGGACCAGTTCTTCAACCGATTCGCCGCCATGGCCCGCTTCTCGCCGGCCTTGCCGCTGATCGGCGGGGGCGCCACGAAATTCCAGCCGGTCTTCGTCGGCGACGTCGCCAGGGCGATCACCCAGCTGATCGACGCCAATATCGCTTCGGGTAAGACCTACGAGCTCGGCGGTCCCGAGGTCGAGACCTTCCGCGACCTCCTGGATTTCACCCTCCGGACGATCGGCCGCAAGCGCCTGCTGGTGCCGGTGCCGTGGCCGGTGGCGCGCGTCCAGGGCATGATCATGGGCCTGCTGCCCAAGCCGCTCCTCACCAGCGACCAGGTCGAGCTCCTCAAGCACGACAATGTGGTGAGCGCGGAGGCCGTCAGCGAGGGACGCACCCTGCAGGGCCTCGGCATAATCCCGCGCGGCATCGAGGCGATCGTTCCGGCCTATCTCTATCGCTACCGCAAGGCGGGCGAGTTCTCGGGCACCGGCGAGAAGCCGAAAGAGATCGCCGATCTGAGCTGATCGCGCCTCGACAGCTTCCGGAATAAAAAATGGCCGTCCTGAAGGACGGCCATTTTTTTGATCGTGCTGGTTAATGCACGGTGCCGAAGCTGTAGCCGGAATAAACGAGCGCCAGCAGGATGACGCCGAGCGCCACGCGATAGATGGCGAAAGGCAGGAAGCTCGTGACCTTGACCAGCTTCATCAGCACCGCGATGGTGGCGAGCGCCACGATGAAGGTGAAGAAGGCGGTGAGAAACTGGTCGCCGGTGATGGAATGGCCTTCGCTGATCGCGGTGCCGAGCTTGAGGACGCCGGCGCCGGCGATCGCCGGAATGCCGAGCAGGAACGAGAAGCGCGCCGCTTCCGGCCGCTCGAAGCCGAGCGCCCGGCCGGCCGTCATGGTGATGCCGGAGCGGCTGGTGCCGGGGATGATGGCGATGGCCTGCGCGACGCCGATGATCATCGCCTGGCCGAGCGTCATGTTCTCCATGCGCTTCACCCACAGGCCGTAGCGGTCGCACAGATAGAGCAGTATGCCGAAGACGATGGCGTTCCAGGCGACGAGCTGCGGCATGCTGCGCGCCGCGTCCATGAAGCCGATCTTGTCGAGGATGGGGCCGAGCATCACCGCCGGGATGGTGGCGGCGATGATGAACAGAGCGAGCTTGCCCCACACCGTCATGCGGCCGCGCAGAAGATCGATGGCGCCGCCGATGAGCTTGAGGATGTCGCGCCAGAAATAGGCGACGACGGCCAGAAACGAGCCCATATGGACCATGACGTCGGTCATCAGTCCCTGATCGGGCCATCCGGTGATCAGCGGCACGAGCAGCAGATGCCCGGACGAGGAGATCGGCAGAAACTCGGTGATGCCCTGGATCAGAGCAAGAATCAGGATTTGTTCAATGGGCATAGTGAGACCGGTCCTTGGGGGAATCGCTTGCCGCCCGCCCCCCGGGGTTCTATATGCGACATGACGGCCCGGCAATGGCGGCGCGGTATTTCGCCGCTGCATGACGACGATTTAAGATGGAATTCCGCCAGGATCACAAGCTGATCTATCACTTGGTTTTTCGCATCGGATTCTCCGAAAGCCGCTTCACATGTTTCGGCCCGATGCCCTGGCGCGAGTTTCACAAGCTACAAGGACGCTGATGCCCCGTCTCTATCATTTCACGCTCGATCCCTATTCCCGCCGCATGCGGCTCGCCCTCAACGAATATGCCAATCCCGCCGACGCGGTGGACGAGCAGCCCTGGGCGCCCTCGCAGGATCTGTTCCGGTTCAACCCGGCGGGCGCCCTGCCGGTGCTGGTCGAGGACGACGGATCGGCGGTGAGCGGCGTCGAGGCGTTGAGCGAATATCTCGAAGAGACCCGCAATGGCGGCACGTCGCTCATTCCGGGCAATGCCAGGGCACGTGCCGAAGTGCGCCGCCTGGTCGGTTGGTTCGACACCAAATTCTATGCCGAGGTCTCCGAACCGGTGCTGACCGAAAAAGTGGTGCGCCGCTTCATGCCGCGTGAGCTCGGCGGCGGCTCGCCTGAAATGACCAGGGTGCGCAAGGGTCTCGATTTGCTCAAGGCGCATCTCGATTATGTCGGCAAGCTCGCCGACGGGCGCAACTGGCTGGCCGGCGACAATCTCTCGCTCGCCGACCTCGCGGGCGCGGCGCATCTCTCGGCGATCGACTATATCGGGGATGTTCCGTGGGCTGACTTTCCGTCCGCCAAGGCCTGGTTCCAGCGGCTCAAATCACGCCCCTCCTACCGCCCGCTCCTCGCCGACAGCGTGCGCGGCATGCCGGCGTCGAAATCCTATACGGATCTCGATTTCTGATTCTTGGTCAAGCGTCGTAACCTTGAAAACTTCGTCACTCCGGCGAAAGCCGGAGCCCATTAAACTCGAGCAAAAAGGGCAGCGCCGCCCGGTTATGCTTATTCAATGGATCCCGGCTTTTCGCCGGGATGACGGATAGGGGGTAGGATAACGGCATGACACCGCTCGAGGACAGGCTGCGCCGGAAAGCCCGCGAGGAAGGCTTCGCGGGTTTGCGCATCGCCGATCCCGGCTCGACGCCGCAAGCCGGCGGCCGGCTGCAGGAATTCCTGGCCTTCGGGCGCGAGGGCGAGATGGGCTGGCTGAAGGAGACGGCCGAGCGGCGCGCCGATCCGCGCGTGCTGTGGCCCGGGGCGCGCTCGGCCATCCTGCTCGCCATGAGCTACGCGCCCGAGATCGACCCTCTCGAACGGCTCGGCGCCAGGGATACCGGCGTCATCTCCGTCTATGCCCTGGGGCGCGATTATCACGACGTCATCAAGGGCAAGCTCAAGCATCTGGCGCAATGGCTGGCGCGCGAGACCAGGGAAGAGGTGAAGGTCTTCGTCGACACCGCCCCTCTCATGGAGAAGCCCCTGGCGGAAGCGGCGGGCCTCGGCTGGCAAGGCAAGCACACCAATCTCGTCTCGCGTGAACTGGGCTCGTGGTTCTTTCTCGGTGCGATCCTGAGCGCCGCACAGCTCGAACGCGATGCGCCGGAAAGCGATCATTGCGGCTCGTGCCATGCCTGTCTCGACATCTGCCCGACCAAGGCCTTCCCGGCGCCCTATCAGCTCGACGCGCGCCGCTGCATCTCCTATCTCACCATCGAACATAAGGGCCACATCGCGCGCGAATTCCGCGAAGCGATCGGCAACCGCATCTATGGCTGCGACGACTGCCTGGCGGTCTGTCCGTGGAACAAATTCGCCGGCGCCGCGCATGAAGCGAAGCTGAAAGCGCGGGGCGAGCTCATCGCTCCCAAGCTCGCCGATCTCGCCCGGCTCGACGACCAGGCCTTCCGCCAGTTCTTCGCCGCCTCGCCCGTCAAACGCAGCGGCCGCGACCGTTTCATCCGCAATGTGCTGATCGCCATCGGCAATTCGGGCGATGCAAAGCTCGCGGCGGAAGCCGAAAGACTGCTCGGCGATGCCTCCGCGCTGGTGCGCGCCATGGCCGTGTGGGCCCTGTCGCGGCTGCTCGACGAAGAAAACTTCGCCCGCTTGCGTGACAAACATGCGCAGCAGGAAACCGATGACGCGGTCGCCGCCGAATGGCAGAAGGCCTGATGCCCCATCTTTTCTGTTTCGGACTAGGATTCACCGGCCAGGCGCTGGCGCGGCGCTTGCGTGCCCAGGGCTGGACGGTCACCGGCACCAGCCGCGCCGGCGGCGACGGCACGCTCGCTTTCGACGGCAGCGCGCCGGTTCCGGCGGCCGCGCTCGACGGCGTCACTCATCTCCTGATCTCAGTGCCGCCCGGCGGCCCCGGCGACCCGGTGCTGAACCGCCATGCCGACGATCTCGCGCACCGGGCGAAGCAGTTTCAATGGGCCGGCTATCTCTCGACCACCGGCGTCTATGGCGACCGCCATGGCGGCTGGGTCGACGAGACCTCGCCGCTCGAGCCCTCGACCGAACGCGGCCATCGCCGGCTGGCCGCCGAAACGCAATGGCGCGGCCTCGGCCTGCCGCTCCACATCTTCCGTCTCGCCGGCATCTACGGTCCGGGCCGCAACCAGCTGGTGTCGCTGCTCGACGGCACGGCGAAACGCATCGTGAAGCCGGGCCAGATCTTCAGCCGCATCCATGTCGAGGATATCGCCGGCGTGCTCGAAGCCTCGATCACCAGGCCCCGTCCGGGGCGCGCCTATAATGTCTGCGACGACGAGCCCTGTCCGCCGCAGGAGGTCGTCGCCTATGCCGCGGCGCTCCTGAAACGCGAAGCGCCGCCCGAAATCGCTTTCGCGGATGCCGGTCTGTCGCCGATGGCGAAAAGCTTCTATGCCGAGTCGAAACGCGTCTCCAACCAGCGCATAAAGGAGGAGCTCGGCTACCAGCTCCTCTATCCGACCTATCGCGAAGGATTGACGGCGCTGCTCCCGACCTTGCCCTCATAGAGAAGGGCGAGTTCCTCGGCGGCGCGGTGAATGGCGATGATGTCCTCATCGCGCGACAGGCGATGATCGCCATGCTTGATCAGGGTGAAACGGGCGTCGGCCGCGCGGATCGCCTCGAAGGTCCTGAGCCCATGCTGCCAGGGCACGTCGGGATCCCGGTCGCCATGCAGGATGCGTAACGGGCAGGCGAGATCGAGGCCCTGCTCCAGGAGACGGTGCTTGCGGCCGTCCGCGATGAGCCCGGCGGTGATCGGATAGGGATCGCCGTAACGGCTGGGCCTCCGCCATACGCCGTCGCGCGCCAGGGCTTCCCGCGCGTCGGGACTCTTCGCGATCTCCGCCTCCATGTTGAAGGTCATGTCGGCGGCGGGCGCCACCAGGACGAGACCGGCGATGTTGCCGATCTTTTCACGCGCGAGGAGCAGGGCCAGGAAGCCGCCCATGCTCGAGCCGATCAGGATCATCGGCCGGTTCCCGGCGAGGCGCAGCACTTGGCGGGCCTCCGCCAGCCACAGGGACAAGGTGCCGTCCTCGAAGCGCCCTTCCGAGGCGCCGTGGCCCGAATAGTCGAATCGGATGAAGAGCCGGTCGTCGGCCCCCGAAAGTTCCCGCAGGCGCTCGGCCTTGCTGCCCGTCATGTCGGATTTGAACCCGCCAAGCCACAGGAATCCCGGCCTTTTCCAACTGTGCCCCTGGGGTTCGCGACGGTCGACGGCGATGCGGATCGCCGGACGGGTTTCCAGCATTTCGAATTGTGGCATCGGGCGTCTCTCTCCTTGACTTGCGGCCCATCTTCACGGTCTATACAGGGTTCGCAAACGCGCTTCGGGGTCCTTGCCATATCCCGGCGCCATTCAGGAGACGACGACCACTTGAGCATACCACCCCGCAGGCCAGTCAACAGCCGCTCGGCTCAGCCCCAGCCGAATAAAGAAGAGGGCCACAGGATCAACCACCGTATCGATGCGCGCGAAGTCCGCCTGATCGACGCTCAGGGCGAGAATCGCGGTGTCATTCCGACCCGCCAGGCGATGATGATGGCCGAAGAGGCCGGGCTCGACCTGGTCGAGGTATCGCCCGATGCGAAGCCGCCGGTCGCCAAGATTCTCGATTACGGCAAGTTCAAGTACCAGGAACAGAAAAAGGCCAACGAGGCCCGCAAGAAGCAGAAGGTCATCGAGATCAAGGAGATCAAGATGCGCCCGATGATCGACGACCACGATTACGACGTGAAGATGAAGGCGGTTAAGCGCTTCTTCGAAGAGGGCGACAAGGTCAAGGTCACGCTGCGCTTCCGCGGCCGCGAAATGGCGCATCAGGAGCTCGGCCGGCAATTGCTCGACCGGGTGAAGGGCGACACGGTCGAGATCGCCAAGGTCGAATCGGAACCCCGCTTCGAAGGCCGCCAGATCGTCATGGTGCTGGCGCCCAAGTAAGGGCTCTGTTATTCCCATGAGGGACATGGGCCGCTCCATCGTCAGGATGGAGCGGTCTTTCTTTTGGAGCCCTCTGCCCTCATGACCGACGACAAGGAAGCCCGCCGCAAGCAGCTCACGGGCGTCGCCTTCATGTGCGCCGGGGTGCTCGCCTTCACCTTCCAGGACCTCATCATCAAGGGCATATCGGCGACCTATCCCGCCCATGAGATCGTCTTCATCCGCACCCTGCTGGCGCTGCCCATCGCCCTCCTCATCGTCATGCTGGAGGGTGGATTCAAGCGGCTGAGGACGAACCGGCTCGGCGCCCATTGCGTGCGCGGGGTCATGCTGTTCCTCGCTTATACAACCTATTATCTAGGCATCGCGGCGCTGCCGCTCGCCATGGCGGTGGCGATCTCCTTCGCCGCCCCGCTCTTCATCACCGCCCTTGCCGGACCGCTGCTCGGCGAGAAGGTCGGCAAGATCCGCTGGCTCGCGGTGCTCTTAGGCTTCGTCGGCGTCATCATCGTCATGAAGGACGGGCTCGGCCAGCTCGAATGGGCGGTGCTGCTACCGGTGCTTTCGGCCCTTTTCTATGCGCTGGCGCAATTGCATGGCCGGCATATCGGGGCCACCGAATCGGGGGCGACCATGTCCTTCTATGTGAATGTCGCCTTCCTCGTCCTGTCGGGCCTCGCCGGCGCCATCATCGGCAATGGCTCCTTCGCCGAATGGAGCCATCCGAGCCTCGCCTTCCTGCTCAGGGCCTGGAGCTGGCCGACACCACACGACCTCCTGCTGATGCTGGGCTGCGGGGCGGCGGCGACGGTCGGCATCTACTGTCTCGGCCAGGGCTACCGCCTGGCGGAAGCCAATCTCGCCGCCATCTTCGAATATACCGCGCTGCCTTGGGCGATCCTGTGGGGCTATCTGTTCTTCGCCCAATTGCCCGGCTATTCGACCCTGGCGGGCGTCGGCCTGGTGATCGCGGCCGGCATCGTCATCGCAGTGCGCGAAAGGCCGCGGCGGGCGCCCCTGCGCGGCAACGAGACCTGAAGATCCGCGGTCCTGTTGGGCTATGGTCCAACTATTCCCCTCTCCTTGCGTTAAGTAATTTGACGCCAAATCATTGAGGGGAAGCGGGAATGCCTTTCGGACTCGTCGATATCTTTGTCATTCTCCTGATCACCATCGGTCCCATCAAGGCGACGATCGTCTATGCGGCGCTCACCGCCAAGGCGGACTCGGCCTTCCGGCGACAGGTCGCCGTCAAGACCGTCGTCGCCGCCGGCGTGGTGATCCTGCTCTTCGTCCTGGCCGGCGAATTCCTCCTGCAGGTCTTCCACATCACGCTGCCGGCGCTGAAGATCGCCGGCGGGCTGATCCTTCTGCTCTTCGCGCTGCATATGGTGCTGGGCGAAGAGAAGAAGGGAGGGGAGAGCGATGCTCCGCCCTCGACCGATATAGCGGTCTATCCGCTCGCCATGCCGCTGATGGCGACGCCGCAAGGCATCGTCGCGGTCGTGACGCTGGCCGCCTCCGCCGATACGGTCAGGGAGAATGTGGGGCTGGTGATCATGGTCCTGATCATCCTGGCGATCAACTTCGTCGTCCTCCTGGCCGCCGACAAGATCATCAAATTCATCGGCCCGGCGGCCCTGATGATCATCGGCAAGGTCGTCGGAATCCTGCTCGCGGGCCTCGCGGTTCAGCTGATGATATCTGCCGGCACCGATCTCGGTCTGATCGCCAAGCCGGTGCCGCACAGTTAGGGGCCCTCGCCATGGCCCGCAAACCGAAGCCCGCCGGCACAGATCCCGATGAGCCCGCCAGCGCCGAAAGCGCGCCGGCGTCCGGAAGCCCGATCCGGCGCCTGACCGGCATCGTATTGCTTCTCTGCGCCGGCCTCTTCGTCTACAGCCTGTTCGCCGACCGCCTCACCCCCTATACGGCGCAGGCGACCGTCCAGGCCTATGTGGTGCGCATCGCCGCCGACGTGTCCGGCCGCGTCAGCGCCGTCAATGTCATCGACAACCAGATCGCCAGGACCGGCGAGGTCCTGTTCGAGATCGACCATGAGCGCTTCGAAATCGCGGTCGAAACCGCGGAGGCGCAATTGGCCGCCGCCGGCCAGACGGTCGGCGCCTCGACGGCGGCCCTCGCTTCCGCCGAAGCCCGCCTCGCCGAGGCCGAGGCCAAGCTCACCAACATCCAGGAGCAGACGGCGCGCATCTTCGAGATGGTCAAGAAGGGCATCTACGCCAAAGCGCGCGGCGACCAGGCCACCGCGAGCCTCGATGCCGCGATCGCCGATGTCGATCGCGCCAAGGCCGATGTCGAGGAGGCGCGGCAGAATCTGGGACCGCAGGGCGCCGACAATCCGCAGATCCGCCAGGCGCAGGCCAATCTGCGCAAGGCCAGGCGCGATCTCACCGACACGGTGGTGCGGGCGCCGTCCGACGGCGTCGTCACCAATCTGCAGCTGGCGACCGGCCAATATGTCGCCGCCGGCCAGGCCGCCCTGACCTTCATCGATGCGGAGGTGATCTGGATCGACGCGCAGTTCCGCGAGAACAGCATCGAGCATATCGCGGCCGGTGATGCCGCCGACATCGTCCTCGATATCCGCCCGGGCCGCGTCTATGCCGGCAAGATCGAGAGCATCGGCTGGGGCGTCGACAGCCGCGACATCGACCCGGCGACCGGCCTGCCGATCATCAAGAACGCCACCGGATGGATACGCGATGCGCAGCGCTTTCCGGTGCGCATCCAGTTCGAGGCGGACAGCCAGCCCAAGGGAATCCGGCTCGGCTCGCAGGCCAATATCGTCGTCTATGCGGGTGGATCGGGCCTGACCGACGCCATCGGGCGACTGTGGATCACGCTCGTCTCCTATTTCACCTATCTCGGCTGAGATGGACAAAGCACAAGCGCAAGAGATCCAGAGCGCCGCCAGCCGGCACGCGCTCAGGATCGCCCTTGCCGCCACGCTCGCCTTCACCATCGCCGAGCTGGCCAAATGGGAGTTCAGCTTCCTTGCCCCGATGCTCGCCATCCAGGTGCTGGCCGCATCGCGGAATGCTCCCGGATTCAAGCAGGGTATTGCCATTCCCCTCGTCATCCTGATCGCGACATCGCTGGCGCTCGGCATCGCCACCCTCACCACGCTCACGCCGGTGGTCCTCCTGCTGCTGGTCAGCCTGGTGATCTGCCTCAGCTTCTACGCCCAGCGGCGCGGCGCGCCCAACGCGGTCATGCTGCTGATCCAGATCGCCTTCTGCTGCATCCCGGTGATCCATGCGATCTCCTTCGATCTCGCCTTCCTGTTCATGACGGCGCTCATCCAGGGCAGCATCGCCGCGATCGTCACCATCTGGATCGTCTATTGGCTCCTTCCGTCGCCCCCCATCCGCGCCGGGGCCGTGCCGCCTTCCGTTCCGCCAAGCCCTGAGCCGGCCGTGGCGGCGCGCATCGCCTTGTCCGACACGCTCATCCTGCTTCCCATCCTCGTCGCCTTCATCATGCATGGCGACATCAACAACATCATCGTGCTGATGATCGCGCTCAATCTCCTGCGCGTCGTGGAGCCCGAACAGAGCGGCCGCATCGCCGTGGCGATCATCCTCGGCAATGTCCTCGGCGGCGGCATCGCGGTGCTCGCCTATCAGTTCGTCGTTCTCGGCGGCAGCCTCGTCTTCTTCGTCCTCATCGTGCTGGCGATGGGCCTGTGGTTCGGCGGGCGGATCGTGCGCGGCGGACCGAAGGCGCCGGTCTATGCCATCGCCTTCGCGACGTTCCTCCTGATGCTCGGCCTCGGCGTCTCCCCGCTTCCCAGCGGCTCGGAAGAGCTGTTCGCCACCCGCATCGTCAAGATCCTCCTGGCCAGCGCCTATGTGATCGGCGCCTTGAGCCTCGTCGCGCAGCTGCGCCGGCTCAAAGGCCCCGCCAGCCCCGCCACAGGGTGAAGAGCGCCGCCGCGATCAGAAGCAGCCCGGCGATGCGGCCTGACCAGATGGTGAAGGCCGGCCGGCCCGCCATCGCATTGCGCCCGGCGGCCGCCATGAGGCCCAGACCGCCATAGACGGCAAGCTGCACCGCGGCGACCATGACGCCGATGACCAGCGCCTGTGACCAGAGCGGGCCGAAAGCCGGCCTTATGAATTGCGGATAGACGGCGAGCACGAAGAGCCACGCCTTGGGATTGAGGATGCAGGTGACGACCGCCTGCGCGAAGATCCTGACGGAGGAGCTCACCGAGCTTTCCGTGACCGCGCCCATCACGATCGTGCTGCGCGCCAGCGATACGCCGATCCAGATCATATACAGCGCGCCGGCGATCAGCATCGGCGCATAGAGCTGCGGCACCAGCCGGCTCATGCCGACGACGGCGAAGACGCCGAAGGCGGTGTGGAAGGCGCCGCCGGTCATGATGCCGAACGTGGCGGTCAGGCCGGCCCACCTGCCGCCCGCCAGCGCGTTGGCCATGACATAGATCATGTCCATGCCGGGCACGATGATGATGCCGGCGAGGAGGATGAAGAAGATCCACAAGGCTTCGGGATAGGTCATGTCGGGTCCGCCGTTTCTCAATCTGTCGCAGCGGGCTATAAAGCGGGCCAATGGCCAGGGCAGTGTCAGTTGCGATGACGGATCAGGCGCAAGGCGTCGAGACGGCGCGAATGCCGCCTTACTGCGCGGGCACGGCCGGGCGCCGCCAGACTATCCTGTAGGTTTCGGCCTTGGCGCCCCAGGCGATCAGCGCCAGCGTCACCGCCCCGCCGGCGAGAATGTCGATGAAATAATGGCCGCCATAGACAGGCGTGGTGATCAGCATCACTGCGGTCCAGAGCGAGGCCGGCACCAGCGTGTAGAGACTGTCGCGGCAGGCATAGGCGAACAGCAGACCGGTGATCGTATGGTAGGACGGGAAGGTGATGAGGCCGGGCAGGTTGCCGAAGGTCAGGACGATGTTGCCGGTCCCGCGCAGCGCCTGAAGCGTCTCCATATGATAGACGCCGGCACTCGCGCCGAAGATCTGCAGCAGCTTGCCGTCATCGTAGCGCATCATCGCCGCCTCCGCCGGCATCAGGCTGCCGACGACGATCGAAATGAACGCGCCGACGACCAGCAGGGTCGCGAATTCGCGCGCGCGCTCGGTCCTGCCGATGAAGACCAGGGCGATGAACAGCAGCGCGCAGAAGCCCGGTGTCCGGTAGTAGGGAATCCGCGCCTAAGGCATCCAGTCGTGGTATTGGGCGAGCCACGTCGCATAGGCCGGCCAGTCGAAACCGATGGCCTTGTCCCACGAATCGAGCAGGTCGTCCGCCATTGGAAATGCGAGCGACATGGTCAAATAGTGAATGAGCCGGATGCAGGTGAAGGTCACGGTCAAATAGACCAGGCCGACGACGGCGGTGCGCAGCCGGTCGAAGACCGCAGGCAGCGGCCGCTCCGTCTCCCACCAGGACAGGACAAGGGCGACCATCAGACACAAGGTGATCAGCGCCCAGCTTGGCGCCAGGTCAGAAAAATCGAAAGAAAAGCGCGGACTTAGCGTACCCCATAAGGCGATGACGGCAGACAGGGCGGCGGTAATCCCCCACAATAAGGGGCTGAAGACGATGATTGACCGGATGCTGCGCATGGCTGGCCACCGTGGCACGGGGGCGCTTAGTAATCTGTTAAGAAATCATGTTCCGCGCCGACGCCCGAACCTGCCCACTTATCAGCCCGATGGATTATAAGGCTCAATGGCCGGGGCGGTGTCGGTTGCGATGACGGATCATGCGGAAGGCATCGAGACTATTCGAGATCATCCAGATCCTGCGGGTGGCGAAACGGCCGGTGACCGCGGCGGCGATCGCCGAGCGGCTGGAGGTCACGGTGCGCTCGATCTATCGCGACATCACGGCGCTCCAGTCCATGCGGGTGCCGATCGATGGCGAGCGCGGCATCGGCTATATCCTACGGCCGGGCTTCGACCTGCCGCCCCTGATGTTCACCATCGAGGAGACCGAGGCGGTGGTGCTGGGCCTGGCCCTGATCGAGCGCACCGGCGACAGGGAACTGACGGCGGCGGCGAAGAAAGCGGCGCAGAAGATCGCCGCGGCAGTGCCGCCGCCCTTGCGCCAGCTGGCCTCGGCGCGGGCGCTCCATGCCTGGGGGCCGATCGCGCCCACTCCGGCCAATGTCGACTTCACGCTGTTGCGGCGGGCCATCCGCGAAGAGGAGAAGCTCGAGCTCCGCTATCGCGACGAGCAGGGCAAGCTCACAAGGCGCGTCATCCGGCCTCTGGCGCTCATCTACTATCTCGACGCCGCGATGATCGTCGCCTGGTGCGAGCTGCGCGAGGCGATCCGCAATTTCCGCCTCGACCGCACCCAGAGCTGCACGGCCACGGGCACCCATTTCCGCAATGAGGGCGACCGGCTGCGCGATCTGTGGATCGCCGGCTGGAAGACGAAGCCGGCGGAGTGAGCTTCAGCGCGTGATCAGGAAAGGTGGACGCCGGCTTTCCGTCCGATCACGCGCCAAATACAAGATTCCGATCACGTTCATTACTTTAGATCGACCCGACCGGAAGTGATCGTGATCTAGCGCCGCGGTTTTCCGGTCGCGCCATCGGGATTCTCCAGATACCACGCATAGGTTGCCCGCAAAGCGGCCGCAAAAGGCATGCGCGCCTTCCATCCCAGGGCGGCGAGGCGGGACGTGTCCATGAGCTTGCGCGGTGTGCCGTCCGGCTTGGCCGCGTCGAAGACGATGCGGCCGGTGAAGCGGGTGACGCGGGCGATCGCCTGCGCCAGCTCGGCGATGCTCATATCCTCGCCGGTGCCGATATTGATATGAGACCGCATGGGCCGTGTGTGCGCCTTGTAGATCTCCGGCGGCAGATCCATGACGAAGAGCGCCGCCTCGGCCATGTCATCGACATAGAGGAATTCACGCCGCGGCGTGCCGCTGCCCCAGACCACGACTTCCGCGGCGCCGGCTCGGGCCGCCTCATGAAAGCGCGAGAGAAGCGCCGGCAGGACATGGGAATTCTCGGGATGAAAATTGTCCCCGGGACCGAAGAGATTGGTCGGCATCACCGAACGATAGTCGACGCCATATTGCCGGTTGTAGCTCTCGCACAGCTTGATGCCGGCGATCTTGGCGACGGCATAAGGCTCGTTGGTGGCTTCGAGTTCGCCGGTCAGGAGGGCGTCTTCGCGCATCGGCTGCGGCGCCGAGCGCGGATAGACGCATGACGAGCCGAGGAACAACAGACGTCCGACGCCGGCGGCATAGGCCTGATGGATCACATTGCTCTGGATCATCAGGTTCTGATAGATGAACTCGGCGGGATAGGTGACATTGGCATATATGCCGCCGACCCTGGCGGCGGCCAGGATCACCGTGTCGGGGCGCTCCCTTTCCATGAAGCTTCGCACCGCCGCCTGGTCGATGAGATCGAGCTCGGCGTGACTGCGCGTCACCAGCACGATGTCCGCGCGCGAAGCCAGCCGGCGCAGGATGGCCGATCCGACCATGCCTTCATGCCCCGCGACATAGAGCTTCGTGGGCATTCAGGTCTTCGCCGTCACTGGCGCCGGCACGCCATGGTCTCTCAGGAAGGCGTCGCGCCGGGCGATCTTGAGATCCTCCGCCACCATTTCGGCGCATGTCTCCCGTGCCGTGATTTCGGCGCGCCAGCCCAGCTTCTCCCGCGCCTTGGACGGATCGCCGAGCAGGTCCTCGACATCCGCCGGCCGGAAATAGCGCGGATCGACGCGGATGACGACATCGCCCGGCTTGATCGCGGGCGCCAGGTTCGAGGTGACGGCGTCCACGATCCCGCGCTCCTCGAGCCCCGAGCCTTCGAAACGCAGCGCGACGCCCAGCTCCTCGGCGGTCCAGAGAATGAAGTCCCGCACGGAGAATTGCTCACCCGTGGCGATCACATAGTCGTCCGGCTCATCCTGTTGAAGCATCAGCCATTGCATGCGCACATAGTCCCTGGCGTGTCCCCAGTCGCGCTTCGCATCGAGGTTGCCCAGATGGAGGCAGGCTTCGAGCCCCTGCGCGATGCTCGTCATTCCCCTGGTGATCTTGCGGGTGACGAAGGCCTCGCCGCGGCGCGGGCTCTCATGGTTGAAGAGGATGCCGTTGCAGGCGAAGAGACCATAGGCCTCGCGATAATTGACCGTGATCCAATAGGCATAGAGCTTGGCCACCGCATAGGGGCTGCGCGGGTGGAAGGGCGTCGCCTCGTTTTGCGGCGTCTCCCGCACGAGCCCATAGAGCTCCGAGGTCGAGGCCTGATAGAAGCGCGTCTTTGTCTCCAGCTTCAATATGCGGATCGCCTCGAGCAGGCGCAGCGTGCCAAGGGCATCGATATCGGCCGTGTATTCGGGCATCTCGAAGCTCACCGCCACATGGCTCTGGGCGCCGAGATTATAGACCTCGTCGGGCCTGATCTCGCCGAGGAGACGTATCAGATTCGAGGTATCGCCGAGATCGCCATGGTGAAGGATCAGCCGGGGATGGGACACCTGCGGATCCTGATGGAGATGGTGCAGCCGCTGCGTGTTGGCGAGCGAGGTGGTGCGCTTGACCCCATGCACCTCATAGCCCTTCCCGAGCAGAAGTTCGGCCAGATAGGATCCATCCTGGCCGGTGATGCCGGTGATGAGAGCGCGCCTGGCCCCTGATGTCATCCGGCGAGACATAATCGAGATCGCCATGGGCCGCAAGAAAGCTCGCTTGGCCGACAATTGACGATCAGGCCAAACCTCTTCATGCTTTCGCCCAGCTGTTTCATCCGTGGCCTTGGCGCAATAGAAGGATGGCGGAACCTGATCACCCCCCTCATCGTCTGCGGCGGCGCCGGCACGCGGCTGTGGCCCGCCTCGCGTGAAAGCCGGCCGAAGCAGTTTCTTTCGCTCTTCGATGGCGGCCTGTCGACGTTCCAGGAAACCGTGCGGCGCGTATCGGGCGACGCGCTGTTCACCGCGCCGGTCATCGTCACCCATGACAGCTACCGGTCGCTCGTCGCGGCGCAGCTGGACGAGCTTGGCCTCAGTGCCGATATCATGCTCGAACCGGAAGCCCGCGCTTCGGGGCCGGCGATACTGGCCGGGGCCTTGTTCATCGCCCAAAGGCGGGGAAACGAGGCGGCGATCCTGGCGCTTGCCGCCGATCACGTGATCCGCGACGTCGCGGCCTTCCAGGCGGACTGCCGCACGGCGCTCGGCGCGGCGCAGTCGGGCCATATCGTCACTTTCGGCATCGCTGCCGATCGACCGGCGACCGGCTATGGCTATATCGAGGCCGGCAACCCCATGGCGCCCGGCATCCGGGCGGTACGACGATTCGTGGAAAAGCCCGATGCGGAAACGGCCGGGCTTTACGTCCGCCAGGGCTATTTATGGAATTCCGGCAATTTCCTTTTCGGCGCGGCGGCGGTGGTCGCCGCTTATGCTGAGACCGATCCCACGACATTGACGGCCATTCAGGAGGCGGTGAGCAAGGCGCGGATAGTCGGACGGGACCATCATCTCGACCCGGCCGCCTTCCACCGGGCAACAAGCCTCTCCTTCGACTATGCCGTCATGGAGAAGACGCCGCGGGCGGCGGTGGTCAGCGCCTCGTTCGACTGGTCGGATGTCGGCTCCTGGGCGACGGTCCATGAGCTGTCCCGGCGCGATGCGGCCGGCAATGCGGTGAAGGGGGAAGCCGCTTTCGCGGCGGCCAGAGACAATGTCGTCGTGAGTGACGGCCCGCTCGTGGCCCTGGCGGGCGTCAGCGATCTCGCCGTCGTGGTGACCGGGGACGCGGTGCTTGTCGCCCGTCGCGACGACTCGCTGGGCGTGAAGACGCTTGTCGAGCAACTGAAACAGAGTCACGAGCGGCTGACCCGGCAGACTGCCGCCTCTTCCGGCCTTCCGGGCATCCGCCATATGGATCTTCTGCCCGGCGAACGAATTTCCGTGCCGGGCCTTCCCGATCGCGCCGCGCACTGGCTCGTCCTGCACGGCGAGGCGGGCGTGACGATCGCCGACACGATCAGACGGCTGCAACGGCATGAGTCCATCCACGTTCCGCCCCAAACCGACTGCACCCTGGCCAATACCGGGTCCGATGGCCTGCGGATTCTCGTGATCGACCTTCTCCCGGCGGCCTGAAGCCGCTCCGCTTATTCCGCCTCCGCCCGCGTGCGCTCGATGAGGACGCGCGCGGAGACGCGGAACGCATCGAAATAGGCCGCCAGGTCATCGGTGCCGAGCCGGTCCTTGTACACCTGCGCATTCCGACTGGAGAACATCCAGGTGCCGCCGCCCGGATTGATTTCGAGCAGGTGGAGCCCGCCCTCCCTGTCACGCAGGATATCGCAGGCCTGCAGCGCCACTTCCGGCATGGCCTCATAGGCCTTGGCCGCGAAGGCCAGCATATCGGGCTCCTGTGTGACATGAGCCGTCATGTCGGGCGGCGCCGGCAGGAAATCGGGCACGGCGAATGGCCCTGTCTTACCGGCGAGCGCCAGAGGCCTCGTCGACCGGCGCAGATAGCTGAAGATCGGCGCGCCGAAGAGCGTGAGCACGCGGCAGCTCATCGCATGGCCGCAATCGATATAGGCCTGCGCCACCATGGGCGCCCGGCGGCCCGGATGGTCCTGCGGATAATCCTCCGGCGGGCGGTAGCGCACATTCTCGGTCAGCTGCAGTTCGATGCCCTGGCCCCAGGCGGCATAGGCATAGGATGCCTTCACGATCGTATGGGTCCCGTAGTCCTCGGGCGACAGGGTCGTGCCGGGCCGGATTTCCGTGAAGCGCGGCACGCTCATGCCGCCGGCGGCGAGCCTCTGCATCTCGACGAGCTTGGACATCGGCCGTCCGGCATAGACCTTGCCGCGCGCCGGCGCGAAAGCGAGCAGCCTGATCGGCGAGAAGACGAGGCTTGGCCGGGTCGCCGCCTTCTTGCGCGTATAGGAGGAAGGCCGCTCGTTCGAGACGATGAACACCTCGATATCGGGCGCCAGCTCCTCGACATGGCGCTTGATCGTCTCGAAGTCGGCCAGCGCCTGCCAGTCGGCGCTGTGGACCAGGACGAGATTGAATTTCACCGTCATGGGACGACACTCGCGGCAAGCGCCCTGGCCCGCAGGCGGTAGGAGAGATCATCGGGCGCGAAACGCGCCGCCTTGTCGAACCAGGTCGCGGCCTGGGCATGCCGGCCGAGGCGCAGCGCGGCGACCGCCGCCAGCTCGCAGGCATGTTCCTCGAAGATGCGGCGATCGAAAGCGAGCATCCTGGCGGTCAGCGCATCGGGATCGATGGCGGCGAGGCGCTCCGCGATGGCGAGCGCTTCCTCCGGCCGGCCAGCGGCAAGGAGCGCACGCCCGCGGGTGAACAGCAGAGCGTGGTCCTCAGGCAGGCGCGCCAGGCCGTCCTCGACAAGCGCCAGCGGATCCTTGCCCGCCTCGATCGCCCGGCGCGCCAGGAACTGCGTGATCAGGCTGGCGGCGGCGCGCTGCTTGTCGGAAGGCCGGCGGGCGGCGGCGGCGAGCCCCGCATGCGCCGCGGTCTCGGCTTCTTCGACACGGCCTGTTGCCGCCAGCGTCTCGGCGAGATGCTGCCACAGATAGGCGCGGTCGGGGTCGGCGCGCACTGCTTCTTCAAGCAGCGCCAGGTTGCGCGCGTGCTTGTGCGTCTGCGCGCCGTCATAGCCCAGATGATCGATCTCGGCATCCGTCTGCTGGATCGGAAGTCCTTCGCGGGCGCTGATCGCGCGGATGGCGGGTTCGACCGTCTCGTGGATCCGGCCTTCGAAGCGCAGGCGCGGATCGGCGCGAAACAGCCGCCATTCGCGATAGCGCGTATAGCCCGTTTTCGGCCTGAAACGCACAAGGCCGGCGAGCGCGCCGGCATCGATGTAATCGCCGAGCGCGCCGCCCGACGGCAGGTTCAGGCGCTCATCGGCATCGATATAGAGCACCCATCCGGTCCGCACCGCATCGAGGCCCTTGTTGCGCGCGGCGGCGAAATCGCCCGTCCATCGGTGATGCAGCAGGCGGACATTGGCGGCGCTTCTGGCGATATCGAGAGTCGCATCCTGCGAGCCGGTGTCGACGATGACGATCTCATCGACGCGTCCCGCGAGCGAGGCCAGGCAGCCCGGCAGGAAATGCTGCTCGTCGCGCACGATCATGGCGGCGCAGACGCTCACCCGGCCGCTCATGGCGCGCCCCGCCTTGTCATGGCGCGGCCGCTGTGCTCTGGAACCCTCAGCCGTTGCCGGTCGAGGCCATCTGGTCGATCGGCTTCACGTCGTCGAGCGCATAAGAAAGGATTTTCGGCGCTTGATATCTGGCGCCGGCAAGTGCGGCCACTTTCTTCAGCGCATCCGGCATCGCATTGGTGGAAACGACAGCCATGTCACACCCTTTTCTGCCTCGGGGTTGATACCCTCGTCGCCACTTGTAATTGCGGCGCCATAGGCTGTCAACGCACGGCCTCGATGAGTCTTTCGGCGCGGAGCGAGGCGAGACAGGCTTCGACATCCGCTCTGGGAGGAGATGCGAGACCGAAGGCTGCGGCAAGCGCCGAGGCGATCGCTTCGGCGTCATGCGCGCCATCGCAGAGCTCGAACACCGCCGCGGCCGTGGGGTTCAGAAAGTGGACTTTTCCGTGCGCGGCATCGCTCACGAAATAGCCGTCATCGATCTCATTGCGATCGAGCCCGCCGATGCGGCGGTAGAGCGTGTCGGTCTTCATCATGCGCCGGAATTCTAATCGCCTTGCCCCTGATTGAGCAACCGCGCGCCGCCCGCTAGGCTTACAGCATGCTGGTCCTGATCCACGATTCGATGGGCGGAAACTTGCCCAAGCCGCCATATCCGCCGGATGTGGAGATCACCACCGACCGGGCACGCCTCGCCGAAGCGGATGTCGTCGTCTTTCACATTCCCGACTGGCGGCAGGACCAGATGATCGCCAGGTCCGAATGGGACTGGCGGTTCCCTTTCGAGAAGCGGCCCGGACAACGCTGGGTCGGCTGGTCGATGGAATGCGATGAGCATTATCCGTGGTCGCGCAATATCAGGTTCATGCGCCATTTCGACCTGACCATGACCTATCGGCTCACCTCCGATGCGCCGGTGACCTATGTAAATCCGAATGTGATGGTCGAGGCTTTCCGCACGGCGCCGCTTGCGAAACATGAGCCGGCGCTCGCCGCGGCCTTCGTGTCGAGCCGGTTCGATCGCAGCGGACGCCAAGCCTATTTGCAGGAATTGGCGCGGCACATGGCGATCGATTCCTATGGCGCCTTCATGCGCAACCGCACGCTGCCCGATGATCGCGGCGTCCCGTCCAAGCTTGCCGCGATCGCGCATTACCGGTTCACCATCGCTTTCGAGAATGCCCGCAGCCCCGACTATGTCACCGAGAAGTTCTTCGAGCCGCTGCAGGCCGGCTCCGTGCCGGTCTATCTCGGGGCGCCGAACATCGCGGATTTCGCGCCGGGCGAAAACTGCTTCATCAATGCGGCCGACTTTCCGGAGCCGGCGGAACTGGCCGCCCATCTCAAGACTCTGGCGGCGGACGAAGCGGCCTATTCGGCTCATTTCGCCTGGCGACAAGAAGCCTTTCGCCCGAGCTTCAGGACGCTCCTGGATCTGGAGTCCGAACCCTGGCTTCACCGCATGTGCCGGGCGCTTCGGACACTGCGATGAGGCTGGAAACAGTGCCTTTTATGTTACACCGCCGGTAGAAACATCCCGATCCATCCCGCCGCAGTTGACGGTGCCGATCCATATCGTCAGAGTACGGACGAGGGAATCGTTGGTCTTCAGGGGACTTCTCATGGTCAACAAGCTTCTTTTGACAGGTGCCGGCATTCTTCTGGTGAGCGCCAGCATGAATGCCGCGCGGGCCGCCGACATCGTCGAGCCCGGCGTCTATGACTGGACCGGGCCCTTCATCGGCCTGCAGGGCGGTTATGCCTGGGGCAACAACGATACGTCGACCGAGAATTCGGAGAACGGTCCGGCCCCCTTCTCGTTCGAAGAGGACAGCGGCTCCCTGGATCTCAATGGCTTCGTCGGCGGACTTCATGCCGGATACAACTGGCAGTCGGACAGCCTGGTCCTCGGCGTCGTGGGCGATATCGAATTCGCCGACATGAAAGGCGACACTGAAGTCTCGATCAACGACTTCCCCCTTTCCGATCTCGATGGCGAGATCGACTGGCTGGGCTCGCTGAGGCTGCGCGCCGGCTTCGCGGCTGATCGAGCCCTCTTATATGCGACGGGCGGCCTCGCGGTCGGCGGCGCCGAGCTCTCGCTCGACAACAATCTCTCGGACGCGGATGCCGACAACCAGGAGACCAGATGGGGCTGGACGATCGGGGCCGGCGTTGAATATGCCTTCAGCGACGCGCTGAGCGGGTTCCTCGAATATCGCTATACCGATCTCGGCACCATCGACGTCGAGATGGACATTCCCGAAGGCCAGAGGGAAAGCGAGGCCGACCTGGAATTCCACGCGGTGCGCGCCGGCCTGAGCTGGCATTTCAACGGCCTGTAGCCATCCGGCCGGACAGGTTCAGAATTTCTCCACCCAGGGCCTGAGCTCGAGCTCCCAGCTCCAGGCGCTCCGAGGCTGCATCAGGACATCGAGATAGGACCGCGCGATGGCATCCGGGTCGAGCATGCTGTCGGGCTTGTCGGGCGGCTCGCTGCGGCCGGGATTGCGGATGGCGCCGTCGATGATGAAATGGGCGACATGGACGCCCTGCGGCCCCAATTCGCGCGCCATGCTCTGGGCCAAGCCACGCAGAGCGAATTTGCCCATCGCGAAGGGGGCGGAGAGCGGATAGCCCTTCACGCTGGCGGTGGCGCCGGTGAACAAAATGGCGCCGAAGCCGCGCTTCAGCATGCGCCGGGCGGCCTGCTGGCCGACCAGGAAACCGCCATAGGCGGTGACCGCGATGGCTTCCGCCACGTCCTCGGGATCGAGATCGACCAGGGCGCCGCGCAGACGGCCGGAGGCGTTGTAGATGACGACGTCGGGCTCGCCGTTGGCTTTGTCGACCTCGCCGAACAGGGCCGCGACCTGCGCGGGGTCGGAGGCGTCGCAAGGGAAGGTCCTGGCCCGGGTTTCGGCCGCGAGGCTCGCCGGTTTCTGCGGGTTGCGGGCGGCGAGGCCGACCTTCAGCCCCTGCTCCGAGAGGAGCCGCGCCAGGGAGGCGCTCAGGCCTGACCCGGAGCCGATGATGAGGGCGGTGGTGAAGCGCAGCTTGGACATGGAGGCCTCCTCGCTCTATTAAGTTCCCGAATGTGGGACCGGCGGGTTCGACTCCGCAAGCCATGCCGTTAGGTCATGTCAGCGCCCGCTTGCATTTTCCTTAGGCTTCCGCCATAACCCGGCCCGTTCAAACCGCCTGGCCTGTAAAGGGCATGCCAGGGCGGTCTTTTATTGTGCACCGAAAGGATAGCGAAATGCCCAAAATGAAGACGAAGTCGTCGGCCAAGAAGCGATTCAAGGTCACGGCGACCGGCCGCATCAAGGCCGGTCAGGCCGGCAAGCGCCACGGCATGATCAAGCGCACCAACAAGCAGATCCGCAACCAGCGGGGCAGCATGATTCTGGCCGAGGGCGATGAGCGCCTGGTCAAGATCCATATGCCCTATGCCCGCTAAGAACGCTGGAAGGAGATAAGACATGTCCCGTGTGAAGCGTGGTGTGACGGCCCGGGCCGCCCACAAGAAAGTCATCAAGAGCGCGTCGGGTTATTTCAACCGCCGCAAGAACATCTTCCGCGTCGCCGTGCAGGCGGTCGAGAAGGCGCAGCAGTATCAATATCGCGACCGGCGCACCAAGAAGCGCAATTTCCGCGCTCTGTGGATCCAGCGCATCAATGCGGCGAGCCGCGAACTCGGCCTCACCTATGGCCGATTTATCAACGGGCTCGGCAAGGCCGGTATCGAGATCGACCGCAAGGTTCTGGCCGATCTCGCCGTGCACGAGCCTCAGGCTTTCGCTGCTCTCGTCGACAAGGCGAAAGCGGCTCTCTGAGCCTCGTCAGCATCCATCGGTTCGGGCCGGGCTTTCGCTGGCGCTTCATGAAGCGTCAACGGCCCGGCCTTTTTCGTTGAAAGACCCCAAAGATGAGTCTGCAAAACCTCGAACAATCGCTGATCGACGGCATCACCAGCGCCGCGGACGAGACCGAGCTCGAAAGCTTGCGCGTTTCGGCGCTGGGCAAGAAGGGCGCCATTTCCGAGCGCATGAAGACGCTGGGCGCGATGGCGCCGGAAGAGCGTAAAGCCGCGGGCGCCGAGCTCAATGCGCTGAAGGACAAGATCACCGAGGCGCTTTCGGCGCGCAAGGCGGCGCTGCAGGCCAAATCGCTGGAAGCCCGCCTCGTGACCGAGAAGATCGACGTCACCCTGCCGGCGCGCCCCGAGGCGCAGGGCTCGATCCATCCGGTGAGCCAGGTATGGGAAGAAGTGGTGCAGATCTGGGGCGATCTCGGCTTCTCCGTCGCCGAAGGCCCGCATATCGAGAACGACTTCTACAATTTCACCGCGCTCAACATTCCGCCCGAGCATCCGGCGCGCCAGGAGCACGACACTTTCTATCTGCAGCCCAAGGCCGACGGGTCGCGCATGCTGCTGCGCACCCACACCTCGCCGGTGCAGATCCGCTCCATGCAGGAAAGCAAGCCGCCGATCCGCATCATCGCGCCGGGGCGCACCTTCCGCTCGGATTCGGACCAGACCCACACGCCGATGTTCCACCAGATCGAAGGCCTCGTCATCGACGAGGAGACGCATCTCGGCCATCTCAAATGGGCGCTCGCCGAATTCTGCAAGGCGTTCTTCGAGATCGACGACGTCAAGATGCGCTTCCGCGCCTCGCATTTCCCGTTCACCGAGCCGTCGATGGAAATCGACATCAACTGCTCGTGGGAAGGCGGCCAGGTGAAGATCGGCGAAGGCTCGTCCTGGCTCGAGATCCTCGGCAGCGGCATGGTGCATCCGAGCGTCATCAAGGCCGGCGGCCTCGATCCCGAGCGCTATCAGGGCTGGGCTTTCGGCATGGGCCTCGACCGCATCGCCATGCTGAAATACGGCATTCCGGATCTCCGCGCCTTCTTCGAGGCCGATCTGCGCTGGCTGCGCCATTACGGTTTCCGCTCGCTCGCTGTCCCCACTCTCGCCGGAGGCCTCTCCTGATGAAATTCACCCTCTCCTGGCTCAAGGACCATCTCGAGACCGAAGCCACGCTCGACCAGATCGTCGACGGCCTGATCGGCGTCGGCCTCGAGGTCGAAGCGGTCGAGGACAAGTCGAAGGGGCTGGCCCCCTTCACCGTCGCTTATGTCAAGGAAGCGCGCCAGCATCCCAATGCCGACCGCCTGCGCGTCTGCGACGTCCTGACCCGCTCCGGCATGGTCCAGGTCGTATGCGGCGCGCCCAATGCCAAGACCGGCATGAAGGCGATCTTCGCGCCGCCCGGCGCCTATATTCCGGGCACCAAGATCACCCTCGAAAAGGGCGTCATCCGCGGCGTCGAATCGAACGGCATGCTGGTCTCGGAGCGCGAGCTGATGCTCTCCGAGGAGCATGACGGCATCATCGAGCTCGACAAATCGGCGCCGATCGGCTCGCCGGCGGCGGAAGCGCTCGGCCTCGCCGATCCGATGATCTATATCAAGGTCACGCCGAACCGCCCCGATGCGCTCGGCATCCACGGCATCGCGCGCGACCTCGCCGCCAAGGGCCTCGGCACGCTGAAGCCGCTCAACGTTCCCGCCATCGCCGGCAAGTTCAAGTCGCCGATCGGCGTGTCCTTGATCTTCGACAGCGGCGATGTCAGCCCCTGCCCGCTTTTCGTCGGGCGCTACATCAAGGGGGTCAAGAACGGCCCGTCGCCCGCCTGGCTGCAGAATCGCCTCAAGGCGATCGGGCTCAGGCCGATCTCGGCGCTGGTCGACATCACCAACTACATCACCTTCGCCTATGGAAGGCCGCTGCATGTGTTCGATGCCGACAAGATCAAGGGCTCGATCCATGCCAGGCTCGCCAAGCGCGGCGAATATCTGCGCGCCCTCGACGGCAAGACCTATTGGCTCGACGCCAATATGACGGTCATCGCCGATGAGCGCCGACCCGAGGCGCTGGGCGGCATCATGGGCGGCGAGGAATCGGGCGTGTCGGACAAGACCGTCAATGTCTTCCTCGAATCGGCTTATTTCGATGCGCTGCGCACCGCCGCGACCGGGCGCAAGCTCGGCGTCCAGTCCGATGCGCGCTACCGCTTCGAGCGCGGCGTCGATCCGGCCTTCACGCAGGCGGGCGCGGAGCTCGGCACCGAAATGATCCTCGAGCTGTGCGGGGGCGAGCCGTCCGAACTCGTCGTCGCCGGCCATGTGCCCGACGCCAGACGCAGCTATCTGCTGAGGCGGCGGCGCGTCGCCAATCTCGGCGGCGTCGAGGTCTCGGAGGCCCGGCAGAAGGAAATCCTGACCGCGCTCGGCTTCGAGGTCACCGAGAAGCCCGACGGGCTTCTGTGCGGCGTGCCGTCCTGGCGGCCCGATGTCCATGGCGAGGCCGACCTCGTCGAGGAAGTCTGCCGCATCTACGGGCTCGACAATGTGCCTTTCGCCGAAATGCCGCGGCTCTCGCCGATCGCCAAGCCGGTGCTGAGCCCGCTGCAGCGGCGCATGATCGCGGCGCGGCGCGTGCTCGCGACACGCGGCCTCAACGAGGCGGTCACCTGGTCGTTCCTGCCCGAGGCGCATGCCAAGCTCTTCAACAACGGCCATCGCAACCGCGACCTGGTGCTCGCCAATCCGATCTCGTCGGAGCTTTCCGACATGCGGCCGTCGCTGCTGCCCAATCTCATCGCCGCGACGGGACGCAACATGGCGCGCGGCTTCCAGGACGTGGCGCTGTTCGAAGTGGGCCAGGCCTATGCCGGCGACAGGCCGGAAGACGAGACTCTACGCGCGGCCGGCACGCGGCGCGGCGATATCGTGCCGCGCAATTGGCAAGGCGGCCAGCGCGCCGTCGACGTGTTCACCGCCAAGGCCGATGCGCTGGCGGTGCTCGACGCGGCAGGCGCGCAGGTTCAGAGCGTGCAGGTCGTGGCGGAAGCGCCTTCCTGGTATCATCCCGGCCGTTCCGGCACGATCCAGATGGGCCCGCAGAACAAGCTCGCCACTTTCGGCGAGATCCATCCGCGCATCCTGGCCGAAATGGACGTGAAGGGGCCGCTGGTCGCCTTCGAGGTCAATCTCAGCGCCATTCCCGGAACCAAGACGCGCAGCAGCACGCGCGCCGCGCTGAAGGCTTCCGACCTCATGGCGCTCAAGCGTGATTTCGCCTTCGTCGTCGACGAGACGATCGAAGCCGACAAGATCGTCAAGGCGGCCAAGGGCGCCGACAAGCAGCTCGTCTCCGATGTGGTCGTGTTCGACCGCTTCGCCGGCGGCACGCTCGACGCCGGCAAGGCCTCGCTCGCCATCGAGGTGACGATCCAGCCGCGCGAAAAGACGCTGACCGAGGAAGAGATCGAAGCCCTGTCGCAGAAGATCGTGGCGCAGGTCCACAAGGCGACCGGCGGCGTGCTGAGAAGCTAGCCTCGTCGCCCACATACATTCGTCATCCCGGCTTTCGCCGCTTTCGGATTCACACATCTTGCGAGGTGCCTGCGATTTATCTCTCCGCGCTTCAGTGCAGGACTGTCGGGGGAAAACGATGAGGCCTCAGAAAAAGCGGCGTATAGCAAGCGGATAGAGTGTATCTCAGAATTCTCAAGCAGATTTTCCCCTTCTCCCGCTTGCGGGAGAAGGTGCCCGACAGGGCGGATGAGGGTGTTGGTCCGTCTGGCGGCAGCTCATCCGCGAGCGCCAGGAGGATCATGTCCATCACATCATTGATGCGATGAAATACATCATCGTTGAGGATGCGCAGGACACGGTATCCCTTCAGTCCGAGATAGGCTGTGCGGCGCGTATCGTAATCTCTGTCGTGATCCTCTGAATGGGTGGCGCCATCGACCTCGACGACGAGGCCGGCTTCGCGACAAAGAAAATCGACGGTGAACGGGCCGATCGAATGCTGGCGAATGAACTTATGTCCTTGCAGGCGTCGACCACGCAGGCCTGACCACAACCTCTCCTCGGCCGGCGTTTGACTCCTGCGTAGACGGCGAGCCTGATCCAGCCGCTTGGGCTCAATTTGCCGCGTTGTCATGGCGGCACCATACACCCTCATCCGCCCTTCGGGCACCTTCTCCCGCAAGCGGGAGAAGGGAAAAACCAGGGAAGACCTCCCGTGAGATATGTGCATACGATAGCGGCGAAAGCCGGGATCCATTCAATGGAATGAGCATGGCGGAGCTGCGCGCGCTTCGCCAATTTAATAGGCCCCGGGGTGACGGACTGGTTTCGAACTACGGCAAAGAACATCCTTCATCGCGACGGCCATTTCCACAGCGGCGCGGTGCGGTCTGCAATGACGGTCTCGCCGAGCTCCTTCTCGAGCCGGACGAGCCAGGCTTCCGGATGCCGGTCAAGGGCCGCGACGAGCTGCGGCGAATGCGAGACGAGAATGATCTGGCAACGCTCGGCAGCCTTGGTCACCAGACGCGCCAGCGGCTCGATGAGATCGGGATGCAGGCTCGCTTCCGGCTCGTTGAGGATCATCAGCTCGGGCGGGCGCGGCGACAGAAGCGCGGCGATCAGCAGGATATATCTGAGCGTGCCTTCCGAGAGCTCGGCGACGTTCAGCGGGCGCAGGAGTCCGTGCTGGGTCATCTCGACCTCGAAACGGTCATTCACATCGAGGCTCGCGCCATCGAAGGCGTCGGCGACGGCCTCCGCGAGAGCGGCCCGGTCGCCGATCTCGACGATCGTCTGCAGCGCGGCGCCGATATCGGCGCCATCGCCGGCAAGGACCGGCGTGAAGGTTCCGACCTGCGGCCGGCGCGCCGGCGCCTCGCGGTCGGTGCGCAGATTGTCGTAGAAGCGCCATTGGCGCATGCGCTCGCGCAGCAGGAGCAGCTCCCAGCCGTCGAGAGGATCGGCGCGATGGGTCATCATGCTGTCGAAATGCGACAGATGCTCGGCGCAGTCACGCCAGGCGCCGGATTTGCTCTCGCGCAGGCGGGAATGCGCCCCATGGCGCTCGGCGATGACATTGGCGCGGCCGAGAAGCTCGCCGGTCCACACCGCCTCGGTCTTGATGACGGGATCGAGAGCGAAGCGCGATTGCGAAGGCGGCGGCAGGCCGAGATCGATGGCGTAGCCATAGTCCTGCGCGGAGAAACCGAGCTTGAGACTGATCGGGCCTGAGCGGCGCGTGCCCTGCACCGGATGCCTGCCGGTCCGCATCTCGCGGCTGAATTTTTCGGGCCCGGCCCAGAGCGTCGACGACAGGCCGCCCTCGGCGGCGAGCGAGGCCACCACGCGCCCCTGCGCCACGTCGGACAGGAGGCGCAAGGCCCGATAGAGGCTCGATTTGCCGCTGCCATTGGCGCCGGTGACGATGTTCAGCCGGCCGAGCGCCAGCGTGACATCGCGCAGCGAGCGGTAACCGGAGATGGCGAGCTGCGTGATCACGTGTTACAGTTCTGGAACAGCCTTCAGCGAGTGGGCCCGACTATAGAGAGGTCCGGGCGTTCCGCCAACTCACGAGCTGCCGATGAAGATGCCGGTGAGGAAAACCAGGGCACCGCCGACCGCCACCTGGAAGGCGGCGCGCAGGAAGGGCGTGTCCATGTATTTCCAGCGGATCCAGGAGATCGCCCACAGCTCGAAGAACACCACGATCATGGCGACGACGGTGGCGGTCCAGAAATCAGGGATGAGATAGGGCAGGGCATGGCCGAGACCGCCGACCATCGTCATGAGGCCCGAGGCGAGGCCGCGGATCAGGGGACGGCCGCGGCCCGACAGCTTGCCGTCATCGGACAGCGCCTCGGCCAGGCCCATCGAGATGCCGGCGCCGATCGAGGCGGCGAGGCCGACGAGGAAGGTCTCCCAGGTATTGTGGGTGGCGAAGGCGGCGGCGAAGAGCGGCGCCAGGGTCGAGACCGAGCCGTCCATCAGGCCCACGAGGCCCGGCTGGATGACCTGCAGGAGGAAGAGCTTCTGCTTGGCGTCGGCCTCCTCGAGACGGGCGTCGGGGGTCAGATGCTTGAGTCCGAGCCGGTCGGCGAGCGAGGTATGGTCCTTCTCGGCCGCAGCCAGGTCGCGCAGGAGCTTGCTGATCGCCGGGTCGGCCGCCTGCTCCGCCGCCTTGGTATAGAAGCGCATATTTTCGAGCTCGAGCATCTCGGCGCGCTGGCGCATCCATTCGAGCGTCATCTGCTTCGAGAGCCAGACCGGCGTATGTTGGACGAAGCCGCGCACGTCGCCGCGCCGGATCAGCGGGATGAAGTCGCCGAATTTCCTGCGGTAGGCGTCGGTGAGGCTCGCTTTGTGCGCCTGCTCCTCCTCGGCCATTTCGACGAAGACCTTCGCCGAGGCGGGGAATTTCTCCATCAGCGCATGGGCGAAGGCCAGGTAAGTGCGGGAGTCGTCCTCTTCGCTCGAGATCGCGAGGGCCAGGATCTCCTGTTCGGTCAGGTCGGAGAATGCTTTCATGATTTTTGTTTAGAATAATTCTAAACTATTGAACAGCTAAAATCTGCGCATTTTTCCAGAACCCTTCATTAAGGGGTCTCCACCTAGAGTTCGGCCTCTCAAGCAGCGGGATTTGAGAAAATTCCCGCCTCGGAAGGTATCCATGAATACAACGGTCCTTCGCGTCGGCAGAGGCCGGCTTGCGGCCCATCTCGAAGAAACCCGGCGCGCGATCATCGCCGGGCTGCGCCCGCACGCCCTGCTCTACGCAACCGCGATCGCTGCTCTACTCGTGGCCTTCATAGCGGCGGTCCATATCGATCGTGTGTTCGAAATGGACATGGTCCTGCTGTTCTCGCTGCCGGTCTTCCTGGTGATCATCGCGGCAGCCATGTCGTTCGTCGTCCGCGAGAGCTTCCGGCTCTGGTGGACAGGTTACCAGGGCAGCCCGATCAAGGAGGTCGCCCGCCTGTTCGTGCATGATGCCCTGGCGCCGCAGCGGCTCGCCAATCTACTGCATGTCTTCATCATCCTCAGCGTGTTCATGTCGGCCTTCAACACGCTCAAGATCTTCCTTCCGGCGATGAACCCCTTCCAGTGGGATTCGACCTTCATGGAATGGGACAAGGCCGTCCATTTCGGCGTCCATCCCTATCAGATCCTGCAACCGCTCCTGGGCCATCCGCTGATCAGCTTCGGCCTGAATCTGTTCTACAATCTCTGGTACTTCGTCATGTTTTCCATCTGGATATGGCAAGCTACCGCCAAGGAGGACAGCGAGGTCAGGCAGCGCTTTCTCGTCGCCTTCATGATCACCTGGTTCCTCGGCACCAATGTGCTCGGCACGATATTTTCCTCGGTTGGCCCGACCTTCTATGGCCGGCTGCTGGGCGGGCCCGATCCCTATCTGCCGCTCATGACTTATCTGCGCGAAACGACGCAGGTGCTGCCCTTGTGGTCGCTCGATACCCAGAATCTGCTGTGGGAGAGCTATATCTCGGGCAACAGCATGATCGCCGGCATCTCGGCGATGCCTTCCATGCATGTCGGCAGCTCTGTGCTTCTCGCCATTGTAGCCTTCGCCGCGGGCAAGCGGCGGCTCGGCTGGTGCCTCGGCATTTTCGCAGTCCTCATATTCCTGGGCTCCATCCATCTCGCCTGGCACTATGCCATCGACGGCTATGCCGGCATCGCGGTCGCGCTGGTCGGCTGGCATGTGGCGGGCCGGCTGGTGCGCTGGGATCGCGCCAGGCAGGGGCTGACGGAAGACTGATCAGGCATCGTCCGTTGGAAACCTGCATCAATTTTCCCACGTTTCCTTAAGGAATGACCATCTAAATTGTCCCAAGGCATGTGACTGAGGGACGGACATGAACACGACGGCCATCGGGCTCGGCACCCACGATATTACGCAGCACCTGGTGGAAGCCCGCCGCGCCCTCGCCGCGGGGCTGCGGCCGCATACCCTGCTCTATGTGGCGGCTATCGGCACCGATCTGACGGCCCTGGCGGCCGCCATCTATCTCGACCGCCTCTCCGACATGCGCATGGTCTTCCTGCTGATCGCGCTTCCTATCATGGTCATCGTCGCGGCGAGCATTCTTTGGCGCATCATCCAAGAGACTTTCCTCCTCTGGCGCTCGGGCTATGATGGCAGCCCGATCAAGGCGCTCGGGCATATGCTCGCGAACGACGTCCTCGCGCCGCAGCGGCTGGCCAATTTCGTTCATAGCTGCCTGGCGATCAGCCTGTTCATGTCGGCATTCGCCTCGCTCAAGATCTTCCTGCCATCGCTCAATCCGTTCCAGTGGGATGCTGCCCTTACGGAATGGGATCGCCTGCTGCATTTCGGCATGCATCCGTATCAAATCCTGCAGCCGCTCCTCGGCCACCACTCTGTCAGCTCAGCCCTGAGCTACGGCTATAATATGTGGTTCACCATCCTGTTCTCGTCCTGGATATGGGTCGGCGCCGCCTCCCGCGACAGTATGTTCCGCCAGCGTTATCTCTTGGCCTTCATGCTCACCTGGTTCTTCGGCACCAATGTCATGGGCACCTTCTTCTCCTCCGTCGGGCCGGCTTTCTATGGCCGTCTTTTGGACGGGCCGGATCCATTTCAGCACCTGATGGCCTATCTGAACCAGGCCTCTCTCGTCAGCCCGATATGGTCGCTGGACATCCAGAACGCTCTCTGGGAGAGCTATGTTTCGGGCGAAGGCGTGGTCAAAGGTATCTCCGCGATGCCCTCGATGCATGTGGCCACCTGCATATTGCTCGTCCTGGCCGGCTTCGCATCCGGCCGGCGCTGGCTCGGCTGGCTCGCCCTGGCCTATGCGATGATTATCTTCCTCGGCTCGATCCATCTCGCCTGGCATTATGCCATCGACGGCTATGCCGGGGCGGCGGTGGCCGTCGCCGGCTGGTATCTGGCCGGCCGGCTGGTGCGCTGGGACCGCGCCCGGCAGGGCCTAGCGGACGCTTGACGGGGCGGGGTGCGCCTGCCATCAAGCGCCCCAAATGACCGATCTCAGCCATATCCGCAATTTCTCCATCATCGCCCATATCGACCACGGCAAGTCCACCCTCGCCGACCGGCTGATCCAGCTGTGCGGCGCCGTCAGCGACCGCGAAATGGTCGACCAGATCCTCGATTCCATGGATCTCGAGCGCGAGCGCGGCATCACCATCAAGGCCAATACGGTGCGCCTCGACTACACCGCGAAATCGGGCGAGAAATATGTGCTGAACCTGATCGACACGCCCGGCCATGTCGACTTCGCCTATGAGGTGTCGCGCTCGCTCGCCGCCTGCGAGGGCTCGCTCCTGGTCGTCGATGCGAGCCAGGGCGTCGAGGCCCAGACGCTCGCCAATGTCTATCAGGCGATCAACAACAATCACGAGATCATCCCGGTCCTCAACAAGGTCGACCTGCCCGCCGCCGAGCCGGCGCGCATCCGCCAGCAGATCGAGGACGTGATCGGCATCGACGCCTCGGACGCGGTCGAGATCTCGGCCAAGACCGGAGTCGGCGTTCCGGATGTGCTGGAGGCCATCGTCAACCGGCTGCCGCCGCCCAAGGGCGACCGCAACAAGCCGCTCAAGGCGCTGCTGGTCGACAGCTGGTACGACCCCTATCTGGGCGTGGTGGTTCTGCTGCGCATCGTCGACGGCGAGATCCGCAAGGGCCAGAAGGTCAAGATGATGGCGACCGGCGGCGCCTATCAGGTCGAGCGCGTCGGCATTTCGAGACCCAAACGCGAAATGGTCGACAAGCTCGGTCCCGGCGAGATCGGTTTCTTCACCGCCGCCATCAAGGAAGTGGCTGACACCCGCGTCGGCGACACGGTGACGGACGAGAAAAATCCCACCGCCGAGCCTTTGCCGGGGTTCAAGCCGGCGCAGCCGGTCGTTTTCGCCGGCTTCTTCCCCGTCGATGCGGCGAAATTCGAGGATCTGCGGGACGCGATGGGCAAATTGCGCCTCAATGATGCGAGCTTCTCCTATGAGATGGAAACCTCGGCCGCGCTGGGCTTCGGCTTCCGCTGCGGCTTCCTGGGGCTGCTGCATCTCGAGATCATCCGCGAGCGCATCGAGCGCGAATTCAATGTCGATGTCATCACCACGGCGCCGTCGGTCATCTACAAGGTCAATCTCCAGGACGGCAGCCAGATCGAGCTGCATAATCCGGTCGACCTGCCCGACGCCAATCATATCGAATCGATCGAGGAGCCGTGGATCGAGGCGACCATCCTGGTGCCCGACGAATATCTGGGCTCGATCCTGAAATTGTGCGAGGACCGGCGCGGGCGCCAGAAGCAGCTGACCTATGCCGGCACGCGCGCCATGGTCGTTTATGACCTGCCGCTCAACGAGGTGGTGTTCGACTTCTATGACCGGCTGAAGTCGGTGAGCCGCGGCTATGCCAGCTTCGACTACAAGATGGTCGGCTATGAAGAGGGCGACCTCGTCCGCATGGGCATCCTGGTCAATGCCGAGCCCGTCGACGCGCTCGCCATGATCGTTCACAGGGGCCGCGCCGAGCAGCGCGGGCGCGTGATGTGCGAGAAGCTCAAAGAGCTCATCCCGCGGCACATGTTCCAGATCCCGATCCAGGCGGCGATCGGCGGCAAGATCGTCGCGCGCGAAACGCTTTCCGCCTTGCGCAAGGACGTGACCGCCAAATGCTATGGCGGCGACATCTCGCGCAAGCGCAAGCTTCTCGACAAGCAGAAGGAAGGCAAGAAGAAGATGCGCCAGTTCGGCAAGGTCGAGATCCCGCAGGAGGCCTTCATTGCGGCGCTCAAGATGGACGAGAATTGATCAGCCAGCCAGCGACCAACTAGTTGCCATTCTTTGATTGACACGTATCATTGCTTCATGGCGCGTGAAAAACCCACCATGGGCAAGGCCAAGGGCTCCCGCTCAAAACCGCAGGGCAGCACGCTGATCCGGGGGCCCACTGCTCAAGACTGGGAGTGGCTCCACAAAGTTGTTGGTCCCGTGGACGAGGACTTCATACAGGCGGCAACCGAGCAGCCGGATGTGCACGGCCGGCGAAAGCCGGGTTGTCCCAAGTGAGTCCGCGGTGGCCGCATTCCCGGAGGATCATAGGGCGTCCCTACCTCGTCATGCCGGATGCCGCACTATCGTATGCACACATCTACAAGAGGGCGCATCTTCCCCTCGCCCCGCTTCAGCGGGGAGAGGGAGGGGCCCAACGCGCCAGCGTTGGGAGGGTGAGGGGCATCCCTGTTACCTCTGACCAATTCAGCCTTCGCAACAGATCCGGTGATCATTCCTGCGCCAAGAGACCGGGCGCCCCTCACCCTCCCATTGCTTCGCAATGGGCCCCTCCCTCTCCCCGCTACGCGGGGCGAGGCAATTTCGCGCGCCTCACAAGTTGTGTGAACCCAATAGCGGACGCTGCAGGATTCGCAGGATTACCTTTGGCCATAATTCTGAGCCCCTCGGATGGGAGAATGAAATCTAGAGATCCTCACGCAAATCGGCACAAATTGACCCTCAAGATGCAACGCGCGGCTGCGATTATCATGGGGCTGAATTCCCTCCTCGGGTTTGGAGTCACCATGGCCTCGGCGCGTCCGCCGCTCGAGGAAACGTCCAGTGGCAAGGCGCTCTATCAGCGCATCGGCAAGGCGGAAGCGCAGCGCAACCAGATTCCCTTCGAGATCGTCGACGCGGTGATGCGGGTGGAGAGCGGCTATGACCCCGGCGCGCTCGGCACCGTCGGCGAAGTAGGGCTCATGCAGATCCTGCCTGCCACCGCCGACATGCTCGGCTTCAGGGGAACCCGCGAGGCGCTGGCCAAGCCCGAAACCAACATCGCCTATGGCACGCAATATCTGGCGGAAGCCTGGCGGCTCTCCGACAAGGACATCTGCACCACGGTGATGAAATACCGCGCCGGCCATGGCGAGACGCGCTTCTCGGTCAAGTCGGTGGACTATTGCAAAAGGGTGCGCCAGCATCTGGCGGCGATCGGCTATCCTGTGACCGGCGACGTTCCCAAGGCGACTTTCGGCTTCAATGAAGGCGGTTCCGGTGGATCGGTGCGCATCAAGGGCCGCGTCCGGGTCAGGTTCGGCGGCAGCAGCGGCTGCTTCACCCGCGTGGTCCAGCCCGGACGCAATTACGGCAAATGCATCTCGCGCGCCGCCCTCAAGGGCCTGCTGAAATAAATCATTCGTGTTCGAACTGCAGCAGGCTGGCTTCGATCCCTGTTTCGGACTAGTCTCGGATCGAAACTCATGGCTGCCAAGACTCCATTCAAGATTCCGCAATACAGGCTGGGCAGCGACGGTCAGCCTTTCGAGGCGGTCGGCAGCATGCCCGATTTGCGCATTGCCCAGCCGACGGCAATCTTCACCTGCGGCTCTTATCTTCTCCTGCTGCTCATGGACCCGCCGACCGTGGTGCAGGCCAGGACCGGCCGGCCTGGAATGATCAGCTATCCCCTCTCGCTCGCCGTGCTCGACGCCGAAAAGCAACGAGTGGTCAGGTTCATCGGCCTGGAAGAGAGCCTCACTGGCACTCGCATGCTGGGTATTTTTGACTGTGCCGGGTCACGTTCGAATCTGGGAAATGCAGACCTGATGACGCAGGACGAGTTTCTCGACCTTGCCACCAGGCTGTTCCGCGAGGAGACGGACTGTTCTGCCCCGCTGCTGCCAGTCGGCGAATATCTTTCCTGATGCCGTGCGCTACACCTCGATACGCATGCCGAACTGAGTCAGCCGCGCTATGTAATGCTCGAGCGCGATCAGCTGGTCCGGGAAATAGAGCCCGGGCTTCGGCGGGTCCTTGCCATCGAGGCCGGCGAGACGCTCGAGCGCCACCGCGATGCCGGCCGCGGTGAGCGGCGCCTGGCCTTGCGGATGCGACAGAACATGGCGGCCTCTGTGCGGCTTGCCGTTCTTCTCGCCGTCGATCTCGATGATGATCTCGGCCACGACGTCGGGCGATGATCCATCCGGCTGGCCAAGAGCGAGGTCGAAGCGCAAATTCCGCGCCGTGGTCGCCGCCGACAGGCTCAGGAGGTCGAAAGGCGTATAGGGGGTGGCCGGCAATTCGATGCCGTCGCTCATGCGCACCACGCGTTTCCTGTCCTCCTCTGTGGTCCATGTCCACTTGCCGTCCTTGAGATAGATGCTTTGCGGCGCCGCCATCAGCAGGCGGTCGAAATCGGCGGAGGCGGCGGGCCCGCCCATGTCGCGCGGATCGAGCACGGCGGAGATCGTGACGCCGTCGACTCGGTCGAAGTCCTTGGCGAAGTGGAGCGCGGGCAGCAGAGCGGCGCCGGCGAGCCAGGTGCTGTTGAAGAGAATGGCCGAGGCATCGGGGCGACGCATGTAGAGCGCCGTTTCCGGCCCCATCTCATAAGCGCCGGTCGAAACGCCGACATAGGCGGCCCCTGTCGCTTGCGCATAACGCATCGAGTTGAGCGTGTGATCCTTGACGAACATGGCGATGGCCGAGAAACGGCGATCGGGATCGAGGCCCAGATCGCGCCGGTCGAGATCGATGGCCACCGCATCGGCGTTCCCAAGCGCCGCAGCGACGGCTTCGGCTTTTTTCAAGTCACGGCCGCCGATGGTGATCGGCGCCTCCGGATAGAGCTTGCGCAAGGCCTGCGCGGTCTGGGCGCCGACGAAGCCCGAGCCGCCGATGATGAGGATGGATTTGGTCATGATGCGATGCTCCTGATCTCAGACGAGCTTGACCAGCATCTTGCCGGCATTGGCGCCGGCGAAGATGTCGAGGAAAGCCCTGGGCGAATTTTCCAGACCTTCGACGACCGTCTCTTTCCATTTGATCCGGCCGCCGGTGATCCACTGCTTCATGTCGCGCTGGAAGTCGGGCCAGAGATCGAGATGGTTGGAGGCGATGAAGCCCTGGAGCTTCAGGCTCTTTTCGATGACGGCATAGATGTTGCTGGGACCGACCGGCTCGCCATTATATTGGGCGATCATGCCGCACAAGGCGAAGCGCGCGAAGTCGTTGGCGTTGGCGATCGCCGCTTCCAGATGATCGCCGCCGACATTGTCGAAATAGACATCGATGCCGTTCGGCGCGGCCTTGGCCAAGGCGGCGGTGATGTCCGTCTCGGTCTTGTAGTTGATCACCTGATCGACACCCGCTTCTTTCAGCAGCCAGTCGATCTTGTCAGGCGAGCCGGCGGACGCGATCACGCGATTGCCCTTGATGCGGGCGATCTGGGCGACGAGCGAGCCGACGGCGCCCGCCGCAGCGGAGACGAAGACGGTCTCGCCGGGCTTCGGGTCGCCTAACCGCAGGAGGCCGGCATAGGCGGCAAGCCCCGGGAAACCGAGCGGGCCCAGATAGGCCTGCAGCGGAAAGGCCGGATCGACCAAAGCGGCGCCCGTCGCATCGATGAGAGCGAGGTCGCGCCAGCCGGCGAAATGGCTGACCGTGTCGCCCGGCTTGAAGGCCGGATCGCGGCTTTCCTCGACCACGCCGACCGCCGCACCCTCCATCACCTCATTGAGCGCGAAAGGCGGGATGAAGCTCTTCTTCTCGGTCATGCGGCCGCGCATATAAGGGTCGACCGAGATCCACAGATTGCGGACCAGGAGCTGGCCGGGCGCCGGAGCGGGAAGCTGGCGTTCGGCCAATTTGAAGCTGTCCGGCCCCGGAAGCCCAATGGGGCGTTTCACCAGATGTATTTCGCGGGCGATTTTAGGCATGAGTGTCCTCCTGCCCGGAAAGCACCTGTTTTTCCGGGTTGATTTCCATGTTACAAATAGTAAGTTACCAATTGTAAATATGTACGGGCAGGCTGGACTGTCAAGGAGGACGGAGAGCTTGGCGCAAAAATTATCCCATGCCGACCGAAGGGCGCAGCTGCTCGAGACGGCGCATGCGATCGTGCGCGATGAAGGCACCGACGCCTTGACGCTCGGCGCCCTCGCCGAGCGCGCCGGGGTGAGCAAGCCCATCGCCTATCGCCATTTCGAAACGCGCTCCGGCCTGATGACGGCGCTCTACAAGGAGATCAATGAGCGCCAGAGCATCGCCCTCGACGAAGCGCTGCGGCACACGCCCAAGCGTCTCGCCGATGTCGCGCGGGTGATCGCCACGGCCTATATGGATTGCGTCATCGCGGTCGGGCCGGAATTCCATGCCATTGCCGCGGCGCAGAAGGGCGACGCGCAAATGGGCGCCTATCAGCGCGAGCTCATCGAGCACTATGCCGACGCCTATTGCGACGCGCTGACGCCGCTGACGTCTCTCCCCGCGCAGACGGTAAGGCGGCGCGCTTTCGGCATATTGGGCGCCGCCGACGCCCTGTCGGTCGAAATGGTGCGCGGCGCCGTCAGCAAGGATCAGGCCGCCGCCGATCTGGCGGCGCTCATCATCAGCTGGCTTTCGCCCGAGAGAAAGCCAGACTGACGACGGCGAGCAGCACCGCGCCGATGCCGATCACCTGATGCAGGCTCACCGTTTCGCCGAGCACGACGAAGGCCAGCACGACCGCCGCCACCGGCGCCATGGCGGTGAACAGCGCCGCCTCGCTGCCGGCGACGCGCGCCAGGCCCGCATACCAGAGCAGATAGCCGCCGACCGTCGGCACGATGGCGTAATAGACGATCGCCCACAGGGATGACGCGGTCAGCGCTGCCGTCCAGGGCGCTTCGATGAACGCCGGGACCAGCGCGACGATGAGGCCGAGGCCGGTCATCAGCGTCGATTGCGCCAGGGGCTCGATCGGCACACGCAATTTCTTGTTCAGCAGAATGAACAGGCCCTCGCAGAGAATGGCGGCGAAGATCAAAGCATTGCCGAGAAGCGACGAGCCGCCATCGGCTCCCGGCTGGAAGGCGATGATGAAGACGCCCACCGCCGCGAGCCCGATGGCGCAGAGCACGGCGGGGCGCGGCCGCTCGCCCAATATGAGAATGGCGATCGCCGCCGAGACGACCGGCAAGGTGCCGATAATGACGCCGGCATTGGCGGCCGAGGTGTGCTTGAGGCCCAGGATCAGCAACGAAGTGTAGAGCACGCTGCCCGCGGTCGCCTGCAATAAGAGCAGCACGCCGTCGCGGCGGTCCGGCCGCGGCCAGCTGCTGGCGGTCAGCCGCATGAGGACGAGAAAAAGCGGCAACGCCAGCGCCAGGCGCAAGGCGGTGGCGGTGAAAGGCGGCAGGCCGGAACCGGCGATCTTGCTGGCGATCACCGTGCTGCCGACCGTCGCCATCGCGAGGGTGAGGAGGACATAGCCTTGAAGCTTCTGCGACATCGCCGCAAAAGAGCCGATCGGGCCCTCCCGGTCTTGAACGAAATTGCAGATCAGTTCAGCGCATCGGCATAGGAACGCGGCGTTAGCCCGTAGGTCCTGACGAACAGCCGCGTCATATGGCTCTGATCGGCGAAACCGGCGGCCACCGCCGCCTCGGCGAGCGGCAGGCGCCCGGCGATCAGCCGGCGCGCCAGGCCTATACGGCGCTGCATCAGAAAGGCATGCGGGGTGAGGCCGGTCGCCTTGCAGAAGCCGCGCAGCAGCTGGAATTTGCCGAGGCCGCATTCACGGGCGAGATCATCCAGCGTGACCGGCAGCGATGGATCGGCCTCGATCATCTCGCGCGCCCTGGCGATCGCGCCGGGAGCCGCCGCGCCGGCATGGCGCGGGCGCAGGGCGGCGAGCAGGATGAAGATCATCTCCTCGCGCGCGACGGTTCCCGCCTCGCCCTCCGTCATGGCGGCATAGAGAGCGCGGAAGCGATCGGCGATCCGCGCATCGCGGATCACCGGATCCTGGAACTCGAAAAGCCTCGTCCCGCCTTCGCTCATATCCGCGACCACCCCGGCGATCACGTCCGGATCGAAATAGAGCATGCGCCAGGAGCGGCCGAGATCGCCGATCGGGACGCCGTCATGGACCTCGCCCGGATTGACGGTGATGGCGTCGCCCGGACCCGCCTCCACCGGACCGCGGCCGCTCGCCGATTTCTGGGCGCCTTGATGGATGACGCCGATGCCGAACTGGTCATGCGTGTGGCGCGGAAAGACATGGCGCGTATGCGCCTCGACGGCGGCGACGCCCGGCAAGCCGGAAGGGCGCATGCGGAAGTCGCGGCGCGCCATCAGTCCGGCTGGCGGCGCAGCACCGCCTGCAGCACGTCGCGCACCCCGATGGCGCCGACGAAACGCTCGGTCTCGTCGAACAGCGCGACCGGCGCCGTCTCGGCGCGGTGCATGGCGAGCATCACGGTGCGCAAGGGCGTGCCGGGCGTCGCCCAGAAGACCGGGCGCACCGACGGGTCGACCGGCTTCTCGGCCTGCGAGCAGGCGACCCAGGTGGCGGGCTGCCTGTCGCGCTCGGCCGCCACGACCTTGCGGTCGGGGCCGATCTTGAAGCGGGTGGTGCGGCGGCGGTCGAGCCACATCCAGCCCTCGCCCGCGTCCTCGAGATCGCGCGCGTCGCGCATCACATTATAGGCGGTGAGCACGCTCAGCGGATTCACATTGGCGATGAATTCGCGCACATAGTCGTTGGCGGGCCGGAGCACGATGTCCTCGGGCCGGCCCGTCTGCACGATGCGGCCGCCTTCCAGGATCGAGATGCGGTTGCCGAGCTTCAGCGCCTCTTCGAGATCATGACTCACGAAGATGATGGTCTTCTTGAGCGTCTTCTGCAGCGACAGAAGCTCGTCCTGCAATTTGGTGCGGATCAGGGGATCGAGCGCCGAGAAAGGCTCGTCCATCAGCAGGATCGGCGCCTCGGTGGCGAAAGCGCGCGCCAAGCCGACGCGCTGCTGCATGCCGCCCGACAATTCATGACCGTATTTCTTCGACCATTGGTCGAGGCCGACGAGCTTCAGCTGCTTGTCGACGCGCTCGGCGCGCTCGCCATCCGCCATGCCCGCGAGCTCAAGCCCGAAGCCGACATTCTCGGCGACGGTGCGCCAGGGCAGCAGGCCGAATTGCTGGAACACCATGGCGACGCGGTGCTGGCGCAGCCGCCGCAAGGTCTCGGGAGAGCAGGTCACGACATCGACGGGCTTGCCGTCGTCATTCACCAGGACCTCGCCGCGCGACACCTTGTTGAGGCCATTGACGGCGCGCAGCAAGGTGGATTTGCCTGAACCGGACAGCCCCATGAGCACGCTGATCTCGCCCTCCTTGACGGCGAGATTGGCGCCGGCGCAGCCCAGCACCGCGCCGGTCTTTTCGAGGATCTCCGAGCGCGAGGCGCCCTGGTCGAGGAGCTTCAGTCCCTCGGCCTCGCGCTCGCCGAAGACGATGTCGACATTCTTGAATTCGACGGCGGTGGTCATGCGGCTTTCTTCCTTTCGCCGACGCGGCAGACGCGGTCGAGAATGATGGCGAGCACCACGATGGCGATGCCGGCCTCGAGGCCGAGCGGGATATTGACCGAGTTCAGGGCGCGCACCACCGGCTTGCCGAGACCGTTGGCGCCGACCAGCGCCGCGATCACCACCATCGAAAGCGACAGCATGATGCACTGGGTGAGGCCGGCCATGATGGTCGGCAGTGCCGCCGGCAGCTCCACCTTCCACAGAAGCTGCCTCTTGGTGGCGCCGAAAGCCTCGCCCGCCTCGATGAGCTGCTTCGGCACCGAGGTGATGCCGAGATGGGTGAGGCGCACCGGCGCCGGTATGGCGAAGATCACCGTGGCGATGAGGCCGGGGGCGAGGCCCAGACCGAACAGCACCAGCACCGGGATCAGATAGACGAAGGTCGGCATGGTCTGCATGAGGTCGAGAACGGGCCGCAGGACCCGGAACAGCCAGGGCCGGTGCGCCGCGGCGATGCCGAGCGGCACGCCGATCGCCATCGACACGCCGGCCGCGGCGATGACCAGCGCCAGGGTCTCGATGGTTTCCTTCCAGAAACCGAGATTGATGATGAGCAAGAGGCCGATCACCACCGCGATGGCGAGCTTGACCGAGCGCTGCAGATACCAGGCCAGCAGGGCGACGAGAAGCACGACGACGATCGGCGGCAGCATCAGCACGAGCCCGATCAGACCCTCGAGCACCACGGTGAAGCCGCGCGCGATGCCGTCGAAGAACCATTCGAAATTGGTCGTGAGGAAGCCGAAAAACGCCTTGCCCCAGGCGCCGATCGGGATCTTCCAGGCGGTGATGAGTTGCGTGACCGGATCCACCTCAGCCCTCCCCTATGCGTTCTTCTTTCTCGTTTATGCTTCGAACCTAACAAAAAGGCGGCCCGCCGTCACGGGCCGCCTTCCCTGTCAGATTGTCAAAGGTCAGCCGCCGAGCTTGGCCTTGACTGCGGCCGCAGCATCGCCCCCGTCGAAGGTCGTGACGCCTTCGAGCCACGGCGTCATCACATCGGGATTGGCCTTGAGCCATTCGGTCGCGGCGGCCTTGGCTTCCTTGCCGTCATTGAGAATGCCGCCCATGATCTCGTTTTCCATCTTGAGCGAGAATTTGAGATTGCCGACGAACTTGCCGACATTCGGGCATTCGGCGACATAACCCTTGCGCACATTGGTGGCGACCGTGGCGCCGCCGAAATTCGGGCCGAAGACATCGTCGCCGCCCGACAGATAGGCCATCTCGAAATTGGCGTTCATCGGATGCGGCTCCCAGCCGAGGAAGACCATATCGGCCTTCTTCGGCACCGACTTGGCGACCTGGGCCAGCATGCCCTGCTCGGAGCTTTCGACGAGCTCGAAGCCCTTGAGCCCGAATTTGTCGCCCGAGATCATATCGAGGATGAGCCGGTTGCCGTCATTGCCGGGCTCGATGCCGTAGATCTTGTTGTCGAGCTTGTCCTTGAACTTGGCGATGTCGGCGAAATCCTTGAGACCGGCCTCATAGGTGTATTTCGGCACGGCCAGGGTGTATTTCGCGCCCTCGAGATTGACGCCCAGGGTTTCGACCGAGCCATCCTCGCGATAGGGCTTGATGTCGTTTTCCATGGTCGGCATCCAGTTGCCGAGGAAGACATCGATGTCCTTGCTCTTGAGCGAGCTGTAGGTGACCGGCACCGACAGGAGCTGCACTTCGGGCTCATAACCCAGCGCCTCGAGGAGGACGCTGGCGGTCGCGGTGGTGGCGGTGATGTCGGTCCAGCCGACATCGGAGAACCGCACCTTCTTGCACGTATCGGCATCACCGGCGGCAGCCGCATCGGCCATCACGCCCAGGCTGGCGCTCAACGCCAACACGCCCAGCAAGGCCCGCAACTTCGTGCTCATATCATCCTCCCTATGGATATCTTTGCCGGAAAGACTACTCTCATTTCCGGGGGGATCGTCAAGCTTTTTATTGGACGAGCGTCCAAGGAAAACGATAGGCTAGGCGGTCCAGGCATAAAGAGGCACCAATGCCCAAGAGGGGAATGAAACCGATCCGGCGTCAGCAGCTGATCGATGCGGCGATCGCGTCGATCCACGAGCACGGATATTCGAGCGCCACGGTGGCGCGCATCGCCCGCAAGGCCGGCGTCTCGACCGGCATCGTGCACCACTATTTCCATGACAAGACCGACCTGCTCTCCGCCACCATGCGGGCGATGCTCGACGTGCTGCGGCGTGAGGCGGTGGAGCGCATGCGCAATGCCAAGACGCCGCGCGAGCGCATTCATGCGATCATCCACGCCTCTTACGGCGATGCGCAATTCGCCGAGGAAGTGTTCAGCGCCTGGCTGGCGCTTTACGGCAATGCGCGCGATTCGGAGAAGCTGCAGCGCATCCTGCGCATCTATCACCGGCGGCTGCACAGCAATCTCGTCTATAATCTCGTGCCGCTCATCGGGCGGCCGCGCGCCGAGGACGTGGCGCTCGGCATCGGCGCCCTCATCGACGGGCTGTGGCTGCGTTATGCCTTGACCGGCCGGCCGGACGATGCCGAAGTGCCGCGCGCCATGACACGCGCCTATGCCGACGCTATGATCGCGGCATAAAAGTCTCTCAAAAAGGAACGCGGATATGAAACCAGTCAAATGGGGCATCATCTCGACCGCCAATATCGGGGTCAAGAAAGTCATCCCCGGCATGCTGAAGAGCAAGAAAATCGACATCGTGGCGATCTCGTCGCGCGACGGGAAGACGGCGCGGAAATGGGCGAAGGAGCTCGGCATCGGCAAGGCCTATGGATCTTACGAGGAAATGCTCGCCGACCCCGAGATCGAGGCGGTCTATAATCCGCTGCCCAATCATCTGCATGTGCCCTTGACGCTCGCCGCCGCCAAGGCCGGCAAGCATGTGCTGTGCGAGAAGCCGATCGCCATCACCGCCAGGGAAGCGGAGAAGCTCAAGACGGCGCCGAAAGGCATCTATGTCGCCGAAGCCTTCATGGTACGCCATGCCGCGCAGTGGCTGGAGGTGCGCAAGCGCATCGCCAAGGGCGAGATCGGCGAGCCGCGCCTCATCCAGGTGCTGTTCTCCTATTTTCTCGATGATCCGAAGAATGTCCGCAACGACGCCAGGATCGGCGGGGGCGGACTGCTCGACATCGGCTGCTATCCGATCACCGTGGCGCGCTTCATCTTCGACGCCGAGCCCAAGCGGGTGACCGGCGTTTTCGACCGCGACCCCAAATTCAAGATCGACCGCATCATGAGCGGGCTTGCCGATTTCGGCAAAGGACGACAGCTCTCCTTCGCCATTGCGACCCAGACGGCGCCGTTCCAGCGCGTGCAGATCCTCGGCACCAAAGGCCGCATCGAGATCGAGATTCCGTTCAATGCGCCGCCCGACAAGCCGAACCGCTTTTTCGTGCAGGGCATGGTGATGAATGAAGGCAAGATGCACGAATTGCCGGTGAGCGACCAGTATCAGCTGCAGGCGGAAGCCTTCAACCGCGTCATCCGCAGGAAGGAAAAGGCCGATTACGGCGTCAAGGACGCGATCCAGAGCATGAAGATCATCGACGCGTTCTTCCGGTCCGAGAAGAGCGGCAAGTGGGAGAAGGTGTAAGCGCCTCGCCATCCGTCATTCCGACGAAAGTCGGGGTGACGGCAGCGAACTCTTATCCTTCCTTCAGCTCCATGAAGCGGATGCGGTTGCCGAAGGGATCGATGACCTCGACCTCAAGCCTTCCGTCCTGATCCTCGAGGCCGGGCTTCATGTAGCGGTAGCTCTTATCCGCCAGCTCGCGGTGGAAGGCGCGGATGCCTTTCATATAGACGCACATATTGCCGCCGGGCGTCGCATCGCCCGCATGCTCCGAGAGATGCAGCCTGAGCCCTGAGCGCGAGATCTGCGTGTAGAGCGGGAAGTCGTCGCCGTAGCGATGCTCCCAATCGACGGCGAAGCCCAGGAAGCCGAGATAGAATTCATGCGCCTTCGCCACGTCGAAGATGCGCATGATCGGCACCGCCGCCTCGAAGGCGATCGGCCCGTCGTGGCGACCTTCACCCATGATATTGCTCGTCGCTGACCTTCTCGAGCCAGTCGACGGTCTTGCCGTCCTGCGCTTCCTGGATGGCGATATGGGTCATGAACATGTTGGGCGAGGCGCCATGCCAATGGCGTTCGCCGGGCGGGAACCACACGACGTCGCCCGGACGGATCTCCTCGATGGGGCCGCCCTCGCGCTGGGCGCGGCCGAGGCCCGCGGTGACGATCAGGGTCTGGCCGAGCGGATGGGTGTGCCAGTTGGTGCGCGCCCCCGGCTCGAAAGTGACGCTGGCGCCGGCGACGCGGGCGGGCGCCGCGGCCTGGAAGAGCGGATCGATGCGGACGGTGCCGGTGAACCAGTCGGCCGGCCCCTTGCCGGAGGGTTGCATGCCCACGCGTTTGATTTCCACCGCTCGATCCTCCTTTGCTGCGCTCCACGCCTACCATAAACGCGCGGCGCCGCGCACGCCGCTCTTTTCGCCATGACGGGCGCGCGCGACCTTGACGCTCGCCGCGCCCGAAAAGGCATAATGCCCGGCCCGCGGGCCCAGTTCCTCGACGAGCTCCGGCAGGCCCGACAATCCGCCGCCGATGACGAAGATGTCGGGATCGACGACATTGACGATCGCCGCGGCGAGGCGCGCCAGACGGTCGGCGAGACGGTCGATCGCGGCCATGGCGGCCGCATCGCCGGCGCGCGCTTTGGCGACGATCTCGGGACCGTTCAGCGCCGCGCCCGCGACCTTGGCATAGTCACGCGCCAGCCCGGTGCCCGACACATATTGCTCGACGCAGCCCGCTTTGCCGCAGAAGCAGGGAATGAGCGGCCATTCGCTGTCATTGGGCCAGGGCATCGGCGTATGGCCGAATTCGGCCGCCTCATTATTGGGCCCGCGACGCACCTTGCCGTCGATGACGAGGCCGCCGCCCAGCGCCGTGCCGATGGTGAAGCAGGCGATCACGCCATGGCCCGCCCCTGCCCCGTCAAAGGCTTCGGACAAAGCGAAGCAGTTGGCGTCGTTTTCGAGCCTGACCGGCCGGCCAAGCAGACGCTCGATGTCGGCAGGCATCGGCTTGCCGTTGCAGTCGAGGATATTGGCGTTGCGCCACAGGCCGGTCCTGGGCGCGACCGAGCCCGGCGCGCCGATGCCGACCGTGGCGTCGGCGCCCGTATGCGCCTGCGCTTCGCGCACCAGGCCCGCGATCGCCGCGAGGATCGCATCATAGGCCTTGGGCGTCGCGACACGCTTCTCGAAGCGGACACCGCCATCGCCCGCCAGCACGATGGCGTCGATCTTGGTGCCGCCGAGATCGATGCCGATGCGGTCAGGCGCGGTTGTAGATGTCGTCATAACGCACGATGTCGTCTTCGCCGAGATAATCGCCGAACTGCACCTCGATGACCTCGACCAGCCCGTCATGGAGGTTTTCGAGACGATGTTTCGCGCCTTTGGGAATGTCGACCGACTGCGCGCGGGTGAGCGCCATGACCTTGTCGTCGACCGTCACGGTGGCGGTGCCGGAAACGACCGTCCAATGCTCGCCGCGATGCTTGTGGCTCTGCAAGGAGAGCCGGCCGCCCGGCGTCACGACGATGCGCTTCACCTTGAAGCCTTTGCCCTCGTCGAGCACGTGGAAGGAGCCCCAGGGACGGGTTTCACTATACATGACAGACCTCACTCATTTGGTGTCGCGCGATCTTGACGGAAAACCGGCATTCACTTTTCCTGATCACGCGCTGCTCTAAGCGATGCGCAGCTGGGTGCCCGGATCGAAGAACACCGCCTTGTCGAGATTGAAGGCGAGCTTCATGCGGCTGCCGGCCGCCACCCGCGCATCGGCCCGGAGCCGCGCCACCACCTGCTTGCCGCCCAGATGGGTGACGGCGAAAGTGTCGGAGCCGGCCGGCTCGACCACCTCGATCTGGCATTCCGACATCACCACGCCGGCGGAGCTGCGATCGGCGCCGTCGGGATCGGTGAGCGCTTCCGGCCTGATGCCGAATATGACATTGCCGCCGGCATGCTGGGCGATCCTGCCCGCGGTCTGGGGCAGCGCCAGCGTCAGAGGATCGCCGGAGCGCTGCGGCATCGAGAGACGAAGCCCATGACCGTTCGCCTCGACGCTGGCGGGAATGAGATTCATCGCCGGCGAGCCCATGAAGTCGGCGACGAACATGTTGGCCGGATGATTGTAGATCTCGGCCGGGGTGCCGAATTGCTGCAGCAGGCCGTCCTTGAGCACGGCGATGCGCGAGGCGAGCGTCATCGCCTCGATCTGGTCATGGGTCACATAGACGATGGTGGTCTTCATCGCCTGGTGCAGGCGCTTGATCTCGGTGCGCATGTCGACGCGCAGTTTGGCGTCGAGATTGGACAGCGGCTCGTCGAACAGGAAGACCTGCGGACGGCGCACCAGAGCGCGGCCCATGGCGACGCGCTGGCGCTGGCCGCCCGAGAGCTGGCTCGGCTTGCGGTCGAGCAGATGCTTGATCTGAAGGGTCTCGGCGACCTCGCTCACCGCTCTGTCGCGCTCGGGCTTCGGCACGCCGCGGATCTCCATGCCGAAGGCGATGTTCTGCGCCACCGTCATGTTGGGATAGAGCGCGTAGGACTGGAACACCATGGCGATGTCGCGCTCTGACGGATGCAGGTCGTTCACCTTGCGGCCGTTGATATGGATCTCGCCACTGGTGATCGTCTCGAGGCCGGCAATGGTGTTGAGAAGGGTCGACTTGCCGCAGCCCGACGGGCCGACGAGAACCAGGAAGCCGCCTTCGTCGATGGCGAGATCGATGCCTTTCAGCACATCGACATTGCCGAAGCGCTTCTCGAGGTTCCTGATTTCAAGAAAGGCCATGTTTCACCCTTTGACCGCGCCCGCCATCAAACCACGCACGAAATACCGGCCCGACACGATATAGACGATGAGGGTCGGCAAGGCGGCGAGAATGGCGCCGGCGAAATGCACATTATATTCCTTCACACCCGTGGACGAGCTCACGAGATTGTTGAGCGCCACGGTCATCGGCAGCGAATTCACGTCCGAGAAGGACACGCCGAACAGGAAGTCGTTCCAGATATTGGTGAACTGCCAGATGACGGTGACGACGATGATCGGGCCCGAGCTGGGCAGCAGGATGCGGCGGAAGATCTGGAAGAAGCCCGCCCCGTCGATCATCGCGGCGCGCACCAGCTCGGTCGGGAAGGCTTCGTAGTAATTGCGGAAGAACAAGGTGGTGAAGCCGATGCCATAGACGGCGTGAACGAGTATGAGCGCCCAGATCGAGCCGCCGATGCCGATGAAGCCGAGGACGGTGGCCATCGGGATGAGCACGATCTGGAACGGGATGAAGCAGGACAGCAGCATCAGCGTGAAGACCAGATTGTCGCCGGGAAAGCGCCATTTGGTCAGCACATAGCCGTTGAGCGCGCCGAGGATCGTCGAGATCGCCACCGCCGGCACGACCATCAGGATCGAATTGAGGAAATACGGCTTGAGGCCGGTGGGCTGGACGCCGATCTGCGCCGTCGACCAGGCGCTGAGCCAGGGATCGATCGTCAATTGCCGCGGCAGGGCCAGCATGTCGCCCTGACGGATCTCGTCGAGCGGCTTCAGCGAATTGACCAGCATCACATAAAGCGGCAGGAGGTAATAGATGGCGAAGACGATGAGGGCGCCATAGATCAGGACGCGCGCGAACGAGGCCGTCCGGACCGCGGTTTCGGGAGCGGCCGCGCTCATGACCGCCTCCCGGTGCGCAGCTCGGAATAGAGATAAGGCACGATGACGGAGGCGATCATGGCCAGCATGACGGTCGCCGAGGCGGCGCCGATGCCCATCGAATTGCGGGTGAAGGTGTAGGAATACATGAAGGTGGCGGGAAGCTCGGTCGCCTGGCCCGGCCCGCCGCCGGTGAGCGCGATCACGAGGTCATAGGCCTTGATGGCGAGATGGGCGAGCACGACGAAGGCCGACAGGAAGACCGGGCGCATCAGCGGGATGATGATGCGGCGATAGATGGTGACATTGGAGGCGCCGTCGATCTGCGCCGCCTTGATGATCTCGTTGTCGACGCCGCGCAGGCCGGCCAGGAACATCGCCATGACGAAGCCCGAGGACTGCCAGACCGCCGCGATCACCAGCGTGTAGATCGCCATGTTGCGGTCCTTGATCCAGTTGAAGGAGAAGCTCGCCCAGCCCCATTGATGCATCGTGTGCTCGAGGCCGATGCCGGGATCGAGGAACCATTTCCACGCGGTGCCGGTGACGATGAAGGACAGCGCCATCGGATAGAGATAGATCGGGCGCAGCAGACCTTCGGCGCGGATCTTCTGGTCGAGCAGGATGGCGAGGCCGAGCCCCAGGACCGAGCAGATGACGATGTAGAGCGAGCCGAAGATGAAGAGATTGCTGAGCGCCCGCCACCAATGCGGCAGCGCCCAGAGCTTGGAATAATTTTCGAGGCCGACCCAGCCATAGGACGGCAGCATCTTCGAGTCGGTGAGCGAGAGATAGCCGGTATACAGGATGAAGCCGTAGACGAAGAGCAATATCGCGGCGAAGCTCGGCGCCAGCACGATGCGCGGCAGGAGCTCCTGCAGATAGTTCCTCGCTGATGGCGCCGCGGCGGCCTGGGCCATGGCTTCACCCCCTACCCTTGAGATGACGGTGGAAAGTCTGCCCGCTTTTCGGGCCGTGTTCCAGAAGGAAAGCAAAGGCCCCGGTGTTCGCCCCCGGGGCCTCGCTCATCTGTGGCTTCGTTACTTCGCCGCGGCGATGGCCGCGACCAGCTCCTTCACGGCGGCGTCGGAGTCGAGCTCGCCATTGAAGTGCCGGGTCACGACGTCATACAGCGCGTTCTTGACCGCCGCCGGAGCGGCATATCCATGCGCCATCGAGCCCATCAGGGTGCCGGCGCCGGCCGCTTCGGCCAGGTCCTTCATGCCCTTCTTGCCGCAATCGTCGAAAGCGGTGTCGGGCACGTCGGTGCGCGCCGGGACCGAGCCCTTGACCACGTTGAAGGACGACTGGAAGGCCGGATTCTCGATGGCCGAGGCCATTTCGAGTTGCGCCTTCTGCTTGTCCTCGCCGACCTTGAACATCATGAACATGTCGGAGTTGAAGGTGACCGCGCCTTGCGTGCCGGGGAAACGGATGCAGACGAAGTCGGCGCCCGGCTTCTGGCCGGCCTTCAGGAACTCGCCCTTGGCCCAGTCGCCCATGAATTGCAGGCCGGCCTTGCCTTCGATGACCATGGCGGAAGCGAGATTCCAGTCGCGGCCGGAGAAATTGTCGTCGACATAGGAACGCAATTTCGTCATGCGGTCGAAGGCTTCCTTCATCTTCGCCGAGCCGAGCGCCTCGGGATCGAGATCGATCAGCGCCTTCTTGTAGAAGTCGTTGCCGAGCGACAGCACGACGCCGTCGAAGATCGTCGCATCCTGCCAGGGCTGGCCGCCATGGGCGACCGGCGTGATGCCGGCGGCCTTGAACTTGTCGAGCAGCGCCACGAGCTCGTCCCAGCTCTCCGGCGCCTTGCCGCCGGCGGCGTCGAGCGCCTTCTTGTTGATCCACACCCAGTTGGTCGAGTGCACGTTCACCGGCGCGGCGATCCACTTGCCGTCATATTTGGCGAAGCTCTGCAGCGCCGCGGGAATGACCTTGTCCCAGCCTTCCTTGTCGGCCACCGCGCCCAGGTCACCGACCACGCCCTGCTTGGCCCAGTCGGTGATGTCGAAGCCGAGCGCCTGCACGGCGGTCGGCGGATTCTTCTGGGCGACGCGGGCGCGCAGAGCGGTCATCGCCTGCTCGCCGCCGCCGCCGGCGACCGGCATGTCCTGCCAGGTGACGCCCTTGGATTCGAGATCCTTCTTCAAAACGTCGAGGGCGGCGGCCTCGCCACCCGAAGTCCACCAGTGGAGCACTTCCACCTGATCGGCGGCGTGGGCGCTCACAGCGAGACCCGAAGCGAAAACACTGGTCAGCAGCAATCTACGCAACATGAAATCCTCCCTAAGTTGCGATACGCGTTCCGGCGCCCGCGCGGGCGCCGGTCAATCACGGCAAAGCTGGAAGCCCTGGCCCGGCAACGCTTCCATGAGGGACTCTGAAGTCCCGAAGCTTCGCGCGATGCAGCAGCCCTGGCAAATGAATTGAATGGTCTTCCTCCCTCGGCCTGGTGTTCTTGTTGTTCCCGGAACCGTGCCGAACCTGTAACGTTACAGATTTTCCTTGTCAACAGGCGCGGAAGCCTGTTGATGGAAACTGCCTTTGTTTGTTGGATGATTGACATGGGAGTCGGAAGACTCAATATGATCGCGCCAATTTTCTGAAACGTTACAAGCTCATGGACCGCTCCCGCAGCAAGCCGCCGCACCGCCCTCCCCAGGGGCCGCCGACGCTGCGCACCATCGCTGGCCTCACCGGCCTCGGCGTCACCACGGTATCGCGGGCGCTGAAGGACGGGCCCGAGCTGTCGCATGAGACCAAGGCCCGGGTGCGCGCGGTGGCCGACGAAATCGGCTATCGGCCGCATCGCGCCGGCGTGCGCCTCAAGACCGGCCGCACCTTCGTCATCTCCTTCGTGCTCAACCAGGCCGACGATATGAGCGATTACGCCAGGCGCCTGATCATGGGCATCAGCGACGCCCTGCGCGGCACGCAATATCACCTGCAGGTGCTGCCGCAGGATATCGACCAGGATCCGGTCGACCCGGTGCGCTACATCGTCGACACGGCGGCGGCGGACGGGCTCATCCTCACCCATTCCGAGCCGCAGGATCTGCGGGTCAAGATGCTGCTCGAGCGCGACTTCCCGTTCATCACCTTCGGGCGCACCGAGCTGGCGACGCCGCATCCCTATATCGACACCGACAATTTCGATTTCGCCTACCGCGCCGCGCAGGCGCTGATCGCGCGCGGGCGCCGGCGCATCGTCATCGTGCTGCCGCCGAAGCAGTTCACCTATAGCGGCCATCAGCAGGCGGGCTATCGCCGGGCGCTGTTCGAGGCCGGGCTCGAGCCGCTTATGGCCGAAGGCGTCGATCTCTATTCGCCGGCCTTCACCTTGCGCAGCTACGCCAACCGGCTGGCGCGCGAAGGCGCCGCCCCCGACGGCATCATCTGCGGCTCGGAGATGCAGGCGCTCGGCATGATGCTGGGCTTCCAGGATGCGGGCTTCGTCATCGGCCGCGATGTCGACATCGCCAACAAGAAGACTTCCAACATTCTCGATCTGGTGCAGATGCCGACCCTGCAGTTCTTCGAAGACCTGATCCGCGCCGGACATGACTGTGCGGAATTTCTTCTGAAGCGCATCGAGGGCCGCGCGCCGGTCAGCGCCCTGCAGCGCCTCGATCTCACCAGCTTCAGCGAAGGCAGCGCGAAATCCTGACTGACCGGACAGCCCAAGAGCCGGCCAAACGCCCCCGCCACAATCATTAATTGCTCATTGCCTTAATCATCCCCTCAGATTGCCTCTTGCGATTGCCCCGACCCGGGTGGAGGATCGCGCGGGATGAAGAGGGACGCCGTGCAGAGGCCGGGACGGCTCGAAGTACCGATTCTTCCGGGCAATGCGACGTCGTTGCTCCGGATTCTCGATCACGCCGCCGTCGGCATGGCGTTGCTCGCCAAGGATGGCCGCCTCCTCTATGCCAATCGCGCCTTCCAGGCCTTGACCGGCTATACGGCGCGGCAATGCGCCGGGCTCAGGATCGGCGACATCACTCACCCGCAGGAGCAGCGCAAGCTGAAGCCCACCGCGCGCGGCAAGGATGGCGTCGAGCGCCGCTATGTGCGCCGCGACGGCTCGGTCTTCCACGCATTGACCAGTATTTCCAAGCTGGGCAAGGGCCATGGAAAATTCGACACCATCCTGCAGCTCACCGCGATCGAGGCGCGCCGGGAACGCGACCTGGCGCTGGCCGAGAACGAATGGCGCTGGAACCAGGCCTTGCGCAGCGCCGAGCAGGGCGTGTGGGACATCGATGTCGCCCATAACCGAATCTGGATCTCGCCTTATTGGCAATCCGTGCTCGGCTTCGGATCCGGCAAGGCCTCGAGCTTCAAGAAGAAATGGCTGGCGCGGCTCCATCCCGACGATCGCCCGCATATGGAAGGAGCGATCGCTGGCCTGCGGAACGGCAGCCTTTCCGAAACCAACGAAACCTACCGGCTCAAGCGCGCCGACGGCGCATGGGCCTGGATCCTGTCGCGCGGCAAGGTGACCCACCGCGCCGCCGACGGCTCGGCGCTGCGCATCATCGGCACCACCGCCGACATCACGCGGCAGAAACAGACCGAGGCGCAGCTCGCCGCGGCGACCGAGCGCCTCGACGTGGCGCTCGCGGCGGGCGGCGTCGGCATCTACGACGTCGACGTCCGCACCGGCCTGCGCAATTTCGACGACCGGACGATGGCGCTGCACGGCCTCGAGCGCGAGACCTTCGACCGTACGCAGAAGGCGTGGGAGCGCGCGGTCCACCCAGAGGATATCGACAGGGTGGTGCGGCAGATCGCCAGCACGCGCGCCTCGCGGCTGAGCGCGACGCAATATGAATATCGCGTCGTCCATCCCTCGGGCGCCGTCCGTCATGTTCATGCCGTGGCGCGGCTCATCCGCGCGCCCGACGGCGCGGCGGAGCGCGTCGTCGGCGTGTGCCGGGACGCCACCGAGGAGGTCGAGCGGACGAGGCGCCTCGAAGAGGCGCTGGCCCAGCTCGCCGCCACGACCGAGCGGCTCGAGCTGGCGCTGGAGGCCGGCGGCATCGGCATATTCGACCTCGACATGGCGGCCGACAAACGCCGCTTCGACGACCGGCTCCTGGCGCTCTACGGCCTGAGCCGCGCCGAATATGACGGCTCGCGCGAGGCCTGGATACGCATCCTCCATCCCGACGACCGGACGCGGCTCCTCGACCAGATCACCGCCGACCGGGCGTCGGGCAGCGCCTCGCAACGCTACGATTTCCGTGTCGTGCATCCGAAGACGGGCGCCGTCCGGCATATCCGCTCGGTCACGCGGCAGATCCACGGTCCGGACGGCAAGGTCCAGCGCGTCATCGGCGTCAGCTGGGACGTCTCCAGCGAAGTGGAGCAGACCAGACGCCTCGAGGAGACGGCGGCCCGCCTCGCCAGCACGACCGAACGGCTCGATATCGCCCTCGAGGCCGGCAATATTGGCACCTTCGATACCGATGTCGCGGCCGGCAGGCATATGCTCGACGCCCGGACGCTCACGCTGCTCGGCCGGGAGCCCGGAGAAGCAGGTCAGACGGTGGAGACGTGGATGGGCGCCATCCATCCGGAGGACCGTCCGCGGATCGAGCAGGAATTCGCCGCCAATCTGGCCTCGACGGCGACATCCGCCCAGTATGATTTTCGCGTGGTGCATAAACAGAGCGGCGCCGTCCGGCACATCCGCTCCCTGACCCGCCTGACCCGCGACGCCAGCGGTGCCGCGCAACGCGCCACCGGCGCCTCCTGGGACATCACCGATCATGTCGAGCGCACGCGGCAGTTGCGCGAGGCGCTCGGCCTCCTCGACGCCATCGTCAACGCCACGCCCGATCTCGTTTTCGCCAAGGATCTTGCCGGCCGCTATCTCCTCACCAACAAGGCGGCCGAGCAGGTCACCGGATATGCGATCGCCGACGTCGTCGGCAAGACCGATGCGGAGATCTACCCGGCCGAGGACGCCGCGATCTATATCGCCAACGACCGGCATGCGCTGGCGTCGGGCCGGCCCTTCACGGTCGAGGAGACCAGCACGACCGGCGGGGTGCCGCGCACCTGGCTGACCAACAAGGCGCCGCTGCGCGACGCCCAGGGCCAAGTCATCGGCCTCGTGGGCGTGGCGCGCGACATCACCGAGAGCAAGAAGGCCGAGACGGCGCTGCGCGAGACGCTGGAGCTGCTCGATGCGGTGATGCGGAGCACGCCGGATCTCATCTTCGTCAAGGACCGCGCCGGCCGCTATCTGGTCGCGAACCAGGCGCTCGAGCGGTTGCTCGGACGCCGCACCCAGGATCTCCTGGGGGCGAGCCCGGCCGACATGCATCCCCCGCAGATCGCCGAAACGCTGATGGCGCATGACCGCCGGATCATGGCGCAAGGCCGGGCCGAGACGATCGAGGAAACCGTCCTGGTGGACGGCGCCCCGCGCATCTTCCTGTCGACCAAGGCGCCGCGGCGCGACGAGCACGGCAATGTCATCGGCATCATCGGCATCGCCCGCGACATCACCGACATGAAAAGCGCCGAGGCCGCCGTCCGGGCGCTGAACCAGCATCTGCAGATCGCCATCGAGGCGTCGGGCGGCGGCGTCTTCGATGCCGACATGACGAAGCCTCTGTTCCGCTGGGGCCCGCGCATGTACGAGCTCTACGACCTGCCGGGGGACGCTATGACGGCACGCTCGAGCAGTGGCTGAGCTTCATCCATCCCGACGACGTGCCCAGGGTGCTCAAGGCCTATGAGGCGGCGGTCAACGAAACCTCCCTTTTCAGCATGGATTTCCGCATCCGCCGGCAGCGGTCAGGTGAATGGCGCCATATCCGCTCCTTCGCCCGGCTGCTTCGCGACGACGCCGGCGTCGCGGTGCGCGCCGTCGGCATGAACTTCGACATCACCGATCACAAGGTCCTGGCCGAAGCGCTGTTCGAGGAAAAGGAGCGGCTGCGCATCACGCTGCATTCGATCGGCGACTCGGTGATCACCACCGATGCCGAAGCGCGCGTCACCTTCATGAACCCGATCGCCGAGGAGATGACCGGCTGGACGGCGGCCGAGGCGGTGGGGCGGCCCTTGGGCGAAATTTTCCGCATCGTCGACGAGATCACCGGTGCGCCCTTCACCGATCCGGTGGCGGCCTGTCTCGCCCAGCTGCGGCCCTATCATCTCGATGACGGCGCCGTGCTCATCGGCCGCGACGGCGAGCGGCGCAACGTGCGCGATTCGGCGGCGCCGGTGCGCGCCACGTCGGGCGACGTCATCGGCGCCGTGCTGGTCTTCCAGGACGTGACCAAGGCGCGCAGCCTGCAGCAGGCGCTCGAGCATTCCGCCACCCATGACGGGCTGACCGGGCTGCCCAACCGCACCGCCTTCGAACGCAGCCTGCGGGCGGCGCGCGAGGCGACCGCGAAGAACCGCGAGCACGTCCTGTGCTTCATCGATCTCGACCGCTTCAAGATCGTCAACGACGACGCCGGCCATGCGGCGGGCGACGCCTTGCTGCGCGACGTCGCCAATCTGCTGCGCCGGACCTGCCGTGCCGACGACGTCGCGGCGCGGCTGGGCGGCGACGAATTCGCGCTGCTCCTGCATGATTGCGGCGTCGGCGACGGCGAGCGGCTGGCCCAGCGCCTCCTGAAGAACCTCGCGGAGCTGCGCTTCACCTGGAACGACCGCGCCTATCAGATCGGCGCCAGCATAGGCCTGACGCGCATCGCGGCCTATGCCCCGGCAACGGACGAATTGATGAGCCAGGCCGACATCGCCTGCTACACCGCGAAATTCGCGGGGCGGAACCAGATCTCGATCTATGACGGCGCCGGCAGCCCGGCGCAGCGGCATCACCGCGAGGTCCAGGTCGCCGCCGGCATCCGCAATGCCATCGAAGGCGACCGCTTCCGCCTGTTCGCGCAAGAGGTGATCGACCTGAGCGCGACGAAGAGAGCGGGACGGCATTTCGAGATCCTGCTCCGGATGCTCGACGAAAGGGGCGCCATCATGGAGCCGCCGAGCTTCATCCCGGCATCGGAGCGTTATGACCTGATGGGCAGCATCGACCGCTGGGTCATTCGCACCACCTTCCGCAGCTATGGCGCGCGCCTGCGCGAGATGCCGGACATGACGATCGCCCTCAATCTTTCCGCCAATTCGCTCAACGATCCGTTCCTGTGGCCGTTCCTGCAGGAGGAGCTCGAGGCCTCGGGCCTGCCCGCGGGACGGATCAGTTTCGAGATCACCGAGACCGCCGTGATCAACAATCTGGCGGTCGCCAAGCAGTTCCTGTCGCGCGCCCGCGCCGCCGGCTGCGGCGTCCTGCTCGACGATTTCGGCACCGGCCTGAGCTCCTTCATCTATCTCAGGCAGTTTCCCGTCGACGGCGTCAAGATCGACGGCAGCTTCATCCGCCAGATGACCGAGAACCCGATCGACCGCACCATCGTCGAATCGATCAATGCGGTGGGCCATCGCCTCGGCGCCCTCACCGTCGCCGAGCAGGTCGAGGATGCGGCGACGCTCGCGCTGGTGCGCGCCATGGGCATCGACCGGGCGCAGGGCTATGCCATCTCGCGGCCGGAGCCGTTCGATAATCTGTTCTGAATCTCCCTCTATACGTC